>JAABRL010000002.1:197477-203915 GCA_011390935.1 Gemmatimonas sp.
GCCGTACCCCTCGCGCGTTTGCGCCAGCAGCACGAGGTGGGTGCGACGGGGCGCCTCGGCCGTGGGGGAGGGCGCCCCCTGCAGGCGCGCGTCGGGCACATCGACGGTGAGCTCGAGCCCCACGATGCCGCCGATGCCTACCGTGCGGGTGGCCTCGGCGAAGCGCACCACGCCGCCCAGTTCGTCGTGGTCGGTGAGGGCGAGGGCCGGGTAGCCGAGCGCGTGGGCGCGGGCCGCGAGCGCCTCGGGGAGGGCCGCCCCGTCGAGCAGCGAAAAGGCCGAATGGCAGTGCAGCTCCACGTACGCCGGGGTGACGGAGGCGGGCGGGGCGGCGGGGCGGAGCGAACGGATGGACATCGGAACGGAAGGCGCGACGGGGCGGCCCGCACGCGGGCATGGATTGAATAATACGAAGAAAGACCGAAGATCGCGAGCGGTTCCCCCATGTATGAGCCGTCCGGACGGTGTTCTGCGCGCTAGGAAGTGACCCGTGGCCCCACGGCATCCTTCCGCCTACCTCCGGACCCATCATGCGACCAGTCCGCCGTTTCCTGCTCACCGCCTTTGCCACGAGCGCCCTCCTGAGCGCCTGCGGCGGCGATTCCACCACAGATCCCGGACCCCCGCCGGCGGTGCAGGTCACCGTCACGCCCACCAGCGCGACGGTGAATGCCGGGGCGACTGCCAGCTTTTCCGCCACCGTGGTCAATGCCACCAACAGCGGCCTGACGTGGACGGCGTCTGGTGGTACGATCGCGCCCAGCGGCAGCAGCGCCACCTGGACGGCGCCGGGGACCGGCGGCAGCTACACCGTGACTGCCACGTCGGTGGCGGATCCGTCGAAGAGCGCGGTAGCCACGGTCACGGTCACGCCAGTGGGGCTGACGATCACGCCCTCGGCGAGCACGATCGGTGCGGGCGATACGGTGTCGCTCACGGTGGCGGTGAGCAACAGTACGAATACCGATGTCACCTGGCGCGCGAGCGCGGGCAGCATCATCGGCAGCGGGGCGACGGTGCAGTTCGCCGCGCCGGTGAGCGGGGGCACGTACGAGGTGACCGCGACGAGCGTGCTCGATACCGCGCGGCGCGCCACGGCCGCCATCACGGTCACTCCGGTCACCGTGGGGGTCGCCAGCAGCAGCGCCTCCGCGCTGTTCCGCGGGGCCTCGACGGGGCTCACCGCCACGGTGGGCGGGACGAGCGACACGCGGGTGACATGGAACGCCAGCTGCGGCGCCATCACCGGTACCGGCGCGAGCGTGCAGTACACCGCGCCCGAGACGCCGGGCGATTGCATCGTGACGGCCCGGAGCGTGCGCGATACGGCCGCGCGCGGTGCGGACACGGTAACGGTGCGGCGCGCGTGGCGCGTGGCGGCGCTTGACGATGTGGACGACGGCGCGTGCACGTTTGCGCACTGCTCGTTGCGCGAGGCGATCGCGGCCGCCAACGCGAATCCGGATGTGGATTCTATCATGCTGTTGCCCGATGCCCCCGCGTCCGGCACGATCACGCTCACTGCGTCGCTGCCCTTCCTTTCGACACCGATGCACCTCGTCGGACCAGGACCGACCGCGCTGACGATCAATGCGAACGGATCGGTGGCATCGCCGCGTGGTGTGCTGTACTTCAATGGGGATGTGAGCGCGAGTGTGCAGGGCGTCACGCTGCGCGGTGGATCGCGGGCCGGCGGCGGCGGTGTGATTATCGACAACGCCGCGCAGGTCACGCTGCGCAATGTGCACGTGCGGGACAACACGTCGACCAATGCGAGTGGCGGTGGCGTGCTGGTGCTGCGCGGGGGGCGCGGCACGCTGGTGGATGCGGAGGTGGTGGGCAATCGCACCACGGGCGCCGGTGGGGCCGGTGGCGGACTCTCGGTGGAACCGGGCAGCATGGTCAGCATGGTGCGCGGTCGCATCGCCGACAACGAAGCCGCGGCCTCCTTCGGTGGTGGCGCGCGCGTCTTCAACGGGGCGCTCATGCTCGACAGCGTGCTGGTGGCCGACAATCGGGCGCCCGATACAGAGGCATCGCTCGGCATTGGTGGCGCGATCTTCAGCGATGGTGCGGACGCCGTGCTGCAGCTGGTCGGAACCACCGTCGACGGCAATCAGGCCGGTTTCCTTGCGGGCGGCCTTTCCATTCGCGGTGGCACGACGGCCACCATCACGGGAGGCTCCATCGAGGACAATCAGGCGCCAGCGGCTGCGGGTGTGGAAGTGGGCAACGCGAGTGTGACCGTGGTCGACACGGACGTTCGCACCAACACCGCGACGCAGCGCGGCGGGGGCGTGTTCGTGTTCGGCACCGGCACGTACACGCACACGCGTGGTACGATTGCGTCGAACGCCGGCGGCGCGGGTGGTGGCGGCGGTGTGTACCTCCAGCAGGACGCCTCGATCGCGCTGACCGATGTGGCGGTCGATGACAACACGGTCACTGGTGACAACGGTGCCGGCATCTGGGCGAGTGGCAACGCCTCGATTGCGATGACACGCGGCTCGATCTCGCGCAATACCGGGGCGAACGTGGGTGGTGGCCTGTTCATCGCGCTGGCGCGTCCGCTGTCGCTCACCGACGTTGTGATCGAGGACAACGTCGCGAGCGGTGGTGGCGGTGGATTGTTCATCACCAGCGGCGCGGATGTCTCGTCCGGCTCGGTGCGTGGTGGCCGTATCGCGCGCAATCGCACCACCGTCGGCGGGGGCGGCGGCGTCTTCGCCCAGAACGTCACGCTCACCGTCGACTCGGTGACGTTCGACGAGAACACGGCGGTGCAAGGCGGAGGCGCGCTGCTGGCGCTTGGCAGCGGCACGTACGAGTTCACCGATGTGATCGCGGAGGACAACACGGCCAGCATCGGCGGCGCCTTCGGCTTCAATGGCACCATGGGCATCGAGTTCACGCGAGGCATCCTGCAGCGCAACACCTCGACCACGGTAGGCGGCGGGCTGTGGAAGGCGGGGCTGAGTACGCTCACCATGACCGGCACGCAGGTGCTCGACAACACCGCCGGCACGCAGGGTGGTGGCATTCAGCTCGTGGGCCCTGGCGGCGCGGCCACGCTCACCGCGCTGACCGTGCGCGGCAACACCGCCACGAGCGCCAGTGGCGGCGGACTCACGGCCAACGTCCCCACCGAAGTCATCGGCAGCACCTTCGCCAACAACAGCGCCGGTGCGATCGGCGGGGGCATCTTCGCGGGCTTCAACGGCAATACGGTCGTCCGCAACAGTACGTTCTCGAACAACGTCGCCATCGTGGGCGGCGGCATCGCAGCGACCGGTCCTGCCTCGCTCACCAACCTCACGTTCGTGGCCAATCGGGCCAATGACAACGGAGGCGGCATCTACACCAACAACTCGGGTGCGATGACGGTGCGCAATACGCTGCTGTCGGGGAATCTCGTGGGGGCGGAGGTCCGCAACTGCGGCTCCGGTGGTACCAGCGTCATCACCTCCGCGGGCGGCAATCTCGCCGATGACACGGCGTGCGCCACCTTCACCGAGGGCACCGACAAGCTGAACACGCCGGCCGGTGTGAACCTCACGCTCGCCGACAACGGCGGCCCCACCTTCACGCACGCCCTGCTCGAGGGGAGTGCCGCGATCAACGCCGCGGTGCCGGCGGCCTGTCCGTCCACCGACCAGCGGGGGTTCGGGCGCGTGGGCGCCTGTGACATCGGGGCGTTCGAGTTTGGCGGCACGCCGCCGGCCGGTGGGCGGGCGAGTGTGTCCCCGTCGGCGAGTGTGCGCCGGCGGTGACGACGCGTTGCGCGCGCGATGGCCGATCGCCGGCCATCGCGAGGCGCAGCGCTGAGTGGACACGGCGACACACCGACGAGTCATCGGTGTGTCGCCGTGGTATAATTGGGCATGACCGACCCGCGCGACCGCTCGTCGCCCCCCGAAGTCGATGCCGTGCTCGAGATGGTGGACGCGCTCAGCCCTACCGAGCTGGACGGCCTGCCCTACGGCGTGATTCAGCTCGACCGCACCGGCCGCATTCTCAAGTACAACGCCGTGGAGTCGCGCCTCGCATCGCTGTCCCCCGAGGACGCCGTGGGCAAGCAGTTCTTCACCGAGATCGCGCCGTGCACCCGCGTGCAGGAGTTCTACGGGCGCTTCAAGGAAGGCGTGATCCGCGAGGTGCTCGATACCTCGTTCAAGTTCCACTTCGCGTTCAAGCAGTCACCGCGCGATGTGACGGTGCGGCTGTTCTTCTCCAAGCGCACGCGTACCGTGTGGGTGCTGATCTCGGATCACGAGGGGAAGCCGCTGGATGGTGAGGGGCGCGAGTCGGCGTAGGGCGGTCGCACCGGGCGTGTCGTTGTGCTGCCGCCCCTCGCGGAAACACGGTCCGCGTTGCATATGGGAGAGTTCGCATTCCCCCCACCATCGATCGCTCTCCATGTCCACGATTCGTACGCTCGCCTTCGCGTCGCTGCTCCCGTTCGCCATAGCCTGCGGTGGGGCCGACACCGCCGTCGATACCCCGGTCGCTGATACGACGCCTGTCCCCACCGGCGGCCCCGCGCTCGCCCGCTGGACCAGCGACGGCATCGCGTGGGGCATGTTCGTGCCGAGCGAGCGCGACCCAGCCGAACGTGACTCGGCGGGCAATCGACTGCCGCCGCTGTATACCGAGGCCGGTGCACGCGCGCTCGCGAGCGACTCCCTGCTCGATTATCTGTTCCTCAATCTCGAGGGCGCGTACGACGAGGCCGCGGTGCGCACGCTCGTGGCTGGACGCGATGCCGGCACGAATCGCCCCACGCTGCTCGTGCGCATTCCCACCATCGAAGCGGCGGGGGCCGACAGCACGCGCGCGCGCGTGGCGCAGGTGCTCGCACTCGGCGCGGACGGCGTCGTGATCCCGCACGTGCGATCGGCGGACGAAGCGCAGCTCGCCGTGTCGTTCTTTGCCGATGCGAACGTGTGGTCGCCGACGAATCCCACCGGCACCGTGATCGCCATGTTCATGGTGGAAGATCAGGGCGCCATCGCCGCGCTCGATGCGATCGCGAACGTGCCTGGCTACAGCCTGTTGTCGTGCGGCATCGGGTCACTCACGCGCGACATGGGCGGTGATCGGGAAGGCGCCGAAGCCGGCTGCCTGCGCGCGCGCGAAGCCGCGACTGCGAAGGGGATGCCGAGCATGATGACGGCGAACGCGGAGATGCTCGCCGACCGGCTGGCCAAGGGCTATCGCGGCATTCTGCTCTCGGGCACGCAGGCGCAGGCCGTCGAGGTGATCGCGGCGGGACGGGCGGGAGCGGCAGCGCCGATGTGAGCGGGATTGTTCCGGTGACGCGCAAGCCGCACTCGCGTCGCTCGGGAACGGCAACGGCAACCGAGTTGGCAAAGATGGGAAGAATGGATCAAGGGGGAACAAGGCATCGCGGCTCTGATGCCTTGTTCCCCCTTGATCCATTCTTCCCGCCTTCCATCCACTCGGTTGCGGTGTCCGGCTCAGTACAGGTCTCGACGACTAGCGCGAATCGACCAGCGGGTTGCGCGTCGCCAATCCGGCGAAGCGGCCGAAGTCGCGATCGGCGCTCCACAGCTCAGCCACGCCGTGATTGAGGCAGAGCGCGGCCACGCGCCCGTCGTGCACCATCGGGCCCGCTACTTTGCCGCTCAGGGCGAGTGCGCGGAACGTGTCCCAGTAGCTGGGCGACTCGCCCAGCAGGGTCACCGTGGGCGACTCGAACCATGCGTCCACCTGGTCGCACGCCCGGGCCAGCGGTGTGGGCGGGGCAAAGATGCGCGGGTGGGTGACGACCGCGAGGAACTCGTGCACACACGGCCACGGAATCGCCCACGGCGCCGCGCCGTTTGCCAGCGAGGCCACGACCCGGGCGGCGGGGGTGTGCCATGGCGAGTCGGCGCGGTGCGCGTACACCAGAATGTTCGTGTCGACGGCGATCATCCGCCGTGACCGCCACTGATGCTGTGGATCGCGCTCATCCGCCGCGACCGCCGTAGATCTCGGTCGCAACGGTACTCCAGTCGCTCAGGTCGACGCCGGGCTGCAGGCCATGGCCGGCGAAACTTGCGTCGCGCAACTGGAAGCACGCGCGGCGAGCCCGTCGCCGGGCCAGCACCTCGCGCAAGCCTTCCTCCACCAGCGAGCGTACGGTCACCCCCTCGCGCGCCGCCGTGGCGCGCGCCTGGTCGAGCAAGGCGTCGGCAATATCGATGGTTGTCTTCATATGGGTAACAATATCACACTACCCATACTTACGGCAATCCGGTGGCGGCGACCGCCGGCTCAGTACAGGTCGTGCGGGATGTAGCCGCCGTTGGCTGCGATCTTCGCGAGCACCGTCTTGTGCAGCCAGATGTTCATGCTGGCGGAGTCCTTCATGAGCTCGTCGGGGCAGTCCAGCTCCGTCGCGAGCTCCTTGCGCGCCGCGAAGCTGCTGTCGAG
>JAABRL010000029.1 GCA_011390935.1 Gemmatimonas sp.
TCACGAAGCCGCGTGACCGTCACGACCACGCCACTGGCGGGTACAGGCGGCACGCCGCCGCGCAGCACACCGAATACATCCTGCGCGTCAAGCGGTGCGCCGACGAACCCCAGCGCGGCGACCAGAACGCCGCGTAGCACCCCGGCTCGGCACCTCCTGGCAAGCGAAGCGCACATTCCGGGAACGTGATACGCGGGCGGGCGAGGCGCAAGGCGCTCGCCCGCCACACGACGCGGGCTACGGATTCGGCGGCGTATTCGGATTGCCCGCCTGCTCATTGAGCGGATACGGCAGCCACGTCACGCGCGCCTCCTGCTGCCGTCCGAAGCGCCGCAGATCGGCCCAGGCGAGCCCGGTGCCGAACAGCGAGTAGCGGCGTTGCCGCAGAATCTCGTCGAGCACGGCCGCCTGCGTGCCCAGCTCCGCTGACGGGCGCTCCGGCAGTCCGGCGCGCGTCCGCACGAGATTGAGTGGGGTCCGCGCCTCGTCGAGACGCGTCAGCCGAGCCAGCGCTTCGGCGCGAATGAGCAGCATCTCGTCCTGCGTGAACATCGGGTACGGCTCCGTCTGCGTGGCGAAACGCAACACCGGTACGATGCTCGTGCCGCCGAACGATGGCTGGGGCGTGGTGCCGAACTGCGCCGCAACACGGGTATCGCCGCTCTCGGCCTGCTCTACAAGGGACGCCTGCGCCGCGAAATAGCGCAGCCCGGTGAACACCGACCACAGAGGGCTCTGATCGGCCGTCGCGTAGCGGAACTCGCTGGACGCGCCCGAGGGCACCTCGTTGGCGAACGCGAGCGCCGCCGCGTGCTGACCGGCCGCCAGCGCATATCGGGCCTGCCACGCGCGAATGAGGCTCGGCAGGTCGATCCCGGGCGCCAGCAGCTGCGACGTGAACTCGGTGCTCGCCGGCGTCGTCTCGAGTGCTTGACGCGCCTGCGCGAGCAGGTCGAGCGTCGTCGTGAGCGCCGTCGCACGATCCACGAACGGTGATTCCAGTCCCGTGATGTTCACGGGAATCTGCTGCCATGCCTCGCTGAGCGTCCCGAACGCGTAGCCCTTCATGGCCAATGCCAGCGCCCGCATCCCCGACGCCGTCCCGGGCGCCAACTGCACGTTCTCGACGCTGGCCAGCAGTTCGTCGGCCGTGCGCACGATCTGGTAGTGCCCGCTCCAGAAGTTGAGCACCTCCACGTTGTTGTCCTCGAGCGGCGTGATCGCACCGACATCGGGGAACCGCTGAAAGGCACGCTGCGGCGCGAGGGAGGCGTTCGTCACGCCGAGTTCGCCCGCCACGAGGCCGGGCACCCACACTGCGTTCGCGATGGCGTTGCCCCACCGTCCCTGCAAGCCCACCGCCAGCGCACGCACGCCCGCCGAGGTGGTGAACACGTTCGTTTCGGTGGCCGCGTTGGGATTCGCGATTTCGAGATTGCATGCGGCGAGTCCGGACAGCCCCATGGTGCACAGCAGCGTCGCAGCACGAGCGGAACGGCGCGCCGGCCGGAAAGAAGTCTTGGTCATGGTCGGCGTCTCAGTAGTTCAGGTTCACGGACATGGCGATGCTGCGCGGAATCGGTACGGCGGCGAAGCCGAAGCCGCGGACCACCGTGCGCTGACCGCCCGTGTTGGTTTCAGGATCCCAGCCCGTGTAGTTGGTCCAGGTATTCAGGTTGCGACCGGAGAAGGTGATGCTCGCATTGCTCGTGCGCAGGCGACGGTTGAGCGCCGCGGGCAGCGTGTAGGTGAGCGCGATCTCGCGGAGCTTCACGAAGCTGCCGTCCTCGACATACTCCTCGAAGATGGAGCGCCGCGCCGCGAAGTAGCCACGTGGCACGCGTCCTTCCAGCTCATCCGCATACGCTGCGCCAACGCCGAATGCGGGCGTCTCGAGCAGGCGGCGGTCGAAGTTGAACAGGTCCACATCGCCCACGCCGTCGAACTGCACGCGCAACGAAAGGTTGCGCCGCACGGTGAACTCGTTGATCACCGACCAGTAGTTGCCCGGATTGGGGTCGCCAAGAATGCGCGCCGGTCCGATGGCGGGGATGCCGGTGATGGTGCCATCGGCGGCCTGAATCGGCTGGCCGGCGGCGTTGAGAATCTGGCCGGCATCGTTGCGACGGTAGGTGCTGCCCCAGAAGTGCCCTGGCGCCTCATCGGCGGCCACGCGAATGATGTTGAAGCTCTCGGGAATGAAGAACGCTCCACCGGATGCCACCTGTGTGACCTGCGGATCATTCGTGGCAAAGGTGACCGTGGTGTTCCAGCTGAACGATTCACGTTGCACGTTGAACGAGCGGAACAGCAGTTCGCTGCCGCGGTTGCGCAGCGCGCCAACGTTCGTGAGCCGCTCGACGAAGCCGGACGACGGCGTGACCGTCTGCGGCAGGATGAGATCGGTCACCTGTCGATCGAAGAACGTGTACTCGACACCGATGCGCCCGCCTACCAGTTCGGCGTCGAAGCCCAACTCGAGCTCGCGCGCCCGCTCCGGTCGCAGGCCGTCGTTGCCCTGCCGCGTGCTATTCACCACACCCGACAATGCACCCGCTGGCTCGAAGACGTAGTTCGACAACCGATCGAAGCTGCCCGGCGGCTGTTCACCCGAGAAGCCGATACCACCACGCAGTCGCAGGCGCTCCAGCACCGACGAGGTCGCCGAGCGGAAGCCGTCGAGTGCGGTGAGGTCGAGCGATGCGCCGAACTTGGGGAAGTACTGCTGCCGTTCATCACGACCGAACGCGCTCGAGGCATCGGAGCGAACGGCGGCCGTGAGCGTGAGCAGGTCACCATACGCCACCTGCTGTTGGCCGTAGAAGCCCAGAATGCGCCGCTCGTCGATGCCCTGACTGGCGAACTGATTGCTCCCCTGCACCGTGGTCACGAGCAGCGCGAGATTCTCCGCGCGCGCAATCGTGGAGTTGAACTTCTGCTGCTGATAGTTCGAGCCGACGCCCGACACGAATCGCCAGTTGCCAACGGTGGGCCAGCGATAGGTGACGTCGACGTCCTGATTGAGGAGCTGAGCCCGCAGATTCGCCGAGATCGCCAGTCCGCCCTGCAGATCGGGCGCCGAGCTGCCGCGCGGCACGAAAGACGACTGCGCATCGGTGTAGTTGTCGATGCCGACGCGATAGTCGATGGAGAGCGCCTCCGTGGGCGTGGCCGTGAGCTGCAGACCGCCGGTGAAGCGGGAGATCTCCTGCGGCGCCTTCCAGTTGGCGAGCACCTCGAGCGGATTCGACGCCAGCTGCCCGCGCGGGAACACGCCCGTGACCGGATCGGCGAACAGGTTCCGATCGTTGGAGTTGAAGAGGAAGTTGGTGAGCACCCCGCGATTGTTCACCAATCCGCCGTTGGCCTGCCGGTTCGCTCGGCTCGTCACATAGGCCGTGGACGTGGACAGGCGCAGCCAGTCGGTCACGTTGCGATCGACGTTGAGCCGGAGGTTCTGCCGGACATAATCAGTGGTGCGCACGATACCGTCCTGCGTCTGCAGCGAACCGCCCAGATAGAACTGCGTCTTGTCGTCACCACCGGACAGGCCGACGGACGTATTCGACGTGAGGCCGCGCTGGAAGATCTCGTCCTGGTAATCGAAGCGCTCGACCGCCGCACCCGCGGCGTTCACCGGCGCGCGATTCACCGCCAGTCGGGTCTCCAGATCGTCCGAGCCCACCGAGGTGCGCACATTCACGCGAAGTGCCCCCGGACGGCCGCGCTTGGTGAAGATCTGCACCACGCCATTGTTGGCACGCGATCCGTACAACGCCGCTGCAGCCGCGCCCTTCACGATCTCGATGCGCTCGATGTCGTTGGGATCGAGATCGGCGATGCGATTGCTGGTGTTGCCGCCCAGATCCACCGATTGCGACGAGCCGTTGTCCACGATCACGCCGTCCACGATGTACAGCGGTTCCGCGCTGCGGCTGATCGTGGAGAGGCCACGCAACCGCACGCTCGAGCCACCACCTGGCGTGCCCGAGTTCAGCTGCACGAGCGCGCCCGGCACCTTGCCTGCCAGGGCAGCATCCACTTGCGGCACGCCCGCATTCGCGATCTCGCTGCCGGTCACGGTGGCGAGCGAGGCGCCCAGACTCGAGCGCTCCGCTTCGACGCGCGTGGCCGTCACCACGAGCTGCGACAGATTCAGGATGTCGCGCACGAGTCGCGCGTCCTGCGTGATCTGCCCGGACGTGGTGGTGATCGGAAAGCGCTGCGGCTTGTAGCCGAGCGCGCGCACCAGCAGCACGAGCGGGGGCTGCGGGGAGCCGACGACCAACCGATACGTGCCGTCGTCTGCGGTGACGGTGCCGACGCGCGTGCCGTCGATGAGGACGGACGCCGCCGCCAGCGCGCGTCCCGTTTCGTCGGTAACCCGACCGGAGACGGTGAGCTGTGCCTCGGCGACGAGCGGTGCGCCGAGCGCCATGGCGAAACACAGCAGCCAGGTGCGCCATGTGGCGTGACGAAGAAGCATGAGCAGATGGGAGAAAGGGTGGAACGGCGCCGCGTCGCTCGAGCGCGTGGCGCGTCAGGCCCGAGTGGCCGTGATCAGCAGGGAAAGCGGTGTGGATTGACCCGCCGCGACCGGCTCCTCAAGCGCGCGAAGGACGAAGCCGGCCGCGAGCACGCTCGTTACCCACGAGCCGAGCGTGCGGAAGTACCAGGGCATACTGGAAGGGAATACGGTGGCGAAGGTGGCAAAGGTTTCCTCGCGCCAGCCGTCGGTGTACTCGCCGTCGCCGATGGCGCTGATGGGGTGCACCGTCTGCACGAGCAGCGTTCCGCCGGGCTCGAGGACCGCATGCACGGCCGAGAGCGCCGCTTCCACGTTGGCATCGAGCAGCGCGAAGTTGCAGACGGCGGCGGAGAAGGGTCCGCCGAGCGCCTCGCCGCGATCGGGTAGCTCGACGTACGACGCAACGTCGAACTGCAGCCGCGATGCGGCCTCGATGTCCTGGCTCAGGCGGCGCGCCGCGGCGATGAGCGGGGCGCTCGCGTCGATGCCCACGACGTGGTGCCCCTGCTGCGCGAGGGCGCGCGAGAGCCACCCCTCGCCGCACCCCACGTCGAGCACGCGGCCGATCGGGAGCCGAGCCACCGCGCGCAGCATGGCCGCATCGGTGCCCAGCCGCCGACTGGCGATGGCGCCCGACTGCACGGCCTCGGTCCAGGCGGCGGCGTTGTCGATCCACGAGGCGGCGAGGCGCGATACCCGCGCCTCCTCATCGGGCGCGGATGGCGCCGAGGCGTCGTCGGGGAGGAGCGGCGGTTCACCGTGGCCAGCCACGCGCATGCACGAATCTCGGAGTGCGGAAGGGACGCCACGGGGACACTGCGGCGCGTGGTGACCGCACGCGAATGTGGGCCGCCACCGAACAGTTCAGCGAAAATACCGAACCAATCCCGGATGCGCCCGAAGCGTTCCCCGTTGGCAACGCGCCACGTACCTCGAGCTGGCCAGCGTCGCGACGTACCGCTGGCCACACTCGATCACGCGCTCATGGCGGCCGCGAAGAAGGAACGTGTGCCGCTGTTCACGCCGCACACGTATGCGATCAGCGACCGTCCCCCGTCGCCGCCCGCACCGGCGCCGGATCCACCGGCTTCACATCCTGCAGCCAATACGCAAACCACTGCCGAAGCCGACCCAGCCGGTCCACCAGCAGCCACGGCTCACCGCTGCGCGAGAGCTCGTGCGTGCTGCGCGGATAGCGCACCAGCTCCGCGGGCACGCCGTGCTTCTTGAGCCCCAGGAACCACTGCTCGGCGTCGGTCATGGGCGTGCGATGGTCCTCTTCCGACTGCACGATCAGCGTGGGCGTCTTCACCTGTGCCAGATAGCGAATCGGCGACAACGTATCGTACATGGCTGGGTTCTCCCACGGCGTACCGAAGAACTCGAACTCGGTGAGCCCCTGCGCATCGGAGCTGCCGTACCATGACCACCAGTTGCTGATCATGCGATCGGCCTGCGCGGCCTTGAAGCGATTGGTCTTGGCCGTGACCCACGCGGTCATCACGCCGCCGTACGACCCACCGGTCACGCCCATGCGCGTGCTGTCCACGTCAGCGCGCTTCGCGACGATGTCGACGGCGCGCATGAGGTCGTCGTAGTCCTCGGCAAACCAGCGACCGCGCGTGCTGTACGTGAAGTCGGCGCCGTACCCGCTCGAGCCGCGCGGATTGGTGAAGAGCACGAACATGCCTTGCGCCGTGAGGTTCTGGAACTCGTCGAACCAGTTCTCACCGTACGCCGAGTGCGGACCGCCATGAATGTAGAGCACCACGGGGTACTTCTTACTCGCGTCGTAGCCGTAGGGCTTCATGAGCCACGCTTCGATTTCCAGATCGCCGATGCCCTTGTACGTGAAGCGCTCACCATCGCTCCATGCGACGTCGGCGTTGAGCGCCTCGTTGAAGCGCGAGAGCTGGCGTTCGCCGGTTCCGTCGGCGTTGGCGATGAACAGCTCGGTGGGCTTGGACAGGCTCGTGCCCACGAACGCGACCGTCTTGCCGGCGGCGTCGTACGAGAAGCCGTTCATGCGACGACGACCGCCGAGCACTTCGCGCGGCGCCGTCTTGCCGGTGAGGTCGGCGCGATAGATGGCCGTGCTGCCCCCCTTGGAGGCGGAGAACTGCAGCGCTCCATTGGGCAGCCACTCCATGCTCTCGGGCTCGTAGACGAAGTCGCCGAGCACGTTGAGCGGCGTGCCTCCGCTGGCGCTCACCACGTAGAGGCGCGACGACGTGGTGCGACCGGCGCGACCGACGAACGCGATACGCTTGCTGTCGGGTGACCAGGTGATGTTGGACTCACTACCAACCCACGTGGCGAGCTTGCGCGGCGTGCCACCGGCCACCGGCACGATGTAGATGTCGGAGTCGTTGCGCACTTCCCGATCACGCTCCATGCTGAACGGCAGCTTGGAGAGCGAGTCCTGCTCGGCCTGCACGATCGAATCCGGCCGCAGCGCGGCGTCGGCCACGAACGCAATGAACTGGCCGTCGGGGGAGACGACCGGGCTGCGATGCGAGTACGCGGTGCTCGTGAGCATGGTGCGCGCGGTGTCGCCCATGTTCTGGCGCCACAGCTGCTGCGGGCGAATCACGCGCGCCTCGCGCGGATTGGCGATGTAGTCGCGCCCGTTCGACTTGATGGGCGTTTCCACGTAGTGCCGACCATCGAAGCGCGCCGGATCAGTGGGACGCGTGATCGCGCCAAAGGGCGGACGCGCGTTGGCCTGCATGCGCGCATACGGATCGCCGGTGCGGGTGGCGGCGGTGTCACCGCGGGCGGGCCCGGTGAAGATGGCAAAGGCGCCACTCGACGGCATGCTGCCGCTGGGGATGGTCTCCATCTGCGTGGCTTCGCCGCTCGGCGCGTCCATGCGCAGCACCCACGTATTGCCCTTGCCACCAGGACGCGAAGAGTTGAACAGCAGATACTTGCCGTCAGGCGTGAAGCGCGGGTTGGAGCTCTCCGTCCCCGGCGACGTGTAGCGCTGCGGTGCGCCGCCCGCCGTAGGCACCACCCACACCTCCTGATGGCGCTTGTTCTCGCCGCCCGGCACGGTGGTGACCGTCATGGCCACGTGACGCCCATCGGGGGACATGGCGGGCTGTGACACCTGCGTCACACGGTACCAATCGCTGAGTTGCATGGCGCGCGGCTGCTGAGCGGCCAGCGCGGAGGGTACGAAGAGGAGCGTGGCGAGGCGCATGGTGCTGCGCCGCCAGGCCCCTGTGGAAACGGGGGAGTGCACGTCGGTCATGGCGGGATCCTGCCCTGAGGCAATGGAGACTGCGGAGAGTGGCGCAACGGAGCCCGCAACTGCACGGGCGCACCGATCCCGTCACGTTATCGCGGGGACCTCGAAAAGTTGAGGCTTGCCGGATTCGTGACAGTTCTATACCGTGCAGATGGCAGACGGACCGACGTGAAGCGGACGTTCGGTGACGTCTCGTTCCGCCCGCAGTTCCACCCGAAACGCAGGAGGTGATCCATTGTCTAGCCACAGATCCTCAGCCGGCTCGTACTGGGCAAGTGTTCGCCTGATCCTCGCCCGATAGTCACGGGTTCCCGGTTGTGGCGAATGCCACGAGCCGGCTCAGGACAAAGACGGCCGCTTCGACATCTGTCGAGGCGGCCGTCTCTCGTTCGTCCCGTGCGACGCGCGGTCTCGCCGCGAGCTACCGCGTGGCAGACCGCGCGGCGTGCACCGCGCCCAACTGCGGATCGAGTGCGCGCACGAGGAGCTCCGCAAAGCTCACGACTGAGGCATAAAACGCGGGATCCACCTTGTCGGCGTCATCGCCCGGCTGGTGATAGTCAGGGTGATCCTCCACGCCGAGGTAGAGGAACGGCACACCGATGCGGTGAAACGACGCATGATCCGACGAGTTGGTCCAGTTGTCGCTCGGGCGAGCACCGGCGGTATCGTGCCCAAAGCGAACCGGCACCGCCGACTGCGATACGACCGCTTCCGCGAGCGGCTTGAGGAACGGATAATGCGCGGTGCCAGCGATCCAGAGCGTGCCGCCACCCTCGTGGCGCGACACCATGTCGAGGTTCACGTTGAGCGCGATGCGCTCTACGGGCACCGGCGGTGCAGCAGCGAAGGCACGCGAGCCGAGCATGCCACTCTCTTCGGCCTCGAACCACGCGAAGATCACATCGTGTTCGAGCGGCTCGGCCTTGAAACGCTCGGCGAGCGCCAGCAGCGCCACCGAACCGGACGCGTCGTCATCGGCGCCGTTGTAGATCACGTCATTGCGAATGCCGAGGTGATCGTGATGCGCACTGAGGACGAGCACCGGGCCCCCGGGCACACGCCCGGGGATCATGGCCACCACGTTGGCGCCCACCGAATCGGCGCCGGGGCGCGCCCGCACTCGCACCGGCACCTGATATGCGTCGCCAATGGGCATCACGCCCATGGCACGCAGTTCGCGTTCGATGTACGCACGGCCGCGCGCGCCACCAGGCGTGCCGGCGCCGCGTCCTTCCATGGAGTCATGCGCGAGCGCGTGCAGCCGCGGCATGAGACGGTCGGGGCTGATCGGCGCGCGCTGCGCGGCCAACGACGACGCGTCGGCGAGCGCAAAGCTGGCGAGTGCGAAGCTCGCGAGCGCGAGCGAGAGGAATCGACGACGTGGATTCATCGGTGCACGTACACCACGTACTGGCCAAGGTCACGATGTTCACCGGCCTTCACCGTGTCGAGATCCTCCACCGGTCGGAACATCACCACCACCTGCTTCACGTCGCGCCGCTGCGTCTGCTTGTCCTTCACGCGGCGCGTGACCCGCTCCACGGTGCCGAGCGACTCTTCCACGTGAAAGCCGCCAGCGGCGTGCACGATGACGGCGTCGGGGTGCGCATCGAGCGCGCGCGCGATGCTTTCGGCCATGGCTTCATCCTTCACGCACTGCGCGGCATAAAAGCGGTCCATGGCCGCCGCAGGCATCGCGGCATCCCCGTGCGTGCCCATACCGCCCATGAGTGCCGTGAACTTGCGACCGTACTTCGTGTCGGTGCTGCACTGGTTCTCGGCCGCGGCCCAGCCACGCGACGTGGCGTTGAGCGTGTCGAACACCGCCAGTCCGTTGCGCGACACCGCCGAGGCCAACGGGCGCGGAATGTTGGACGCGACCACCGGCCACCCCTTGGTCTTCGCGAACTCCACCAGTGGACGATAGTCGTCGGTGTAGTTGTTCCACGGGCGCGAGTCGGCCACGAAGGTGCTCTCGGGGATCTCGCCGGCGAGATACCGATCGAGCAGCGCCTGCACATCGCGTTCGATCATCTCGAGCGACACCACGACCTTCACCCCTCGGCGCGCGAGCCCCTCGAGCACGGCCAGCTGCAGCGCGTGCGTACCACGATCATCGTGCTGCTCGCCGAGGTGAATGACATCGGCGTTCGATACATCGCGCAGCATGGCCTCGAAGTCGGTGAACGACTTGCCGCGCGTGACGCGATGCGCGACGTAGGCGGGCGCGGGACCGACCGCGGCTGGCGGTTTCGCCGACGGTAATGGCGCCTGCGCACCCAGCGCGCCGCTCGCGGCTACAAGACACGCAGCAGCGGCGCGCAGTACGCGCAGGTTTGGTGACACGACTACCATGGTCGCTCCACTCCGGTGTAATCGAAAAAGCCGCCGCTCTGCGACGGGGTAATGGCGTCGGTGACCGACAGCAGCCCCGCCGCCGATTCGTGAATCGGAATACGAAAGGCCGGACCGTCAGGCGTGGTGGCGTACCAGCCCGGATTGCCCGTGAGACAGGTGATGCCGAAGTCGGCCACATCGTACGCCAACGCGCGCACCATCATGTGCAGCCCTGACGCGCTGGCACAGGATGCGTAGTCGCCGCCCTTCACCTTGCCCGCGAGCGAGCCCAGCCACGTACTCACGAACAATACCCGCGCGCCGCGCTCGCGTTGCAGAAACGGCAGCAGCGTACGCACGAGCAGCACCGGCGCCACGGCGGTGCGCCGATAGTGCTCCACGAGCCCGGTGCCCGACATGGTGGCGAATTGCGCGTCGCGCTCTGTGTCCGCCAGCTTCTCGTGGGCACCAGGTTCCGGCGGTGCGAGCAGCAGCAGGTCGATCGACGGCGCGATCTCCTCGAGCACGGGGATGGCCGACGCGACCGACGCCGCGTCGGCCGGATCGAGCGGCACCAACTCCAGTCCGCCAAACTCGGCGCGCAGATCGGCCAGCACCGGAACACGTGCCGGATTGCGCGAGGTGGCGATCACCCGATCACCGCGTTCGAGACAGGCGCGCACAAGGGCCACGCCGAGGGGGCGACTGGCGCCGGTGATGAGGGTACGACGACCGGGAGGAAGCATCAGGGGGGTGACACGGTGGAACGGGAACGGGCGTCGGCGGCGAGTACGGCCGCCACTGCAGAGACGCTCGCATCGATTTCAATGGGGGCGTTGGCCGGCGCCTCGGGGAACGCCGCGTCCTGATGCATGCGTACCAGAATGCCGGGATCCTTGAGCACGTGGCCGGTGAGCACGGCGACCACCCGATCGCCCGACCTCATCACGCCGTTGTGCACCAGCGCGCGAGCACCTGCGATACTCGCAGCGCTGGCCGGCTCACACCCTACGCCGGCCGCGTCGATCACACGCTTGGCCGCGAGAATCTCGGCGTCGGTGACCGACAGCACCATACCGTCTGTGAAGGTGATGGCATCGACCGCCCGATCATGCGAGGCCGGATCGCCGATGCGAATCGCTGTCGCGAGCGTCTCGGCCTGCACGCGCGTGCGCGTGCGGAAGCCATCGGCAAAGCTCGCGGCGAATGGTGCGGCACCAGAGGCCTGCACCGAGGCGAGGCGCGGCACACGATTGATGAGTCCGAGCGCCTTCGCTTCACGCAACGCCTTGCCGAACGCGGCCGTGTTGCCGAGGTTGCCGGCGGGCAGCACGATCCAGTCGGGTGCATCCCAGCCGAGTTGCTGCAACAGCTCGAAGACGATCGTTTTCTGTCCTTCGAGACGCCACGGATTGATCGAGTTGAGCAGATAGATGCCAAGCTCGCGCGCGGCGTCCTGGACGAGACGCAGGCAGTCGTCGAAATCGCCGCGCACGAGCAGCGTGCGGGCGCCGTACGACAGCGTCTGCGTGAGCTTGCCGAGCGCCACCTGCCCTGCCGGCACGAACACGAGCGCGGGCAGTCCGGCCTGCGCCGCGTACGCCGCGAGCGCCGCCGACGTGTTGCCGGTGCTCGCACAGGCGACCGCACTCGCACCAACGCGCACGGCCTGTGTGGTGCCCACGGTCATGCCGCGATCCTTGAACGACCCGGTGGGGTTCATGCCCTCATGCTTCACCCACAGCGCGTCTACGCCCACATACTGCGACAGTGCACGGCGCTGCAGCAGCGCCGTGTTGCCCTCGGGCCAGCTCACGATCGCGTCGCCCGCGGTAGGCATCACGACGGACTGAAAGCGCCACACGCCCGATGCATGACCCACAGGACGTGCGCAGCAGTGATTCGCGAAGCTGGCACGCAGCGCGATGCCGTCCACTGGTGCAGCGAAGGCATCGGCGGGTACCGCATGACGCACTTCGAGCAGGCCGCCACACGCGTCACACTGAGGCGACGCATGCAGGTCCGGATACTCGGCGCCACAGCTGGCGCAGCACTGAATCGACGGTCGCCCGACCGGCAACACGTCGGGCCACCGCGAGCGAGACATCGATGCACTCATGCGGTGGCTCCCCAAGCGTCGTGATCGGCAACGGCGGCATCGACGGCGTGCCAGCGCGCCCCGACGTCGTCGATGGTGACCACACGAATGTCGCAATCCACGCCCGTGGCGCGGTAGACGAACTGCATGGCCGCCGCGGCCTGCGCCGCGATCGCTTCGCTGGGGCACACGGCGAAGGTCGTCGGTCCACTACCAGAGAACGATCCACCCACCGCGCCAGCGTCGCGGGCGGCGCGCAGCGCGTCGGCAAAACCGGGCACCCGCGGTGCACGCGCCGGTTCGGCGATGTGGTCCACCAGCGATCGTCCGAGCAGGGCGAGATCGCCGCTCGCGAACGCTGTCACCATGGCAGACACACTTGCCAACTGCGCGATGCAGGTCGCGCGTGGCAGAAACTGCGGCAGCACGGTACGCGCATCGGCAGTACGCACGGTGATGTGCGGGTACGCGAGCGCGAACCACGGCGCGCGTTGTACCGGCACACGCACCGCATCGCACGGATCGGTGCCGAGCACCGTGACCACGCCACCCATGAGCGAGGGCGCGAGGTTGTCGAGGTGCCGACCGGCCACCGTGCTCTCGGCTTCGAGACAGCAGCCGAGCAGCGTCATCTGGTCGAGGGGTTCCCCGAGCAGCGCGTGCACCGCCACCGCCGCCGCGACCGCGCTGGCCGCACTGCCCCCCTGTCCTGCACTCAGCGGCAATCCCTTGATCACGCGCAGCGTCGCGCCAAATGCCGGTGCCCCGCACGCCCGTCGTACCGCATCGGCGGCGATGGTGCACGCGTGCCGCGCCGGATCGGTGGGCAGATCGGGGTGCCCCGCATCTTCAAGCACGAGCACGTCGCCGGCGATGCGCCGCGCGACCACGCGATCCCCCGCACCGGTCACGGCGCATCCGAGCACGTCGAGTCCCGGTCCGATGTTGCCGATGCTGCCGGGTGCGAAGGCGTGCACGGCTTCGGGCAGTGTGTCGGTCATGCACGCACTCCACGGTGAGACGGAACGGAGCTCATGCGCCCGCCAGTTTGAGTACATCGTTGAGCACGCCCGCTGCCGTCACGGCCGGACCGGCGCCGGGGCCTGTAATGGCGAGCGGATTTTCGAGATACCGCGGCGTGGTGAACACGATCTGGTTGTCCGTGCCACGCAATCCGGCGAGCGGGTGTGATCGGTCCACGGCGCGCAGCCCCACGGTGATCTTGCGCGGCGTGACGGTGAGCACGTAGCGCAGCACGGCGTTCGCGCGCTCCGCCGCCTCCTGTCGCGCGCGCCAGTCTTCATCGTACTCCTCGAGTCCCGCCACGAAGGCATCACGCGACAGCGCGCGCGCCGACTCGGGTACGAGCGACTCCACCTCGACGCCATCGAGCTCGCCACGATAGCCAAGCATGCGTCCGAGAATGAGCGCCTTGCGCGCCACGTCCATGCCCGACAGATCGTCGCGCGGGTCGGGTTCGGTATACCCCTTGGCCATCGCGCGGCGCACCGCATCACTGAACGCGCGTCCGCGACCGATTTCGGTGAGCAGGAATCCGAGCGTGCCCGAGGTGCACCCCTCGATGCGTGTGACGCGGTCGCCCGCGTCCACGAGCTTTGCGTAGGTGTCCATGACCGGCAGACCGGCGCCCACCGTGGTCTCGAAGAGCAGGCGGCGTCCCTGGGCACGCGCCAGCGCATGCAGCGCATCCACGGAGGCGCGCGGCGCCGAGAGCGGTCGTTTGTTGGCGAGCACGATATCAAACCCCGCCGTGAGGGCGGCCTCGATTGCCGACAGGGTGTCGTCGGCGGTGAGATCGACCAGCACGGGGTGGGACAGCGCGTGGCGGGCGATCGCCTGCACCGCTGCTGCGCCGGTGTGCCGCTGGCCGCCGTCTGCGCTGGCCAGCGATGCACCGGCCTCCTTGTGCGCCGCGAGCGCCGCCAGACGACGAGCGCTCAGCCCGTTGGCGTCGAAGACGAGGCCGCTGCGATCGCACACGGCCACCACACGCACCAGCGTGCGTGCCTTGCCGCGACCCAACAGACGTGTGAACTCACGGCCGATCTGGCCGAAGCCGAACAGCACCACATCCACATGCGACGAGGTACCGGCCGCCCCGCCGCCGATCTTGTCGAGCTGGAATTCCGCGTGCACCGCGCGCACCGCATCCGGCGCGGCGTCCTCGTCGATGACCACGGTGATGTTGAGCTCCGACGAGCCCTGCGCGATGGCGACGATGTTGATGCCGGCGCGGCCGAGGGAGGTGAACACACGCGCCGCAAGCCCCCGCGTACCGGCCATGCCGAGGCCGACCACCGCCACCATCGCGACGCCTGTGCGCACGTCGATGCGTTCGATCTCGCGGCGCTGCCGTTCGGCCGCGAACTCTGCCTCGAGCGCGGTGTGCGCGGCATCGGCCGACTCGGCTGGAATGCACAGCGAGATCGCGTGCTCCGACGAGGCCTGCGTGATGAACGACACCGAGACACCCGTGCGCTGCAGCGCGGTGAACGTGCGCGCGGCGATGCCGGGCACGCCGAGCATGCCGTTGCCGGTCACCGTGACGAGTGCCTGCTCGCGCACCATCGACAGCGCCTTCACCGGATACTTCTGCAGCGTGCGGCGCGAGGAGATTTCGGTGCCCGTGCTGATCGGATCGCCGAAGGGGCGCACGTGCATGGGCGTACTCGTGCGCGCCAGCGGAATCAGGGCGCGCGGGTGTAGCACCTTTGCCCCGTAATACGCCAGTTCCGAGGCCTCGCGCACGTTGAGCTGCGGGATCACACGCGCCGTCGGCACGATGCGCGGATCGGTGGTGAGCAGCCCGGGCACGTCTTTCCAGAGGTGCACACTGTCGGCACCGAGCACGCGGGCGAGCACGGTCGCCGTGAGATCGGAGCCACCGCGGCCGAGCGTGGTGACGGTGCCGTCCGGCGATGCGCCGAGGAAGCCGGGCACCACGGGAATGACGCCCTTGCGCAGCAGCGGCCCGAGGACCGCGCGCGCCGCCTTCTCGGTGGCCCCGAGCTCGGGGAACGCGCCGCCGTGCACACCGTCGGTGAGAATCACACTGGTGGCCTTCACGTACGCGGCGTCCGTGCCCGCGGCTTCGAGACCGGCCGCCAGCATGAGCGCCGAAAGCTTCTCGCCGCGAGAGAGCAGAAAGTCGTTGGTGCGCGGCGTGAGCTCGCGCAGCGAGGCGACGCCGTCGAGCAGCGTGACGAGCGCCTCGTGCGCCCGCGCCACCTCGGCCAGCACCTGCGTACGCAGCGCGCCCCGCGGCACCACGGCTCGCACCACCACGTCATGCCGCTCCTTAAGCGCATCCACGAGGACCATGCGGTCGGCGCGGGCCGCGGCACTGCGGCCCCCTGCCAACGCGCGCCGCCCGAGATCGAGCAGCGCATCGGTCACGCCGGCCATGGCCGACACCACAACGACAGCGGGACCGGCGGGCTGCGCCCGCACCAACGCAATCGCGTGGCGCACGGCATCGGCGTCGGCCAGGGAGGCGCCGCCGAACTTGTGCACACGGGGCGGGCGCGAGCGGGAACGTCTGACAGGGACCATGGTGCGGCGGAGGATACCGTCAACAGCGGGCACCTGTCCACTGCCCTGTCCCGATCGGTAACTTTGATCGTCAAGCAGGCGAGGCGATGCCGGACGGTGTCGCATGCCCTCACACGAACGAATGCTCATGTCCGCCACGACCATCGCCCCACTCGCCAGTCGCGAACCGACCGCCACCACGCCGCATCCGCTCCCGCCACGCCTGCTGGGGCTCACCCAGCTGGCCCACAACGTGGCGTGGAGCTGGAATCGCGAGGCGCGCAACCTGTTCCGCGAGATCGACGAGAGCCGCTGGCAGCAGCTCAAGCACAATCCGATCCTCCTCCTCCAGCAGGTCTCGGAAGAGCGGCTGACTGCACTCGCCGCCAACCCCGACTTCTGCGCCCGCTACGACCGCGTGATGAAGTGGCTGGCGGCCGAGCGCAACGACGAACACACGTGGTACGCGCGCACCTATCCCGAACTGCGTGATCAGCCGATCGCGTACTTCTGCGCCGAGTTCGGTTTTCACAACTCGGTCCCGATCTACTCGGGAGGTCTGGGCGTGCTCGCCGGCGACCACTGCAAGTCGGCGTCCGATCTCGGTGTGCCGCTCGTCGGACTCGGCATCTTCTATCGCGACGGCTACTTCGACCAGCGCATTCGCCCGGACGGCTGGCAGGAGGACTCACCCGACCCGTTCGATCTCGACACGGTCCCCATTCACCCGGTGCCGGGCATTGGCGGGCAGCGCCATCTCACCACGGTCAACACCTTCGGCCGCGACGTGCACATTCGCGTCTGGCGCATGATGGTGGGACGGGTGGCGGTGTACCTGCTCGACTCGGATCTCGAGGAGAACCACGCCGACGACCGTCCGCTGCTCTCCAAGCTGTACGCGGGCGGGCCGGCGCTTCGGCTGCGGCAGGAGTGGCTGCTCGGAGTCGGCGGCGTGCGGGTGCTGCGCGCACTCGGCATCGCGCCGTCGGCGTGGCATGCGAACGAAGGCCACGCCGGCTTCATGCTGCTCGAGCGCGTGCGCATGCTGTGCGCCGATGGCGTGCCGTTCGACGAAGCGGTGCGGCAGGTGCGCTCCAATAGCGTCTTCACCACGCACACGCCGGTGCCCGCTGGCCATGACCACTTCAGCATCGATCAGGTCGCGCAGTGCGCCGGTCCGATCTGGGAGGAGATGGGCGTCGATCGCACGCGCGTCCTGCAACTCGGCTTTCACCCGACCACCGGGCGCGACACGTTCCACATGACGGCGGCGTGCATTCGCATGTCGCGGCGCGTGAACGGTGTGTCCGAACGGCACGGCGCGGTGTCGCGGACGCTGTGCTCCCCGCTCTGGCCCGGGCGCGACGACGAGGCGGTGCCGGTGGGTCACGTCACGAACGGGGTGCACCTCGCGACCTGGATGGCCAACCCCATCATGCAGCTGCTCGATGAGCATCTGGGGCCGAACTGGGGCCACGAACGCTCGCCCGAGCTGTGGGAGAAGGTACTCACGCTCGATGATGAGAAGCTGTGGGGCACACACCTGCGCCTCAAGCATGTACTCATGCGTCTGGCGCGCGAGGAAGCGCGCAAGGCGTACTCGCGGCGCACCATGCAGGCGCCGCAGCTGGTGGGCGCCGGCACCCTGCTCGATCCGCACGCGCTCACCATCGGGTTTGCGCGACGGTTCGCGACGTACAAGCGCGCGAATCTGCTCTTCCGCGATGTGGAGCGCCTGCGCGCGCTGGTGACCAACAGCTCGCGTCCGGTGCAGTTCGTGTTCTCCGGCAAGGCGCACCCGGCCGACACACCGGGCAAGCAGGTGCTGCAGGAGGTGTATCAGTTCACGCGTGACCCGCAGTTTGAAGGACGCATCGCGTTCATCGAGGACTACGGCATGCACCTCGCTCATCTGCTCGTGCAGGGCGTGGACCTGTGGCTCAACCTGCCGCGCGTGCCGCTCGAAGCCTCGGGCACCAGTGGCATGAAGGCCGCACTCAACGGCGTGCCGCAGTTCTCCACCATCGACGGCTGGTGGGAAGAGGGCTATGATGGAACGAATGGCTGGGCCATCGAACCCGAAGTCGATGACGACAAGGGCGATCGCACGGCCGACCGCCTGTACACGCTGCTCGAGACGCAGGTCGTCCCCAACTTCTACGACCGCGGCGACGATGATCTGCCGCTGCGCTGGCTCCGCATGATGAAGAACGCCATGCGCGTGGCCGGCACCAAGTTCACCGGCCGTCGCATGGTCGAGCAGTATGTTCGCGCGTACTACGCGCCCGCGATTCTGGGGGACGCCCTCCAGGACGATCCGCCGATTGCCTGAGGGGCTGTCATGACCGTTGCGCTGCCCACGCCTTCCCTGTCGTTCCCCGCGGTTCCGGCCGCGGCGGATGGCTCGCCCACCATCGTGCACCTGTCGTCGGAGTACGCGCCCTATGCGCGTACGGGCGGGCTGGCCGAGGCGGTGCGCGGTCTGGCCACGTTTCAGTCGCGTGCCGGTCGCGCCGTGGTCGTGTTCGTGCCGCTGTATCGCACGGTGCGCGACCACGCGCCCGATCTGGCGCCGCTCGGTCGTCCGATCAAGGTCGACCTGGGCTACCGCTCCGTCGAGGTGCGATTTTTTCGCGAGGTGAACGCCGCACCGGGGCCGAAGGTGGTGTTCGTGGACGCGCCCACGTACTTCAATCGACCAGCGCTGTACGGCGAAGGGGGGCGCGATTACCAGGACAACGCCCGCCGCTTCGCCGTCTTCTCGCGCGCCGTACTCGACGGCATTACGCGGCTCATTGCCGGCCCGGTACTCGTGCACGCACACGATTGGCACACGTCGCTCGCGCTCATGTACATGCGTACGTACGCCGGACTGCGCGAGCGTTTCGCCGACACGCCGATCGTGATGTCGGTGCACAACGCCGGCTATCAGGGGCATTTCCCCGAGAGCATCCTGCACGAGTGTGGTATTCCGCCGGAAGTGTACAACTGGCGCATGGCCGAATGGCACAATCGCGTCAACTACCTCAAGACGGGGCTGGCCTTCGCCGACGTGGTCGTGACCGTGAGCCCCGAGCACGCGCGCGAACTGCGCACGCCCGATGGCGGCTTCGGGTTGCACGGCGTGTTCCAATCGCTGGGCAATCGCTTCCTCGGCATCACCAACGGCATCGATCAGCACGAGTGGGATCCGTCGCGCGACGACCAGATCACGGCCAACTACACGCGTGAGGACACGAGCGCGAAAGCCCGCTGCAAGGCGGCGCTGCAACGCTCCTTCGGCCTCCCCCAGCGTCGGCGTACGCCGCTGTTCGGCATGACCGGCCGCATGGTCACGCAGAAGGGGCTCGACCTCATTCTCAACTCGCACCTCGTCTGGAACATGGACGCCCAGTTCGTGTTTCTCGGGCAGGGAGAACCACGCTACGAACGCGCGCTCACGCAGCTGGCCGACGCAAGGCCACGACATGTGGGGGTGCAGCTCGACTTCACCGATCGGCTCGAGCATCGCCTCATGGCTGGCGCCGACATGTTCCTGATGCCATCGCAGTACGAGCCGTGCGGCCTCACGCAGATGCGCGCGCAGCGCTACGGTGCACTCCCCATTGGCCGACGCGTGGGTGGCATTGCCGACACGGTCGAAGATGATATCACGGGCTTTCTCTTCGATCAGTTCACCCCTGGTGCGTTCGATCACGCCATCTCGCGGGCGCTCGCGCGTTTCGGCGATCAGCAGGGATGGGCGCAGCGCATGTACACCGCGATGGGCCGTGATTTCGGCTGGGAACGCTCGGCGGAGCGGTATGCCCAGGCGTACGATCTGGCGGTCGCCGTGACGCGGAGTCGGCGCTGAGCGCGTTCAACGGGGACACGCTCGGCACCATGGTTCGGTCGGTGGTGGTGCACGCGCACTGCTACCAGCCGCCGCGTGAAGACCCCTGGTTGGAGCTGGTCGATGTGGAGCCGTCGGCAAGCCCGGACCACGACTGGAATGAGCGCATCGATCGTGAGTGCTACGCGCGACTCGCCGCCACGGAAGTCCGCGTGGCGCAGGCGCGCATCGATGATCCCATCTCCGAAGAGGCCATCGTGGCACTCGGCGGTGATGCACGCTCACGCTCCCTCGCCGCGCTGAGTCGCGAGCTCGGACCACCACCCGACGCCGACGTTCCAGGCGGGCTGGCGCGTATCGTGAACTGCTACGCGTGGTGCACCTTCGATGTGGGCGCCACCCTCTGCGAGTGGCTGGAACGACACGCGCCCCGCACCTATGCGGCCATGATTGCGGGCGATCGCGCGAGTGCGGAGCGACTGCACGGGCACGGCAACGCCATCGCGGCGCCGTATCATCATGTGATCCTGCCGCTCGCCTCGCGACGTGACAAGGTCACCGAAGTGCGCTGGGGCATGGCCGATTTCCGTCGCCGTTTCGGCCGCGAGCCCGATGGCATGTGGTTGCCGGAAACGGCCGTCGACGAAGAGACGCTCGAGGTGCTCGCCGAGGAAGGCATTCGGTTCACCGTGCTGTCACCGTACCAGGTGCGCAACGGTGATCGCACCGGACGCCCACTGCGTTATCGGGCGGCGAACGGTCGCGAGGTGGCGATCTTCACGTACGACGGCCCGTTGGCCGGTGAAGTGGCGTTCGGTGGTCTGCTGCGTGATCCGGTACACATGGCGGAGCGATTGGCCGCGTGGGATCGCGACCCGTCCGTGCTGGCCACCGTGCTCGCCACCGACGGTGAAACGTTCGGGCACCATCATCGCGGAGGCGATGTCACGCTCGCGCGTGCCATCGCGCGCATGGCGGCACGGCCGGATGTCCACGTGCACAACTTCTCGTCGCTGCTCTCGGTGTTGCCCCCGGAGCGAGACGTGGAGCTGGTGAGCCCCAGTTCGTGGAGCTGCGCGCACGGCGTGGAACGGTGGCGCAGCGACTGCGGCTGCAAGCTCGATCCGGGCGCCGGCACCTCGCAGCGGTGGCGTGATCCGCTCCGACGCGCGCTCACGTGGCTCGCGAACGAGGCGCACACGGTGTTTGCGCTCGAGGCCCCACCCCTTTTCGCCGACGATCCGTGGGCCGTCCGTGATGCGTACGGCGCGGTGGTGGCGCTCGACGGTGATCCGCTCGACGCGTTCGTGCGTGCCGCCGTGCGCGAGGATCGCCGCGACGAACCCGCCGCCGTGCAACGCGCGCGTGAGTTGCTCGAACTGGAGCGCGCGTCGCTGCGCCTGTTCACCTCGTGCGCGTGGTTCTTCGACGATGTGGCCCGTATCGAAGCGCGTCAGGTGCTGCGATACGCCGCCCGTGTACTCGAGTTGAGCGGCCGGTCCGCGCGCCTCGAATCGGGGTTCGTGGAACGTCTCGCGCTGGCGATCAGCAATGATCCGCGGGCGGGTACGGCGGCCGATGTCTTCGTGCGTGGCGCCCTGCCCCACCGCGGCGTAGAGGCGCGCGTGGCGGCTGGTGTGGCGGCCATGGCCACCGCGCTGCAGCTCGCGCCCTCCGCGGGCGTACCGGCGCGCGAAGTGCCTGCACGTGTGGGAGCCTTCGACGTGGTCGTGCAGCGCCCCACGGAGCCCGGCGAGCCCATGCAGATCGAACTGTGTCACCGCCGCACCGGCAAGCGCAGCACGCATCAGGCGGTCACACTCGGCGGGCGCGAAGGAGTGCCTCGTGTGTCGCTGCGCACGATGGTGCGTGGTCGCTTCGACACCCCGTCGCTGTACGACGTGCGCGACTTCCCCGAACCGGTGGCACGTGCGCTGCTCACGCCGTTCGCGCTCACGCCCTTCCCCGACGCGCCGTTCACCTCCTTCGAACCTCGCTGATGGATTCGCGCTCCACCCGTACTGCGGCGCCGCTCGACTTCTATTTCGCGCTGCACCTGCACCAGCCGGTGGGCAACTTCGGCGAGGTGTTCGAACAGCATGTGCGCGAGGTGTATCGCCCGCTGCTCGATGCCCTCGCCTCGCGGCCTGCCTGGCCGGTGGTCGCCCACCTGTCCGGCCCGCTGCTCGACTGGTGCGTGGCGCAGCCCGCGAACTCGCCGGCCGGCGCCTTCCTCGACACGTTGGGTCGATTGGCCGCGGACGGCCGTCTGGAACTGCTGCTCGCCGGCTACTACGAACCGATCCTCGCCACGCTGCCCCGCGCCGACCGCCTCGAGCAGATCGCGTGGTTGGCCGAGGGACTGCGCACACGATTCGGCGTGGCCGGTCCGGGGCTCTGGCTGACGGAGCGCGTGTGGGAGCCCGACCTCGCGCGTGATCTCGCCGATGCAGGCGTGCGGTATGCGCTCGTGGACGATCGCCCGTTCCTCGCGGCGGGCCACGATGCGCAGACATTGGGCGCCGTCTTTCGTACCGAACATGACGGACGACTGCTCGACCTGCTGCCGATCGACGAACGGCTGCGCTACCTCGTGCCCTTTCGACCCGTCACGGAGATCGAGGCGGCGCTGCGTGCGCGACAGGCGGCCGGTGAACGGCTGGCCGTCTTCGCCGACGACGCGGAGAAGTTTGGCGGCTGGCCCGGCACCCGCGAGTGGGTGTTCGGCAGCGGTTGGCTGCACGGCTTTCTCGACGCACTGCTCGCCTTGCAGGACGAGGGCGTGGTACGCCTCGTGACCGGCACGCAGGTGCTGGCCGACGCACCACGCGGTGGGCTCGCCTACCTGCCCACCGGCTCGTACCGCGAGATGGAAGAGTGGTCGCTGCCCGCCGAGGCCGCCACACGCCTGAGCGCGCTGCGCGACGATGTGCGCACCACCTTCGGCGACGAGCGTGTGGATGGCGCGGACACGGCCTTCCTGCGCGGCTCGCACTGGAAGCACTTCCTCGTGAAGTACCCCGAGGCGAATCGTCTGCACAAGCACACCCTCGCGATCTCCACGCTCTGCCGCGCGCACGGCAACCCGGCAGACGCACGGCGCGCGATCGGCATGGCGCAAAGCAACGATCCGCTGTGGCACGGTGTGTTTGGCGGACTCTACCTGCCGTGGCTGCGCGAATCCAACTGGCACCACCTGGCACGTGCCGAGGCGCTGTTGCGCGCCGGTCAGCCGCTCACCGTCGAACGGCGCGATGTCGACGCCGACGGGCAGGACGAGCTTTGGGTGCACGGCGCACACGTGTCCCTCATGCTCGCGCCGCATCGCGGATTCGGCGTGGACACCTGGCTGCTGCTCGATCGCGCCGAAAACGCCGCGGACGTGCTCACACGGCGCATCGAACACTACCATGCGCTCGCCGTGGCGGCGCACTTTGCGCAAGGGGAGCTGGTAACGGCCGCGGCCGCGCTCGAACTCGAGGAGGACGCGTCGTCCGAGGCATTACTGGCGGGTGCGCCGTCAATTCACGACCTCGAACATGCACACACGCTCGAGTCGCTGCCGCCGGCCGACCTCGATGTACGCACGCTGGTGCAGGTACGTGCGATCGATCAGTACGTCGCCGAGGCCGAGTACACCGCGGCCGAGTACGTGCCCGTGCACTCGTGGACGCAATGCGACTTCAACGTGCGCGTGCACACGCGCGAGGCAACCTCGCTGGTGCTGACCGGCGACGCCGACGGACTCGCGATCACGCTGACCGTGCACGAGGATGGTGCACTCACGTACGGGCTCGATTGGTCCGGCGCCACGTTGCCGAGCGGCGCGCGCGTGGCCGTCGAGTGCTCCCTTGGCGCCCGCGCCGCGGTGGACACGTCGTGTGACACGAACGCCGAGTGCTGGCGCCATGACATCGTCTCACGTGCCAAGAGCGAGCGCGGACTGGAGACCACCGTGCAGGGACGCGCGCTCGTGTTCGTGTTCGCCGCGGATGACACGCAGGCCACGCTTCGGCTCACGCCCACCGCCACGACGCAGGCATCGTAGCGGTCGGCGGGCCGCACCCGACCTCAGTCGGACACCGACTCCACGCGCGCCCCGGTTGGGGAGAACGTCGGCACCGCAATCGTGCCGGGCCGCGCGGCGGTGAGCGGCGCGTCGATCGTGCTCAGCGGCGGGCCCAGGTTCACGTCGCAGACGCCTTCGGCCGTTTCGGTGATCAGCTGGTCCACCACGGCCCGCAGGTCACCCGTGCGCGCGTACGTGGCGAGCTGGCGCTGCGCACTCGACCCGTGCTGGAGAATGTCGAACGCGTATTCCACTTCCTTGCGCGTGCCGAGTTCGTCGAGCACATCATCGAGGAACCAGCTGATGAGCTCGCGAATGGCCTCGGGCGCCGGCAGCTCCTTGCGCTTGCCGAAGTCGATGAGCTTGCCGCCCAGCCCCCAGCGCACGGCGCGCCACTTGTTCTCCTCGATGAGATCGGCCGGGTAGACGCGGAACGTCATGTTGTCCATGCGCAGCTTCCACATCTTCATCACCACGGCCTGCAGCATGGCCGCCACGCAGATCGCCTCGTCCACGCGCGTGTTCACGTCGCAGATGCGGAACTCGAGCGTGGGGTACGCGTGGTGCGGGCGCACGTCCCACCAGATCTTGGAGCCATCGGGGATGCTGCGCGTCTCCACGAGCGTATCGACCACATTCGTGTACTCGGCCCAGCCACTGAACACACGGGGTACGCCGGTGCGCGGGAAGTTCTTGAACACGATGCTGCGATAGCTGTGCAGCCCGGTGTTGCGGCCAAACCAGAATGGCGAGCTCGTGGACAGACAGAGGATGTGCGGCAGCACGTAGCGTGCGGCGTTGAGGCAATCGATGCGGAAATCGTTGTCTTCGATGCCCACGTGCACATGCGTCCCGAAGATGAGCAGACGGTGCGCCAGATCCTGCAGCTCCGCCTTGACGCCGAGGTACCGCTCCTTCGGCGTCATCTCCTGGTTCATCCAGTTGGAGAACGGATGCGTGCCCGCCGACGCGATCGCGAGGCCGTGCTGCGCCGCGGCCTGAATGACCGCCCTGCGATGCTTCGTGAGCTCGACGCGAAGCTCCGCGATGCTGTCGCACGGCTTCGTGCCGATTTCCACCTGACACTGATGCAGCTCGGGTTTCACTTCCGCGAGCAGCGGATCATCGGAACGAATGAGCGATTCGAACCCGGGCGTGAGGTCACGCGTGACGGGATCGATGATCTGGTACTCCTCCTCGATGCCGACAGTCAGCGAGGGCGGCTTCATCAGTGCTCCTGGGCGGATCCAACCAGAGTGCTGGCCGAACGCGCGCGTTCGGCAAAGCGAGTGGCGGCGGCGATGAAGCCACCGAAGAGGTGTCGGGTGTGCGGGTCGGTCATTTCAAACACTTCGGGGTGCCACTGCACGCCAATGATGAATGGCTCGCCAGGCAGTTCAATCGCTTCCACCAATCCATCGGGCGCCGTGGCCGTGGCGATCAGCCCCTCACCAAGGGACTTGATGCCCTGGTGGTGCATGCTGTTCACCATCACCGTCTGCGGTCCGTCGAGTAGCGTCGCCAGCTTGGAGGTGGGCTCGAGCGTCACCGGATGCGCGAGATGCTGGCGGGCATACCCCGCGGTCGGAAAGTAATCATGCTTCGCAAGCTCCGGGCGCTGCACCGCCAGATCCTGCCAGAGCGTGCCGCCGAGCACCACGTTGATGATCTGCAGGCCGCGGCAGAGGCCGAACACGGGCTTGCCGTCTTCGATCGCCCACTTCACCAGCTGCAGCTCCACGCGATCGCGTGACGGATCGAGATTCCCGCACTCGGGGAGAATCGCCTCGCCGTACTGTCGCGGATCGACATCGACGCCGCCGGGAATGAGCAGCCCATCGAGTCGCTCGTAGATCTGCCGCAGCGTGGGCAGGTCGTCGTCGAACAGTGGAATCATCCAGGGCACCCCGCCCACCATGGTCGTGGCGAGGAAGTAGCGCTGGTTCATGACCCACGACTCGGGGAGCGCCGGCGGAATGCCGTCGATCGAGTGCAGCGTCTGCGTCGTCAAGCCGATCGTCGGCCGGTATGGGGTCCCGCTCATCGCGCCTCCACCAGAAACGTGGGGACGTTGGAGCCCCCGCCTGCGGTCACGTTCAACAACGGGTCCGTCGCAATGCGCGTCAGACACCCGTCCACCACCGCGCCTTGCACGAGGAAGGGCGCGATATCCACCATGCGGTCGCCGATGTGCAACCGGTCGTCCAACCACGCGGGATACGCCTCGATGGGCAGCTCCACGCGCTCCTGAACGATATACGGGTGGTCCAGTGCCGTGCGCATCGCCTCCTCCCACGTGGAGTCCGAGACCGTCCAGCCAAGCACGATGCCCTTGCCGCCATAGTCGTCGTTGGGCTTGAGCACGAGTCGCTCGCGATTGGCTGCCATGAAGGCCACGAGGTCCACGGTGCTGTCACCGTAGGTCGTCGTGCGCTCCTCGACCACGCGCGTCCACGGCACATGCGCGGCCACCGCCGCGCGTTCGTCGGCCGTGAAGATGGCCTGCTGCCGCTCGTCGCTCACCACCGCCAGGCTGGCCTTCTTGTGCAACAGCTTGCAGCGGAACGGATTCACCATGCACACCGCACCGTCCTGCACGGCGCGCACCACCGGCGAATCCAGGCCGCACTGCTGCACCAGTTCGTCGATGAGCACGCGCTTGTAGATGAGCGTGACGGGACGCCCGCCCACCGTGAGCACGCCACCGCGGTACTCGGCGTCGCGCGGATCGCCGATGAAGGTGGGCACGCCGGCGGCTTCGAGATGCGTCTGGTAGAGCACGAACTCGCTGTAGGTGGGCACCTCCTTCCAGTCGAGAATGCACACCTGCGGCACCTCGCGCACCCCGCGCCACGCGTGGTACGACTCCAGCAGCGACTGCACCTGCCCGGGTGCGCACGGCAGCGGCACCGCCACGAACTGCTTGCGAAACGCCCCCATGGCCGGCAGGTCGAGGAACACGCGGGCCATCACGTCGTTGTAGGCAGCGCCAGCGGGCGTTTCGGCGTTGTACTCGGTGTACTTGAGCCCGTTCGGGCCGGCCGCGAAGAAGGCATCGAGACGCGACACGGGGCTGGCCACCGGCAGCCTCGGGTCGGCATGAATGAGCCGCTCCTCCCAATCGAGCAGACGGAACTGCGCGCGCAGCTCGGCGTCATCCATGGCGGCCTGCCGAACTTTTTCCATGGCCGACACCACCAGCCGAGACGCGCGCCCCACGTGACGGTACTGCGCCGCCGTGAGCAGTCGCGGGCGAATGACACTGCACAGCGGCCGATCGCCGAAGTACAGCCCTTCGTCGCGCAGGCGACGCGTGAGCATGTCGTGCGACGCACTCGCGACATCATCCGAGAGTCCGTCGTGATAGCGCGCAATCGCCTCCGCAGCGACCGGATCATCGCCGAGGCCGATGGTGCCCTGCCCCCCGCCGCTCACGATGCCGCGGGCGCCGGAACCGGAACCACGGCGGGCGCAGCACTCACCGCCGCCACCAGGGGTGGAATGGCCGTTTCGGGGCGCTCGGCGTCGGGCGGCAGTGTGGCCAACCGGATCGCCATATCGGCCATGTGCTCCACCACCCACTCGAAGTACGCCGGCGTGAGCGAGTTGATGTCCATGTCCGGCGCCGGATTCATGAAGTCGATGGCGTACGGCACGCCGTCCTTTACCGCGAACTCGACCGTGTTCATGTCGTACCCGAGCACGCGGCACAGCGTGAGCGCGTCGGCGGCAATGCGGTCGTGCAGCGCTTTCGGCAGGTAGTTGGGGTCGTCGATGTACTTCCGCGCCCGCGGATCGTACGGCATCACGAGCACATGCTCTCGGCCGAGCACCATGCACCGCGTGTACTGCTCCCACGCGATGAACTCCTGCGCGACCATGGTGAGCAGGCCGCTCTGGTTGTAGCTCGCGAGCAGCTCTTCCATGCTCTGGCAGATGTACACGTCGCGCCAGCCGCCCCCGTGGGCGTCCTTGAGCACGCAGGGGAAGCCGATGTATTCAGCCACACCCTTCCAGTCGAGCGGATAGGCCAGGTTGCGCAGCGACTCGGTGTGCGAGATGCCAGGGATGTAGTCCTTGTTGGGGAGGACCATCGTCTTCGGATGGGCCACCCCGTGTCGCACGGCCAGTGTGGCGTCGATGAACTTGTCGTCGGCCGACCACATGAAGGGGTTGTTCACGATCGTGACGCCCTGGATCGCGGCGTGCTTGAGGATCGTGCGATAGAAGCCGACCTCGTGCGAGATGCGATCGATGATGAGGGTGTACGGGATCTCCTCCCCCATGGGGGTGGCATCGAGGGAGACGTACTCCGCCACCACGCCAGCTCGGCGTCGCTTGACGGCATCAATGAAGGCGGGTGGAAAGGACCACTCGCGTCCGACGATCAGGCCGATACGGGGTTCTGGCACAGGGAGGGCGCTCCGGCTGCAGGAGGAGGGACAACAACGACGACGCGATCAGGCGCGCACCGCGGCATCATGTCGCCTCGGGCGCAAATGCGCCATGGGGGCGGGACAAGCCGAGCGGGCCAGAAATCATGCGGAAAAGTATCCACGGGCAACTTTTGTGATTCACCTGCGTGTGGACAAACATGCCGCCGGTCGTCGTCCACCGGCCCATATCACGACGGGTGTTTTCCACAACCATACAGCGTCCGAGCGCGTGTCATACCACGACTTGAGTGGTTATCCACATCCAACGAACGCTCTATCCACATCTATGTCAACAACTTAGCGAAATCACTTCGTATTGCGTGTCCAGTCTGATCGTCGTAAACTGACCGCCCGCAGCAGAGACTCACCGGCTGCGATCACGATTTTACGATTCGACCCCAGACGCCATGCTCGTCATCGCCTGCCCCGCCCCCGTTGGAGCGATCGAACCTGCGCCGCTCACCTCGCTGCCGATCGCCGATGCGGGGGCCACGAACGCCGAGCTGTCGGCTTTCTGGGCGGCAGACGATCGCTACTACGTGCGGGCGGATCGCTCGGGCGGCGAGAGCTGCTGGTTTCGGATCGAATCGGGGGCGCAGTCCGATCTGGCGACCGATGCCTCGCGCTTCAACCGGAGCAGTGCCGTCATCGGCCATGTGGGGCCGCAGCTGGGCACCGTCACCTTCCCGGTGGGATCAACGGGACGGACGGTGTTTCGCGTCTGGCGCGCGAAGGGGTCCGAGAAGCTCGGCCGGACTAGAATCCTGGCAGTTCGAGCTGGGCGGTCACGCCGCCTGCCAGCGTGACGCCGGCGGCTTGCAGCCACGCCAGCAGGACATCCTGTCCGTGATCCCCCGCCATGGCCGAGCGCGCCGCGCTCAGGCGCAGCTTGAACTCTCCCGTGACGTCCGGGAGGGTTCGGCGCAGCACGGCGATCGTGAGCAGCTCCGTGGCGTCCGCGAGGTGCCGAATGGCGAACTCGGCCATGCGGGCCCGCAGCGCGGCGGTGTTGAGCACGGGTCCGTCGCCGGGGGTGACGTGCGACGCCCGACGTTCCCGGAAGGCCGCCAGTCGCGTACGCGTGGCCACCAGCGGCTGTGGAGCGGTTCGCGCCAGCGGCACATCGGCATCGTCGATGGGGAGCTTCAGCGGTGCGCCCAGCAGCCCCAGCCAGGCGAGCCACAGCGTCCCGCGTGCGTACGGCTCCCAGGGAAGGTTCTCGAGCGTGCTCGCGTACTCGGTGACCGCACTGGCGATGCCGTCGCGCTTCTGCCACCAGTCGGCGTACACGTCGGTTTGACCGCTGACCATGGCGAGAGCGCCGAGGCGAAGGGACCACGTGAGTGCCGCGTCGCCGTCGTCAACGGGTGGCCGCAGCGCCGCGCCGCAGCGGTAGGCGCGCGACGCACCGAGGGTGAGTACGGCGCGGGCCAGATCGCGCGCCGCGCTCGCCGTGGCATCGATCGCGACCTCCAGCTGGGCCAGCGCGGCCAGCTCGTACGCCGTGCCGAGCAGCGCGAGACCATCGGCGATCGGTTCGCCCAGCCCCTCGCCGGGTGCGACGGCGGCCTCGTCGGCACGCTCGAGCAACAGGGTGCGGCGCTCGGCCGGTACCGCGGACACCGCCCAGTGCTCATCGAGGGTGGCGCGGGCAACGGCCAGCAGGTCGCGCTGGTCGACGGAGCGATCGGATTGGCCTGTAAGGACATGCATGACCCGGCGGCCCCTCGATGGTTCGAGGTTGACGACCAATGACTCCGGACGCGCAACCCAGCGGTTTCCAGCACGCGAGCGGCATTTGCCGACCGCGTCCCCGACAGTCAGGACGACCATCTATGGTCGCCCGTTGCAACAACTGGTAACGCAAGCAGTTACATCGTGCGCGCAATCTTGCGCCTCGCATTTATGTCACAAACGCGATCCTGTCAAGAGGCAGTGTTGCGGCAGCAGGAGACCTGTCGTGGGATTTGAATCGTCAGACGTGGCGCGCCGCCGACTGGCCGCCATGGCCATGAGCAACCAGCGGGTGCAGGAAGCACTGATTCCTTCCGGAGCGGACTCCGTCTGGAGCGGCGACGCGGTCGAGGTGAGCCTCGCGCCGCACGCCGTCGGCCACGGCGCGCTGGCGGGGTCGCTCGAGGTGCTCGCCCAGGACATCGCAGACACGCCGGGTGCGGGCGGGGCGCTGCTCGCGGCCTTTGCCGAGCAGGTGCGTGTGTTGCGGCTGGTCGCGGAGGCGACCGACCGCGCGCCCGGTGCGCCGCTTCCGGCGTCGGTGCTCGCGGCTGTGAACGCCGCCATTGGCGAGGCCTCGTTCGGATCGTCCGCTACGCGTCCACCCTGGAGCATGTCGCCTCCGTTGCAGTAGCACGGACCGGCGTTCGGCGCCGCAGCCCGCCTCCAACCAGCTTCGTCGCCGTCAACGCGTGCGCGAGACGGCGTCCAGCACCTCGCGCGCCAGCGCTTCGGCGTCGAACGGGCCATTGCTCGGCCCCTTGCCGTTCCGACGCGCCTCCGCGCGGTCGAGCGGCGCGCCCGGCGAACCACCGCCGAACGTCACCACCGCGACCGAGGGCGCGAGGCGCTGCAGGTACCCCGCGTCGCCCTCGTGCGCTCCGAACCGGAGCGCGCCCGCGTGCACCACGCCATGGACCGTGCCATCGGCGCCCGCAAGAATCCGCAGCGCCTGCTCCGGCGACGCCGTCAGCAGCACCTCCAGCCCGTGTCGCTCGAACAAGCGTCGAAGAAACTGACGCATGATCGCGTCAGGCTCGACCACGAGGACCGTGGCGGATCGTTCGGCACCACCGATGGGCGGTACACCGTGTGCTGCGTCACGGCGAGACTGGGGAGACATCGGAAACGTTCGGGGTCACTCGGGTCGTCCTGCCATCGGACGTGCGCGCGCAGAACATACGATACTGGGGTCGTCGGGTGAATGCACGGCGACGCCGGATTGCTCCCGCGAATCTCTTGCATTGTGCGCGCGGCTCCACCAAGGTGTCCCACGAGTCGAGCGGCGGCACCGCGCCACCGTCCACCCTCCCGGAGTCCTTGCATGCCGGCTGTCCCGCCCTGGATTGCTCATTCACGTGTCCGCCGTGCGCTCCTGCACTGGTGGGCACTGCTCGCGCTCACGCTGCTGCTCGCCCCGCGGGTGGCCGCAGCGCAGCCCACCGACGGCGAACGCGCGTGGCGTGACGGCCAAAACGCCGCACTCCGCGGCGCCGCCGACTCGTCGCTGCGGGCCTACGCGGAAGCGCTCCGACTGGCGAAGCAGGATCGCGACCAGGAGCTCGCGAGTGCGGCGCGGCTCGGCATGGCCGAAGTCTGGGATGTGTGGCGTCGGTGCCGCGACTCCGCGCGCGCGGCCTACCTCGACGCCACGCAGCTCGCGTCCGAGGGGGACTACGCCGCCGCCGACGCGTTCACGATCTGGATCGCGCGCCAGGGGAACGACAGTGAGGCGCGCAGTCTGCACGCGCGGACCTACCAGCCCATTGAAAACGACGTCCCCCGAACGGTCACGCGCGAGAGCGTGAACTTTCTCGTGGCGCTGGCGTCCATTCAAGTCGCCAACAGCAGCCGGTCGGGCGCGATGGCCAGTCTCTCGTCGGCGCGCGACATCGCCAATCGCCTCTCGGCGGGTGGCGAGCAGGACGCGATCGCGCTCAACGGCGACGTGACGCCCTACAACTACTGGGCGCTGCATGACATCGCCGCACTGCAGATCGATCCGGCGAGCCGAGGGATCCGCAATCTGGCCGCAGGCACCGCGCTGCGCGCCCGCCTCGACGCGGCCACCGCCGCCGGCATGAGCGACAACGGTGGCCACCCGCGCTTCACCGTGGGGCGGCTCGCGGACCGCGTCGCCCGCGCGCGGCGCACCTGCAAGTCGGCCAGCTGCCGACTGCCTCCCCCTCCCGCGGTGCCGCAGTGCCGGTGACCGGTCGGTGCGGTTCGTCCGCGCCGACTAACGGTACCAGGTGAAGACGAACGCCCCCCACGTGTGGGGGCGTTGCTGCCAGAAATAGTCCTTCCCGCGTCGCACATGTCGGTATTCGCTGCTCCCCCCGGCAAAGCGCCAGCCGACGCCCACCGACGTCTGCCACACACTGGGTTCGCGAGTCGCAGGCGAACCCAGATCACCAAGGTGTCCGTCCACGAACACATCGTGGGCACTGAACTCCTGTCGCACGCCGCCCACCAGATAGGGCCCCAAGGGCAGCGCCGCCGCCGCCTCCCACGGCGTCCAGAAGGCGCGACGATCGGCGGCCAGCTGCAGCTCCGTGCCAGCGTATGCGCTGGTGCGCAGTGAGCCGAGCTGTCCCCCATACGTGCCCCGCGCGCGCAGATGCATGCCCGCGCCGCGCAACGCGCCTTCCCACGTGTCTTCGACCCGCATGGCCATCACCAGTCGCGCCCGCAGCTGATTGCGCCACCCCAACTCCGGACGACTGCCCGTGATTTCGTGAATGAACTGCTGCACCGGCTCCCCAAGCGCCGGCTTGCCCGTGGTCCCGACGTCGACGCGCAACGTGCGCGTCCGATGCCGCCGCACCTCGGAGAGCGCCGCCGCGACCCCGAGGTACCCGGCGTGCGGACGCTGTCCAAAGACCGCGAACGTCTCGTTGCTCGGCGGCGTGTAGATCGCCTGACGTACCCCGAGCATGGCCATGAGGCATCCGCGCGCGCGCTCGACCTCCTCGCCGCACCCCGGCGCGCCTCCAAACCAGCGTCGAACGCGCGCCGGAGCGTCCGCCAGGTGCCAATCGGCCGACAGCCCGTGCGTGTACTCGTGATCGGTGGGAATGAGACTATCGCGCCACGCGAACAGATCGTTGTCGAGTGAAACGCGCACGATCCGATCGACCTGCGTGAGTGTGTCCCGAAAGGCGTCGGCGCGAGCCGCCGGCGCATCACGCGGTGCGCTCGCCTGCGCGCCAGCGTCGACGGGCACGCACAGCAGCAGCAGGGGCACCAGCACGCGACAGGCGGAAGCACGTCGGGAGTCCATCACGCCCGCAGGCTAGCCGAGTGTGCGCCACGCCACCAGTCGGTGAGCGTTCTGGCGCTCTGGCGGGTACACTTCTGGTGTGACTGAAAAAACTCGCCCCTCCTCTCGCGCGCGTATGGCGGTCGCCACGCGCCGCTCGCGGCTTCCTGTGCTCGGTGCGCTTTCGGCGTGTGTGCTGGCCGCCGGCCTTGGCGCGTGCTCGCTCAACGACGTGCCCGGGCTGCAGCTCCCCACGGCGCCGCTCGACACGACGACACCGCGTCCACCGCAATCGGTGCAGACGTGGCTCGACACCAACAGCACCACGGTACGATCGATCGAGTTCACCGACACCGACTTCACCGATCTCGCGCCGCTGCGCGACGCGATCGGGTCGGCACGCATCGTGATGCTCGGCGAACAGTCCGGCCTCGATGGCACCACCTTCCGCGCCAAGGCGCGACTGGTGCGCTACCTGCACGAAGAACTCGGCTTCAACGTGCTCGTCTTCGAGTCCGGGTTTTACGATCTGCAGGCCGCGTGGGCACGCATCGAGGCCGGCGGGGACGCAGCGGCGGCATCGCGAGCGTCCGTGAGTGCGGCGTGGCGGAACAGCGCGGAGGTGCAGCCGCTCTTCGGGTACCTCGAGGATCGCGCGCGGTCATCGCGTCCGCTGCGACTCGCCGGCATCACACCGGAGTTTACGGGGCCGGCAACTGATGGCACGGGCGCCGGGTTCGCCGACGATCTCGAGGGGTATCTCACCTCGGTGGCGTCGCCGCTGCTGTCAGCGGAGTGGTGGCCCTCGTTCCGGGGCGCGATGCACCGACTCGCCACACGAGCCGACGGGGCGGCACCGCCGGACAGTGCAGACCGTGCGGCCCTCACGTTCGGCCTTCCGCGCCTGCGAAACGAAACGAATCGGCTGGTGAACGTCGCCCCGCCCGAGGATGCGGGGTTCTGGATCACCGCCACCTACGCGATCGAGAGCCAGTTTCGGCTGGTGACGGAACCGCTCCTGCCGGAGCTGCGCAACAATCTTCGCGATTCGTCGATGACCGAATCACTCGTGTGGCTCGCGCAAGCACGCTACCCGGCGGAAAAGCTGATCGTGTGGACCTCGTCGACGGCCAGTATTCGTTCCCCGCGCGAGCTCTTCACGCCGTTGGGTGAGGCCACGGGTCACGAGCGTGCCGTGCTCGGCACGCTGGCGCGCACGACCTTGGGTGACATCATCTACTCCATCGGCTTCCTCGCCGGCAGCGGCAGTTACGGCCCCGTTGCACCCACGGCCGCCGCACCGATACGTCCTCTGGTGTCGCCGCTCCCTGAGAGCTGGGACGGTCTTTTCCTGGCCACGGGCAAGCCGTTCGCGTTTCTGCACCTGCGTCGCGAGCCGCTGACCGCGGAAACGGTCTGGCTCTACACACCGCGCGTGTCGCGCGCGATCGGGTACCAGCAGACCCTCGCGCGTTGGCCGTTGGTGTACGACGCGTTTTTCTTCACGGCGGGCATGACACCGGTCACGGCGTCCCCCTGAACGCACATGGGGCGCACCGATTGGCATCGGGCGCCCCATTGATCACGCGTTCGCGACGATGGTCAGCGTCGCCGGCCCGTCCAAAGGGCGATCAGTCCGCACTGAATATTCCCCGCCGACCGCTGCAGCTCTGCCGGAACCGAACCCACGCTGCCATAGATCTCGATCGCGGCAAGGCTCGGCGCCGTCACCATGTCGTCGATCGAAATCAGTGAGCTGACCGGCGGCGGATTCACGCGATTCTCCAGCAGCTCCTCGAGCGTGCCACTGACGCGCATGCCGTCGAGCAGAATGGTCATGCCGCACATGCCACCGCGACCGGTGAGCAGCGAGCGGCTCATGTCGTAGCGCTGCACCTTGACGAGGTTCTCGCCCTGCAGCATCTGCGTGAGCTTGATGGGGTTGCGCATCTCGAGCTCTTCGGGCGTGATCATGCGCGCCGAGTAAGCTCCGCGCTGTACGCGCTGGACACGATCGTAGAAGCCGCTGCGCCCGAGCGGCGTGTCGGCGCGTCCCACGACCTGCACACTTTGAATGGAGCGAGGCAGCAGACGCAGCGCGACGGCGAACTCGCCGGTGACATCGGAGCGGTTGACCCAGCCACCGAACGGATCGTAGCCGATGCGTCGCACCTGAAAGCGAATCGAATCCTTGGGCGCTTCGCTGAAGATCACCATGCCCGAGTCGTCGGCGACGCGTGACACGCCGTCACGCAGCGTCACCAGCGCGTACGGCACCGGCTTCGTTTCGGGATCGAGGATGCGGATTACGGTGCGCCCCTCTTGTGCGTGCGCCGTGGCTGTGCCGAACGATGGCGCGGCAAGCAGTAGCACGGCAGCGAGCAAGTGCCTCATCATCAGTCTGGACTCCTGAAGGTTCAGGCCGTGGGAAGAGAATGTCACAATATACCCTATCGTCCCACGGCGGGTCCTGCGCAACGCGCGTCCCTGCTTGCCCGACCGCGCCTCGTCGTGCAAACTGATAGGAACGGGCTGTTCGGTGCAGCCTTCCCCCCTCCAGCGACGCCGCTCGGCATGACCGCCCCTCGCACTGCGACCTGTCCCACCTGCAGCACCGTCGTCGCCGACAGCGACCGGTTCTGCAAGTCGTGCGGTACCGTCGTCAGCGGGATCTCGGCGTCTCTGCCGATCGGTGGCCACGCGTACCCACCGGCAGAGACGGCGACGCCAGCGGGCGCGCCACTGAGCGCGTCCTCGCCGTGGGAGCTGGTGCTTTCGCGCCTGCGGTCCGTCACGGACGGTGAGTTCGAGATCGGCCGCGAACTGGGGCGGGGCGGCATGGCCGCGGTGTTTCTGGCACAAGACCTCGCGCTCAATCGTCGCGTGGCGATCAAGGTCATGGCGCCGGGCCTCATGCTCGGCGAAGGCATGGTGCAGCGCTTCCGACAGGAGGCGATCACCATCGCCAATCTCTCGCACGCGCACATCGTCACGATCCATGCCGTGCGACAGCTGCAGGATCTGCACTTCTTCGTGATGCAGTTCGTGGAAGGGCAAGCCCTCGAGGCCGTCCTGCGCACGCACGGCCCGCTGCCCGTCGATGTGGTGCGCGTCATCCTGCATCACGTGGGCTCGGCGCTGGCCTATGCGCATCGCCGAGGCGTGGTGCATCGCGACATCAAGCCCGGCAACATTCTGCTCAGCGGCGACGGTGATGCGCTCGTCACCGACTTCGGCATCGCGAAGGTGGCCGAGGGGCCGACGCAGACGCAGACGGGCATGGTCGTGGGCACGCCCACCTACATGAGCCCCGAGCAGTGTTATGCGCAGGAACTCGACGGGTCGAGCGATCAGTACTCGCTCGGCATCGTGGCGTACCAGATGCTGACGGGGCATGTGCCGTTTTCGGGTGCCGCGTTCGAGATCATGAAGGGACACACCACCGACCCCGTTCCGCCCATGCGTGCGGTACGACCGGAGATTCCCGAGTCGGTGGAGGCGGCCGTGCTGCGCATGCTGGCCAAGAAGCCAGCGGAGCGCTTTGCGTCATTCGGCGATGCACTGGCGGCGCTTGGCGCGCACGCCATCGGCGAAGACTCCCCGTTGCGGGCCGAGTTGGTACGGCTTGCGGCCGTCGAAGAGCGTCGCGAGCAGCTCGGGGAGCTGTTGCGCACACCGTCGGCGTCCGAGTCGGGCACGCGGCGGCGCAGCAGCGGTGCCACGCCGGCCGCGATTCCCGCCGCCACCCCGGCCGCAGTTCCCGCCGCCACGCCGGCTCCGGTCACGCCCGTCGTGTCGGCGCTGTCGCTGTCGGCCATGCCGGACGAGGTGCGCGTTGGCGACACGTTCCGCGTGCACGCCGCACCGCTCGATGCGACGGGCCATCCGATGGCGCGCGCCGTACAGTGGAGCGCGGTCGGCACCGCGGTGGAGGTGACCGCCGACGGGACGCTGCGCGCCCTTGCCCCCGGGCGCGCGGCGCTGAATGCCGCGTGTGATGACGTGTACGAGACGGTCGTGCTCACCGTCCTGCCGGCTCTGGCCGCGGCGTCCGGAGCCGGCGCTGCGCTCCCCTCGGCGTCGAGCGGCGTCCGCGATCGCACGGCGGCCCCGATCAACGCCACGGCGGTGCTCGCCGGCGGGCTCGATGCCGTCACGCCGGCACCCGTCACGCCGGCACCCGTCACGCCGGCACCGGTCACGCCCGCACCGATCACGCCGGCACCGATCACGCCGGCACCGGTCACGCCGGCACCGGTCACAACAGCCCCGAGCGCGACGTCAGCGCCACCGTTGTCGGCGCCACCGAGCGTGAGCAGGCCCGCGTCGCGCCCGCCGTGGATCTACGCCGCGGCGGCGATCCCGCTGCTGCTGGTCGCGTTCCTGCTCTTCAAGCCGAGCGCCGACGACGGGAGCAGTGCGCCGCCGCCGGAGCCGACGACGACGACGCCGGCACCGATCGCACAGAACACCACGCCCGCCGAGACGGAGCCCCCGCCGCTGGACGAACCGGCGGATGACCCGACACCAGCTGCGACGCCAACGCCGAGTGGTCCGACGTTGCTGCTGCGATTTCTACCGCCGCCGTCCACGTCGCTGCGCGCCTCCGAAACGCTGCGCCTGCGCGTGGCAGCGCGCGATGCCGCGAGCGGTCGCGACGTGCCGACGCCGCGCGTGCGCTTCACCAGCAGCGACCGCAGCATCGCCCGGGTGGACAACACCACCGGTGAGGTGACCGCTGTGCGCGCCGGTCGCGTCACGATCACGGCCGACGCCGGTGACAACGTCACGTCCACGCTGGCGCTCTCGGTGCTGGCGGAGGTGACCACGGCGCAGACGTCCCCTGCCCCATCGCCCGCCGCCGCGCCGCCGTCGCAGGGCGCGGCCACGCCGCCGACGAATGTGGCAGCAGGTGCGGGCGCGGCCGCGGTCACCACGCCCCCGCCGGCGACCACGCTTCCCGTGACGGAACCAACAGCGCCCGTGGCCGCGCCCGTGGCCACGCCCGCGCAACTCGAATCGCAAGCGCGCAGCGTCATCACCGCGTATGCGCGCGCGTACGAATCGCGCGAGCTCGACCGCGTGCGCAGCGTCTGGCCCGGCCTGACCGAGAGCTTCGCCAGCGGCCTCTCCGCCTTCTTCGATCTGGCGCGCGACGTGCGCGTCACGATCAATAGCATCGACGCGCCGGACGGCTTCAATGGCGCCGTCGGCGCGCGCACCAGCGTGTCGGCGCGTGTGACCATTCGCTTCAACGACGGGCGCCGCGGCCAGACGCAATCGGATCGCTGGCCCGTCACCCTGCAGCGCGAGGCCGCCGGCTGGCGCATCGTGTCGGTGGGCGGTGCCTGATGATCGAATCCCGACTCAGACGTCGCTGTCCTTGCTGAGGCGGATCGCGCGCCTATGACGTGGTGTTGGTCCGCGGGAGCGGGGCCATGCTGCGTCATGCTGTCCTGTTCTTGCGTGGACGTACGAGACGTGCAACACCCATCCGTTCGTGCTCCCCCCTCCGCCGTTCCCTCCGATCTCCTCCCCCCGCTGCGATGCCGCGCGCCCACGTCATCACACCTCGCCATCCCGCGCGATTGCGTCAGCGCTGGTCGTGGCTGGTCGCCCTGCTGCTCTCCGTCGCCTGTAGCGGCGGAGATGGCCCACCCACAGCCCCCGACATCACGCTCACGGTGCCGTCCACCTCGCTCGAGATCGGCGGCAACGTACAGCTGAGCGCCCTCGGCGCACGAGGTCCCGTCACCTGGAGCTCCAGCAACACCGCGGTCGCGACCGTGGTAAGCACCGGCTTCGTCACGGCGGTCGGCCCCGGGACCACCACGATCACGGTGAGTACGCCCACGCAGAGCGCGAACACCGTGCTCACCGTGACAGCGCCGCCGGCCATTGGCCTGGCCACGAACACCATCTCGTTCAGCGCGCGCGCCGGCGGCGCGAATCCGGCGCCGGCCTCGGTGGCGATTACCAATACCGCGCCCGGCTCGCTGCAGGGACTCTCCGTCGGCGAGATCACGTACAACGCGGGCGAGCCGAATGACTGGCTCACGGCGGCGCTCAGCGCCACGAGTGCCAGCAGTGCGCAGCCGGCGCAGCTGCAGCTGACCGCGTCGGTCGCCAGCCTGCCTGCCGGGAGCTACAGCGCGCGGCTGACCATCTCGGCCGCGCAGGCGTCGAACGGCCCGCAGGAGGTGACGGTGACGCTGGTGGTATCGCCGGCGCCCACGCTCGTCATTCCAACGACGGACGTGACGCTGTCGGTGGCGGGCGGCAGCACCACCGCGGTGGTCCGCACACTCGACGTCACCGCGGGGCTTCTCACCGACACGCTCACGGGTCTCACCGCAACGGTCAGCACCGCGCCAGGCGATCCGAGCGGCTGGCTCACGGCCACGCTCGATCGGACCAGCACGCCGGCCGTGCTCCAGCTGTCTGCCCTGGCCGGCTCGCTCGTCCCCGGGAGTTACTCGGCGCAGGTTGCCGTCGCCGCGCCGGCGGCCGGTAACTCGCCGCAATTGGTGACCGTCACGCTCGAGGTCACGCAGCCTCCGGCGCTGGAGCTCTCGGCCACCTCCGCCCAGTTCAACGCAGTCGTGGGCGGGGCCAATCCGTCGCCGCGGGCGATCGGCATTACGAACGTGGGCGAGGGCACGCTCACCCTCGGCGCGATCGAGGTGCTGTACCCGGCAGGAGCACCGACGGGGTGGCTGACCGCCGTGCGTTCCTCCCCCACCGCGCCGAGCACGCTGACGCTGCAGCCCACGACCGGCGCGCTGCCGGCCGGCACGTATGCGGCGACGGTGCGTGTCAACGCGCCGGGCGCCGCGGGGGCTCCGGCGACCGTCGCGGTCACATTCGTGGTGGGTGAGGTGCCGAGTATCGCCCTGTCCGCCACCACGGCGTCCTTCCTTGCTGGGGTGGGGGGCAGCGACCCCGACGCCGCCGACATCACGATCACCAACAGTGGGGACGGGTCGCTCGAGGGCATCGGGATTTCAGTGGCCTACGGGGCAGGCGCGACGGGCTGGTTGAACGCGGCGGTGAACACGACCACGGCGCCGGCCACACTCACGATGCAGCCGCGCACCAGTGGCCTCGCCGCCGGCACGTACACCGCCACGATCAATGTGACCGCGCCGCTGGCCGACAACTCGCCGCGCACGGTCACCGTGTCCTTCACGCTCAGTTCCACGCCCAGCATCAGCCTGGCCCGCACGGAGGTGCCGATCACCGCACCAGTCGGCGGTGAGTCGGCGATCGAAACGGTGCTGATCGGCAATGGAGGCGGCGGCATGCTGACGGGGCTGCAAGCCAGCATCGAGTACGCCTCGGGCAGCAACTGGCTGAACGCGTCGTTGCTCGGCACCGTGGCCACGACGACGCTCACCCTGCAAGCGTCGGCCGGCGCGCTCCCGGCCGGCACCTACACGGCTACGGTGCGCATCTCGTCGCCCGTGGCGATCAACTCACCGCGCACGATCACGGTCACGCTGACGGTGGTCGCGCAGCCGGCGATCGCGTTGTCGGTTTCGTCGCGCGCGTTCTCGGCGGTCACGGGTGGCGCGAATCCGGCGGCGCAAACAGTGGCCGTCACAAACGCTGGCACCGGCTCGCTCACCGGCCTGTCGGCGAGCATCGGGTATTCCAGCGGCAGCGGCTGGCTGACGGCGACGTTGAACACGACGACCGCGCCGGCCACGCTCACGTTGCAGCCAACCACCGCCGGCCTCGCCGCGGGCACGTACACGGCCACGGTGAGCGTGGTATCGCCGGTCGCGTTCAACAACCCGCGAACGGTGACGGTGACCTTCACGGTGATCACACCACCGGCGATCGGGCTCAACGCGACGAGTCGCAGCTTCAGCGCCAACGCCGGTGGTGCGAATCCGTCGTCCCAGTCGGTGGCGATCACCAACACGGGCGGTGGCTCGCTGACCGGACTCGCGCGCACGATCAGCTACGGTTCCGGCAGCGGGTGGCTCACTGCCACGCTCAATACGACCACCGCGCCGGCCACGCTCACGCTGCAGCCCTCCACGGCTGGCCTCGGCGGCGGCACGTACACGGCGACGGTGAGCATCACCTCTCCGGTGGCCTCGAACTCACCGCGCACGGTCACGGTGACTTTCACAGTCGCGCCGACGATCGTGCTGAGCGCCACCAGTCGCAGCTTCACCGCGCCGAACGGCGGCGGCAATCCGGGATCGCAGTCGGTCGTGATCTCGAGTCAGAACGGCGGCACGATGACCGGCATCTCGCGCACGATTACCTACGGCAGCGGCAGCGGGTGGCTGAGCACGACGCTCAACACGACCACGGCGCCCGCGACGCTCACGATTCGGCCGCTTACCGGCTCGCTCACGGCCGGCACCTACACGGCGACCATCAACATCAGTGCAACCGGTGCAAGCAACGCACCGCGGGCGGTGACCGTCACGTTCACGGTGCCGCCGGCGGCGATCGGATTGAGCGCGACTGTACGATCGGCTGCGGCTGGCCAAGGAAACGGGACAGTGTCAATGAGTTCTGTCGCCGTGTCCAACACGGGCGCAGGGACGCTTACCGGAGTTGGGATCAGCGTGACTTACCTGAGTGGGCCCTCCACTGGTTGGCTGACTGCGGCGCTGAGTAGTCCGACCGCCCCTGCCACGATCAGCCTGAGCGCCACGGCGGGTACGCCGTCCAACATGCGCGCGGTGGGAACGTACACCGCGCGAGTAAGAGTCTCAGCAGCAGGCGCAGCCAACAGCCCGGTCGACATTCAGGTAACGCTCGTGGTAGGACTCTCACTTACGAACAGCGGAGTCTTCTCGCAGGTCGGCGGATCCTGCTCAGGCTGCCACGTTTCTGGCGGCGTCGCCCCGTTCCTGAACACGCCGGCACTTTTCCGCAGCAACCAAGTCGGCGTTTTCACCACGGTGCGCTCCGGATTCCCGCTCGCGACCTCGATTCCTCGAAGGATAACTGCGGGCAACGCGACTCAGAGCTACTTGATGGCGCAGCTTGAGAAGCGAAGCGGAGCTTACGGCATGCCAACCGGCTCAGCGACTGTGTCACCAACTGTTCGGAATCTCATCGCCGCGTGGATCAACGACGGCGCGCACCCGTAACAATTGACCCCCACCGGAGCATTCATGCGCCGTCTCCCCACCCTCGCCGTTCTCGCCTCCTTCGCCGCCCTCCCCGCCGCACACGGGCAAGCCACGCTGAAGGAACAGGTCAACAACCTGTTCCGCTTCGGCGAGTGCGGCGAAGCGCTGTGCCTCTCCGTCAACGCATCCGTGCACGGGCTGCACTACGCGCCCTCGGCCACGCAGGCCAGCGGCGCACTCATCGGCTTCTTCGCCGATGCCATCGGGACCGCCGTCTCCAACCTCCCGATCAGCTCCTCGTCCGGTGGCGTCACCTTCGCCTTTCAGGGCGGGCGTCCCGTCAAGACGTCCACCTCGTCCGGCCCGATCTTCGCCGAACGCGGGCTCACGCTCGGACGCGGCCAGCTGCTCGCCGGCGCCAACGTGACCTCGCTGCAGTTCGCCACCTTCCGCGGCCTGCCCCTTGACCAGATCAACTTCAACTTCACACATCAGAACGTGGGCGACCCGATCTTCGGTGACCCCGAGTTCGAAAACGACGTGATCTCCGTACGCTCCGATCTCGCCCTGAACGTGTTCGTCACCACCGCGTTCATGACGTACGGCATCACCGATCGCCTCGACATCGGCGTCGCCCTGCCCATCGTACGGTCGTCGCTCTCGGGCACGAGCTTCGGTACCGTGCAGCCGTTCGGGTCCAACTCGCCACACTTCTTCGGCACCGAGTCCAACCCGTCGCTGTCGGCCACCGGCGCCACCTCCGGTTCGAGCATCGGACTCGGCGACGTGGCGGTGCGCGTGAAGGCCAACGTGTCGCAAACAGAAACCGGCGGCATCGCACTCTTCGGCGATGTACGGCTCCCCACCGGTGACGCCGACAACTTCCGCGGCGCCGGCAGTCTCAGTGCACGTCTGCTCGGCGTCGCCTCCGCGCGCTACGGCACCTTCTCGCCACACATCAACACCGGCCTGCTGCTGCGCACCGATTCGCTGCAGAACAATGCCGCCGTGGCGATCGTGGGCTTCGACCAGCTCATCAACGACTCGTTCACGCTCGCGATCGATCTGCTCAGCGAATATCAGATCGGCGACAACAAGGTCGTGCTGCCGCCCGCCGTCGCCATCACGGCCCCCTTCCGTCGCGACATCAATCCCACCAACATTCCGGGGACGAAGGATCACGTGGTGAGCGGATCGGTTGGTGTGAAGTACACCTCGCGTGCGGGGCTCACCTCGGTCTTCAATACGCTCATCCCCATCAAGGTCGGTGCGCTGCAGCCGCGCATCGCCTTCACCGCCGGCGTGGAGTACAGCTTCTGAGTTCGCGCCCGATGCACCGCGCCTGATGAGCCACGATCGCGACGTCGAGCTCCCGCTCGGCGTCCGTGTCTCCCGCTCGGTCATCTACACCGTGGGGACCGCTGCCGTCTCAGCGCTCTTCGCGTACCTGCCGGAGCACGCCGGCCTCCCCGAGCCGGGGCGACACGCGCTGTTCGTGCTGCTTACCGCCGCGAGCTGGTGGATCACAGGGGCCATCCCCGCCTTCGCCGTCAGTCTTGCCGTGATCGCCATGCAGATCGCGCTGCTCGGCGACCCGTCCGGTCCCTTCGCCGACGGCGACGTCGAGCGGTGGCAACGCTTCGTCTCGCCATGGGCCAGCCCTGTCATGTGGCTGTTCCTCAGCGGGCTCGTGCTCGCGGCGGCCGCCGCGCGCACCGGACTCGACAAACGACTCGCCGAACGTGTGCTCCGACTTGCCGGCAGCGGCCCCGCACGCGTGCTGCTGGCGGTGATGGGCGTGACCTTCGTGCTGTCGATGTTCATGTCGAACACCGCCACCGCCGCGATGATGATCGCGCTGGTGCTCGCCATGCCCGCAGTGCATGAGCGCGGTGACGCGCACGCCGAACGTTACGCGACCGCCCTGCTGCTCGGCATCCCGGTGGCCGCCAACATCGGCGGCATGGGCACGATCATCGGCACGCCGCCCAATGCCATCGCGGCCACTGCACTCATCGGCACCGGACGCATCGATTTCGCCACGTGGATGATCTACGGCTTGCCGCCGGCGCTGCTGCTGGGTGGGTTCGCCTGGCGCTGGCTGGTGTGGCGCTATCTGCGCAGCCTGCCCGTCAACATCACGCCAACGACGCGCGCCGAACCAACCACGCCGATGACCGGCCGCCACGTGTTCGTGGCCGCGCTCTTTCTGATCACCGTCTCGGCCTGGCTCACAGAATCGCTGCATGGCATCCCCACGGCGGTCGTGGCGGTGATGCCGATCGCCGTGCTCGCCGTATCGGGAGTCATCCGCGAACGTGACGTGCGCGCCCTTCCGTGGGACGTGCTCATGCTCATTGCCGGTGGTCTGTCACTCGGCGTCGGCGTGTCCGAGACGGGGCTCGCCACGTGGATCGTGGGACGTCTTCCTGTGGCAGGGCTTCCCGTCCCGGTGCTCGCGCTGCTCATGGCGGTAGTGGGCACGCTGCTGTCCACCTTCATCAGCAACACCGCGGCGGCAACGATTCTCACCCCGTTGGCGGTGGCACTCGCGGGGAGCGACGCACGCTTGGTGGTGGTACCGCTCGCCCTCGCGATGTCCGCGAGCATGAGTCTGCCCGTGAGCACGCCACCAAACGCGATCGCCTTTGCCACGGAACGCGTGTCGCGCCACGCACTCCGGCAGATCGGGCTGATGCTCGGGGTGTTGACGCCGGCGGTGGCGGTGGGCTGGACGTGGGTCGTGGAGCGGTTCGTGCGGTAGGGCGATCCGCTACTTGCCCCACCCCTCGCCCGGCGTCGCACCGGGCGCGAACACGCCGTTGGGCCCGAAGTGCCACATGCGCGAACGATCCCGCAGGTAGTCGGTGCCTTTCGTCGCGAGCACCTCGCGATTGAGGCGTTCGTACCAACTCTGCACCGTGGCCGCGTCGTACAGAATCAGGTGCGAGAAGTCGGGAAACGCGACCGTGATCGGTTCGTCACCGTGCCACGCGAACTGCGCCTCGGCGCCATGCTGCACCATCTCCACGCCCATGCGCTGGTTGAGCACGGTGCGAATGCGTTCGAACTCACGATCGTAGAGCATGGGCGTGAAGTTCTTCACCCCGTCGATCTTCCCTTCGTGACGACGGTTGTCCGTCTCATGGCCTCGCACGATCACGTCCTTGAGATCGTAGTCGCCGTGGATGTAGCACCAGTCGCCGTCGCCGCGCGCGAGCTGCAGCGCGCCGAAGTGCTTCGAGGCCGGATTCACGTCCACCCGCCACTTCCAGTTGGGCGCGTTCACCCCGGTGCGTGTCACGCCCCACGCGCTCCACGTCTCCGGGCGTTCGGGGTCCACGCGCGTGCTGATCATGGACGGCGACAGCACCTCCATGGTCTGATTCCAGAAGCCCAACGCCTTCACGGCTTTGCTGCCGAGGTAACACTTGGGCTGAAAGCCGGGGTGCACCACGAGGCCCGCCAACTCATACGCACGGCGCTCCGACTTGCCGCCCACGAGCGCCACCGTGACGGGCGGATTCACGTCGGCCGTCTTGGCCTTCACGACCGCCGGTTTGGGGTAGTAGCCCGGCAGCTGCACGTACTGCAGCGAGTCCGAGTTGGTGTGCCGAACGAGCAGGATGACCTTGAACTCGCGGGCCACCATCAGGAACTTCTGCAGATCCTTGCCGCGCATTCCGGTGCGCACTGCCATGGCGAGCCTCGAGGTCGGAGGGGAGGGTACGCGCCCTGCGCGATCGAACGTACGGCGCCAGATCGCGCGCAGCAAGCGAGCTACGGGCGCGGTCACGCGCTGCAACCCGAGGCCAGCGCGGGGGTACGCGAGCGCAGCGGGTGTCTCCGGGTACCATGCGTGCGGTCACGCACCATCGTATTCTTGAGAGACGCTGGTCACCGACGTCAGGCTGCGCGATCGCGACCGATCAGCGAGGCCCCCTTCCCTGGTCATGGAGAGCGACAAGCTGGTGCGACGATTCGTGGAGCGGCGCCCGTGATCGCGGTGCGTCCCGATCGGTGGACGCAGGTCACGCGCGGGGCCTTTCTGGCCGCGTGTGCAGTGATCGTGCTGGCTGGCGTACGCGCGGCCTCGTCCATGATCGCGCCGTTCCTGCTCGCCGCCTTCGTGGCGGCGGTGAGCCTGCCCGCGCTCGAGTGGCTGCGGCGGCTCGGCGCGCGCACCGGCGTGGCCATTCTGGCCGTGGTGCTGCTCAACGCCGGCGTCCTGTCGTTCTTTGCCTGGATTGCGATCGAATCGATCGTGGAGCTGCGCGCGCAGCTGCCGGCCTACGTGGAGCGTGCGCAACTGCTCGAAGAGTCGGTGCGCGTACGCCTGCGCGATGTGGGACTCGAGATTCCCCCCGACTACTACGCCACCTTCGTGCAGCCGGAGCGGCTGTTCGAGATTGCCACGAGTGCGGCGCGCAACGTGACCTCGGTACTCTCGATCGGCCTCCTCATTCTGCTGTACCTCGTGTTCATGCTGGCGGAGTCGGTGGCCTTTCCCACCAAGTGGCGCGCCGTGTTCGGCTCGCAAAGTCGCAGCATCGGTGGCGCCGCCCGCGCCCTCAAGCAAGTCCAGCGCTACCTGGTGCTCAAGACGGTCATCAGCATGGTCACCGGCACCTTGGTGGGACTCGGCGCGTGGCTGCTCGATGTGGATTTCGCGCTGCTATGGGGATTCCTCGCGTTTGCGCTGAACTACGTGCCGAGCATCGGGTCGATTGTGGCGGCGGTGCCAGCGCTGATCGTCGCGCTGTTGCAGTTCGGACCGGGGCGCGCGTTGGCGCTCGCCGGCGTGTATCTGGTGGTGAACCTCACGATCGGCAATGTCGCCGACCCGATCATCGTGGGTCGTGAGCTGCGCCTGTCGCCGATCATCGTGATCATGTCGCTCGTGTTCTGGGGCTTCACGCTCGGGCTCACCGGCATGTTTCTCGCCGTGCCGCTCACCATCGCGCTGCGCATCGTGCTGCAGAGCTCCACCAGTCTCGGGCGCTACGCGCTGCTCATGGGCCCCCTGCCGGAGCCCGGCGCCACGCCCTCGGGCGACTGGGGCGTGGTGATGGGTGAGCAGGGCGAACCACGCGTGGTGGCGACGCGGCAGGCGGGCGATTGAGCGCGAGGTAGCACGCGGTCGCCTCGCGCGGTCACGTGGACTGAGGTGCCCCGTCGAGTTCCGGCAACACGCCGAGCGTCCCTTCCATTGGGTCGTCGAGCGTATCGGCGACATACAGTTCCTGCACGAGCACCATCGCCAACGCCGTGATCGGCGTGGCGAAGATGATGCCGAGAATGCCGAAGATCGCGCCGAGCACCAGCTGTCCCGTGATGAGCAGCGCGGGCGGCAGCTCCACGGTGCGTTGGAAGACCAACGGGAGCACCACGTTGTCCTCGAGCGTCTGGATCACGAGGAACAACACGCCGACCTGGAGCGCCAGCGAGGGGCTTTCGATGAACGCCACCAGCAGAATCGGCACGGCCGCGGAGATCGGCCCGATGTAGGGCACGAACGCCATGATGCCGGTGATCAGGGCGAGCAGAAAGGATAGCGGCACGCCCATGAGCACGAGCATGAGCCAGGTGGCAGAAAAGAGGAACAGCATGGCGAGCAGCTGTCCGATGATCCACCCCTGCAGCGTCTCCCCCAACGCTTCGAGCACGTCACGCGCGCGTCGGCGGCGTGTCGGCGGAATGAGTCGCAGAAAGCCCGCCGTGTACGCCGACGGACTGAGCGCCATGAAGATGCCGGAGGCGAGAATGATGAGCAGCCCCGCCGTCACCCCGAAGACGGACGAGAACCCGCCCGCGATGCGCTGCAGCACCGCGCCATCGGTAAGCATCGACTCGCCAGCCTCGGTGGCACGATCAACGACCTCCTCACCGGCTGCGAACCCGGAGACGCGCGCCCTCAGCTTGGGCAGCGCCTCGCGCACGCTCTCCTGCAGCGACTGCGCCTGCTCCACCACACTCGGCGCGGCGAAGCGTCCCGCGCCACCGATGCCCGCAACCATCAGGAGGAGGACAATGGCGATGGCCCATCGCACGCCAAGCCCGGTCCACCGCGATATCGCGTTGCCGGCGGTGCGCAACACGACCGCCAGCAGGATGCCGCCGAACAGGAGCAGGAAGACCTGCGCCGATTGCCAAACGATGGCCAGCAGCGCCACAATGGTGGCGGTGATGAGCACGGCGGTCACGACGCGCACTTCGAAAGTGGGCGCTGAAGGCGCTCGGTTGTTCTGCATCACGGAAGTTCGCGAACAGCGGGTGTCGCGCGCTTCCTGCGGAAGGGGTAGAGTGGCGTACCTCTCGTGATCGGATGACGGATCAGCGTTCCTGTCCGATGTCGTTCATCCCCTGCACGCCATCGAGACTCGAGGGGGTCCCGTCGGCACCGCGACGCACCACGCTGAACGATCCGTCCGTCTCGAGCACAATTGCTTCCACGTCGTTCATGGACGTCATGCCATCGGCGCGTACGGCGGAGCGCACTTCATCTTCGGTCACGCGTGCCTTGCGCAGGGCCGTGGGCAGGGCGTGCCCGCGGTAGAACAGCAGCAGCGGCTCTCCGGTGACGAGTTGTCGCACCCAACGTGCGCGCACGCTCGACCACGTGACGATGAACTGCAGGCCGATGAGCAGCGCGAACGCCACGGTCCCCTCGGCCAACGAGACGTCGGCGTTGAGCAACACCGTGGCGAGTGTGGAGCCGAGCGCTACAGTCACCACGAAGTCGAACGCATTCATCTTCGAGAGCGTGCGACGTCCCGAGATGCGCAGGAAGGCCACGAGCACCACGTAGGCGAGCGTACCGACGATCAGCGTGCGGAGCAGACTCTGCCAGGTGGTGAAGAACAGTGGCTCCACGTGGCGCCTCCCGACGAGTTGGTGAAGAGCCAGCAAGGTGAGGCGAGGCAGCGACTGTTGGTACCCCGGTGCGCAGGGATCCGCTCGAACGAGGGCCTCCGCCGAGCCGGTGCAGGTGGATGTGGGTCTTCCTCGCGGATTCGCGACAGCTCATTACGGTTGTGGCCGCAGCCGGGCGGGCCGCGGCTGCCGCTCTTCGACCGCTTCGCTATTTGAGCGCCGGTGCCGTGCTCGGCGCACGGCGATGACGGGTGGCCTGTTCGTAGGCGTGGCCAATACCGAGCAGTCGCGCTTCGCTGAAGGGACGCCCGAGCAGTTCGAGCCCGATCGGCAGCGCGTCGGTGGTGAAGCCGGCGGGGACGGTGAGCGCGGGAAAGCCGATCTCGGGGCTGAGTCCGCGGTTGTCGCCGAGTCCGTATTCGTCGTCGGGGCGCGGGTTGGTGAGCACGTCGTCGGCAATGCGCGTGGGCGCCGCATCGTACGTGGCGTACACCAGCGCATCGAGCTGGTGCTCGGCCATGAGTGCAAGTACTGCCGTGCGCTGCGCCTCGCGGTTCTGCAGCACTGTGAGGTAGTCGGGATCGCGCGTGGTCTTGCCCACGTACCCGATCAGCGAGCGTGCGCGCCACGGATTCACCACGCCCGCGAGCAAAATCTCCTTGAGCGTGCGCACCGGCGCGTCGGGATGCTGCGCGAGATACGCATCAGTGGCTTCTTCGGTCTCGAAGCTGTTCCCCACGCGGCGTCCCGGCGGCGGCGGCACCACGAGCGAGTCCACCACCACCGCGCCCAGCGCGCGCAGCTCGTCGAGCGCACGCGCGAACACCGCCCCGCCCTTGGCGAACTCCACATGACGCGCCCGCACGCGCGCTTCGAGTCGCGCCACCGAATTGGGGGCGAGCATCGTGTCACGCCGTGCGGCACGCAGGTCGGCCACGCTGTCGCGTACCGTGCGCAGCACACCCACGCGTACGCCGCGCAGCGCGTCGGTGCGAGCGCGCGCGGGCGGTAGCGCATTCCGATAGCTGGCGGGTTGCAGGCCCACCGATCGGGCCGTGATCGGATCGTGGGCATCGTAGCCGGCGATCACATCGAGCACACGCGCCGCGTCGTCCACGGTGCGCGTCATGGGGCCGAGCACATCCTGCGTGGGGTTGGCCGGCATCATGCCGAACACGCTCACCAGGCCGAGCGTGGGGCGCAGCCCCACGAGTGCATTCACCGCCGCCGGCCCACGAATGGAGCCACCCGTGTCTTCCCCGATGCCCACCAGGCCGAAGTTCGCCGCCACGGCGGTGCCGGTGCCGGCCGACGACCCGCTCGGATTGCGCGTGGGATCGTACGCGTTGCGCACAATGCCGGCCGCCGAGCCCACGAAGCGCTGCGCGAACTCGCCCATGGTGGTCTTGGCGAGGATGATGGCGCCAGCCGCTTCGAGCTTCTGCACGATCGTGGCATCGCGCTTCGGCACGAAGTCCTTGAACAGCGCCGAGCCGTACGAGGTGGGCATGTCGCGCGTTTCCACCTGATCCTTGAGCAGCACGGGCACGCAGTGCAGCGGTCCGCGCGTCTGCGTGCGCGGGAGCGCGTCGAGCGAATCGGCTTCGAGCAGCGCGCGCGCATTGCGATGCTGAATGCTGTTGAACGCCGGCCCGGTGGCGTCGTACGCGTCGATGCGATCGAGGTACTGCTGCACGAGTGCGCGACAGGTGAGCCGACCGGACGCGAGGGCTTGCTGGACGTCGGCGATGGTGGCTTCGAC
>JAABRL010000030.1 GCA_011390935.1 Gemmatimonas sp.
AGCTGAGGGGGCTCGAACCCCTGACCTCTGCAATGCGAATGCAGCGCTCTCCCAGCTGAGCTACAGCCCCGCGGGACCAACGCCAGAGTGTTGGTTTGGGCGAGTGACCTCCTACGCAAAACCCGCACCGTTGGCGCGGGTCGCTCGGATGGCATGAACCTAGTCGCCGCCTTCGCCCTGTCAAGGCAAGGACGGCTGAGCACGGCAATCGTCACACCCCCGGCCCAACCGTTCCGCATCGTACCCTCGGAACCCTGTCCGTCCCTCTGTCCGTTGCTCCCCATCATGCCGAACTCCGTGCACCCACTCGATTCCGACTTCGTGCGCGACCAGCTGGTGGCGCGCACGACCGACGTGAACGGCAAGCGAACGCGACCAGATGGGGCGTGGGTGCTTTACTGGATGCAGAGCACGCAACGCGTGCACGAGAACTGGGGGCTCAGAGCCGCGATCCGCGCGGCGGACAAGGTCGGGAAGCCACTGATCATTCATCAGGGACTTGACCCCAGCTATCCGCACGCGAGCGATCGCCATCACCACCACATCCTGCACGCCGCTCGAGACACCGCCGCTGCGGCCGATGCGGCCGGCCTGCCCTACGACTTCGTGCTCCGCGCACGCCGCGACGATGACCGCCGCGTGGTAGACCGGCTCGCCGAGCAGGCGTACGTGGTGATCACCGATCGTTTTCCAACCGCCGGCGTGGATGCGCGCACCTGGCGACTCGCCGAACGCATTGGCTGCCGCGTGCTCGCCATCGACAGCGCCTGCGTGGTGCCATCGGGCGCCCTCACCAAAGCCGAGTGGGCCGCGCGCACGATTCGGCCCAAGCTGGCGAAGTTGCGGGATCATGCACTCGAGCGTGTCGAAGAGCGGCCGCCGCGCACGGCACTCTCCTCGGACCTCGTGCAGCGCGTGCATGAGGCGCGCCGCAGTGACGTGCTGCCACTGCGTGCATGGCGCACGGCGGAGCAGGCCGACGCAGCCATTGCACAGTTCATCGCACGCTGCGAGATCGACCACACTGTCGCACCAGTCGCACAGGTGGTGCCTGGCGCACGTGCGGCGCAACAGCGACTCGAATCCTTCATCCGTGAGCGACTCGCCGAGTACACCACGCGCCGGAACGAAGCGGCCGATGACCATACCAGTCATCTTTCGCCCGATCTGCACTTCGGGCACATCGCCGCGGCCGACGTGTTGCGCGCCGCCTTGGCGAGCGACGCGCCGCAGGCCGACATCGACGCGTTCACCGATCAGGTGCTCACGTGGCGCGAACTGTCGTACAACTGGTGCCTGCACACACCGCGCTTCGATCAACTCGATGCGCTCCCCGATTGGATTCGGCGCACCATGGCCGCGCACGCCGACGACGTGCGCCCCGAGTCGTATTCGCTGGAACAGCTCGACGCTGCCGACACCGACGACGCGCTCTGGAACGCGTCGCAGCGTCAGCTCGTGCAGGCAGGGGTGATTCACAACTATGCGCGCATGCTCTGGGGCAAGCAGATCGTGCGCTGGGCCCCCACGTACGAACTCGCGCGCGCCTGGATGTTTCACTTGAACGATCGCTACGCGCTCGACGGCCGCGATCCGAACAGCGTGGGCGGCATCATGTGGTGCCTGGGGTTGTGGGATCGGTCCTGGGGCAACAAGCCGATCTGGGGCGGCATTCGTCCCATGCTCACGTCGCGCGCGGGCAAGAAGTTTGATGTGGGGCGCTACGTGCGGCGTTGGGGGAGCGAAACGCTTCGGTGATCAGGGCGCGACGAGTGCCGAGTCGGCGTCGTGGCGATACGTTTGGGGCATGACCGACACTGTGCTCCCCGGCATTCTTCCCACGCTCGCGTCGGTTGAGGCCTCCGCCCTCGCGCTGCGCTCGATCCTGTCGCCCACCCCGCTTCGACACAGCGAGGCGTTGAGTGCGCTCGTGGGCACGCCCGTCTGGCTCAAACTCGAGTGCGAGCAGGTCACGGGCTCGTTCAAGGTGCGCGGCGCCTATACCGTGCTGCACCGCATGTCGCCCTCGGATCGGGCGCGAGGCGTGGTCGCGTCGAGCGCCGGCAATCACGGGCTTGGTGTGGCGTGGGCCGCGCATCACTTCGGCGCACCGGCCACGCTCTACGTGCCGGAGCATGCTCCACAGGTGAAGAAGGACGGCATCGCCGCGCTCGGCACCACCGTGAATGACAGCGCCGACGATTACGATCACGCGATGGTGCTCGCGAAGGCGCACGCGGAGCGTGAGGGCATTCCGTTCATCAATCCGTGCCTTGGCGAGGACCTGCTGGCCGGTCAGGGCACCGTCGCGCTCGAGATACTCGCCGAGTGTCCCACGGTACAGCATCTCTACGTGTGCGTCGGCGGCGGGGGATTGCTTGGCGGTGTGGGCGCGGTGATGCGCCGCGTTGCCCCTGCGGTGCACATTGTCGGGGCGCAGAGCGTGCGCACCGCGGCGATGGCGCGTTCCGTCGCGGCGGGGCACGTGGTGGAGATTGCGTCAGAGCGCACCCTCGCCGATGGCCTGGCCGGACAGATCGACGACGACGCGCTCGCCATCGGCCAGGCCTGCCTCGACGACATCACGACGCTCAGTGAAGACGAGATCGGCGAGGCGATCGTGTGGCTGCATCAGCATGAAGGGCTGCGTGTCGAGGGCGCGGGCGCAGTTACGGTGGCGGCGTTGCTCCAGGCGGCGCGAACCGACCGCGCACCGCACACCGGGCCGATCGTGGCCATCGTGAGCGGGCGCAACATCGATGCCGAGCGCCATGCCGCGCTGCTCAGCGAGTGGAGCCCGTCGCTCGACGAGCGCTGACGAGCGCCTGCGTCTGACGTCGGGGCCTGCCGTGCCCTCGGCCGAGGATATATTGGCGCATGCCGTTTTCGATTCGTTTTCTCGGGACGTCGGCCGCGCGGCCCACGGTGGAACGTGGCGTCAGCGCCCTCGCAATCGTGCGCGAGGGCGAGACGCTGCTGTTCGACTGCGGTGAGGGCACGCAGCGCCAGATGATGCGCTACGGCGTGTCGTTCGGCCTCGACGACATCTTCTTCACACACACGCACTCCGATCACGTGCTCGGGTTGACGGGGCTGCTGCGCACGATGGCGCTGCAGGGACGCACCGACGTGCTGCGACTCTGGGGCCCGCGCGGCTCCGGCAAGGCGCTGCGTCAGTGCATCAGCCTCGGCGGCGACCGACTCAGCTTCCCCGTGACGGTCACCGAGATCGAGGCGGGTGCGGCGCTGCAACGCACCGACTACCAGATCCTCACCTTTCCGGTGGATCATGCGGGCGCGCGGGCGCTGGGCTACGCGGTGGCGGAGTTCGACCGTCTCGGTCGCTTCAACCCGGAGCTGGCGCGCGACATGGGCGTACCCGAGGGGCCGCTCTGGGGGCGCCTGCACAAGGGAGAGACCGTCACGCTCCCCGACGGCCGCACGGTGTCACCCGACGATCTGGTCGGCGCCGCGCGCCGCGGTCGCAAGATCGTGCTCACGGGTGATACGCGCCCCTGCGAGGCCACCGTCGCCGCCGCGTGGGACGCCGATCTGCTCGTGCATGAAGCCACCTTCGCCGATGACGAAGCCGAGCGCGCACGCGAAACGGGACACTCCACGGCGGCCGAAGCGGCCCGTATTGCGAAAGGTGCGAGCGCACGTCGCCTGGTGTTGACGCATCTCTCCGCGCGCTACTCGCGCGATTGGGGCATGCTCGAGCAGGAAGCCCGTGCCATCTTCGCCAATACGCAGGTGGCGCGTGATGGTCTGGAAATCGAGTTGCCGCTCAGCGACGAACTGGCGCATGACACCGTGGATGCATACCACGACGCGCCGGACTGATCGCTCAGCTTTCGGAGCGCGCCTCGGCCTGCCGTTCTTCGAGCCGTCGGCGGCGTCGATCCTGTGCGGCCGCGTAGCGCCGCTGCTGCTCCGGCGTTTCCGGGATCACCTGCGGGATCGGTACGGGCCGCCCGTTGCGATCAATGGCCACGAAGGTGAGGTAGCAGGTGTTGGTGTGGCGCCGAATGCCCGAGATGAGATCTTCGGACTCCACGCGCACGCCCACCTCCATGCTGGTGGTGCCCACGAAGTTCACCGACGCGTGACAGGACACGAGCTCGCCCACGTGAATCGGCTCCTTGAAATCCACGCGATCAATGGAGGCGGTCACGCAGTTCGTGCGCGCGTGACGAAAGGCGGCAACCGCCGCGGCCTTGTCCACCATGGCCATGATGGCGCCGCCGAAGACGTGGCCGAGGATGTTGGCATCCTGCGGCATGATGAGTTCGCTCGAGACGTGGCTGCTCTCGGAAACGTGACGGGCGGGACGCGGAGTCATGGCGAAGCGAGACGGGAGTCGTGAAACGTTGGGCGTCGGGTTCGAGGCCCGCGTGGAGTAGGGATCGTCACCCGCCGCACGATCGAATGCCCGAAGCAGTGCGGCACGCGCCTCCGGGCCAAACGTCGCGCTGTCGAGGACCATGAACTGATAGGCAGGCATGGGCACCACGGCAATCGGCCACTCCACCCCCGGTGTGGCGTCGGCGGTCAACGCCAGCCGCAGTGTCGCGCGGGCCGAATCGACCACGCCCACCACATGGTATCGCTCGTTCCCCCAGCGGACACCAACGGAATCGGGCGTCCACATGGGAAGCGTGGGGGCAACCTCGCGCCACCAGATGGGCTGTTCCAGCAGCGCAATCGGCGGCAGCAGCAGTTCAAGCGCTTCGCCATCGCTGCTCGTCCCCGCCACATGAAACACGACCGCAGGTTGGTGCTCCACATCGGTGATGCTGAATGCGGAATCCACGAACTCGAACGTGTGCAGCGTGGCCTGCGCCCGCTGCGCACGTTCATCGGTGGCGCGCGCCACGACAGCACGCATGGTATCGAGCGATGCGCGGCCGATGGTGCGGATCCGCATCGCTTCGTCGGGGGACATCAGCGAATCGAGCGTGGCCCTCGCGCCGCTGGTGAGGTTGGTGACGCCCCGATGGCGTCGGTGCAGGTGATCCTCAGCGCCCACCACATCGAGATCCAGCGCGTGCGACCAGCTCACCCACGGTCCGTGCACGTCAATGACTTCGAGAAAATCACTCGCCACCGACTCCGGTTCGGGTGCGTCGTCTTCCGCAAGATCAATCGGCGCTTCGCCCGGATTGGCTCGCATCCAGGCGCTCATTGACGCACGCACGGCGTCGTCCGAGAACAGCAGCACGGAATCGGCGCTTCCGAGTGGCTGGGCAAACAGCTCTTCCTGCACGAACTCGGCGTCGAGAAAGTCCGTGATGCGCTCCGCGATGCGCAGCTCGAAGAAGCGCTCCGCATGTCGGGCGAGCAGAATGGGAGCGCTGCGCACGCGCATACCCTGTGCATCGGCACGCACCCAATACGTGGAGTCGCCTGCGGCCACGAGAAACTCGGCCATTGGCGGACGCGCGGGCATGCTGCTGGGCGCCGGTGCATCGGCACACGCGCTCAGCAGACTGACGGCAAACACGAGCACCGCGGCCGCGTACCGTGCACGCGGAGCGCCACCTGATCTCACACGCACCCCGAGGTCACGAGGCACCACCCAACAGCGCGCGCAGCGCCTTCAGCAACGATTCATTGGTGAATGGCTTGCCCAGCAGCTGACGCGGTGCGTCGACACCGTCGAGCAGATCCGGCTCGTGCCCCGCATACGCCGACACGAACAGTATGGGCAATGACGGGTCCACCAATCGCAACTCGCGCGCGAGGTCGCGTCCGCCCATCACCGGCATCACGACATCGGTGATGACCGCGATGATCTGGTCGCGTTCCGCGTGCCACAGCCGGAGCGCACTTTCGCCGTCACGCGCCTCGCGTACCGAAAAGCCCTGCCCGAGCAGCATGCGGCGCACGACCGCACGCACGGTGGTTTCGTCTTCCACCAACAACACCGTCACACGCTGCTGCTCGGCGGCGTCAGCGTGCACCGGAAAGTACAGGAAGGCACGGGTGCCCAGCGCCGTCGCGCTGTCGAGCCAGAGCGCGCCGCGCACGCGACGCACGACTCCGAGGACCGAGGCCAACCCGCGCGTCTCGTCATCACCGGCATCGATCGCGCGCACGCGTTCATGCTCATCCATGCCGCGCCCCGTATCCTGCACGGTGACACGCATGAATCGCCCTGGCGCCAAGGGCGGAACCGGCCCCATCTCCGCACCGGCCGCCTCCACGTGTTCGGTGCGAATGGTCAGGACGCCGCCGGTTGGCATGGACGCCACACCATTGCGCACGAGCGCGAGCACGGCACCCGCAAGATCGGCTCGTGAGACCGCCACGTGCACATCCATGAGCGCGGGCTCACACGTGACACGAATCGTATCACCCGCCAGTGCATGAACCTCCGGCAGGATGTCCTGCAGAACGGCGTGCAGGTTGGTGCGCTCCGTCATGGTCGCAACGCGTGCAGCGCAACCAGCAGGCGATCGATTTCGGCCGCCGTGGAGTATGCCATGCACCCAATGCGGAGCAGCCCCTCGTCGCTCACGCCCAACCGCGCGGCGACGGTGCTCGCGTAGAAGTCACCGTGGGATGCGAAGAGGCCACGTTGCGCCAGCGCAATCGCCGCACGTTCCGATCCGCCGGCGACACGCAGACTGACGGTGGACGTGCGTGCCGTCCCGGGCTGCGGTCCCACTGGCGTGACCCAGGGCATCTGCCCCACGCCATCCCACAGATGCGCCACGAGCTGCTCACCGCGATGGTGCAACGCATCGAAGGTGGCGGCCAGCCGTTCGCGACGCGCGCCCATCGACTCGGGCGCCAGCGATGCGAGAAAGTCCACCGCCGCCGCCGCGCCCACGATGCCTTCGTGATTCTGCGTCCCCGTCTCCAACCGTTCCCCGCCCTCATTGGGTGCAGGCTCGAGTCGTGGCACGTCGAGGTTGGCAATCATGTCCGCCTTGCCGTAGAGCACACCCACGTGCGGCCCGTAGAACTTGTACGCCGAGCACGCGAGGAAGTCGCAGTCGAGCGCGCGCACGTCCACCAGATGGTGTGGTGCGAAGTGCACGGCATCGACCACCGTGATCGCGTTGGTGGCTTTGGCCATGGCGATGAGCGATCGCACATCGGTGATGGTGCCGAGCGCGTTCGATGCCGCGCCGACCGCCACCACTTTCGTACGTGGCGAAAGTGCGCGCACGAACGCATCGAAGTCGAGGTGCGACGTGCGCAGGTCGAGCGGCACCCACTTGAGCACGGCCCCACGCTCCCGCGCGAGCGCCTGCCACGGCGCGATGTTGGCATGATGATCGAGTTCGGTGACGATGATCTCGTCGCCGGGCTCGAGCGTCCGACCGATCGCGCGCGAGAGGTGAAAGAGCAGCGTGGTCATGTTCGCGCCGAACGCAATCTCGCCGGCATCCGCACCGAGGAACTCGGCCAGCGTGACCCGCGCATTCGCCAGCAGCGCGTCCGTCTCGGCACTGGTGGGGTAAGCCCAGTGCGTGTTCGCGTTGTGGTGAAACAGGTAGTCGGTCATCGCGTCGGCCACCGCGCGCGGTACCTGGGTGCCTCCCGGCCCGTCGAAGTAGGCGACCTGCTCCCCGCCATGGCGACGCTGGAGTGCGGGAAAGTGCGCACGAATGGCGTCGGTGCTGGCGACGCGCGTTGACTGAGCGGTGTTCATGCCGGCTTCTCGGGGGTTGGGAGCGGACCGGCACGCAGCGCCACGCCGGCGAGTCGCTCGACCACGCGCACCGCCTCGACGTGGTCGGCGTCTTCGCCCAGCTCGTTGTGCGCCATGCGCCACAGCTCGGCGGTGAGTTGCAGCAGCGGCGACGGCACACGCGCATCACGCGCGACCTCGGCCGCGATGCCCACATCCTTGTCCAGCAGTGCCGCACGAAAGGTGCGCGGGAACGCCCCTGTGAGCACGCGCTGGGGAAAGAGATTTTCGGAGCTGTTCGAGCGGCCACTCGAGGCGTTGATCACCTCGAGCGCGAGATCGGGGCGCACGCCGGCCTTGGCCAGTGCGGTGAGCCCTTCAGCGGTGCCCCAGATGTGCATGGCGAGCAGGCCGTTGTTCACGGCCTTGAGCGCATGCCCGGCGCCCACCGGTCCGGCGTGCACGATGCGCTGCCCGAACGCCTCGAGGACGGGGCGCGCCCGTTCCACATCCTCGTCACGGCCGCCACACATCACCGTGAGTGTGCCCGCTTCGGCGCCGCTGACACCGCCACTCACGGGCGCATCGACGAAGTGCACCCCGCGCTCGGCGAGTCGCGCGGCGATCTCGCGAGAGGTGGCCGGATCGCCCGACGTGCAGTCCAGCAGCAGCGAGCCGGGCGCAAGTGCGGCGAGCAGCCCGTCGTCTCCATCGAGCAACGCGGACACCTCCCGCGAGGTGGGCAGGCAGGTGATGACGATGTCGCGCTGAGCGGCGGCGTCGGCCGGCGTCGAGGCGACTCGCACGCCCTGATTCGCGGCGAAAGCCGTCGCCCGCTCGTGCGTACGGTTCCAGACGACGAGGTCGAAGCGGTCGCCCACCAGATGACGGGCCATCGGCGTGCCGATGGCCCCGAGTCCACAGAATGCGAGTCGGATCATTCCGAATAATGGTGTCAAACCCCTCGATGCGGCGACCCTTTCCGTGATCGGCTTTGCCCCTTGCGCTCCGTCGGCTAACTTGCGCCCGCCCGAGGGTGCCTCGCCACTGCGTCGCACTCGCGTGCCCTCCACGTTCAACACGCTCGCACATTTCCCACGACGCTCGCCGCGCGGCAGCGGTCGGGCGCTTCGGCGTGACCGACTCGCCGCGCGTGAGGGACTCCGCATGACGCCCACGCCGAACAACCCGGATCGTCCGCTGGCGTCACTGCTGGCTCCCGACCTGCTCGAGTTGCTCGAGGAGGCGCCGGAGAGCATCGGGCCGCAGACGGAGGAGCTGCACCCGGCCGACCTCGCCGACGTCGCCGAGTTGCTGCCACCGGAGCGTGCGGGTGCGCTGCTCGCGGCGCTGCCGAAGGAGCGCGCTGCCGACGTGCTCGAGTACCTCGACGAGGAGTTTCGCTCCGAAGTGCTCGAGACGCTCTCCGCGCGGGCCGCCGCCACGATCGTGGAGGAAATGACGCCCGACGAGCGCGCCGACGTGCTCGAAGAGCTCGACGAGGAGACGGCCGACGAGATCTTCTCCGAGCTGACCCCCGAGGCGGCCGCCGAGACCGAGCGGCTGCTCCAGTACGATCCGTATACGGCCGGCGGCCTCATGACCACCGAGTTCGTGTCGGTGGCAGAAGCGCTCACGGTGGAGGAGGCGCTCGTGGCGGTGCGAGCCATGGCGCGCGCTGGTCGCAAGGAAGCGATGTACACGGTGTATACCACGGACGCCGAGGGACGACTGCGCGGCGTGCTCTCGCTGCGGGAGTTGCTGGCGGCGCAGGAAGGCACGCGCCTCACGGAGCTCGCCTGGACCGAGGTCGTGAGTGTCGGTCCCAACATGCTGCAGGAAGAGGTGTCACAGGTCACCTCCAACTACGACCTCGTAGCCCTTCCAGTCGTTGACGACGAGCGACGGCTGCTCGGCGTTGTGACCGTCGATGACGTCATCGACGTCATTCAGGAAGAGCAGACGGAGGACGCGCAGAAGTTCGGCGGCATGGAGGCGCTCGATGAGCCGTACATGACCATCGGCATCTTCGATATGCTCAAGAAGCGTGGCGGCTGGCTGGCTGTGCTCTTCGTGGGCGAACTGTTCACCGCCTCCGCGATTCATCACTACGAAGGCGCGCTCGACAAGCTGCTGATTCTCAGCACGTTCATTCCGCTCATCATTGCATCGGGCGGCAACAGCGGCTCGCAGGCCACGTCGCTCATCATTCGCGCGATGGCACTCGGCGAAGTCACGCTGCGTGACTGGTGGCGTGTCGCCAAGCGCGAACTCCCCACCGGCTTCTCGCTCGGACTGCTGCTCGGCGCGCTCGGTTTCGTGCGCATTCTCGTGTGGCAGGCCATGGCGAGCGGCCAGTGGATCGTGGGCGGCCTCGAGCTGGGGCATGATTACGAAGGGCTGGCGATGCCGCTCGCGTTCACCGTGTCGGTGGCGCTCATCGGCGTGGTCACGTTCGGCTCGCTGGTGGGCTCCATGCTACCGTTCGTGCTGCGCCGGCTCGGCTTCGACCCTGCGAGCGCGTCCGCGCCGTTCGTGGCCACGCTGGTGGACGTGAGCGGCATCGTGATCTACTTCTCGGCGGCCACCCTGTTTCTCGGCGGCCTGCTCCGCTGAGCCAGCGTCCCTGGGCGTCCACCGGTTGGATCGCGCTCAGCGCGTGCTGTTTCGGCTCGATCGCCCCGCTCACGGTGCTCGCCACGGCCGACGGGGCGTCGCTGTCGATGATCCAATTCTGGCGCTACCTCACGTCTGCGCTGCTGCTCGGCGCCGCGGCGCGGTACGAACGACGCACGATGCCGGAGCCGACCGGTCGCCCGCCGTGGCGAATGCTCGATCTCACCGTGCTCGGCGGCGGGGCGCAGTTCTCCGTGGCCGCGCTTACGCTCTCGGCGCTTCGCTATCTGCCCGCGGCGACGGTGGGCTTTCTGTTCTACACGTTTCCAGTCTGGGTCACGCTCTGGAGCGCCGTGCGAGGCATTGAGCGACTCACGCCGCTGCGTGTCGCCGCGCTCCTCTGCGCCGTGGGCGGCATCACGCTGATGGTGGGCGCACCGGGTGCCGAGGCGATGTCGCCGATTGGCCTCATGCTCGCGCTCGCCGCCGCCGTGGTCTATGCGCTCTACATTCCGCTCATGGGCGTGCGGCAGCGCGGGCTGCCGGCACTGGGGGTGTCACACGCGGTGGCCGTGGGTGGCACCTTCTGGTTCGTGGTGTGGAGCGTGAGCACCGGTGCTCTGTTCACGGTGCCCAGCATGCGCGAGTTCGCGCTGAGCGTGACGATGGGCGTGCTGACGACCTTTGCCTTCTTCGGCTTTCTCACCGGGCTGGCAGGACTCGGGCCGGTGCGAGCGGCCATCACGAGCACCGTGGAGCCACTCTGGACGGTGCTGCTGGGCGTGGTGCTGCTGAATCAGGCGCTGGGTGCTGGTACGTTGCTTGGCGGGATCGGGGTGCTGTTGGCCGTGATCCTACTGACACTTCGCCCCGGCCGCGTGGCGTGACACCCGGATCCGGGGCGGTGACGCCCTGCTGCGTAGATTCGTCTTGGACCGGGGTCGCTCACCGACCCTGCACCTTCCTTCGAGAGGCATCTCATGGCACGACATCTGGTGACCGGCGCCGCCGGCTTCATCGGCTTCCATACCAGCAAGCGGTTGCTCGAACGCGGCGACGAGGTCGTCGGGCTCGATAGCGTCAATGATTACTACGACGTGACGCTGAAGGAGGCGCGGCTCGCGCAGCTCACGAGCCATCCCAACTTCCACTTCGAACGGGTACAGCTCGAAGATCGCGCCGAGATGGAGCGCGTGTTCAGCACGGGTCACTTCGATCGCGTGATTCATCTCGCCGCGCAGGCCGGGGTGCGCTACTCGCTCACGCATCCGCATGCGTACATCGAGAGCAATCTCGTGGGCTTCCTGCATATCCTCGAGGGGTGCCGGCACAACGGCGTGCAGCACCTGACCTACGCGTCCTCGTCGAGCGTGTACGGTGCGAATACGGCGATGCCGTTTTCGGTGCACCAGAACGTGGACCATCCGGTGTCGCTGTACGCGGCCACCAAGAAGGCCAACGAGCTGATGGCGCACACGTACAGCCATCTCTACGGGTTGCCCACCACCGGTCTGCGTTTCTTCACGGTGTACGGTCCGTGGGGCCGCCCGGACATGGCGCTGTTCCTCTTCACCAAGGCCATTCTCGAAGGGCAGCCCATCGATGTGTTCAACCATGGGCAGATGCAGCGCGACTTCACCTACATCGACGACATCGTCGAAGGCGTGATCCGCACCTCCGACCACACCGCCGAGCCGAATCCGGCGTGGGATTCCGACAAGCCCGATCCGGCGACGAGTCGAGCGCCGTACCGCATCTACAACATCGGCAACAACAATCCGGTGGAACTGATGCAGCTCATTCGCACGCTCGAGCAATCGCTCGGCAAGGAAGCGGAGAAGCGTATGCTCCCCATGCAACCGGGTGATGTGCCGGCCACCTATGCCGATGTGGAAGCCCTCGTGCAGGACGTGGGCTTCGCGCCCAAGACGCCGATTGCGCACGGCGTGCGCGAGTTCGTGCGCTGGTACCGTGAGTACTACAACATCGGGGACTGAGCGGCGCGCTTGCGTGCCGTGACCACCACCGCGCCGTAGCCCACCACGAACACGATCGCAAAGCCGAACCACTGGAGTGCGTAACTCTTGTGCGGCCCTTCGTTCATGGTGGGCATGGGGAAGCGGGCCGGCACCACGCCGCCCGTTTCGGCGTACCCGCCGATCGTATCGCCCAACTGATACACGAGCATCGACGCCACCGGCGCACGCCACTCCGCCGCGAGCGTGTCGCGCTCCAGCCAACGAAAGGCGCGCGTGTCGGACGTGAGGCGTACGGCGCCCGCCGCCGGACGGTGAAAGGCATCCACCAGCCCATCGATCGCGAGCGAATCCGATTCGCGCCATTGCGACCGATCGACCGTGCGACCGTTGGGGGAATACACCCATCCGCGCACATACGCGAGCAGCGTATCGGTACCCGGCAGCTGCACCGGCGTGATCAACCACACACCGGGCGAACCACCGCGGGTGCGCGAGGCGAGCACGACTTCTCGTTCGTAATCCGGCACACCCACGGCCGACACGCGCCGCCATCGCGACTCGGCCGTGTCGCGCGCCAGGGCGGCCCGAAGCGGCTCCGCGCCAGCGTCGAGCCGAGCTGCCACCGCGGCATTGTACGCGCGTCGCTGTGCGAGCCGATCGAGCTGCCAGAAGCCAAGACGCACGCACACGCCGGCGGCCACCACGACGAGCAGGCCGAACAACACCGTCTTCACGGTGCTCCCGGCGCGTGCCCTCACGCGTCGTCCTCGGGCTTTGGAGCCTTGGGAGTCTTCGGCGCCTTGGGCGTCTTGGGCTTGCTCACCTTGGCCGGCTTCGGCTTGGCGCTCTTCGTCTTGCTGCGCTTGGGTTTTTCGCCACTCGGAGATGCGTCGCCCGCATCGAGCGCGGCGCCGTGACGCTTCACACGGCGGCTTCGCCTGCTGATGCCAAGCTCCTGCACGGTCAGCTCACTGGCAGGCACCGCCACCTCGATGCCAGCCGGCACTTCGTCGGCGGCGCGCACTGTGGCCGCGCTTTCTGCGGTTCCCGGCTCGGGGAGCAACACCACCGCCGACAGCGGCGGTAGCGTGAGCAGCATGGACTGCCCAAACCCATGATACGGCGAGTCATCGGTGAGCACGACATCGGTGGCCACCGTCCCGCTGCCGCCGAACACGGCGTCATCGCTCGAGAGCGCATACCGATACGCGCCGCGCGCCGGCGCACCGATGCGGTACCCGTCACGCGGCACCGGCGTGAGGTTGAGCACCACGACGGCATGGTCATCGCCGTCGCGTCGAACGAACGACACCACGCTCTGCTCCCGATCGGCGACGTCGATCCATGCAAAGCCGGCCGGTTCGTGATCACGACGCCAGAAACATGGATGGGCGCGATATAGCGCGCCAATCGCCGCCACGAACTGCTCCAATCCCGCAGGCAGCGGTTGCTCGAGCAGGTGCCACTCGAGACTCACATCGTGATTCCACTCGCGCGACGTACCGAGTTCCGCCCCCATGAACAGCAGCGACTTGCCCGGACGCGTGATCGCGTACGCCAGCATCGCGCGCAGGTTCGCGAACTTGCGCCACGCATCACCCGGCATCTTTTCGAGCAGCGACTTCTTGAGGTGCACCACTTCGTCGTGCGACATCGGGTTCACGAAACGTTCGCTGTACTCGTACATCATCGCGAACGTGAGCCGGTCGTGATTGCCGCTGCGAAACAGCGGGTCCACACGAAAGTAGTCGAGGGTGTCGTGCATCCACCCCATGTTCCACTTGAACGTGAACCCCAGCCCGCCCTCCGCAATCGGATGCGTGACACGCGGCCAGGTGGTGCTCTCTTCGGCGATCATCACCACACCCGGATGACGCGTCCCCACGGTGTAGTTGAGCTGGCGCAGGAACGATACGGCATCGAGGTTCTCGCGTCCCCCCAACCGATTGCGCATCCACTGCCCCGCCTCGCGGCCGTAGTCGAGATACAGCATGGACGCCACGGCATCCACGCGCAGTCCGTCGAGATGGAACTCCTCGATCCAATACAGCGCGTTGGCCAGCAGAAAGTTGCGCACTTCATTGCGGCCGTAATTGAAGATCAGCGTGCCCCACTCCGGATGCTCGGCGAGCCGTGGGTCCTCGTGCTCGTAGCACGCGGTGCCGTCGAAGCGGCGTAGCGCGAAGTCGTCCTTGGGGAAGTGCGCAGGCACCCAGTCCAACAGCACACCAATACCGGCCGCGTGCATCGTGTCCACGAAGAAACGGAAGTCGTCGGGCGTGCCGTATCGCGACGTGGGCGCATAGTAGCCGCTTACCTGATAGCCCCACGAGGCGCCGTACGGATGCTCCAGCACCGGCATCAGCTCCACATGCGTGAACCCGAGTCGCGTGCAGTGCTCGGCGAGCAGCGGTGCGATCTCACGATATGTGAGCGATCGATTGCCCTCTTCGGGCACACGGCGCCACGAGCCGAGATGCACTTCATACACATGCATCGGTTCGCGCACGGGTTCACGTGCCGCACGCGCCTCAAGCCAGGCCGCATCGCCCCACGTGTAGCGATCGCGTCGGGTTACGATTGACGCGTTGCCCGGCTGCTGCTCCATGTGCAGACCGAGCGGGTCAGTCTTCACGCGCACCGGGCCGGAGAGGGCGCGAATCTCGTACTTGTACTTCGCACCGTCCTGCACCCCGGGGATGAACAGCTCCCACACGCCACCGGCGTTGAGCTTGCGCATGGGGTGGGCGTGCCCGTTCCAGGCGTTGAAGTCGCCGATCACACTCACCCCGCGCGCGTTCGGTGCCCACACCACGAACGCGACACCCGAGACGCCATCAATCGTTCGCAGCTGCGCACCGAAGACTTCCCACAACCGCAGGTGCGACCCTTCCCCGAAGAGGTGCAGATCCATCGCGCCGAGCGTCGACGGGAATCGATACGGGTCCTCCGTATCGACCGTGCGCCCGTCTTCGAACTGGGCACGCACGCGATAGCGCAGCACCGGTCGGGCACCGGGCACGAAACACTGGTGAATGCCTCCGGCGGCCGGCTCGAGCACGTGCTCCGCGCCGTTCTCGAGCACCACCCACATTGCCGTGGCGCCAGCGCTCAGCGCTCGGAACACCACGCCGCGCACACCGCCGTGGGTTGCACCGTGCATGCCGAGCACCTCGTGCGGCCGAGGGTGCGTGCCGGCGGCGAGCTGGCGAGTGATCTCCGCCGACAACTCGGCGGGCGGCAGGGCGGTGCGTGACGGTCGGGGCATACAGGAAAGATAGGGCAGATTGACCTCCGGAGGCGGCCATGGGCGACCTGTGGCCCGACCGAAACCTCCCCACGGCGCTCAGGTCACCGGTACGTCTCGAAGAACCCCGTACCCTCAGCGACGGTGCGTACCCCGCGCACCCGCATCGTGATGCGCACCCGACCCTGCAGCTGCACGAACCAGGGGCGGGCCAACTGCCTCGCCAGCGCCGATTCCCCTCGCTCCACGAGGCCGGCGCGCGTGTCCGTGGCCGTCGCATCGTCGGTGAACAGCTCCACGCGCAGGGTGTCGTCCCCGCGCACGTCCTCCATCACGCCCGAGGCCGGCACCCGGAGCGACTGTCCGCCCACACGCAGGACCCGGCTGTCGTCGTAGGCAATCGCGCGAGGCCGGAAAAGTGCCACGAAGCCCAGCGAGTCGGTCACGTAGACAAAGAGCGGTGACTCGGTCTCCAGGGAATCGGGGGGCTGCACACGGCCGAACAGCAGCCCCAGTGCACCGGCGTTGGCGGCGCCCCACTCCCACGTGACGCCACGCCAGATGCCCCAGTTGTGGTCGTGGTAGGCGCGTGCGGCGTCGTAGCGCTCGCAGCGGCCGTCGGTACACAGCGTGCCGGTGGCGGTGGCGCGCAGCCCAGGCACGGTGTAACCGGACGCAAAATCACCGCTCAGCAGCGTCGCACCCGGGAACTCGGCGTTGGGCACCGGCGAGACGATGAGATCGAGCTCCAGCGGCGTACCACGACCTTCCTCGATCACGCGCGCCACGATCGAATAGTTGCCATCAGCGAGTACACGGACGGACGCATTGCCGATGTGCACGTCGGCGTCCGTGGTGGAGAAGCGCACCTGCTCGCCCGGCACACCCGCACTGAAGCGACGCGAGGACTGGCCACGCTCGTGCAACGTGACGAGCACCTGACCGCCCCATTCGCCGTCGGGAATGTCACCGCCCACGATGAACGAAATGAACGCCCACCGCGTGGCGTCGTCGGAGAGCACATTGAAATAGTGCCACTCCCCCCACGACGGACGCGTGGCCACATCACCCAGCGGCAGATGAAAGTGATCGCTATCGTGTCGGCGCTCGGCCAGGGTGGGATCGGCCCAGCGCGCATCGGCCTCGTCGTTCTTCCACTCGCCCGACACGAGCGTGGGGCCGGCGCCCACACCGCGCGAGGCATCGGGCAGCTCGCCGGTGGCGCGCACCGGCAGCTCCTGTCCGTCGGCCGTGGTGAGATACAGCAACTTGTTGTCGATCTGGGGTGCAACGGCCGTTACCAACTCGGCGTGACGCGGCGACGCCAGCACCTGCCGGTACACGAAGCGCGCGTTGGGGACGGAGAAGAACATGCCGCCCAGCCCACCCGTCTTGAGCACTTCAAGATCGATGCCGTCGGGCAGCACGGTGATGTCACCGCCACCCACCAGCTTTTCCTCGCGCGCCTGCGTGAGCATCGCCTCGCCGACGGCCAGCAGCGTGATCATCACCGCCACTCCCAGGCCGTAACCGAGCAGCAGCAACGCGGCACGCCACGGACGATCGGTGATGTTGCGCCACGCGAGCTGCCAGATCACGGCGCGATGTCTCCGGCCGTGGGCGCGGTGTCGCTGCGCGTATCGTGTACGATGCGACCATCGCGCATGGTGATCACGCGTTGCGCCGACTGCGCGAGCGCTGCATCGTGTGTCACGAGCACGCAGGTGAGTCCGTCGGCGTTGAGGCGCTGCAGGAGTGCAATCAGGGCAGCACCGGTGGCCGCATCGAGTTCACCGGTGGGCTCATCGGCCAACAACAACGCCGGCTGATTCGCCAGCGCGCGCGCCACCGCCACGCGCTGCTGCTCGCCGCCGGACAGCTGCGTGGGGCGATGTCCGGTGCGTTCGCCGAGTCCGACATACCGCAGCAACTCCTCGGCGCGCGCACGGCGGGCCGCGGGTGCGATGCCCGCCTCGGCCATGGGCAGCATCACGTTCTCGAGCGCCGAGAGCGTGGGCATGAGGTAGAAGCGCTGAAAGACGAGTCCCACTCGCAACAGACGCAGCCGCGTCGCCTCGGCATCGCTCAAGTGCGAGATATCGCGCCCTTCGAACGTCACGGAGCCTACGTCGGGCGCGTCCACCGCGCCGAGCAGATGCAGCAGCGTGGACTTGCCCGAACCGCTGGCCCCCACGATCGCCACGAACTCACCACGAGTGATGGTGAGGGACACGCCGCGTAGTGCGTGCACCGTGCTTTCGCCGGCGCGATACTCCCGCTTCACGTCACGCGCGTCGAGCAGCACGTCGGAGGTGCCATTGATGGGCTTCATGCGACCGCCTCTTCGCGCAAGGCCTGCGCCACGCGCACGCGCGACGCACGCCACGCCGGAATCGCGCCGGCAAAGGTGGCCGCAATCAGCAGCATGGCCAGCGACTTCCACGCAGCTTCGCCACTCCACACGAAGAAATCGAGATCGGCCGGCAATCCCGGAAAGTCGCGCAGAATGGTGTTGAGCCAGCGCGCCGTCACGAGGCCGAGGCCGAGGCCGATCGTGATGCCGGCAAGTCCGAGCATGAGTCCCTCGAGCATGATCTGTTGCAGCACGCCGGCTCGCGGCACGCCAATGGCTCGCAGCACGGCGAGCTCACCGAGTCGTTCGTTCACCGAGAGCGACACCAGGGTGGTGACAAGCAGCACGCCGATCACCAGACTGAGCGCGCCAAGAATGAAGGCGAGTTGGCGGAAGTAGGCCAACCGCTCTTCGACCTGCACAATGGCCGTCTCGGTGGAGATCGCCGTGACACGCGAATGTTCGGTCTCGATCCATAGACGGACGCGTTCAATGCGATCGCGCTGCGCCGCGGCATCGAGCCCGTCCACGCGCACGCTCGCCATGGCGAGCGACATGCGGTCTCGCCCGCTCGTGCCGAGGAAGTGCTGCAGCGCACCGAGTGGCGTGGAGAGCGCCGGCAGCCCGGGCGGCACGTACAGAAAGCGGGCCTCGCCAACGATCACCACACGTCCACGCCGACCGGACTGGCGCAGCTGTGCGCTGCGTTCCGTGCTCAAATCGACCGTGTCACCGAGTGAGACACCCAGACGCGTCAGGAACGTCGCGTTCACAATCGCTTCGCGGATCGTGCTGTCAGCGGGCATGCTGGGTTCGCGCCCGGCAAGCAGGGTGTATTCGCCCTGCACGTCCGCGTTGGTGCCCAGCGCGAAGGCGCTCACGGCCTGCTCGCCACGCTGTGCTTGCACCGTGGTGCCCAGCGACGGACTCACGCGTGCAACATCGGGGTGCGATCGCAACGACGCCACAAGCGCGGCCGCCCCTCCGACCGACGCTTCGGTGTCGAACGGCAACGTGCCCTTGGGCGTGACGCGCAGCTGATACCCCTGCGAGGTGAGCAGTGAGCGAAACGACGCGCGCATGCCCGTGGCGAGCATGACCATGTCGAGCAGGAGCGCGGCGGCGATCGCGAGACCAAACACCGCGAGCAACGTGCGCATGGGGTGACGGCGCAGTGCGGCCCACGCGAGGGTGGCGCGCATCAGTGCGTCGCTCCACTATTGGCAGCAATCGGCAGCATCAGCGACCCAACAGCGTGAGCGGCGGCGTGCGCACCAGCCGCCACGCGGCGAGTGAGCCCGCCACGATGCCGAGCAGCAGCGACAGCGCCACGGCGAACAGCGCAATGCGCGGCGTGAGCAGCGCGAACGTGAGCGGCGTGCGGAAGACGCGCTGGTAGTGGGCGTTCACCAGCAGTGTTGCCACCCAGCCGATCGCGGCACCGGCGGCGCTGCCGAGTACAGCCACCACGGCGGCTTCCGCAATGACCGACAGGGCGACCGTCCGTCGGGACAGCCCCGCCAAACGCAGCGCGGCCACGGCCCGCCGTCGTTCTTCCACCTTCAACAGCAGAATGCACAGCAGAAACACCGCGCTCGCCACGATCGTGATGCCGCCGATTGCGCGATGAAAGCGGTCCACCACCTGAAAGGTGCGTGAGCTCTGCACCGCCACGTCGCGTGAGGCGTGCGCCCGGAAGCCGAAGGCCACGTGGTTCACTCCCGCAAGAAACGAATCCACCGCAGCGGGTCCGGCCTCGGCGTTGATCGCCACGGCGAACCGATCCACACGATCGGCCGATCCGGTGAGTCGTTGCAGATGATCGAGGTGCAAACGTACGCGGTACTCGCTGCGCGCCACTTCCGACGGATCGGCAGCGCGCCGCACCAGCGCGCTCACCACCACCGGCTCGCCCACGGTCCCGGCTTCAGCGCTCAGGCGGAGCGTATCGCCCACCTGCACGCCGGCGTCGCTCGCAAGCCGTTCATCGACCGCGATCCCGCGCACGAGCGGCGGACGACGTCCCGGCACGAGCGGGTCCCGGGGCGCTCCGATCACGGGTCCGGGGGCGCTCTGCGCGGGCAGCGGCTGCCACGCCACAACGCCGACCGTCGCACACAGCGCAACAGCCAGCCGTCGGATTGCTTCGCGAGTTTTGGGCAGGCGCGTCATCAAGTTCACCCCTCGGCAACGGACGGTTTCGCGCGTTCGTTCCGCACACGCCGCTCGCGCGCGAGGCCGCGCACTACGCGCAGTCGGGAGGCTCCGGCACCGCCTCCACCAGCACCTGCTCGGCCAGCCCCTGCCCTACCACCGGTTCGGCATCCCCGATGCGCAGCGTCAGCGGGCCTTCGAAGGGAGCACGGGCGAGCACCTGCACCTCGACCCCCGGTGTGAGATCGATTTCAGCCAGATACCGGAGCAGCCCCGGATTCTTGTCGCTCACGCGCACCATGCGAGCGAGCGTGCCGACCTCGAGGTCGGCCAATGTCTTGTGCCGGCGCTCATCGACTCGACCATCGGCGGTGGGGATCGGCGCCCCGTGCGGGTCCGACGTGGGGTTACCCAGCGCCACCGCCATGCGCTCCACCAGCTCGTCCGACGCGGCATGTTCGAGTCGCTCCGCCTCGTCATGCACCCGATCCCACGGATATCCGAGCTGTTCGGTGAGGTACGACTCGATGATGCGATGACGCCGAATGGTGCGGAGCGCCACCAGTCGCCCCGGTTCGCTCAGTCGCACGCCGCGGTAGCGCTCGTATTCGAGCAGCCCCTGCTCCGACAACCGACGGATCATGCCCGTGACCGAGGCGGGTGCCACGCCAAGTCGCGCCGCGACCTCGTTGGTGGACGCGGTGCCCTCGCGACCGGCCAGATCGTAGATCGCCTTCAAGTAATCTTCGACGGGTGCGCTCACCCGCCCATCGGCCGACGCCGGTTGCACGGTGCCGGGGCGCGCTGGTCGCGCGCGACGGGGCGTGGTCATGCCACCCCCTCGGCTGTGACCGAGCCCGGCGCTGGTCCGCGCACCATGAGCACCGGCACCATGGTGCGGTGGCGCACACTGTTCGCCGTGGCGCCATAGATGAGATCCTGCAGACCCTTGTGGCCGTGCGTGGCCATGGCGATCAGGTCGCACCGCTCGCGTTCGGCCGCCGCACAAATTTCGGCCGCCGGGTCACCGGCGGCGAGCACGGCATCCGCGCTGAATCCTTCTGCCCGAAGCCGCGCGCACGTCTCTTCGAGATACGCGCGATCCCGCGCCATCTCTTCCGATTCCCGGAGCGCCAACTGCTGCGCATTGCGCGCCGCCCACCCGTCGGCCACGTGAATGAGCACCATCGACGCACCGCACAGCTGGGCCAGCTGACGCACATGATCGAGGATGCCCGCATCGTACGCCGAATGCTCGAGCGGAATGAGAATGCGCTGGTACATCGGAGAACGGAAAGAGTCAGCCGCGCAGCTCGGCGAATGTCTGCACGAGCAACCAGACGTTCAGCGCAGCAATGATCGCGGCGATGACGTACGCCGCAAACTTGAGCAGCCCCGAGTTCACGAACTCGCCCATCTTTTCGCGATCCGAGGTGAAACGCACCAGCGGAAACACGGCGAAGGAGAGCTGCAGACTGAGCACCACCTGACTGAACACCAACAACTTCGCCGTGCCGCTCTCTCCGTACAAGATGGCCACGATCGCCGCCGGCACGATCGCGATCATGCGCGTGATCAATCGGCGCAGCCATGGCCGAATGCGCAGCTCGAGAAATCCTTCCATCACGATCTGGCCCGCCAGCGTGCCGGTGAGCGTGGAGCTCTGACCCGAGGCGAGCAGCGCGAGCGCGAAGACGGTACTTGCCGCACCGACGCCCAACAGCGGCGAGAGCAGCTGATACGCGTCCTGGATTTCAGCCACCTCCGTGTTGCCGGTGGTGTGAAACGTGGCCGCCGCCACAATCAGAATGCTCGCGTTGATGAACAGTGCGAAGGTGAGCGCAATCGTGGAGTCGAGAAAGGCGAACCGCACTGCCTCCCGCTTGCCCTCGGCATTGAGCTCGTACTTGCGCGTCTGCACCACGGACGAGTGCAGATACAGGTTGTGGGGCATCACCGTGGCGCCGAGAATGCCCATGGCGAGGTACAGCATGGTGGGATTGCTGATGATCTCCGTCGTGGGCACGAAGCCGCGTGCGATACCTGCCACGTCCGGTCGCGAGATGAACAGCTCGAAGGCAAAGCAGCCGCCGATCACGGCCACCAGCGAAATCACCAGCGCCTCGAGATAGCGGAAGCCCCGGTTCTGCAGGTACAGCACGAGCAGCACATCGAGCGCGGTGATCGCGATGCCCCAGGGCAACGGAATCCCGAAGAGCAGGTTGATCGCGATCGCCGACCCGATCACCTCAGCCAGGTCGCAGGCGGCGATGGCGATTTCGCACAGCACCCAGAGCGCGAAGGCCACCGGCGGCGAGTAGTGGTCGCGGCAGGCCTGCGCGAGGTCTCGGCCGGTCACAATGCCCAGTTTGGCCGCGAGCCCCTGCAGCAGCACGGCCATGAGATTGGACAGCAGGATCACGCTGAGCAGCGCGTAGCCGAAGCGTGATCCGCCCGCGAGTCCGGTGGCCCAGTTGCCCGGGTCCATGTAGCCCACGGCCACGAGATAGCCTGGGCCGGCGAACGCCAGCAGCTTCTTGAAGGTGGTCGCCTTGTTCACCGGCACCGACCGGTAGACCTCGGCCAGCGAAGGCGCGATGCGCGCTCGGCGCCAGCCGGCGTCCGGCTCGGCGGGCACGATGGTGGGCGCGGCCGGCGTGCCGGGCGGAGGCGCCGGGGGATCGAGCGGAGTGGGAGGGGGCGACGGCGTGACAGGCACGCCAGATTTTTAGCGTACCCTAAACATCAAGTCAACCCCACACAAACTTCGCCCCGTCCGTCTCGGCGCGCCCCCTACTGCCCTGCCGCGAACCCGTCACGGCGCGGGTCCGCCGCTCCGATTCGGCGACCGTCCGGCGACACGTATACCGCGTGCACCCCGCCAAACTGAATGTCCCCCGCGCGCGACAACGGGCGGAAGCCGCGATCCACCAACGCCCCGTACACGGACGCGGGGAAGCCCGGCTCCACTTCCACTTCACGCGAGGACCACGTGGGGTGCAGGCGCGGCGCGGCCAGCGCCAGCCCGGGGTCCTCGCCGAACACCAGCATGCGCACCGTCACCTGGGCAGTCGCCGGCTGGATGTACTGCGACCCGGCCGCGCCCACCACCAGTCGCACCCGATTCCCCTGCAGCAACATGGTGGGCGACATGGTGCTGTTGCTGTAGCGGTTCCGACCACGTGTCGCCGCGTCGAAGTTGCGCCCCGCCGAGTTGAGCCATACCCCATCGCTCCACACGCCCGAGCCGAAGAGCACACCCACCGTCGTCGTCATCGACACGGCGTTGCCTTCCGCATCGACCACACTGAGGTGCGAGGTGAAGCTGCTGTCCTGCGCGAGCTCGCCCTCCTCGACGGTCGCATTCGCGAAGGCCCCCGCGTCGATGTCGCTGCGCGGCGGCGCGCGAAACGGATCGACCGTCGAGCATTCCGGCGTCAGCGGTGCGGTCTCGGCCGTCCACGCATCGCCCGCACGCACGCTGTCGGTGAGCGGAGCGCTCAGCAGTTCGGCGCGCGCGCGTGCGTACATCGCGCTGGCCATGCCGTTCGCCGGTACCGGGCGCCCTCGCGGATCGCCGCGCCAACGCTGTCCGTCGATCTGCGCAATGCGAATGAGCTGGGCAAACGAAGTGGCCGTCGCCGGGTGCTCCGTGTAGCCGCGATTGGCGGTGAGCCCGCTCAGCTCCGCGAGATGCAGCATCTGCAGCACGACCGCGCCGCCCATTGGCGGCGGCGCACCGAGTACCGTGTAGCCGCGCCAAGTAGTGCATAGCGGACGCATCCAGGTGCTCTCGTAGTTGCCCATGTCCTCGGCCGTGATCAATCCGCCGCGCGCCTGCACATGCGAGGCGAGGCGTTCGGCGAACGCGCTGCGGTAGAACGCGTCCGCGCCGGCGTAGGCGATCAGCTCGAGCAGACTGGCCAGTTCAGGCTGCACCAGACGTTCACCGGGGCGCAGCGGCGTGCCATTCGGCATGAACCGAGCCGCGGCCCCCGGTTCGAGCTTCACACGCTCAGCGGCCGACGCAATCGTCCGGGAGAGCAGGGGAGTGACGATGAACCCGTCACGCGCGAGCGCGAGCGCCGGCGCAATCACCTGCTCACGCGGCAGACGGCCGAGCGAGTCGTGCAACGCGAGCAGGCCCCGCACCATGCCGGGGGTGGCGGCTCCGCGGCCTGCGCGGTCACCGCCAGCACTGCCGGTATCAGGGCGCGTCCACGCCTCGTCGTTGCCTGAACTCGGATAAAACGACAGGTGATCGGCGCGCCGCGCGCCCTGCATGTACACCGTCGCGGCCCCGCCCCCGCCCAATCCGGTCTGGGACGGGTCCACCACCGACAGCGCAAACGCCGTTGCCACGGCGGCATCGACGGCGTTGCCCCCCTGCCTCAGGATCTGCACCCCCGCGAGCGTGGCTTCCTGCTGGGACGCGGACACCATGCCGGCGCGTCCTTCCGCGCGCTTCCCGGTCATCGGGGTGGCCACGGACGACGCAGGTGGTGCGGCGCAGGCGGCGCTGAAGAGCAGCGCGGCGATCGCAGCGCGAGAGGTGGAATGACGCATAGGACCGGGGGCGGGAGTGCGGAACCGTGCTGGGGCGGGCGTAGTACTGTCGAATGGTGGCGACAGAGGGCCAACGCGTGCAACTTCGCGGACGGCCTGCGGTGTGTTGGCGCGGCAATCCGTAACCCTGACCCGAGGTGGCTGCATGCGACGTCTGGTGATCTGTCACCCACTCGTGTTGCGTCGGGCCGTCGCCGTGGTCGCACTCTACATGCTCGCGGCACCTCCCTTGCCGTCGCAGCCCGCACTCGCGGTCTCGACGTGGCGCGCCGTGGAACAGTGGCGGGTAGACGGCACGGAAGCCGGCGCATCGGGGTTCGCCGATCTGCGTGACCTCGTCGTGCTGAAGGATGGATCGCTCTGGACGCTCGACTTCAAGGAGCAATCCATTCGCCGCTACGATGCGCGCGGCCGCTTCGTGGGGACGACCGGACGCGCTGGCGCGGGCCCGGGCGAAATGCGCAATGCCAACGGCCTGCTCGTGCACGGTGACGGCACCGTATGGATCAACGACCCGCAGAACGGCCGACTCACCGTGTTTGGCGCGGACGGACGGTTCCTGCGGCAACACACGCTGTCGATTTTCGGCTTCGGCTATCGGTGGGACGCCTGGTTTGATCGCACCACGCAGGAGGTCATCGATCCCACCATCGTGCGGGTCGGCGACGACTTTGCGCGCGTGTGGCGTCGCGTGAGTGCCACCGGCGTGGACCGTGGCACCGTCGCATCGCCAGCATGTGCCGGGCTGTCGCAGATTAAGCCCGCCACCTTCACGGGGTGGACGGCAAAGGGGCCGGGCGGCGCCATGGGGGCCTACCCGTTCACCACCGGCGGCGGCGTGGTCGCCACAGGACGCGGGACCGTGTGGTGTGCGTCCCCGGACGCGTTGCAGGCCTCGCTCGTACGCATCGGCGGCAACGACACCATCGCCCAGAGCACACTGCGCCTGCCACGCCTTCCCGTGGCACCCGCCGAGCGAACCGAAGCCATCGCGCAGATCCGCAAACGCCTCGAGCGCTACGCCACCAACGACTTCGACGCGTCCAAGGTCCCCAACACCAAGCCAGCCATCGGCGCACTCTGGGTGGATGACGACGGTCGCCTCTGGCTCATGCATACGCAGGCCTACCAGACGCACCGCACCGTCTACGATGTGCATGATGACCGCGGAGCACATCTCGGCCGCGTCTCCGTGCCGTTTCGTGTCTCGCCGACGATGCCGCCGCGCGCACGAGACATGCAACGATGGCTGCCCGTCCTTGATGACGACGACGTGGTCTCCGTGGTGCACTTCACACTGACCCGCTGAAACGCGGGAGCACATCTGCTCATGGGTGATCACCACGTTGCGGCCGTGCCCGACACGGACGCGCTGCATCGGTTCTCGCGTGCGCTGCTCGACGATATCGAGGCGCTCGACCGCATGCTGCGCGATGGACAGCTCGAGCACGGGGTCACGCGTATCGGGCTCGAGCAGGAGTTCTTTCTCACCGATCGCGACGGGCGACCGGCACCGCGTGGCCCTGAGGTGTTGGCCACGCTGAACGATGCATCGTTCACCACCGAGATCGGCCGCTTCAATCTCGAGCTGAATGTCGACCCGCTCGTGCTCGGCGCAGGGTCGCTCACGACGCTCGAAGACAGTCTGCGCACATCGCTGGCCAAGGCGCGAAGGGCGGCCGCGCACCACCAGGCTGACGTCGCCCTCTCGGGCGTGCTCCCCTCGATCACGCTCACCGATCTCACGCTCGACAACCTCACGCCGTCGGACCGCTACCACGCGCTCAACGCACGGTTGGTGGAGCTTGCCGGCGGTCGCATGCGCACGCTCGTCCAGGGCGACGAGCTGCTGCAGGTCGAGCTCGACAGCGTCATGCTCGAAGCGTGCAACACGTCCATTCAAGTGCACCTGCAAGTGGCGCCTGACCGCCTCGCCACGATCTACAACATCGCACAGCTCGTGGCTGGCCCCGTGCTTGCCGCGGCCGTGAACTCGCCACTGCTGTTGCAGCGACGACTGTGGCACGAATCGCGCATCCCCACCTTCGAGCAGGCGGTGGACAGTCGCCCCTCCGCCGATCGCGTCCGCGGTTCGTGGCAGCGCGTACACTTCGGCGACGACTGGGTGCACGACTCGGTGCTCGATGTGTACCGGGATCAGGTCGCGCGCCATCAGGTGCTGCTCGTGGGCGACACGGGCGAGTCATCGCTCACCGTGCTCGACCGCGGCGACGTACCAGCGCTTCGCGCCCTCTCGCTGCACAACGGCTCGCTCTATCGCTGGAACCGCCTCTGCTACGGCGTCTCGAAGGGCAAACCGCATCTGCGCATCGAACACCGGCCGCTCCCGTCTGGCCCCACGATCCGCGACGAAGTGGCCAACGTGGCATTCTTTGTCGGCCTCGTGCTCGGCATCGAGCAGGACATCGGCGACGTGCGCTCGCGCTTCGACTTCGCAGACGTACGCGCCAACTTTCACGCGGCCGCGCACCACGGGCTCGAATCGGAGTTGTGTTGGGAGCGCGGCAGGCGTGGAACGGCGCGTGAGCTGATCGCTCACACGCTGCTACCGCTGGCCGAGCGGGGACTGCGCGCCGCCAGCGTCAGCGAGCCGGAAATTCGTCGCACCCTCGATGTGATCGCCGCGCGCGCTACAAGTGGCCGCACCGGCGCGCGCTGGCAACGTGATGCGTGGGACGCGCTGCGCAGTATCCGTAATCCGATTGCGAGAGCACAATCGCTCACACGCGCAATGCGCGACCGGCAATGGACCGTCGAACCCGTCACCGACTGGGCCGGGATCACTGCGACCGAGCGCGATCAATGGCCGCAGCATGTGTGGACCGTGCAGGAGATCATGAGCACGGACCTCTTCACGGTGCACCCCGACGACCTGCTCGATGTGGCGTCGAGCGTGATGCGGTGGAAGCATGTGCGCCACGTGCCGGTGCAGGACGATCACGGCGCGCTCGTCGGGCTTCTGTCCCATCGCTCGCTGCTCGCGACGCACAACACGCCACCCAACGATGCGCGCGCTGTCCGTGATCTGATGGCGACCACCATCCGAACCGTGACACCAACGCATTCGTGCGCTGACGCGCTCGCGCTCATGCGAACGCACGCGGTAGGATGCCTGCCGGTCGTGCATGCGGGGCGCCTCGTGGGCATGGTGAGCGAGCGTGATTTCCTGCCATTTGCCGCGCAGTGGCTCGCACGTCTGCCCGCGGACACGGCCGACTGATCGACCGTCAGCGCGGGTCGATCACGCCCAGCAGTTGCCGCACGATGCGCTCGGTCAGCCCCCAGGCCACGTGCGGGCCAACCCGATAGCCCGGGAAGCGTAGCCGCGCGCCCTCGTGCAGCAGTTCATGCTCGGACTGTGTGGATGGATCGAGCAGCTGCGTCAGCGGCACCCAGAAGTGCGCCGCCACTTCCTCGCTCGCGACGATCTGCACCTCCGGGTGCACAATCGCGACGTAAGGTCGAATCACGATGCGCGGCAGCATCGGGCTGCGCGGTGCGAGATCATCGAGGCGGCCGAGCAGGTGACCCGCGTGCGTGATGTCGATCGCGGTCTCCTCCCGCGTTTCGCGCACCGCCGTCTCGAGCAGCGACGGATCACCCGGTTCGTGGCGGCCACCGGGGAACGCCATGTGCCCGCTCCACGGGTCCCCCACGGCCTCAGCGCGCTTGATGAACAGCAGCTCGGGCTCCGCGAGCACACGAATCACCGCCGCGACGGCCGCCAATCGCACGCCACGCTCGTGTGTTGCATCGAGCGCCGGACGCACCGCGAGCTGCTCGGCGAGATGTGCGACCGTCGGATGGCGCAACGACGCGTCGAGCACGGCGCGGTACGCGAGGTGCGCGCTCAGTCCGCGACCTCGCCGCCACTGCCCACCCAGTCTCGCCAGCCACCGGCCAGCGATACCACGTTTCCGTAGCCGAGCTCCAGCAGCGTCTGACCGGCCAGCGCCGACCGGTTGCCCGACTGGCAGTACAGCACCACACGCGCCTCGCGCGGAATGCGCTGCTCCACCGAGCTCTCCAGCACGCCACGCCCGATGTAGATCGCACCGGGGATGTGCCCCAGGTTCCACTCGTTCTGCTCGCGCACATCGACCAGTACGAACGGCTCACCGCCCGACTGCAGTTCGCGCAACTCGTGCACGGTGGTTTCGGACACCCGTTGTTTGGCTTCGGCAATCAACTGCTGCGCGGTCTTGTGCGACATGAGCTCAGAGAGTGGGACGGTGAACCTGCAAGGTATGCGCGCCCGCATCGAGGGTTGCCATGGCCCCCAGCGGCAGCGTCCATTGGTCTGGAATATGTCCTACCGGCACCCCCATCAGGGTGGGCACGTTCAGCGCGTGCCCAAGCTCCGACAGCAGATCACGCAGTGTGCGCCGACCGTCTTCGCTCGTGTCGGGGCAGTCGGTGCAGTGGCCGAACACGATGCCTCGGCAGCCATCGAAGGCTCCGGCGAGGCGCAGCTGCACGAGCATGCGATCCACCCGATACGTCGCTTCGTGCACATCTTCGAGCACGGCGATGCCATCACGAAACGAGACGGCCCACGGCGTGCCAGCGAGCGACGCCACCAGCGCGAGATTGCCCCCGGCGAGTCGGCCCTCGACGCGGCCCGGCACGATACAGGTGGCATCGGGCGCGTCGCCGGCCGGTTCGTGACCGGTGGTGATGGCCTTTATCAGCGAGTCTCTGCTGAACGGGGACAGCTCGGCGCGCGCCGTCGGCCCGTGGTAGGACACCACGCCGGCCGTTTGCCACGCCGCGTGCAGCGCGGTGATATCGGAGTAGCCGAGCAGCACACGCGGCCGTTGCCGGAGCGAATCACCGTCGAGCATGGGCAGCAGACGCATGGCGCCGTAGCCGCCGCGCAGGCACCAGATTCCGTCGATCGACGGATCGGCCAGCGCCTCGCGGAGATCGGTGATGCGCTCGTCGTCGGTGCCCGCGAAATATCCGGTGCGGGCGAGTGCAAAACGCCCCACCACCGGCTCCCACCCCAGCGAGCGTGCGTTCGCCTCCGCGAGCGCCACCTCGGCGGGACCGCCGAGCGGGCCGGCGGGCGACACGAGCGCCACACGCGCGCCCGCATGCAGGGGCGGAGGCAGGATCATCGATCGACCCGGTGTCATGAACGCAGACATCGGATGAACGTACCGGACCCGCGGGCACCCAGCAATCGTTATCTCTGCACGTGCATCGATTGTCGTCCCTCTCCGGAGTCTGTGTGTCCCTGCCGGTGCTCTTCGCGCTCCCCTGGTTTCTGCTGCCGTTGCTGGTCCTGTGGCGCCTTCGCGGCACGCCCATGCTCGAGTGGGTGTCCGCTGATGCACCTGCGAATGCGCCAAGCGTCTCGGTGGTGCTTCCGGCGCGCAATGAAGCCGCGCACATCGCGGCCTGTATCGCCTCGCTGCGCGCGACCACGTGGCCGAACTGGGAGCTCATCGTGGTGAATGACGGCAGCACCGATGCCACCGGTACGCTGGCGCGTGACGCCGCCGCAGGGGATCCACGCATCACCGTGCTCGATGCGCCGCCGCTCGCCGAGGGCTGGTTCGGCAAGCAGTGGGCCTGCCACACGGGCATGCAGGCCGCACGCGGCGAGCTGCTGCTCTTCACTGACGCCGATACGCGGCACCACCCGGAGCTCATTGCACGACTGGTGCGCGCGCGGGAAGCTCGGCAGGCCGATCTCATGTCCGTGTCGGGTACGCAGGAGATGGTCACCTTCTGGGAGCAGGCGATTCAGCCGGTGGTGTTCGCCCTGATTCTCACGCGCTTTGGAGGCGCGCGGGCCATCGAGCAGGCGCGCACACCGGCCGACGTGGTCGCGAACGGCCAATGCTTCCTGATCACGCGTGAGGCGTACCAGATCATCGGTGGGCATGAAGGGGTGCGCGACACCGTCGCCGAAGATCTGATGCTTGCGCAGCGCATCGTGGAGCACGGCCGTCGCGTGTCGCTCGTACTCGGCCGCGATCACCTGTCCACGCGCATGTACGACGGCTGGGACTCGATCGCGCGCGGTTGGCGCAAGAACGTGTACGCTGGCGGCCGGCTCGCGATGAAGGGCGGCACGCTGGGGCGTCTCGTGTTTCCGATCGTGCTGGTCTCGTTTCCGCTCGCGATCGCACTGCCGTTTCTCACGCTGCCGCTGGCGTTCGCGCGCGCCAACCATGCGCTCTTCCACTGGAGTACGCTCGCCGCGGGTGCCATGCTGTTCGCGTTTTCGGGCGCCGCCATGTTCTCGCGCACGCCGCTCTGGCGCGCCCTGCTGACACCCGTCGGTGCGCTCGCCTTCGCCGGCATTTGCGCACAGGCGATCGCCCGCGGACGCACCGTGGAGTGGAAGGGACGGACCTACACCAGCGCATGATGATGCGTGCGTGATTTCGGTGATGCTCCCGCGCCACGTGCACCGCATTGTGGCGCATGCTCACCATTCGTGCTGCGGCGACTCTGCTCGCCCGCGTTGATTCGCTCGACGCCACTCGCCCCCTCCTGCGCGCCCTCGGCTTCGACGGCACGTCCCACGTCGTCGATGCCGCGCTGCGCTCCGCCCTCGGACTCGGCGACGTCGTCCGCCGCGCTCGGCTGCTCGCCGGTGACGGTCCACTCCGTGCGCTGATCACCGCGCTCCCGGAAGACGCCGACGTACGCGACGCCGCACGACGCATTGCAGCCGCCCTCGAACAGCACGCGGCCGGTGCCGCGTGGCTCCTCGTGCTGCTGCACACGCCCGCACTCGACAGCGATCGCACGCTCACGCTCGCCACGATCACCCGCACCGGCGAACGCTCGAACACGATTCGCCTTGCCGCCCTGCGCGTACACCTCGCCCACGTCACCGACAGTGACGCCGACACCGTGCGCGCACTCGCCGCCGTGCCGCGTACGGATCCGCTCGTGACCTACGCCCGATGGACCGATGTGCTCGGGCGCGATGCGCTCTCCGCACGCTTCTACCGCACCCTCGACCGATGCGTGCGCCAGCTCGGCGATACCGCCACCGGTGCAGCCTCGTCCACCGATCGCCACACGCTCGCGCTGCTCATGACGTCGCGTCTGCTCTTTCTCGCGTTTCTCGAAGCGAAAGGCTGGCTCGACGACGATCGCGGCTTCCTCATGCGCGAGTGCACCGCGGCGCTGGAACGCGGTGGGCAGCTGCACCACCGCTGGTTGCACCCGCTGTGCTTCGGCACACTCAACACTCCCGTGACGCAGCGCGCCGCCGGCGCACGCCGGTTCGGCCGCGTTCCGTTTCTCAACGGCGGCCTGTTCGCACGCGCTCCCATCGAACGACAGCATGCCCGCCTGCGATTCGCCGACGATGCCATCGTCGCATTGGTGGGAGACCTGCTCGACCGCTACCGCTTCACTGCGCGCGAAGACTCCGCCACCTGGTCGGAAGCGGCGATCGATCCGGAGATGCTCGGACGGTCGTTCGAATCGCTCATGGTGCCCACCGAACGCCGAGGCAGTGGCACGTTCTATACGCCACCAGCCCTCGTGGAACGCGTGGTCTCGGAGGCGCTGCAGGTCGCGCTTCCGGCGCAGCTTCCGCCCGCCGAGCGGCTGGACCGGCTGCGCGCGCTGCGCTGTCTCGATCCCGCCTGCGGTTCGGGCGCCTTTCTCGTACACACGCTCGATCGACTCACCGCGCTGCGTCTCGCGGCCGGCGAATCGGGGTCGCCACACGATGTCCGACGCGATGTGCTCGCCACCTCGATCTTCGGGGTGGATCGCAACCCGGTGGCCGTCTGGCTGTGCGAACTCCGCCTGTGGCTTGCCGTGGTGATCGACTGCGACGAAACAGATCCGCTGCGCGTGCCCCCGCTCCCCAACCTCGATCATCACGTGCGCGTGGGCGATTCGCTGGCCGGCGGTGACTTTCGTTTCACACCCGCCACCGGTCGACGACTCTCCCAGCTACGCGGTCGCTACGTGCAGGCCGTCGGCGCCCGCAAGCGCACGCTTGCCGACGCCCTCGAGCGCGAAGAACGCCAGCGTGCCCGTGCGGAACTTGCGCGCATCATCGCGCACGACCGCGCTGCGCGAGCCGCCCTGCTCATGCAGTTGCGCACGCGCGATCTGTTCGGAGAGCGTGTGCCACCCTCGCGCGCCGATCGTGCCCGCCTCGAAGTGCTGCGCACGCGCCTCCGTGATCTGCGCGCACGCGATCGGCGGCTCGCACTTGGCGGTGCGCTCCCCTTTCGCTTTGCCTCACATCTCGCAGACGTCGGCGCGAGCGGCGGCTTCGACCTGGTCATCGGCAATCCCCCCTGGGTGCGCCCGCATCAGCTCACGATCAACGAACGCATCGCGCTGCGACGCGATTTTCGCAGCATGCGCGATGCCCCCTGGCGCGCCGGCGCCGCACGTGCCGGAGCCAGCGCGGGCTTCGCCGCACAGGCCGATCTCTCGGCGGCCTTCGTGGAGCGCAGCATTGCACTGCTTCGCGAAGGCGGCATCGCCGCGCTGCTCGTACCGGCGAAGCTTTGGCGCGCCCTTGCCGGCGGCGGCATCCGCCGACTGCTCGCCGACGACACGCGACTGCACACCGTGATCGACTGGAGCGACGCCCCCGCCCTCTTCGACGCGGCCACGTACCCGTCCCTTGTCGTCACGGAACGGTGCACGGCCCCCGCGCGCGTGGGGGGCACCGAACGCGTCCGCGTGCACGTGATGCGCGGCACACGCGAGCATCGCTTTGCGCTCCCCGCCGTGTCCCTGTCACTCGGCGCCGAACCGTCGGCGCCGTGGCTGCTGCTCCCCCCCGAAGTGCGCGCCGTCTTCGAACGACTCCGACGCGCCGGCCCCCCACTCGGCGACGCCGGACTCGGCCGGCCCACACTTGGCGTCAAGTGTGGGTGCAACGACGCGTTCCTCGTGTCCGCACACGAAGACGACGATCAGTTCGCGCACATCTCCGCGGGCGATCGTCGAGGCACCATCGAGCGCATGCTGCTGCGCCCCGCACTCGCCGGGCATGCCATCGGCCGCGTCGCGACGCCTGAGCGTGATGCGCTGCGCATTGTGTGGACGCACGGCCGAGACGGACGACCGCTCGCGGCACTCCCACCCAGCACCGCTCGCTGGATGCAACGCTGGCGACCGCGCCTCGAAGGCCGGCGCGACGCCCGACAGCGACAGCCGTGGTGGACACTGTTTCGCACCGAATCAGCCCGCCCGGACACCCCCCGCCTCGTGTGGGCCGACTTCGGTCGCACCCTGCGCACGCAGGTGCTCGACGCCGGCGATCCCACCGTGCCGCTCAACACGTGCTACGTGCTGCGTGCACCCTCGCTCGAAGACGCCTATGCCCTCGACGCCCTGCTCTCGTCACCCGTCGCGTCCGCGTGGCTCGACGCCATCGCCGAACCAGCGCGCGGTGGGTGGCGGCGCTTTCTCGGCTGGACCGTGTCGGCGCTCCCCACACCATCCGATTGGCTACGCGCACGCACCCTGCTCGCCCCGCTCGGTCGCCGTCGGGCGCTGGGCGACCCGCCGTCGCCAGAGGAGCATATCGCCGTCGTCGCCTCGGCCTTCGGTCTCGATCCCGCAGTGCTCGCCCCACTGCTCGCGTGGCAACATGCCTGACGGCGCACTGGCGGCCGTCCTGCGCTCGCTCGGGCGCGCCGGACTCGGCCTTCCTCCGGAGCCGACCGAGCGCATCACACACGCGGGGACGGTGACGCTGCACACACATCAGGCCGAGGCGGTGGAGCGACTGCAACCACTGCTGCAACAACACGGCGGCGCACTGCTCGCCGATGATGTCGGACTCGGCAAAACCTACGTCGCCCTCGCCATCGCCCAGCGTTATGCGCACACCAGCGTGCTCGCGCCCGCCGGACTCGTGCCCATGTGGCGCGACGCCGAACAGCGTGCATTCGGCGAGCGGCGCCTCACCGTGCACTCCCTGCACCAGTTCTCTCGCGCGCGCGTCCCCGTACAAACGCAACCCGACGCGCACCGGCTCGTGATCGTGGATGAAGCCCACCATCTGCGGACCCCCAGCACCAAGCGCTACGGCGGCATCGCCGCCTGGTGTCGGCGGGCCCATGTGCTGCTGCTGTCGGCGTCCCCCGTGGTCAATCGCGTGTCCGACCTTGCGCACCTGTTCGCCCTGTTCCTCGGCACCCGCGCGCATACGTTTTCGCCAGCTGAGCTGCATCGGCTCATTGTGCGTCGAACCGCGCGCGAGCTGACCACGGCAGTCTCCGCCCCTCGGCTGATTGCCCATGCACCGCTCGTGGTGCCCGACGCCCCCTCGGTCACGCGCGCACTGGCGCGCCTGCCGCCCCCCGTGGCCACACGCGACGGCGTGGCCGCTGGTGCGCTGGTCACGATCGGGCTCATCCGTGCGTGGTGCTCGAGCGCGGCCGCGTGTCTCGCGCTGCTGCGCCGTCGGCGCCAACGCTCCGACGTCCTCGACGACATTCTCGCGCACGATCGCTGGCCGTCGCGTGATGAACTGCGCGCGTGGACCCTCACCGAAGACGCCGTGCAACTCGGGTTCACCTCCCTGCTCGTCGAGGCACCCGTGCACGACGCCTCACCCGTTGGGCGCGGCCTCGCGATTCGGCAGGCCCGGGATCAGCTGGCTCGGCACCGAGAGGCCCTCGGCGCGCTCGACGCCCTCGTGCGCGCAGTCGCTGTGCCGGTCGATCGCGCGCGAGTGGATGCCCTGCGGCGCATCGGTGGCACGCACCGTGGCGTGACCGTGATTGCGTTCTCGCAGTTCACCGAAACGGTGCGTGCACTGGGCCTGCAGATGCGCTGGGAGGCCGGCGTGGCCACGCTGACGGCGCGCGGCGGGCGCGTGGCCGGCGGACCGATCACACGTCGCGAGCTGCTGCAGCGCGTCGCGCCACGTGCACACGGTGTGTCGGAGCCACCCATGCACGAGCGCGTGCGCCTGCTGCTCACCACCGATCTGCTCGCAGAAGGCGTGAATCTGCAGGACGCCGGCGTCGTGGTGCACCTCGACCAACCGTGGACACCCGCGGCCATCGCGCAGCGCGAAGGGCGCATCACGCGCATCGGATCGTTGCACCCCGAAGTACACGCGTACGCGTTGCGTCCACCGGGAGGTGGGGCCGCGTTGCTCGCGATCGCTGCCCGACTGCGGCGCAAGGCGCGTGCGGCCATGGTGGTGCTGGCGCCTGACGCAACACCAGCGCCCGCACTGCAGCTCGTGGCCGGGGCCGAAAGCACATCATCGCTGCAGCGGTGGCTCCAGGAGTGGGCGTCAATCCAGCCCGGCGCGCTCGCGACGCGTGATGCCGCACCGACCGTGGTACTGCACGATGCCCCGCGCGCTGGCTGGCTCGCGGCGGTTTTCGACGGCTCGTCGTGGTCCTTGTGCGGCGGCTGGTTTACCGGACGAGAGCGCCGCACCCGCGCCACACGCGACCCACGCGTACTGCGCGCGCTCGTGCAGCACGTGCACGCCGTGCTGCCGTCGGCGCATGCGCGCAGCACCCGCACTGTGACACCCGGAGCAGTTGCGCAAGCCGAGCGCACGGTTCGCGTGGTGCTGCGTCGTCAGCGCGTTCGCACCCGCACCCACGCCGTGATCGACGTGCTGCAATCGCCGCCTCGCCTCGCCTCACGACTGCTGCGCGATCTCACCGCACATGCCACGCTCCGCGACCGACTCACACTCGCCCCGCTGGTGGCGCAGGCGTCGAGAACGCTGCGCACGCTGCGCGGCGCTGGCGAGGAGCGCGCGCTCACCGCACTGCTCGCTCCCACCGTCGCTCCGGCGCCAGGTGCGGCGGTTGAGCTCATTACCGTGTGGCTGCGCGACGTGATCGCGCTCGGCACCAACGCAGAAGCCAGCGCGGTCGCATCGCCCGAGGACCACGCACCCACGCTGCTGCTCCTGCTGCCCTGACGTGCGCTGCGCCACGCCAACGAGATCGCAGACGCGCGCTACATTGCGTACATGCCCCATGCCCGACGCTTCGCGCTGCTCTTCGATCTCGATGGAACGCTGCTCGACTCCATCGATCTGCTGCTCGACTGTATGCAATACGCCTTCGCCGGCCGTCACATTGCTCCGACACGGGCGCAGTGGACCGAGGGTATCGGTACGCCGCTCCGTCAGCAGATGCGCGAGTGGCACGTCGCCGAGCATGAGCTCGAGCTCGTGGTGGGGCGCTATCGGGCGCACCAGGACATGCACCTCGAACGCATGACGTCGCTCTTTCCCGGTGCGGTCGAGGTGCTGCAGTGGGCCCGCACGCAGCACGTGCCCGTCGGCGTGGTCACCAGCAAGGGGCGTGGCATGACCAGCCGATCGCTGCGCCATGTGGGGCTCGCGGACGCATTCGATGTGGTCATCACCGCCGACGACACCGCGCGACACAAACCCGATCCGCTGCCCGTGCAGCATGCGCTGCAGGAACTCGGCGTGTCGCCCGACCGTGCGCTGTTCGTGGGGGATTCCACCCACGACATGCACGCCGGTCGCCGCGCCGGCACCTTTACGGGTGCGGCGCTGTGGGGACCGTTTTCACGCGCGTCGCTGGAACCCACCTCGCCAACGCACTGGCTCGATGCGCTGCACGACATTCCGTCCGTCGTGGAGACGCTGAGCGCCTGATCCGCCGGGTTTACCGCGCGCTCAGCTGCGCCTGCCGAGGCGGGGTCCAGGGCGGCACGAACGGCGGACACGTGCCAACGTTCGCGGGAAACGTGAGGTCGGCAAATCCGTCACCACCAAAGCCGTAGCGCAGGTCGGAGAGCTGCACGGCGCCGTCGGCGGCGATCTCCCACACCGGCACACGCATGAAGCCGAGTGCCGCGCGCACGTCGCAGCGACGCGCGAGGCCGATGAGTTCGGGCAACGGCGCACTCCATTCCTGTCGCCATGCCACCGCCGCGCTCGGTTCGCGCGATGCGGGCCGCAGCCCGCCCCGCAGTCCACGCACCGACTCTCCGAAGACGGCATCTCGTGACGTGGTGCCACCACACGCGACCGCGTCTCGCACCGAGGGCCACGCCGCCACCGTAGCGCGGCTCGCCCGATACCGCGTCTCGTCGGCCTCCACCACGATGGCATCGAAACACAGCGGATTGCCCGCCGCCGCGGTGAGTACCACATCTGCCAACCCGATGGGCACCGCGCGCTCCACCGCCGAGCGCGCGGCCGACGACGAGGCAAACGAGAGCGTCTCGAACCCCACCCACGCGGTCACCGCAAGCGCGAGGCGCACGGTCACGGTCGCGCGCCACATCGCGGCCAACCACAGCAGCGCCGCTACCACCAGCGCGATCGCCAATGCCTGCGGCACCGCGCCGAGCGCGAACGCCGCCACGAGAATCGCGACCAGCGCGAGCCCCAGCAGCACACGCCCCACCACACTGCGCGCACCCAGCAGCAGCGGTGGAATGCCCAGCACCCACAGCCACGGCTCCACAATGAACACCGCGTCACCGTACACCCAGCCGTTGTAGAGCGGCCAGAAGGGATGCACACCGTAGCTGTTGGTGAAGTCGAGCGCGATGTGCGAGAGCGTCCCGGCCAGTGCGAGCCCCAGCATCGTCTTGCGCGCCGGTCCGTCGCGCACCTGCCGCTGCAGCAGCATCGTCAGCCCCCACAGCACAAACGCCGCCACCACCGCCACCACGAACGTGTGCGTATGCCCGCGGTGATGCAGCAGATAGCCCAGCTTGCCCATGCCGAGCACGGGGCCCGAATACAGGATATCCAGATCAGGCAGCTCGGCCGCCACGACACCGAGTACGGCCGCCGCACGCCGCACGGGGCGCTCCACCGGCGTGCCCTGCCGGCGCTCGAGCACCTGAACGGCAATGTCGGCGAGCAGCAGCCCAGCCAGTGCGTGTGTGACGTTGTCCATGGCGTGTGGAAGCTAGTGCGGGGCACCGGGCGAATCCTTGGGCCTCCGGGTTCGTAGGGAAACAAGAACCGGGTTCAAACCCTTCCCGCCCCCGCGCCATCCAATCAGGCGACACCATTTGGGGGCCATGCACACGCTGACCGTGACCGGACTCGTTCCTGACCAACCGCACCGCCATCGCCCGTCGGCTTCCGCCGTCGCGCAGGCTTCGTTCGCACCGGCAGCCACTGCCGTGGCGGGCAGCGGGTCGATCGGTATCGAGGCGCCGGATACGGAGCGGGCGGACATCGCCGCCGCGGCGTCGGGCGACCGCCGCGCCTTCGAACGGCTCTATCGCACGCACGGGCAGCGCATCTTCGCTCTCTGCCTGCGCATGAGCGCCGATCGGGGCACCGCCGAAGAGCTGGTGCAGGACGTCTTCGTGCGGGCGTGGCAGAAGTTGGACAGTTTTCGGGGCGACGCTGCCTTCGGCACCTGGCTGCACCGCGTGGCGGTCAACATCGTGCTCTCGCGCCGCAAGCAGGATGGGGTGCGACGCGAGCGAACGGTGGACGACGACACGAGTCTCGATGCCGCACCGGCACGGGCGGTACATGTGGGAGATCGGCTCGACCTCGAGGCGGCGATTGCACAACTGCCGACCGGCGCACGACGAATTTTCGTGTTGCACGACATCGAGGGGTATACGCACGAGGAGATCGGGGATCTGCTCGGCATCACATCGGGGGGGAGCAAGGCGCAGCTGCATCGAGCGCGCCTGTTGCTCCGGGAGGCCTTGTCACGATGAGCAGCCATATGGATTGCACCACATTCGAGGCGTCGCTGGCCGATTTCCTCGACGGCGGACTGGACGAGCGCACGTACGCCGCCTGTGAACAGCATCGCGCCGGCTGTGCCGCGTGTCACGCGCTGGTGTCGGATCTCGACGCCATCGTGAGCACCGCCCGCTCGCTGCCGCTGCCCGCACCGTCGCATGACCTGTGGTCCGGCATCGAAGCGCGCCTCGAGACCCCGGTGCTGCCTCTGGACGCCGCACGTGACCGACGGGCCCCTGTCGTGCCGCCCACGATGGTGTGGCGCCGGCTCGCCGTCGCGGCCGTGGCGCTCGTCACGGTCAGCGCGGGCGTCACGTGGACGCTCACGCGGTCCGAGCCTGCGGTCGCCGTGGTTGCGCAGGGCTTGCCGGCTGAGGCGACGCCCGTCGAGGTCTCGGTCACGACAGATGCACCGGTGACGGCGACGCCCGGCACCCGCACGGCTTCGAGTACCGGTCCCACCTTCGCCATCGACACGCTGTACGGACGAGAGATCGCCATGCTGCGCACCGCCGCCGACGCCAGCCTCGGCCTGCTCGACTCCACCACCGTTGGCGTGGTGCAGCGCAATCTCGACATCATCGACAACGCGATTCGCGAGAGCCGAGAGGCGCTCGCGGCTGACCCCAACAGCGGGTTCCTGCTCGAACAGCTCGACCGCGCCTACGAACGCAAGGTGGACCTGCTCCGCCGACTCGTGCTGCTCTGATGCGCGCCTCGACCCTGCTTGCTCGGCCGTTCAGGCCGTCACCCTTTGCACGCCTGCTCATGCTCGTCTCCTATCGACTCATCATCGCCTCCGGAGTGCTCATGCTGAGCACCACGCAGGCTTCCACCGCCGGAGCGCAGGTGCGCTCCGACACCACGGTCGCGATCGACGCGTCGGCCACCGTGGAGATCATCGGCCGCGCCGGCAACGTGACTGTGCGCGGCACCAACGATCGCCAGCTGCGTCTGCGCCGCGAAGGCGACGCCCAGGTGAACGTGCGCGGCGGCAGTCGCGCGCTCATCATCGATGCCGCCGGATCGCGCGGCCGCGGCTCCAACGACCTCGACCTTGCCGTGCCACGCGGCACCGCACTCATCGTGCGCACCCAGAGCGGCGACATCAGCGTGCGCGGCGTGGGTGCGGATGTCGAGGTGCGCACCACGTCGGGCGACATCACGGTCGACGATGCGGCCCGAGTGCGCATCGAAACCGTGGCCGGCGACGTCTCGCTGCGCAATGTGCGCGACGGCGCGCGCGTCAGCGCCACCAGTGGCGATGTGGAACTCGTCACCGTCACCGGTGATGTGGAAGTGGCGGCCACCTCGAGCACCGTGGTGCTGCGCGACGTGGACTCGCGTCGTGTCGATGTGAAAGTCGTGAGCGGTGACGTGCGCTGGACGGGACCGTTCGCCGAATCGGGGCGATACGCGTTCAGCGCGCACTCGGGCGACGTGCGGTTCGTGCTGCCGAGCAATGCGCGCGCCACACTCGATGTGCGCACCTTCAATGGCGAGGTCAGCAGTCGCGACCTGCCGCTCACGCTCGTACCCGACCCGTCGACCGCCGAGCGCGACGTCGTGCGGGAACAGGACGTCGTACGGGTACGGGATGTCGTACGGGAACGGGAGGTGAACCAGCTGCGCATCGCGCGCGATTCCATCGAACGGCTCATCTCGGATTCGCTGCGCCGCGCCGACCGGCAGCGCACCGGGCGCGAGAACCCGTCGTTCGAACGCGACTTCGAACGATCGGTGGAGCGGCTCGTGGAATCCGTCATGCGCGGTGTCTCGCGCAGCATGGAATCACTTGCGCTGTCCATCGATGGCGCCGTGTCCCGAGACCGCGCGCGTCGCTTCACGATTGGCCGCGACGGCGGGCCGCTCGTCACCATCTCCACCTTCAACGGCAACATCGTCTTCGGAACATCCGACGGCGGCCGCCGCTGAACGCGTCATTGCCCCTCACGCACGCCGCGCCCGCCGCTGAACTCGTCATCGACCACCACGCGCTTTGCGCCCGTCCCCGCCCAGCCATGTCCCTCACGATTCGCCTTCGTCACGCCGCCCTGGCGGCCACCCTGCTCGTCCCGGTTGCGTCAGCCCACGCGCAGGAGCGTGATCCCGACGCGTTCCGCTTTTCCGGTGCGCTTGCCACCGGTCGCACCGTGCACCTGCACAACATCAACGGCAACATCGAGGTGGAGCGCAGCGGCGGGAATCAGGTCGAGATCCGCGCCGAAAAGCGCTGGCGCCGCGGTGATCCGGACGATGTGCGCGTCGTGCAACTCGCCGGCCGCAACGGGGATGTGATCGTGTGTGCGCTCTGGAATGACGCCGAGTGCAACGAGGACGGCATTCGGAGTCGCCGCAACACGACCTGGAACAACAGGAACGACGTCTCCGTGCACTTCACGGTGCGCGTGCCCGACGGGGTGCACGTCACGCTCAAGACGGTGAACGGTGGCGTGACCGCCGAGGGACTCACGGGCACCGTGATGGCCAATACGGTGAACGGCAGCATCACGGCGCGCAGCACGGGCGGTCCGGTGCATGCCAAAACCGTGAACGGCAGCATTCGCGCCACCATGGGCGCGCTGGGCAGCGATGACCTGCGCTACGAAACGGTGAACGGCGGCATCACGCTCGAACTGCCGGCCGATGCCAACGCCGATCTCGATCTCTCCACCGTGAACGGCGGCGTGAGCACCGATTTCCCCGTCACCGTGCAGGGCACGATCAGTCGCAAGCGGCTGCGCGGATCGGTGGGCGACGGTGGACGCCTGCTCAAGGCGAGCACCGTCAACGGTGGCATTTCGCTCAAGCGCGGCAACTGAGTGATCGGGGCTGCCGCGATGCGCGGCAGACGACGGCCTCAGGTGGTTGACGTGATCCCTTCGTACAGGGCGTCCACCGCGCTCGCGAGCGCGAAGTCCTTGGTCGTGATGCCCCCGGCGTCGTGCGTGCTCAGGTGGAACACCAGCTTGGTGTAGCGCACGTCCACGTCGGGGTGATGAGCCTGCGCTTCGGCCACCTCCGCCACGCGCCGCAGGAAATCGATTCCCCCGGGGAAGGTGGCGAACTGGAAGGTGCGCGTGAGCGTGTCGCCCTTGCGCGCCCACCCCGTCAGGCCGCCGAGGGCACGCTGGATTTCGATGTCGGAGAGTGGCCGCATGCCATAGGCTACCGCCGCGGGAACCGACGCGCCAGTCGGACGTATCTGGACAGGACAGGCGGCTTTCGGTGTATATTCGGTTCATGCGCCCTGCTATTGCCGCTCTGCGAGCCCGCCTCGATGCCATCGCGCCGCCCGCGCAGCCCACGGGGCCGGCCTGGTCCAGCGGCTTGCCGGCGCTCGACACCGCGCTCGGGGGCGGGATCGCGCGCGATGGCATCACCGAACTGGTGGGGGGGCGGGCCGCAGGGCGCACCACGCTGGCGCGGCGGCTGGCAGCGCAGGTGCTGCAGGCGGGCCACTGGGTGGCCATCATCGATGCCACGCGCACGCTCGCCCCGCAGGATTGGGCCGGGTTGGGCGCCCGTCTCGTGGTCATCCGTCCGCACGAGGGGAGTCGTGCGGCCTGGTGCGCCGATCGTCTGCTGCGCAGCGGCGTGTTCGCGCTGGTGGTGCTCGATGGCGTGCCCGTGCTGCCGCGTCCGGTCAGTGTGCGTCTGGCCCAGCTCGCGCGTGATCGCGAGACCGCGCTGCTCGTGCTGGGCGCGCCGGGCTCGCCGCCGGTGGTCACGGGCAGCGGCAGCGTGCGCTTGCACGTGACCGCCGTGCCATCGGCTGCGATCACGGTCGAGAAGGGCGGACCGCCGGTCCGGGTTGCCATGCCGCGGGTGCTGGCCATTCGGCCGCGCCTGTCCATCCGTCCGTCCGGTGCAGATCGGCGCGGCGCGGCGGCGACGACGTCCGCCCGGACATCGCGCCGTCGCGGGTGAACGTCGCACGCCACGTGACCAACATGGTGCGCACCGCCGCTTGCATCGCGCGTGTCGGTGGTGGAGTTTGCGCCCCGTGACCACCACCTCGCCTCCGACGCCCTCGCTGTTCGCCCGCCTGCTCGCGCGCTACGCCGCCGTCGAGCCGCACGAGGCCCCCGCGGTGATGGCCGCGTTCACGCTCTTCTTCTGCGTGCTGGGTGGCTACTTCGCGGTGCGCCCCATTCGGGAAACGATTGGTACGGCCCTCGGCGGCGAGCGTGTGGCCGATCTGTGGATTCTCACATCGATCGGCGCAGTGATCATCGTACCGCTGTACGGTTGGCTCGTGGGCCAGGTGCGTCGATCCATTCTGCTGCCGGCCATCTATGCGTTGGTGGCGGCGGCCTTCGCCACATACGGCGTGCTCTTTCGTGCACGCCCCGACGATGCGCTGCTCAGCGAGTCGTTCTATGTGGGACTGAGCGTGCTCAACCTGCTGCTGGTGTCGGTGTTCTGGAGCTTTCTGCTCGAGATGTTCACCAGCACGCAGGCCAAACGGCTCTTCGGCGTAATTGCCACCGGTGGCACACTCGGCGCGCTCGTGGGTCCGATCATCACCGACCTCACCGTGCAGCGTGTCGGCACGAGCGGCGTGCTGTTCATCGGCGCGGCGATGTTCACCGGCGCGATCGTGAGCCAGCGCGTGCTCATTCGCATCTGGAAGGCCCCCGGCGGTGTTGGTGAGACGAACGACCGGGCCATTGGCGGCAATCCGTTCGCCGGCATCGGCATCGTGCTGCGTTCGCCGTTTCTGCTCATGATCGCGGCGTTCGTGGTGCTGCTCTCCACCACCAACACGCTGCTGTACTTCAAGCAGCTCGACATCGTGGCCAACACCTTCGCCGACAGCGCCACCCGCACGCAGGTGTTCGCACGCATCGACTACGTGGTGCAGACGCTCACGGTGTTCTCGCAGTTCTTCCTCACCGGCCGCATTGCCGCGCGGCTGGGCGTGACGGCGCTGCTCGTCACGCTGCCGCTGGTGATCATGGGCGGCTTTCTGGTGCTGGCGGTGAATGGCACGTTCGCCGTGCTGGCCACCGTGCTCGTGGTGCGCCGCTGGGGCGAATACGCGTTCATTCGTCCGGGGCGCGAGATGCTTTTCAGCACGCTCGACACCGAAGCGAAGTACAAGGGGAAGAACCTCATCGACGTGCCCGTATATCGCGGCGCGGACATGCTGGTGGCGCAGCTGCAGAACGCGCTGCGCGCCGGTGGGCTCACGGGCACGGGCGTGGCGCTCATCGGCGCCGGTGCCGCGCTGGTGTGGGCGGGGGTGGGCACGTGGCTGGGGCGGCGATATGAGGCAGCGACCCGGCAGTCACGCTGACACCCGCGGTGCGGGTACCGTGGCACGTATGACACCCGCGCCGCACGCGACGCTGCACACCGGCGCCCCGCCAGCGCGCTGCACCTACGGCAGCAGCACGCCGTCGATCACGTGCATGATGCCGTTCGACCCGCGCAGATCCGACCGCGAGACCTGCACCGAGTTGCTCGGCCCCACCAACCGCACCGTGCTCCCGTCGCGCTCCACCATGAGGGTCACACCGGCAAGTGTCGTGAGCTGCTGACCGTCGGTGAGCTCACCGGCGAGCGTGCGCGTGAGCTGCACATGCTGCAGGAGGATCGGCGTGAGGGAGGCCGAATCCGTGGGCAGGGGCGTCTCGAGTGCGTCGAACGCCGCGTTGCTCGGCGCGAACACCGTGTAGCCCGCACCGGCCGCATCACCACGCAGCGTCTCGCGCACGTTGGCCGCATCCAGCGCGGCCAGGAGATCGCTCAGCGCCGGCGTGAGCTCGGCGAGCGTCACCAGATCCAGTGTTTCGGTGAGCACGCCGGACATCAGATGCACAGTCCCGTTCGACGCTTCGATGTCGGCGGTGCTGAGCAGCACCCCATCCACGCGCACCGTGGAGCCCTCCACACTCACACGCAGCGTGTCTCCGCTGAGCGTCACGAGCCGCTGCCCATCGCTGAGATCGGAGGCGCGAAAGGTACCCGGTACCACATGGTACTCCAGCAGTGCGGTGAGCGTCGCACGATTCTCGGCCGTCAGCAACGCATCCAGCGTACCTGTCGGCAGGTTGCCAAATGCCTCGTTCACCGGCGCAAACACGGTGAATGGTCCGCCACCATCGAGCGCGTCGGCAAGGTCGGCCGTACCAAGCGCCGCATTGAGCGTGCTCAGCTGCTGCGTCTCGCTGGCCAGTTCGCTGATGGTCGGGCCTGCGGCCGGCGAGACAGGATCATCATTGTTGCACGCGGCGAGCACCGCAACAGTGGAAAGCAGCGCAAGGCCGCGACGCGCAAACGTGAACGATCGCATGTTAGTGAAATCCTCGGTGCTGTGAGTAGTTGCACGTCACGCGAAGAACCACCAGTGACGCGCACGCATCGTCAGAGCCCGACGGCACACCGAGTGTTCCGACCTCGTGATGTGCCTCACACGCACCTTCTTGCACACACGATCACGACAACGGCGAACCGCGATCCCGTTGCATCAGCGACGCTGCACCGTATAGCCGTGCTCGGTCACATCGAAGGTGAGGACGCCATCCGGAAGTGGAATCGTTGCGGCGCCGCTGCGGTCGAGCAACAGCGGCGTTGGCAGCTGCTGCAGATCCGGCGAAAACCACTGCCATGCATCAGCAGCCGGCAGCTGCGTGCCGAAGTGGATCGGATTGCGCAGCTGCCACGCGCTCAGGTACTGCAGATAATCCAGCTCCTGCATCCACCGCGAGAACTCGCTCTGCGCATCAGGTTGGCGCGCATGCGACTGCGCCATGTCCACGATCGCGGAATCGGCACGCATGAGCACCACCGTGGGTCTGATCGACACCAGATGGAACTGATACGGTGCCACACGCACCGGATACACGCCCGCCGGCACGCCGGCCGCGTTGCCCTCGTAGAACTCGGCGTCCTCCCCCGACACCGGCCACGTGGTGAACTCGGGTGACCGCGCGAGGAAGTCGACTGCCGTGGCCACGGTCTGGTGGAGCGGTTCGGTGCGCCAACGGCCGGTCCCCCATTCACGACGGGCCGTCAGGCCGTTGTTGAACGTGTACTCGCGTCTGGCACGCAACACGGCTCGCACGTTGGCCCCCGCCCACGGCAGGTCGCGCTCCTCCTCGATGTGGGTGCCGCCCAGCAGGTTGATCGCACCTGCCTGTATCTGACCGGCGGAGAGCAAGACCACGGCACCCACGACGAGCGCCGCCAACCCGATCCCCACGATGCCTGTCGTATTCATGTGCGAATGCCCCGGGTGCACCTGCGAAGACCAGCCGCGGTCCCGTATACGCTACCGCCGCGCTCAACTTCGAGCTTGACATCAGGTGTACTAGCACACATAGTACACTCGTGCTCCCGTTCTCCGTCTCCCTCACCTCCGGCGACTCGCCGTTCCGCCAGATCGTCTTCGCCGCCACGCGCGCCGTGGTGTCGGGCGAGATGCCGGCGGGCGAGCCGTTTCCATCGGTCCGCGAGCTCAGCCAGGCGCTCAAGATCAACCCCAACACGGCCCACAAGGTGGTCGCCGAGCTGGTGCGGGTGGGGCTGCTGGAGGTGCTGCCGGGGGTGGGCACGGTGGTCTCCGCCTCCTGGCGCGCCAGCGACGAGGAGCGCCACGCGCTGCTCGACACCGAGATCGAGCGCCTGGTCGTGGAGGCTCGCCGCCTCGGCCTCCCCCGCGAGGCCGTCACCGGCGCCGTGGAGCGCTGGTGGGCCACGCTCTTCGGCCCGGCCGATCCCTCGGAGCCCCACGCATGACCGATTCCCCTGCCCCGGAGGCCCTCCGCATGTCGAGTGCATCACCGCGCGCCGCCGTCGAGGTGGCTGGCGTCACCCACCGCTATGGCCGCACCGACGCGCTGCACGACGTGTCGCTCACCGTGCCCAGCGGATCGGTGTTCGCGCTGCTCGGCCCCAACGGCGCCGGCAAGTCCACGCTGCTGCAGTGCGCGGTTGGCCTGCTCGCCCCCACGGCCGGCAGCATTCGCGTGCTTGGCACGCCGGTGGAGCAGCTCACGGCCGCACATCGCACGCGTATCGGGTACGTGGCCGAGTCGCAGCAACTACCGAGCGGGCTCACGTTGGCGGAGCTGGAGCGCTGGCTCGCCCCGCTGTACCCCACGTGGGATCACGCGCTGGCCAATGCGCTGCGCACCCGCTTCGACCTCGATCCGTCACGCCGCCTGCGCACGTTCTCGCGCGGTCAGCACATGCAGGCCGCGCTGCTGTGTGCGCTCGCACCGCGCCCCGATGTGCTCTTCATGGACGAACCCTTTGCCGGCCTCGATGTGGCCGTGAAGGACGACCTCGTGCGCGGCGTGCTGGAGCTGTCGGGCAACGAAGGCTGGACCGTGGTGATCGCCTCGCACGATCTCACGGAGCTCGAGCTGCTGGTGGATCACGTGGCGTTCCTCAAGCATGGTGCGTTGCAGTTCAGTGAACCCATGGAGGTGCTGCGCTCGCGCTTTCAGTGGCTCGAAGTGCACACGGGCACGCGTGACGTGCGTCTGCCCTCGCCGTTGCCGGCCGCGTGGGTGCGCGCCGAGGTGGCGGGGCAGCGGGTGCGGGCGCTGGTGCGCGTGAGCAATGAGAGCGAACTGCGTGGTGCCGTGCAGGCGATGTATCCGGACGCCACCCGTGTGGCGTTCGAGGAGGCGTCGCTTACGGATGTGTTCATCGGGCTCGCGCGTGAGGGGCGTGGAGACGCGCTGGCGTCGAGGGCCGACTAATGTCGTGGCCCCGACAGCTCTGGCATGTGCTGGCGAAGGACCTGCGGGCCCAGCGCTGGTGGCTGCTGCTGTATGTGGGGCTGCTGGTGGTGGGGACGGCGCCGGTGTGGCGCCCAACGGGACCTGATTACGCCGGCGCCACCCTCCTGGGCCTGATCAGCCTTGCAACCGTTGTCGCCGCATTGCTCACCTGTTACGGCGCATTCCGGGCCGATGCGCCGCTGGACACACATGCGTACTGGGTGGCGCTGCCGCTGTCGCGCTCGGCCGTGTTCGGCGCCAAGCTCGCGTTCATCGCTGTCGTTGGCATCATCCTGCCGCTCATCGTGCATGTGCCGGCGTGGCTCGCGCTCGACCTTCCGCCGAGCCGAATCCCCGCGGCATGGTGGGAGTCCGGTCGCGCGATGCCGGAGGCGCTGTTCGCGCTGGCATTCCTCGTTGCGGGTGTGCAGACGGGGCGCGCGACGGTCCTGCTCTTCGTTGCCGGCGGCGCGATTGGGACGCCGGTGATCGTGAAGCTCCTGGCGATGGTCCCTCCGTCTGTACCTTCGCTGCCGTTCATACTGCTCGTCCCGACGGTCGGACTTGTCGGGCTTCGTCGCCTGACCGCGGCATACCACCGGCGCGACAACGCGTTGCGGGCGCGCACCTCGCTGATCGTCATGGGACTGCTCACGCTCATCGCCCCGCAGATTCTGTTGTGGTCGACGACACGACAGACCGAAACGCTCGATGCGGTGCTGCCCGGGAGCACGCTCGCGTTTGATCGCGTCTCACCGGATCGTTGGAGGCTGCCCGCAGACTCGCCGTTCTCTCTTCGCGTCATCGTGTCGCCTCGGCCAGCGCGCTCGCAGGTCACGACCATGCGAGTTTGTGACAACTCGCTTGAGCATTTCAGGTCACTGAGCACATCGT
>JAABRL010000031.1:0-25096 GCA_011390935.1 Gemmatimonas sp.
ACGTCGTCGAGCGTGTCGGCACCCATGGCCACGAAACCCGGTGCCTGATCCGCGAGCGCCAGCAGTCGCTCGAGTTGGGGCAGGCGATCCATGAGCGTATTGAGCGCTCGCATGGTGTCCGGTGCCGTCAGGCGTTCGAGCATCGCGGCGCCGTCGCGCAGCCGCGCATCGAGGTGCACGCCGCGCGCATCGGCGCGGGCCGCAAACTCATCGGCGGAATCGGCCACCACGGCGAGCGCCGGCGTCACCTGCGCCGCCTGCGCAGTCAGCGCTTCCACCGCGTGCGTGGCGCGCTCGAGGCGCGCCACGAGGGCCTCGAGGTCAGCCGTTGGCATCGACGGGTGCCAGCGCACGATAGTTCGCCATGAGATCAGCCACGTTCGTGACGTCGTAGCCGTGACGTGCGAGCAGCGAGACGGCGTGTGCCGAGCGCGCGCCGCTGTTGCAGTGCACGAGCACCGGCTTGTCGTTGGGCACTTCGGCCAGACGCACCAGCAACCGCGTATGCGCCACGTTGATCGCGCCCGGCACGTGGTGCACATCGTAGTCCACCTTGCCACGCGTATCGAGAATCGTGACCTGTCCCAGCTGCCGACGACGCTCGAGCTCGGCCATATCGATGGACGGGATCGTGTTGAGCGCACCGCCCTGTGCGGCGTAGGCGGTGATGTCGGCCGGGGTGAGATAGCCGTGCACCGCATCCACACCGATGCGGATGAGCGCGCGCACCGCCTCGTCCACACGCGCTTCCTCCACGATCAGGTACACCGGGATGCCTTCGTCGAGAAACGAGCCGGCGATGTTAACGAACTGATAGTCCAGTTCGGCGAGGATGCTGCCGGGCACATGCGCGGCAAGAAACTGCGCACGACTGCGCGTATCGAGAATGGCGATGTCGGTACGGCCGGCGAGTGCCCCGATGTTTTCGGCATCGAGATGCGGGATGCGTGGCACACCGCGCAGCACCGGCGGGCCGGCGCGATTGTCGCGCTTCATGCGGGCGAAGTACGGCGGCGGTTCCGGCTGCCCGCTGAGGATGTAGTCCACGAACTCGCCTTCATTGGTCGAGGCATGGATGGCCGGGTTGGTGCGCAGTTCGTAGCCCACCGTGGAGCTGGGGATATCGCCGAGCGACTTGCCGCACGCGGAGCCGGCACCGTGCGCGGGCCACACTTGAACGAAGGGGGGCAGCGCCTTGAAGGCCTGGATCGAGGAGAAGAGCTGGCGGGCTCCGGGCTCCTGGGTGCCGGTCATGCCGGCGGCCTGTTCGAGCAGATCGGGACGTCCGAGATCGCCGACGAACACGAAGTCGCCGGTGACCATTCCGATGGGCTCGGTGGCGCCCGCTCCGAGGTCCTTGACGAGATAGGAGATGTGCTCGGGGGTGTGGCCGGGATTGTGCATCACGGTGAATTCGATGTTGCCGACCTGAAAGACGTCGCCGTCCTTCACGAGGCGATGCGGGTAGTCGGAGTCCACGAGCCATTCATAGCGCCAGTCCGGGGCGCCTTCGTCGGAGGCGTAGACGGTGATGCCGCGGTCGGCGAACTCGCGCAATCCGGACACGTAGTCCGCATGGATGTGTGTGTCAGCGGCGGCGACGATGCGGAGTTTGTGCTGCGCGGCGAGCTCGAGATAGCGATCGATATCGCGCTCGGGGTCCATGATGATCGCCTCGCCGGTGCGCGGGCATCCGATGAGGTAGGCGTACTGGGCGAGTTTGGGGTCGAGGATCTGTCGCACGAGCATGGGGAGGCCTCCTGGGGCGTGGCGGGGTCGTCTAAAAACAATTGATCGACTGATTGGTTGAACAGTGCACCCATGCCGTCGGGTTTGCCAATCCGGGTTTCCCTGACAGGCGCGCGCGTGCCGGACGACGCCTGCGAGTGTCAGCCCCAACCCGTATGCTTCTCTCACACAGTCGATCTGTCACCAGACCGGGCCGGACCCCCGGCCCCCGCCACTCCCGGGAGAGCACATGCAACCGCTGACCACCCTGCTCGACGCGCTGCACTTCGCGGCCGACCAGCACCGCGACCAGCGCCGCAAGGACGTCGGCGCCACGCCATACATCAATCACTGCATCGCACTCGCCGAGCTGCTCGTGCGCGTGGGACAGGTCGACGACCCCGTGGTGATCACCGCCGCCATTCTGCACGACACGGTCGAAGACACGACCACCACCTTCGAGCAGCTCGAGGCGCGCTACGGACTCGAGATCACGGCGGTCGTCCGTGAAGTCACGGACGACAAGACGCTGCCCAAGGACGTGCGCAAGCAGCTGCAGGTGGAGCACGCCGCCCACGCGTCAACGCGCGCTAAGCTCGTGAAGCTCGCCGACAAGATCTGCAACGTGGAGGACGTCATCACGTCGCCGCCCGCCGACTGGCCACTGGAGCGCCGCCGTGAGTACCTCACGTGGAGCGGCAAAGTGGTGGACGGGTGCCGCGGCACCAACGCGGCACTGGAGGCGCGATTCGACGTGCTCTTCGCTGAAGGGATGGCGCAGTTCGCGGCGTAGGGCGAATGCGAGTTTGTCTGGCAGGGCGACCTGTGCTAGGCTACGAGGTTGCGCCTCGCCGGACTCGCCGAGGTGTCGTTCACCGCTGCCTGCCTCATGACATCCCCGGCTCTTTCGCGCTGCTTTCCCGAACACATTCGCCAGCGTGGCACTGATCTCGCCCATCGCGGAGGCGTGCGACTCGTGCGCACACGCGACGGGTTCACGATTGCCACGGTGCGCGGTACGATCGACTACGTCGTCACCTTCGGGATCAAGCAGCGGCAGGTCACCGTGGGGTGCACGTGCCCGTACGCGACGGGTGGGCAGTGCTGCAAGCACATGTGGGCGCTCGTGCTCACATTGCATGCCGACCGGCGGCACGCGGAGTTCGCCGCGCAACTCGCCGAAGTGCAGCAGGTCGTGCTCAAGAGCGGCGGGCCAGCGGCGGAGCCCGGGACCGCTGCGCACGAGCCGGGCGTGGACGCGTCCGATGACGCTCCCCACGCGGCGACCGGGGCGCTCGAGCCTGAGGGGCTGACCGGGTTCGACGACGAGCCGGAGCGCTGGCAGCTGGTGCTCGACCGTGCCGAGGGGGCGCTGCGGCGATCGATGCGCCCCGGCACCACCGCGCTCGCGACCGCACGCGTTGGGGCAGCCCCCAGTGCGGTGGAGTGGCCCGACGACCGACGGCTCGTGTACGTACTCGATGCACATGCCGAGCCCGCAGGCGGTCTCACGCTCGAAATCGCCACGGAGCGCCTCGAGCGCGACGGCAGTTGGAGTGCCCCGCGCCGGTTTGCCTTCCCCACCGAGACGTGGTTCGCGGCGCCCGATCCGGAAGACCGACAGATTGCGCGCGTCCTGCTGGGCGCCGCGCCGCTCCCCGATTTCGGACACGCGCGCAACACCTTCGTGCTACCACCGGCGAACGTCCTGTCGATCATTCCGCGCGTCTGTGCCACGGGCCGCGCGCGCCTCAAGCTGCCCACGACGCCCCCCACGTGGCGCTCGGTCTCGTGGGACGACGCGCGCGACGCGCACGATCACACCACCGCGTGGCATTTCGCGCTCACCCTCACGCGCACGTCGGAGCGCTTCGAACTCACCGGCACGCTCATGCGCGGCGACGAGACGCGCCCACTCAGCGAAGCGTTGCTGTTGTCGCAGGGCACGCTGTGCGTGATCGACGAGGTGATGGCGCCGCTGGAGTCAGACGGGCTCTGGCCACTCATGGCCGAACTCGCCCGGGTTCCCGTGCTGGACGTGGGTGCCGATCCGGGGCCGCTGCTCAGTCGCCTCTACGCGCTGCCACGCGTGCCCACGCTCGTGCTCCCGGAGAATCTCTCGGTCATCGAGGCGCACGTGCGCCCCGTGCCCGGCATCCGGTTTGTTGCCGACCCGGTGCCCTGGCGTCGTTCCGGCAGCACGACCACCGGCGTGCAGCTCGCCTTTCGGTATGGTCAGGTGGTGGTCAACTCGCTCGATGTGGGGCATACGCGATTCTGCACCGAGACGCAGACGCTCTATCACCGCGACGCAGATGCCGAGCGGGAAGCACGTGATCGCCTCGTGTCCATTGGCGCCTCGGTGGTGCGTGACAGCGAAGTGCGCGCCACGACCTATGCGATGCCACGCAGTCAGCTGCTGCGTGTGGCGCAACAGCTGGCGGCTGAAGGGTGGTGGGTGGAAGTGGACGGACATGCGTTCCGCACCTCCACGGGCGTCCAGGCGCAGGTGACGTCGGGCGTGGACTGGTTCGACTTGAACGGCACGGTGCAGTATGGCGAGCTGTCCGCGACGCTCGCCGAGGTGCTGGCGGCGCGCAAGCGTGGCGCGAACGTGGTGGTGCTGTCGGATGGCAGTCACGGCCTGCTGCCGCACGAGTGGCTCGATCGCCTGGGGCCGGTGCTCGCCGGGGGGGCGCCCACGCCCACGGGTGCGCGTTTCCAGTCGTCGCAGCTCGCACTGCTCGATGCCTTGCTGGACGGCCTGCCCACCGTGGAGGTGGACGCGCCATTTGCCAGGGCCCGCGAACAGCTGGCCGGTTTCGATCGCATCACGCCGGCCGATCCGCCGCCGTCATTCGTGGGTACCTTGCGCGGGTATCAGCGCGAGGGACTCGGCTGGCTGCACTTCCTGCGCACCTTCGGGTTCGGTGGCTGCCTTGCCGACGACATGGGTCTGGGCAAAACCGTGCAGGTGCTAGCGCTGCTCGATGCACGTCGTCTTGAAGGGTGCGGTCCGTCGCTCGTGGTCGTGCCGCGTTCACTCGTGTTCAACTGGCGCGCGGAAGTGGCGCGGTTCGCGCCCGAACTGCGCACGCTCGACTGGAGTGGCCCGGAGCGTCATGATGCCTCGCTCGATCCATCGAGCGTGGACGTGGTGTTCGCCACGTATGGCACGCTGCGCCGCGACGCCGAGCATCTGGCGAAGATCACGTTCGACTACGTGGTGCTCGACGAAGCGCAGGCGATCAAGAATCGCGGCACCGCCACCGCGAAGGCATGTCGCATGCTCACCGCGCGACATCGCCTCGCGTTGAGTGGTACCCCGGTGGAAAACCGGCTCGAGGAGCTGTGGAGTCTGCTTGACTTCCTCAACCCCGGCATGCTTGGCACATCGGCACGATTCTCGGCGTCGTTGCGCGAGGCCGGTGATGCCGCCGGTGCCGACGCCACGTTGGCCCGCGCGCTGCGCCCCGTGATTCTGCGACGTACGAAAGCGGCCGTCGCTCCGGAGCTGCCCGAGCGCATCGAGCGCACACTCGAAGTGGAGTTGGAACCGAAGCAGCGCGTGTTTTACGACCAGCTGCACGCGCGAGTGCGCGCGAGCGTGTTGCAGCAGGTCGATGCGAACGGACTCGGCCGTTCGCGCCTGCACATTCTCGAGGGGTTGTTGCGACTGCGGCAAGCCGCGTGTCATCCCGTACTCGCGGATGCGCGGCGGCATACGCTGCCAAGTGCGAAGCTCGAAGCGCTTGTGCCCGCGCTTGCCGATCTCGCAGCCGAGGGGAACAAGGCGCTGGTGTTTTCGCAGTTCACCGAGTTTCTGGCGCTCGTGCGTGCCGCGCTCGATGAAGAAAAGATTCCCTACGAGTATCTCGACGGTCGTACGAAGGATCGCCAGGCGCGTGTGGAGCGATTCCAGAACGACCCGGCAGTGCCGGTGTTTCTGATCAGCCTCAAGGCTGGTGGCCACGGGCTCAATCTCACCGCAGCCGACTACGTGTACCTGCTCGACCCATGGTGGAATCCGGCGGTGGAAGCCCAGGCGATCGACCGCGCACATCGCATCGGGCGCACGCGCCGCGTGATTGCGACGCGGCTGGTGGCGCGCAATACGATCGAAGAGAAGATTCTCGCGCTGCAGGCGAGCAAGCGGGCGCTGGCCGATGCGATTCTCACGGCGGATCGCGGCGGGTTGGCGTCGATCGGGCGGGAGGAGCTGGAGTTGCTGTTGGGGTAGTAGGGGCGGGGTTTGGGTGATGCGACAGATGTGGGACGGGGTGACCGCCAGAGGCCAAGCACGAAGGCAGCACCTCGCTTCTTTCGCCGAAGCGCTTCGGTCCTCTGTTGTGACCGGCGATCGGCGCCTCGCCTCCACCGACTTCCGAAAGCTGTTTGTCCTCGTGGTGTCGGGCTCCCTCCCCCCCAACGAGTCCCTGTGCGCAGCACGAGGGCGATGGGCATCGCGTCGACACGCCGAGCAGCGGTCGCCTCAACGCAGACTGTCGCGCACCTCGTCGGCATACCGCACCACCCACTGGTCACGGATGCGCGTGTGCGCGATGCGCCATCGATCCGTGTCGCGTCGCAACACGTACACGTTCAACATGGGGCGGTCTACCAGACGCCGACCGGCGATGTTCTGACCGCGCAGGGTCGTGACGACGTCCGCGACCGCCACATCCTGATCCAGAAAGCTCACGCGCGCACTCCACTCGTCGTAGCGGGCGCCTTGCATCGTGGCTGCAACCCGCGCATTGAATGCGCGGATGCTATCGCGACCGACGTGGCGATCACCGAGTGCGTTCTCCCACACGGCGTCCTCGCGCAGATGCGAGGCATAGCGTGTGGCATCGAGCGCAAGCAGCGCGTCGTACTGGTCACGCAGGATCGCACGGATCGCGTCAGCGTCCCGCGCCTCCGGTAGTTCAGACGTCTGCGCCGATAGCGGCACAGCCAGCGCACTAAGGCAGGCGACGACGAGTGCGGCGGCGACGCGGCGAGAGCGGGCGCGGCGAACAAGGCCCATGCGACAGTCCTCCAAGTTGCGGGTCTCGCAGAAGTTGGCATGGTGCACCGGCGTCCGCACGTCGCGCATTCAGCTGGCCAGTTGCCTGTTTTTCGGAGCGCTTGCCGGATACGCAGCGCGACCTCCAAGTTCAGACATTGTCTTTCCTCTCCCGCCACTCCCCCGCCATGACCACGCCGCACGAGCTCCTTGAGCAGTACGAGCACGACCTCGCCCGCGCCGACCACGACCCCGCGGCCAATGGCGTCGATCGCCGCCAGTTCATGTTCCAGGCGCTCGTCGCCGCAGCGGCCACCACCTTCGGCGCGACCGCGGCCCAGGCCCAGCGCGTGCTCGGCGGGGCCGATGGGGTCGTTGGCGACGTGCCGCCCGAACTGATCGAGCTGCTCGCCCCCGAGCGGGTCGCGGAACGCCTCCTCGCACAGCCGCAGCAGCTCCCCGAACTCGGCAACGGCGAAGCGCCGGCGCTGATGTTCCAGCCATACCCGGGCGGGCCCGGCGCGGCCTTTGAGCACCTCATGCGCACCCGCGGACGTGACGCGTTCGATCGCGGCACCTTCCCGCTCGCCCCGTGGTCGGGCACCGTCCCCACCAACGCGGACGATCTCGCGTTCCTCCCCGCGCATCGGCAGGCCGCGCTCATCAAGGAGCGACGGCTCACGTCTACGCGCCTCACGCAGATCTACCTCGATCGCCTCGAACGGCTCGACCCCACGCTGCTCTGCGCCGTCACCATTCTGCGCAATCAGGCCCTCGCCGAAGCCGCACGCGCCGACGCCGAAATCGCGTCCGGCAACTGGCGCGGCCCGCTGCACGGATTGCCGTACGGCCTCAAGGACCTCTTCTCGACGAAGGGCATCCCGACCACCTGGGGCGCACCCGACTTCAAGGATCGCATCATCGATGAAGACGCCGAGATCGTGGTGCGACTGCGCGACGCCGGTGCTGTGCTGGTCGCCAAGCTCTCCACCGGTCTTTTCGCGCAGAATGATCAGTGGTTCCGCGGACGCACCAACAATCCGTGGAATCTGAGCCAAGGCGCGAGCGGGTCATCGGCCGGCCCCGGATCGGCCACCGCCGCGGCCTGCGTGAGCTTCAGCATTGGCACCGAAACGCAGGGCTCGATCGTGTCGCCGTCCATTCGCAACGGCATCAGTGCGCTGCGCCCCACCTTCGGACGGGTGAGCCGTCACGGCGGTATGGTGCTCGCCTGGAGCATGGATCGCGTCGGCCCCATGTGCCGCACCATCGAAGACTGCGCCATGGTGTTTCACGCGGTGCACGGGCTCGACGAAAAGGATCCGAGCACCATCACGGCGCCCTTCCAGTACGACCGCGCCATCGACCTGCGCACGCTGCGCATCGGCGTGGACGCCAACGCCCCGAAGCCATTGGTGGACGGCTTGCGCGCGCTCGGCATGGAGCCGCGCGAAATCGGTGCGCGTCCCTCGCTCGCCAGCATGGGCGGCAGCGGTCTCAACGTGGAGTACGCCGCGGCGTTCGATGCGTACGTGCAGCGCAAGGCACGCGAGACCGGCCTTGACCTCAGCACCGTCACCGCCGACTGGCGTCCGCCCGCACCGCCGGCCGGCACACCACCAAGCCCCATGGCACCCGCCGACTGGGCCAATCGCTTCGTGCGCGGACGCGCGATCCCGGCGTTCGAGTTCATGCAGCAGCAGCGGCGTCGCTACATGATCGTGTCCCAGTGGGGCGCGTTCATGAAGGATCTCGACCTGTTCATTGGCGCTCCCAATGCCGACGTGGGCAACAATGCGCAGACAGGACATCCGTGTGCCGTACTGCCGTACGCCTTCGACGTTCCGAGCAGTGGACGTCCGCAGGGCGGCGCCAATGCCTCGCCGAATGCACCCGCGCAGCCACCGCTCAACCCACAGCCGATCTGCGGTGTGATCACGGGCGCGCTGTACAACGACGACCGCATTCTTTCCGTGGCCCATCGCTTTCAGGAGAGCACCGACTTCCACACGCGGCGGCCGACGGTCTGATCGTGGTTCCGCGCGCATGCGCATCACGGCCCGCTCGTCATATCGCCGAGCGGGCCGTGTGCCGTGCATGACCGATGCGGTCAGCGCCGCAACAGATACGCGAACTTCACAAAGAACCCGTCGTCGCGCCGCGTGAGGTCGTCAAACCCCAGCACGCGCGGTGATGCGAGCGTCGAGCCGTAGCCGAAGAACGCCACCGTGCCCGGCGACGGCTCGTACGACGCCAGCCAGTCCATGCGCAGCGCATTGTTCTCGCGTGCCGACACCACCGCGCCGTTCACCAGAATCGGCTGCCCGCTGCGCGGATCGCGCAGCGCGTCCTGCCGCTCGTTGCGGTACTCCGCCACGAGACGGAAGAACACCCAGCGGTTGGGCTGCACCTCGGCCTTGAGACGTGGCAGAATCGTGCGCGCGAACTCGCTGCCATCGCGGCGTTCAAGCGTCTGCATGGTGAGCGTACCGAACACGCGCACCGCGGGTGTCGGGCGCATGCTGATCGAGCCCGTCACGCCGCGCGCGCGCCCTTCGGTGGCTTCCGGGAAGATCGCCCGCGTGCCCTGCTCTACCCGCACCGATCCCTGCCACAACCGCCACGTGGGCGTGGTGATCGTCGCGCTGCCGAGCATGGCACCAAACACACCGTCGGCGCGTGCGAACGGCGCGGATGAGGTGGGGCTCCCGACTGCGTACGCCGCGTAGCTGCGTGGATCGAAGCGCACGAATCCTCGCTCACCGCGCGTGGAGAGGTTCCAGCCGCCGCGCACACGCGCCGACGTGTTCACCTCGAAACTGCCCTCGATTGGCGAGCTGCCGAGTACCTCGCGAGCCCCGTACGCGAGGAACTGCCGGCCGCCGCCAAACAGCGTGACCTGTTCCACCAGTGCCCCGCGCGCGCCGTAGAGCGACACCCGGTTGAAACCGCTCGCCGTGATGATCCCGGTGCGGTTCACGAACCCGCTCCACGTCTCGAACTCGTTGCCGATGCCGGTGAGTTTGTAGTTGAAGCCCCAGCGCCGCCCGGTGCGGTCAAGCTCCGCCTCCCACAACGGGTCAACGCGCGTCTCGGCCGAGCGGGCATCGCGCGTGGCCGAAGCGCCGAGCTGCGCCTGCAGGTAGTAGAGCTTCGCGAAGACGAGTCGCGTGTCCACCGACAGCACACGATTGAAGTCACCCGATTCATCGCGGCTCGTGAGCGTGACACCGGCCACCGAGTTCTCGCCGACGTCTCGACGCAGTCGGGTGAGGTTCACGAAGGCGTTGCGCGACGCCGAGAGCCCGCTCCCTGCTGCCGTGCCCTGCTCATCGAGCGCCGTGAGGTGCGCGATCGTCCACGCGCCCAGCTTGCCGGTCAGCTTGCTGCCCGCGAGCGGATTCGCCACGCTGCGCGTGTAGACGAGGTTGTTCGGCGACGCGAACAGCTCGATGCCTTCAAGAAAGAACGGACGCCGTTCCGGAAAGAACAGCGCAAAACGTTCGTTGATCGTGACCAGCCCCGCGTCCGACTCCACCTGCGAGAAGTCGGGGTTGAGCGTGGCATCGAGCGTGAGCTGCGTGAACCCGAGTCGCAGGTTCGCGCCGATGTCCTGACCGATCGGTTCGCGCGTGAAATCGCCGCTCGCGAGTCGGCGACCCGGCAGATCGGCCACGAGCGTGGGCTGAATCTCCGTGACCACACCGCGGCTGATGTTGCGAATGCCGGTGATGCTGCCGGCCTGTGCGAGGAAGGAAGCATTCGCACGGCGCACATCGGTCCACGTGTCTTCGTAGCCGGTGCGACGCGTGAGACGCGATACGTTGAGCCCCCACGTGAGCACCTCGCCAGGCTCCCACCGCAATGATTTGAAGGGTACGCGCAGCTCGGCTTGCCAACCGAAGTCCGTCTTCTCGCCCTTGCTCTGCCAGATGAAATCGGGGTTGCGGTCGATGTTGCCGCCCATGCCGGTGCTCGTGGAGAAGCCGCCCTCACTGCGCACGCCATCATCCTGCACCCCGTATGGATTCACCCCGAAGAAGTAGGCGCGCCGCCGATCGTTGAAGGTGTCGAGGTAGATGGTGACCTGATCATCGTTGCCGATGTTGTCGCGATCCGAGACCGTCGCCCGCACACCCTCGGGCACGCGGTCGTACGCGCGAATGCCGAAGTGCATGGCGGTGGCGGAGTACCACACCAGCACGACGGTGGAATCCTCGGCCGGTCGCGAGTCGACCGGCTGAAACTGGCGAAAACCCTTCAACCGTGCGGCCTGCGCCCACACCGGTTCGTCCAGGCGGCCGTCCACCGTGATATCGGCGTCGTGGCGCGGAATGGCCACCGTGGGCGGCGGAATGATGGTCACAGGTACCTGCGCGCGTGCATCGCGCGCAACGGCCGAGACTCCGAGCAGCAGCGCAGCGAGCCAGCGAAATGAACGCGTGGACAGAACCGACGAAATAGGACACATCCTTGAAGCTTAATGCACCTCGGGACATCCGAAGACGGCGCCCCGTGGCTACGATGCACGTGGCGCATGCGCGCCGTCTCTCCAGATCCCGTCCCGAGCATCTCATGCTGCGCCGCCCTCGATTCTGCTGGTCTCTGCTCATCGGCCTTGGCGCACTCGCCACGCCGCTGCACGCGCAATCCGCCCGCTGGTCGACAGAGCAGCAGGGGGCGTCCTGGTACGGCGCCTTCGTTGATCACGCCGTGAGCGAACGCACTGCGTTGTGGTTTGACGGGCAGTGGCGACGCATGGGACTGGTGAACGAACCACAGCAGTTGCTGCTGCGCCCAGGGGTACAGCGGACCCTGACCCCCGGAGTCCGCGTCGCCGCCGGCTACGCATACATCGCCACGGCGCCGTACGGCAACACCCCGCTGGCGGCGCCGCTGCGCGAACATCGGATCTGGCAGCAGCTGGCGCTCGCCCATCGCGCGGGTGCCGTCAACGTGACCCATCGCTACCGCTGGGAGCAGCGCTGGCTGGCATCAGTGGAGAGTTCCGAAGGTGACCTCGGGCCGTTCGGCTACCAGCATCGGGCGCGCTACATGGTGCGTGCTCAAGGGAACCTGCCCAGCGTCCGTGTGGCAGATCGGCCAGTGCTCGGCTTCGTGTGGAACGAAGTCCTCGTCCCGATCGGCTATGGCGACGCCACCGTTCGGCTCACCCAGAACCGTCTGGGTGGGGGCGTAGGTATTCCGGTTGACGCACGGCAACGCGTGGAGTTGGGCTACATGAACCTGTGGAACAGTGTACCGGCACTGCGCGCCAACGAGATCAACCACACACTTACGGTCTCGTGGGTGTGGATCATGGCGAAGTAGCGGCGCGCCCCTCGAGCTCCGCCAGTGCGCGCCGCAGCTCATCGCGCGCGCTTTCCGGAAGCGATGTGCTGTCGGCCAGGATGGGCGTGAGGCGGGCGCGAGCCGACGCCCGGGCGCCACTCGCCACCTCCGCGCGCGCGAGGCGCACCTCGAGTACCCGAACGCGCGCGTGCTCCGGTCCCCAGGCGGACCGCAGAATCCTCACCGCTTCGCTCAGCGATGCCCGGGCTTCGGCGTGGCGCCCCATTTCGTACAGGGACTGACCTTCGCTGCCGCGCGCGAGCGCGAAGTTGGGGCTCAGGGAGTCCCCGTTGGCACGCAGGATGCGCACCGTCGCGCCGTACGCGGCGGCGGCCTCGGCATATTGCTCGCGCAACAGCAGCAGGCGACCGATGGCGCCCTTGATGAACGCGCGGGTGTAGTTGTCCGGGCCCATGCCGAGCGCCGAGTTGGTATCGGCGACCTGCAGCGCGGCGACCGCTTCCTCATGTCGCTGTGCAACACCCAGCGCGCGACCGAGCAACAGCTGGCCCTCCACAACACGCGGGTGCGTGACCTCGCCGCCGTAGTACGCCGTCGTCATCTCCAGCGCGCGGTCGGCTTCGCGGAGCAGCTCCTCGACGGGCGCACCCGACATTTCGAGGGATACGGTCAGCACCTGTGCCGCGGACACACGGTTTTCACTGTTGGGGTCAAGAGAGACCATGGCGATGCGATCGGCGTCGCGCGCAGGGGCAACCGCCGCGTCCGGCACGCCACGATCGATGGCGAGATGCGCCGAATCGAGCAGCGTGCTCACCAGCGTCTCCAAGGGTGGCTCCTTCATCGCCCGCAGTCGAGCAAGCGAGCTGGTCACCAATGAGTCCATCTCGTCGAGACGTCCGCGAAAACGATACAATCCGCCAAGCGCGGTTTCCGCTCGCAGGCGCCGCACGTCATCGGGCGCGAACAGGGTGCGCGCCTGCTCGGCGGCCGCCTGCAGAATCGGCTCGGCGTCGTCGAACTCCTGCAGACTTGCGAGACTCGAACCGATCAGCCACGTCAGCTCGAAGCGCAGCGCCGGCCGATTGGCGAAGTCCGACTCAACGCGCCGATATGCGCCCGTGAGCAGATCGGGTGCGGTAACGGCCGCATCGGTGCGCTGATACGGATCGGCATTGCGAAAAATGTTCGTGATGAACGTCGTGATCTCCTCAGCGCGCTGCTGCTCGGCGCGCGCAACGCGTGCCTGCCACAGTGCCGCTGTCGCGCCACCGACCACTGCGATGGCCACGACGGCTGCGGCCGATACCGCCACCGCATGTCGACGCACGAAACGCGAGGCGCGGTAGCCAAACGCATCGGGACGCGCGCGGACGGGGCGCCCATCAAGCCATCGCTCGAGATCTTCGCCGAGCTCGCGCACCGTCGCGTAGCGATCGGTGGGTTCCTTGCGCAGCGCCTTGAGCACGATGGTATCGAGATCCCCACGCAGTCGTCGCTTGCGCAACGCATCGGGGACCACGTCGCTCGGTCGCAGCGGGTCCCCCGTCACGATCGCGTCTTCGAGGGCACCGCGGGAGTCCTGCTTGAGGCGATAGGGCCGAGACTCGGTGAGCAGTTCGAAGAGTACCACGCCGAGCGCGTACACATCGGTGGCCGTGGTGACTTCGCCGCCGATCACCTGTTCTGGAGATGCGTACAGCGGCGTGAGCACCTGCACACCCGCTCGCGTGAGTGCCGGGGCGGACGGCGCGCCGTCCTCGGGGTCGATCAGCTTCGCAATGCCGAAGTCCAGCAGCTTCACGCGACCGTCAGCATCGACCAGAATGTTCGTTGGCTTGAGGTCCCGATGCACCACGAGATTGCTGTGTGCGTGCGCCACGGCGGCGAGCACCTCGAGAAACAGGCGCACACGTGCGCGCAGATCGAGCGTGTGCTCGCGCGCAAACACATCGAGATGTTGGCCGTCCACCAGCTCCAGCACCAGGAACGGTTGCCCGTCGTCCGTCACGCCTGCGTCGAGCAGCTGGGCAATGTTCGGGTGGCGGAGCCGCGCGAGGATCTGCCCTTCACGCCGAAAGCGTCGCTCGCCATCGTGGCTGACCAGCGATGTGGTGAGCAGCTTCACAGCCACGAGCGCGTCGAAGCGTCCGTCGGTGCGACGCGCACTCCAGACGCTGCCCATGCCACCGCGGCCGATCAGCGTGTCGAGCGCGTACGGGCCGCACCGCACACCGGGCCGCCCACCAGTCACGGGTGGCGGCGTGGCCATGCCTTCGAGAAATCCTTCGCGCGACGCGTCGTCGCGCGCCGCGAGCATGGCGGTCAGTCGCTCCACCAGCTCGGGGTGCGCAACGCCCTGTCGAGCCAGCCACTGCGCGCGGGCATCGGACGGCAGATCGAGCGCTTCGTCGAGCAGTGCCGACAGGATGCGCCACTCCTCGGGCGTCGGCGCGGCCATGCCGCCGTCAGTCCGTCGTCGTGCGCATCACCTCGCGCAGGAACAGCCGCGCCTTGTCCCACTGCCGCTGCACGGTGCGTTCGGCCACTCCGTGGACGCGCGCGATTTCGCCGAAGGTGAACCCGCAGAAGAACTTGAGATCGACGACCCGTGCCAGCATCGGATCCAGTCCGGCGAGCGTCTCGAGCGCTTCATGCAGCGCCAGCAGTTCGTCCGGGTCGTCCACGGACTGCGCGTGCTCGGCGTCGAGGGTGGTGGCGCGGACCCCACCACCGCGTTTGGCCGCATCGCGCGCGCGCACACGGTCGATCAACACACCGCGCATCGCCCGCGCCGCGTACGCGAGAAAGTGGGACTGGTCGGGGAAGACGCGTCCCTCGCGCTCGCCGAACGCGAGGTACACCTCGTGCAGCAGTGTCGTCGCACTCAGCGGACTGTCTGTGCCCTGACGGCGTACCTCGCGCAGCGCCAGGCGATGCAGCTCTTCGTAGAGCGACGCGAACAGGGCATCGCGCGCCTGCGGGTCCCCCGCGTCGGCGCGCGCCACGAGTGCAGCCAGTGGGGTGTCGGGGAGCGGAGCGGGCATAACGGCGGCGGGAGCGGGCGTCACAGCTCAGGCCACGGATGAATGTGGCGTGGGGTCGGTCAAGTCTAGCCCGCGTGGCTCGGCGACGCGATCTCGGATCGGACGAGGGCGCTCGATGGGGAGCACGTGCGCCTCCAGCTCCTCCGCCAGCAGCGCCTCGATTCGCGCGGCGACCGTGGGTGCGTCGGCGCGCAGCTCGTTGAGCCACAGTGTGCGGTCGGCGCCGAACTTGTGGCGCGCGAGTTCGATCAGGGGGGCGAGCGCGTCTCGCTCATGGGTACGGAAGCTGCGAAACATTGCGGACTCCTCGTGTTGCCGGCGCCGGTCGCGCGTGAATCGGGGACACTGAAGCAATCGCAGGCGGCGTGCAAAACGCGACAGGGTCTTACTGGTGAGACCCCTCGCGCAGCACCCGCGCCACCGTCTGCAACAGCGCACTCGCCGTAAACGGCTTCGCCAGAAACGCTGTCGCACCCTGCGCAATCGTCTGCCGAGCCTCGCGGCTGGTGGCGAGACCGCTCACGGCCACGATGCGAACCGATGGCGCCAGACGTTGCAGTACCTCGATCGTGGCGGCGCCGTCCATCACCGGCATCATGAGGTCGGTCACCACGAGCGCGATGTCGGACGCGTTGGCCGCGTACATCGCGATCGCGGCGGCCCCATCGGGGGCTTCGAGCACGCGATAACCATGGGCCTCCAGCGACTCGCGCGCCATCGTGCGAATCGGCGCTTCGTCGTCCACCACCAGAATCGTCTCACCGGCCCCGTGCGGCACCTCCGCCTGCCCTTCCAGCGTGGGCGCATCGAGCGGACCATCCGATACAGGCAGGTACACATCCACACTCGTGCCACGCCCGACCGCCGAGTCCAGCCGCACGAACCCACCGTGCCCCTTCACGATCGCCAGCGTGGTCGACAACCCCAGCCCCGTCCCCTGCCCATGCGGCTTGGTGGTAAAAAACGGATCGAAGATCTTGTCGCGATGGGCCGGGTCAATGCCCGTGCCCGTGTCGCGCACGCGCAGCCGCACGTAGCCGCCCGCCCGCGCGTCCAACGCACGCGCGGCCTCATCGGCACCGATCACCACGTTCTCGGTGGACACCGTCAGCTCACCGCCATCGGGCATCGCGTCACGCGCATTCACGCAGAGGTTCAGCAGCACTTGCTGCAACTGTGTCGCGTCGCCCTCGATCGCCCAAGCATCCAGCGCCACATCCGAGTGCACCGCAATGTTGCGCGCGAACGTTTCGCCCACGATGCGCAGCGTGTCGTGCACCAGCGGTGACACGGCCAGCGGACGGTGCTCTCCTTCCATGCCGCGTGCGAATCCGAGCACCTGCCGAATCATGGCCGCGCCGCGTGTCGCCGCCTGTTCGATCACTTCCAGCCGGCGCAACGTCTCCACGTCCGTCGTGCGACGCTGCAGCAGGTCCACCGACATCAGGATCGGAGACAGCACATTGTTGAGGTCGTGCGCAATGCCGCCGGCGAGTGTGCCGATGCTCTCCACGCGCTGCGTGCGCAGAATCTGCTGCTCCAGACGTCGGCGCTCCGTGATGTCGCGCTCCACCGCCACCCAGTGCGTGTACCACCCCGTCTCGTCGGCGAGCGGCACGATGTCGAGCTCCAACCACAGCTCCTCGCCCGACTTCGTGTAGTTCATCACATCCACGCGCACCGGCTGCCAGTCCTGCAGCGCCTGACGAATGCGATCGAGCGTGCGACGATCCGTACCCGGCCCCTGCAGAATGCGCGGCGTCTGTCCGATCACCTCGTGGCGTGCGTAGCCGGTAAGCCGCTCGAATGCCTGATTCACATACACGATGCGCGGCCCGCGACCATCGATCGGTTCGGCGTCGGTGATCAGCACGATGTCATTCAGCCGCTCCACGCTCGATTGCAGCAGCCGCAACTGCTGATTCGCGCGTCGTGTGTCCGTGGCGTCGCGAAAGTACACCACGAGTCCGTCCGGCACCGGATACGCCTTCACCGTGAACCAGTTGTCGAACGGCGGATAGTACGCTTCGAACTCGAGCGCACACTGTTCTGTCATCGCCCGCTGGTACTGCGTGTAGAACGGCGTGTCCACCGCTTCGGGAAAAACGTCCCACAACACGCGCCCGAGCAGCGCGTCACGCGAGTGTTGCAGCAGACGCTCCGCCTCGTGATTCGCGTACGTGAAGCGCCACGAGACATCCACGGTGAAGAACGCATCGGAGATGCGCTCGAGCGTATTGGTGAGCCGCTCCGAGGCGCGCGCCAACTCGAGCTCAATGCGACGCTGCTCGGTGATGTCCTGCGCGGCCCCCTGCAACCGCACGACTGCTCCCGACGCATCACGCACGGCCTCGCCGATCGCGCGCACCCAGCGGGCCTCGGCACCCGGCGCCGCCACTTCGCCGGTGATGTCGAACGGGGTGCCCGTCGACTCGCAGCGCGCGAGCACCTCGCGCAGTCGCTCCTGGTCATTCGCCGCGTACTGCGCGATCACCTGTTCCATGCGCACCGTCTCGTCCGGCACAAAACCGAACATGTGTGCGACCTCGGACGACCAGCGCACCTCGTGCGACGGGAGCTCGACCATCCAGCCTCCCACGCGCGCCACACGTTGCGCCAACGCGAGCAGGCGATCATGAGCTGGACGGTCGGCGGCGGTGGCCGGTAGCTGCGACATGGAACGGAAGACGTGGAACAGAAGAAACGCGAAGCCCTGCACGAGTCTACGACGCCTCGCCCCCCACCGGGACCCCTGCCATGGCTCCTCCACGCGGTTTCGGCGTACTATCCCGTCACTGTGGAACGCCACCCCTCTGATCTCCCCATGCAAACCGCCTGCACGCCGATGCGCGCCTCGTGCACTCCTCCACAACACACCACGCGCCGAGCGCCGTGGCGCGTCGCCATTGTCGTGGCGGCGATCACGCTCGCGATCGCCGCACCGTTTGCCGCGACACGCGTGACCGCACAGAGCGCTCCGACCATCGAAACGCCGGTCCCCTTCGACAGCGCCGGACGCATTCCCGCGATCACGCCCACCCTCGTCTCGCGCCTCGCCCTCACCGCTCCGACCTGGCCCGTGACCGGCGGCTTTCGCGAGGCCCGCCTCTTCCGCACCGAGAATGGCGCCCATGTGCTCGTGGTGCAGCGCCCCGATGGCTCCGTGGCACGGTTCACGCTCACCGACGAGTCCCGCCTCACCCTCCAGCGCGCCGTGAGTACCGGACTGGTGGCATCGGGGACCGGCGGGCAGCGCCTGACCACCGATGCCAACACCGGCCTCGAGGTGTCGCAACCCGCCGGCAACCGATTCGTTCGCAATCAGACGCTGCTCGGCCTGGTCGCCTACGGCCCGGCCACGGCCGCGCTGCTCAGCGACGGCGGCGCCGCGGCGGCGACGGGTGGGTACTTTCTCGCCGCCGGCACGTCGTTTTTTGCGGCCGCGAATCTGGTGAAGAACCGCACCGTCACGCGGGCGCAGTCGAGTCTGGCATCGCACGGCGGCACGCGCGGCGCCGCCGCCGGTGCAGCCGTCGCGGCCATCGCCAACGCGAACAGCGGTCCCGGCTGGGGCGCCCCCATTCTGCTGGGCGCCATCGGTGGTACGGTGGGCGGCTACCGCCACGCGCGGGGACTCAGCGATGGCGAAGCGGCCAGCGCCGGCTTCGTGGCCGATCTCGCCGCACTCTCCGTGCTTGGCATTGGCGGCGCGGCCGACGCGTTTCGGCGCGATACGCGGGAGGTGTTCTTCGACCCCGAACGACCAGACCTCAGCTATACGGAGACGGAGGACAACCTCCGCACCCCCGGCAAGGTCGCGCTTGGGGCCGCCATCGGTGCGAGCGTGCTCGGCTATGCCTACGGCCCGCGCTACGCTCGGCGTGCGTCGTACAATGTGACCGCCGGCGATGTGTCGGTCGCCTTCGCCAGCGCCGCGCTTGGCGCGGTCGCTGCGATCGCCATCCCCGGCGACAACACCGACGAGACCACCATGTTCGGCGTCGCCACCGCCGGCATGCTCACGGGCGCCTGGCTGGCCGACCGCACACTCGTGCGCACCTACGACCGCACCAGCGCCGATGGCACCCTCGTGCAACTCGGGGCGCTGGCCGGCGCGCTTATGGGTGGGGGCGTGGCCGCCGTCACCGAGTCAGGGCGGCAAGCCGCGCTGGGCATGGTCACTGTCGGCGGTACGCTCGGACTGGTCGCGGCCGACCGCATCCTCGCGCCAGCCCGCGACGCCGGCCCCCTGCGCGGCATCATGGAAAGCTCGGCCCGCGCGCTCGATGATCGGGTGCGCGTGTCGATCGGCCCGGTGACCTCGGTGCACATCGCGTGGTGACCGGCAGAACCGGAAGTCGTTCGGCAGCGGCCTATCGCCCCGCCTGGTGGCTCGGCCCCCACAGCGCCACCGTATGGGGGCGACTCGTGCGCCGAGAGCCCGAACCCGCGGTGCAGCTCGAGCAGTGGGCCACCCCCGATGGCGATTTCGTGGAGCTGGCGCGCCTCGCCCCCGCCGGCGACCCGGCCACCACGCCGCGTCTGCTGCTGCTGCACGGCCTCGAAGGTGGGCTGCATTCGCACTACGCGCGCGGCCTCTTTCGCGAGGCCGCCACGCGCGGCTGGGGCATGGACCTGCTGCTCTTTCGCACCTGCGGCCCCACCCCCAATCGCCTGCCGCGCTCATATCACTCGGGGGAAACCGACGATCCCTGGTTCGTGCTGCAGCGGCTGGCCGCCGAATCACCGGCACCACTCGGCGTGATCGGCGTGTCGCTGGGCGGCAACGTGCTGTGCAAGCTGCTCGGGGAGCGCGGCGACACGGTGCCCGATGTGGTGCGCGGTGCGGTGGCCGTGTCGGTGCCGTTCGATCTGGCGCGCGCGTCGCGCTGGATCGGGCGCGGATTCGGCGCGGTGTACGAGAAGGCGTTCCTGCGCACGCTCATTCCCAAGGCGCAGCACAAGATCGCGCGGCACGCCGAACTCGCACCGCTTGGTACCGTGGCCGAGGCGCGCACGCTGTGGGCCTTCGACGATCACTTCACCGCACCGCTGCACGGTTTCGTCGACGCCGCCGATTACTACGCCCGGGCCAGCTCGAAGGCGTTCGTGGCCGACGCGCGCGTCCCATTGCTGCTGCTCAGCGCCGTCGATGATCCGTTTCTGCCGCCCGACGTGCTCGATGATGTCTCGACGTTGGTGCGTGGCAACGCCCACATCCAGCGCGAGTTTCCCGCGAAGGGTGGACACGTGGGCTTCGTGAGTGGCAGCACGCCGTGGCGCCCGAGGTACTACGGCGAATGGCGCGCCGCGGAGTTCCTCGCCGAACGGTTTCGGTAGCGCTGCGGCGATGCCTCGTCACCTCGATTCGCCGCGCCCGCCATAGATTCGCCTGTATGCCCTCATCGCTTCGCCTGCTGCCCCTCGCCGCGCTCTGCGCCGCACTGCTCAGCGCCTGCACCATCGAGGACCGCACCCCCGGTCGCTCCGACGGATCGCGCGCTGAAGCGCCGCCCTCTGCCAACGCGCCTGACGGGATCCCCACCGGCACCGCCGCCGATGCCGATACACTGCTCGTGGACGTGCAGATGCTCGACAGCACCATTCGCGTCGACATGCGATACCGCGACTCGGGCAACTTCACCGGCGCCCCGCTGCCGGGCTACGACGCCAATCGCGCCTTCCTGCATCGCGATGCGGCTGCGGCCCTTGCGCGCGTGCAGGCGTCGCTGCGCGAGCAGGGGCTCTCGCTGCTCGTGTACGATGCCTATCGGCCGGTGCGGGCGACGCTCGCCATGGTGGCATGGGCCGAGCAGACCGGACAGAATGCACTCATCACCGACGGCTACATCGCCGATCGCTCGCGCCACAACCTCGGGGTAGCGATCGACTGTACGTTGGTGGACCTCGCCACCGGCGAGCCCCTCGACATGGGCACGCCGTACGACACCTTCACCGAAGCGGCGAACACCGCCAATGCCCTCGGCGTGATCGCCGAACGGCGTTTGCGCCTGGTCATCGCGATGGCCCGCGAAGGTTTTGCGAACTATGACCGGGAGTGGTGGCATTATTCCTATGCCGCCGCGCCGCTGCTCCGATTTGACGTGCCCGTGCAGTAAGCGAGTGCGTGGCGCCCCACCGCGCGCGTCTCGATATCGTCCCGCCTCCTCTCGGATTGCTCCCATGACTCAGTACGGTGCGTTCTTCACCGGCATCGCTGCCGCCGGCGCCATCGCGGCCGGCGTCGCACTGCTCCCCTCATCGGCGCCCGCCGAGATCGCCTCACCAGCGCCTGTCGTCGCAGCGGCCCAGCTCGGGCTGCCGGCCGATGCGGAATCCGCGCTCGAGCGCCTGAACAGCTCCCCTCGGCACGGCGAGTGGGCCAAGATCGGCGAGGGCGCCGATCAGCTCAACGCCTGGGTGGTGTATCCCGAGCGTGCCGACAAGGCGCCCGTGGTGGTGGTGATTCACGAGATCTTCGGGCTCACGCATTGGGTGCGCGCCGTGGCCGATCAGCTGGCCGCCGATGGCTTCATTGCCATCGCGCCCGATCTCATGACGTCGAAGAATCTGCCCACCGGTCCCGACGGACCCGAGCGCAACGCCGCCACCACTGCCATTCGCACGCTCGACCCGGCCACCGTGCAGCGGCACATCGATCTCACCGCCAAGTACGGCATGGCGCTGCCGGCCGCGCTCCCCGTCTACGGCGTGGTGGGCTTCTGCTGGGGCGGCACCACGGTGTTCAACCACGCGGTGCACGCGCCCTCGCTCGGCGCCTCGGTGGTGTACTACGGTTCGTCGCCGGCCACGCCCACTCTCGCCACGGTGAAGGCGCCAGTGCTCGGTCTGTACGGCGGCAACGATGCGCGCGTCAACGCCACCATCGCCGATGCCGAGACGGCGCTCAAGTCGGCGGGAAAGTCGTTCGAATCGGTGATCTACGACGGCGCCGGACACGGGTTCCTGCGCCAGCAGAGCGGGCAGGAAGGGGCCAACGCGAAGGCCTCGCAGGCCGCGTGGCCGCGCACGATCGCGTTCTTCCGCCAGCATCTCGTGGTGCGTTGACGCATGGACGCGTGGTGGGCCTGGAGCGACGCCTGGATCTTCATCGGCGTCTTCGTGGGGCTGCGGATCGCCTTCATCTGGCTCGCCACGCAGTTCATCGTCGCGCTCATCCCTGAGGGCAACCGCTGCGTCACCTGCGGGGAGGAGACGCAGCCGCTGGTGCACGAAGGCGGCTGGCATCTGCTGGGCCAGCGCTTTCATCGGCGCTTCTGCCTGAGCTGCAGCTGGGAAGGTGTGGCCCGCACGCCGTCCACCAAGCGCGGAAAGCGCCCGCCGCGTCCGCCGCGCTCCAAACCGCCGGCGCCGCGCGCGCCGCGCACTCCCCGCGCGCCTGCACCGCGATAACTTTCGGGCATGGAACACCCATCCTCAGAACTGCTCGCCAAGGTCGAAGTCCTCGCCGATCTTGAGCCCGTCATCGACACGCTCATGGAGCAGCACGAAGCCAAGCGCGTGCTGTGGTTCCCGAGCGAGCTGCTGGCCCCGCCGCCGGACACCGACCCCGACAAGTTCGTGCAGGACCTGCGCAAGCGCGCCGAGGGAATCTCCACGCCCATGCGCGTGGCGCTCGCCCTCAACCTGCTCACCGAAGAAGGGCTGCCGCACTTCCATCGCCTGCTCGCCGTGTACTTGGGCAGCGACAGCATCTGGACGAAGTGGACCAACCTCTGGACGGCCGAAGAAGATCGTCACGGCGCGATCCTGCACGACTACATGCACGACTCCAAGATTCTGCACAGCCCGATTCTGGAGCGCATGCAGTTCGAGTATCTCAAGGCCGGCTTCGAGCCCGCGTGGGACAAGGACCCGTATCGCGTGTTCGTGTACACCTCGCTGCAGGAGCGCGCCACGCAGGTGAGCCACGCCAACACCGGCCGGCTGGCGAGCGAGAACGAACCGCTCATTGGCGAAGTGCTGTCGAACGTGGCCAAGGAAGAGGCGCGCCACTACGTGTTCTATCGCACGATCTTCGCCGAAGTGCTGCAGCGTGATCCCGACAACGCGCTCGAATCGGCCGCGCTGCTCATGCCGAGCATCGACATGCCGGGCCTCAACATGCCGCACTTCCGCGAGATGGCCGACGTGATTCGTCGCGCCGGCATTTACGGACCGCGCGACTATCTCAAGATCGTCGAAGAGCTGATCAAGTTCTGGAAGATCGAGACGCTCACCGGGCTCAAGGAAGCCGGCCAGAAAGCGCAGGAAAAGATTCTGGCCGTGCCGGCGCGTCTCACGCGGGTGGCCGACATGATGGAGACGCGCAGCCGCGCCAAGACCTTCCAGTTTGCGGTGGCGTTCAACAAGGAGTTCGAGATGGCGTAAGGTGTGCACAGCGCACCGTACGATGTGAGACGGCCCCGGTACGCGTTGCGTGCCGGGGCCGTGGTGCGTTCGCCGGTCATTGCGCGTGAGCGCGTGTTGTCAGCCCTGCGCCGCACTGAGCGGTCACAGCGGCCCACGCCAGTGCTCGCTCGGCGGTCCAACGGCTCTGGAGGACTCACTAACCTGCGGCGGAACGGGCACGCTTCCACAACGCCTCAGGGTGCCCACGCCGTCAGTGCAGAGAGGGCACCGACCGCCACCGCCGTGCCGCACGCGAACGCAATCGCGATCGCACGTCGCCGACGATGCCGCGCGATAGGCATGAGCCGGCAGAGCAAGGCGAAACCTGCGCCGACGCCAACGCTACCAACGAAGTTTCGCGCGACGCCGAGCGCCCACGCACTGCCGACTTCAGCGAAGACACTGCTCGGCTGTCCACGTGTCGCGTCGGTCGCCCGATGCACGATCTGCCAGCCCGCCCATTCGAGAATCGCAGCCGCGACGGCAGCGCCAATCAAGGTGAGCACCATGATTCGACGCCCAGACGCATGATCGTCGCTCGCGGCCACGCCTGATGCGAAAGTGTGCACTGGCTGCTCGACATCGCCAGCCGTGGAGGATGCCATCGGCGGCGAATGCGACGCGTGCACGGCAGCCGTGTGTCGCTTGGCGGTTCGTTCGACGGGGCGAGCCATGCAGGTTCGTACGCCGTCGACGTTGCTTGGTTTCATGCCGCGTGCGGGGACGTCGGTCAGCGCACTCGTACGCCGACGTGCAGCGAACGCAACGTGTGCGTGGCGCCGAAGACCTTAGGCACCGTGATAAGGCGCGGCGTCACGACCAACGCGAATCGTGAACGGCTCGGCACAACGAGCATCGCCTCCGCCTGCACGCCAACCTTGGTGGTGTTCGCGCTCGTGAACGCCGTCGGCCCCGCCATCACCTGCACACTGCCTCGCGCTCCTCGCCACTCGGCGCCGACGAGCAGCGCGGCCGCCAGGAACTCATCGACGAATCGGAGACACGTGCCGTCAGGTCCCAGCGGACAGGCGAGACTGCCGCCACTGAGCACGGACGCGCTCGCGACGGCAGCCGTGACCACCGCAGGCGCCCGACTCGGCAGCGGTCGGAAGCCGATCCCGAGATCAAGCGTCGTGAAGGAGGTCGGGGACTGCACGCCCCCGGTCATGTCGCTGCGCCCAACGCCGAGTTGCGCGAACGGCGCGCGCGGAGACGATTGCGCGGTGAGCGGTGAGCTCGACGCCACGAGCGCAAGGACCGGCCAGACGATCAGGCGAATGTTCATGGTTCATCCGGCATGACGACAAACGTCGCCATGCAAGCGACGGTGGGTTCAGTCACGCGTGCTTACCCCTGCCGGGCGTGGTGTGAATCGAGCCGGCGCAAGCGACGCGGACAGCAGCCGAGGAGCGAGCAAGCCGATACTGGTGGCCGTACAGAGCAGGAGCGTCGTACTGCCGGGGTAGGATTCGCTCATGTGCTCCGCGCCGTGAATCCACCAGAACAGCAGCGGTGCGGTCACCCCGCCGCTGAGCGTGATCGGCGTCGCGTACACCGCAAAGAACAACGTTGCACCAACGTCGAGCCC
>JAABRL010000031.1:25312-36993 GCA_011390935.1 Gemmatimonas sp.
GCGCCCTCCACCCGAAACTCGTCGGGCGTGAGGTTGAGCGCCGTGTCGAACTGCTGCCGCGTGAGGCCGACGCGTTCGAACGCGTCGCGACGAATCAGCAGCGTGGGAGCGGTACCGTCGAGAGAGAGGGCCATGCGGAATACTACCCTGCCCCGCGATAGCCGGTACACCCCCGCGCGCGATAGCTTGCGCACATGACTGTGGTGTCCTCCCCAGCCGCCCTCGAGGCCTCCTTCGACGTGCTCGTGGTCGGTGCCGGCCACGCGGGCACCGAAGCCGCGGTGGCCGCCGCCCGCGCTGGCGCGACCGTGGGCCTCGTGACCAGCGCGCTCGAGACCATCGGGCAGATGTCGTGCAACCCGGCCATTGGCGGGGTGGCCAAGGGCACCGTGGTGCGCGAGGTGGATGCCCTCGGCGGCCTCATGGGGCGCGCCACCGACCTGGCCATGCTGCAGTTCCGCATGCTCAATCAGGGCAAGGGGCCGGCGGTGTGGGCGCCGCGCGCGCAGTGTGACCGCGGGCTGTACCGACGCGCGGTGCGCACGCTGCTCGAACAGCATGCGGCCATCCACACCATTCAGGGCACCGTGGCGCAGCTGCTGCTCGACGGGGAGCGCGTGGCCGGCCTGGAAACGCTCGAGGGGCGCCGCTTCGGCGCGCGGGCCGTGGTGCTCACCACCGGCACCTTCGGGCGCGGGAAGTTGCACATCGGCACGAGCACGCAGATCGCGGGCGGCCGCGCCGGCGAATCGGCCAACACGCATCTGGGCGAACAGCTCGATGCCGCCGGCCTCACCACGCTGCGCTTCAAAACAGGTACGCCGCCGCGCATCGATGGTCGCTCGGTGCACTACGCGGGGCTCCAGCTGCAGCCCAGCGAGGTCGAGGAGCACGACTGGAGCTGGTCGCACTTCTGGGACACGCCGCGTCGATTCGGCGACCACACGCGCCATCCGGAGCAGCTGCCCTGCTGGATCACTTTTCTCGAAGGCGACGGCAAGGCACTCATCACCACGCACCTGCACGAGTCGGCGATGTACGGCGGTGCGATCGCGTCGCAGGGGCCGCGCTACTGTCCGAGTGTCGAAGACAAGATCGTGAAGTTTCCCGACGCGGTGCGGCATCAGCTCTTCCTCGAGCCTGAGGGGCACGACACCACCGAGCTGTACGTGAACGGGCTGAGCACGTCGCTGCCGGCGCCGGTGCAACTCGCCGTGCTGCGCACGGTGCCCGGCCTGCACGATGTGCGCGTCACACGCGCGGGTTACGCGATCGAGTACGACTACTATCCGCCCACGCAGCTCGACACCACGCTGCAGTCGCGCGCGATTGCCGGGCTCTGGTTTGCGGGCCAGGTGAATGGCACCACCGGCTATGAAGAAGCGGCGGGACAGGGCATTGTCGCCGGGCTCAATGCCGCGCGCTGGGTGCACGAACGCGAACCCGTGATTCTCGGACGCGAGACGAGTTATCTCGGCGTGCTCGTGGACGATCTGGTCACGCGCGGCGTGGACGAACCGTATCGGCTGTTCACGTCCCGCAGCGAGTTTCGCCTCACGGTGCGGCAGGACAATGCGCTCTCGCGCCTGTCGCCGATTGGCGCGGCGCTGTCGTTGTACGACGCGCGCGAGCTCGCGTGCATCGAGGCGCGTGCCGCTGCGGTGCGTGACGCCCGTGCGGTGGCCGAACGCGAGAACATCACACCGGCGCAGGCCGATCCGCTGCTCGCGGGCACCGGTACCGCGCCGCTCGCGCACGCGGTGCGCATCGCCGAGGTGGTGAAGCGGCAGGGCGTGACGCTGCCGGCGCTCTTTCGCGCTGCGGGCGTGGGAGCGGAGTTGCCGGTCGACGCGGTGATCTCGGCGGAGCTCGAGCTCAAGTACGCGAGCTACCTCGAGAAGGAGCGCAAGGCGGCCGATCGGTTGCACGCGCTGGGCGGGCTGCGCCTGCCGGCGGGGTTCGACTATCTGGGGCTGCGCACGCTGAGCATGGAAGCGCGGCAGAAGCTGACGGCGCGCCGTCCGGAGACGATGGCGCAGGCGGCGAGCATTCCTGGGGTGACGCCGAGTGATTTGCAGAATCTGGTGATCGAGCTGGAGCGACGGCGGCGGGTGGGGGCGGCGGGCTGACCGACGGGTTGGCTTCGGCGTCTGTTTGGGTTGAACCCTTCAGCGTGTCGCATCCCTCGAGTTCGGTTTTCGTGCGCTTTTTAGCAGCGGCAACAAGTCACAACAAGACCACTAACGCGGCACAAGATCCGTTTTCGTGCGTTGAGATGTGTTCGAGAAATGGCGGGCTGAAGCGAAAGTCGCACTCTCGTCGCACCTCTGTCGCATGTGTTGTCGCGCTTCCAGCAGGCGTTGTCGCACGTGTGTCGCATCCGAGGTCGCACTTGCTTCGCATCGGTTGCCGCAGACCCGTCGCCACGGCGTCGCAGTTCTGTCGCATCCGATGAACCCATGTGCAATCGCACGCACCCGCGGCGTCTCCATGGTGTACCAGCGGTCACCACCCTTTGCCCCGGACGCCACCCATGACCACACCTCGTGCACTCCGCCGCGCAGCCCATCGGGCGCCGGCCATCGCGCTCCCGCTCCCACACACGCCGACCTCCCGAGTTCGCACCATACTCGCCGCCTCCGCCCTCGCCCTGGCGGCGCTCGCCGCCGCCACGCTCATCCCCTCGGCGCTGCCCGCCCAGCCCATGACGCCTGCCATGCACCAGCCACCCCCGCAGCTGAACATCACGGCCACCGGCTCGGTCGAGGTCACCCCCGACCGCGCCCGGGTCACGCTCGGCGTGGACACCGAGGCCAAGACCGCTCAGGAGGCGGCGCAGGCCAACGCCGCACTGCAGACACGTATCATCGACGCCGTGCGAAAGGCCGGCATCCCGGCGGCGAGCATCCGCACCTCCGGCTACAACGTGGCGCCTCGCCAGCAGTACATCCCCGAAACGCGCACCTGGCGGGTGGATGGCTATCAGGTCACGAACCTCGTCGTGATCGTGGTCGAACCGGTGAGCAAGGCCGGTGAGGTGATCGACGCCGCACTCTCAGCCGGCGCCAACCGGGTTGCCGGCCTCGTTTTCGAAGTGAAGGACGCGTCCGCCGCGCGTGAGGCAGCAATGACCCAGGCGGTGGAGCGGGCCCGCCGAGAGGCGGACATTGTGGCGAAGGCCGCGGGCGGCACGGTGGCCGGCCTGCTCGAACTGTCGGTGAACAGCATGGACAACACACCGCGCCCCATGATGGAGATGGCCATGATGCGCTCCGACGCCGCGCAGACGCCCATCAGCGAAGGGACGCAGTCGGTCATGGTGAGCGTCAGCACGCGCTGGGCGTTTCAGCCGGCCGGCGCGGGATCGCCGCCTCGGTAGGCGTCGCGACCAGCACCAGGAGCGCTCGCCTCATTGGTGGCCGACGAAGACCATCAGGACGCAACCCACGTGAACGCGTGCAGCGAACCCAACGCGGGGCCGGCCACCAGCCGGCCCCGCGTTTCGTTTCACGTGAAACGCCCTTCAACCGCTGGGGATATCGACAGTCCGTGATCCCGCCCAAGGCGCGCATCACAGAACGACTCACGACGCACTGTTCCACGTGAAACACCGCACCGCCTAGAAAAGCCGCCGCACCCACACCCAATTCCCCGCCAAAATCGGCGGCAGTCCCCCACGAGCGTTATACTAGACATCCCTCTCCTCCCCTTTCGACCGCATCGTGGCCCGAATCCTCGCAATCGCCAACCAGAAGGGCGGTGTCGGCAAGACCACCACCGCCGTCAACCTCGCCGCCTCCCTCGCGGTGGCTGAACAGCGCGTCCTCCTGCTCGATGGCGACCCGCAGGGCAACGCCACGTCCGGCGTCGGCATCGCGCGCGATCAGCTCGAAGCCGGCACCACCTACGACCTCATGCTCGGCGAGCGCACGGTCGACGAGATCGTGCACCGCGCCGTGCTCTTTGCCCATCTCGATGTCGTGCCCGCCACGCCAGACCTGGCCGGCGCTGAGGTCGAACTCGTGGACGCCGACGACCGCGCCTACCGCATTCGCGATGCGCTCACCCCCATCAGCGAACGCTACGACTATATTCTGCTCGACTGCCCGCCCTCCCTCGGACTCGTCACCCTCAACATGCTCGCGGCGGCCGATGCGCTCATCATCCCCCTGCAGTGCGAGTACTACGCGCTCGAGGGGATCTCGCAGCTGCTCGCCACCGTGCAGCGCGTGCAGGAACACCTCAACCCCAAGCTCGACATCGGGGGCGTCCTGCTCACCATGTTCGACGCCCGTCTCAACCTGTCGCGCCAGGTGGTGACCGACGCCCGCGAACACTTCGGCGATCGCGTGTTCGATACCGTCGTCCCGCGCAACATCCGACTCGCCGAAGCGCCCTCCTTCGGCAAGCCGATCGTGCTCTACGACATCGCCTCCATCGGCGCCCAGTCGTACATGGCCGTGGCCCGCGAAGTGCTCGCCCGCGATGCCGCTCCGGCACAGCCCGATGACACAAACACGTCGGAACACGCCGACGTGACACCACACGCCGACACGTCGGCGACCGGCGACTCATCAGCCGCCCCCGACGCCACCGCATAACCATGGCCACTCCCCCGCCACCGCCAGAATCCGGACGACGACTCGGACGCGGACTCGATGCCCTGCTCGGCGCACGAAAGCCCGCCAACGCAACCACACCGTCCGTACCCGAACAAAATCCGCAGTCAGCCACGAACGACGCCGGCACCCTTCAGCGCATCGCGCTTGGCCAGATCCGCGCAAACCCGTTCCAGCCGCGACAGGAGTTCCGCCCCGAACAACTCGCGGACCTTGAGGCCAGCCTCAAAATCAACGGACTGCTCCAACCCATCACCGTACGTCCTGCACCCAATGGGTCCGGCTACGAACTGATCGCCGGCGAGCGCCGCTACCGCGCCGCCACTCGGCTCGGTTGGACCGATATTCCGGCCCTGATCAAGGTCGTGGACGATCGCGACGCGCTTTCCCTCGCCCTCGTTGAAAACCTCCAGCGCGCCGATCTCGACCCTATCGAAGAGGCCGAGGGATACCAGCGGCTCCAGCAGGAGTTCAGCGCCACCCAGCAGCAGGTCGCCGATGCCGTGGGCAAGGACCGCTCCACCGTGGCCAATGCGCTCCGACTGCTGCAACTCCCCGCCAGTGTGCGCCGCCTCCTCCAGGAAGGGCAGCTCTCCACCGGCCACGCACGCGCACTGCTCGGTCTCACCTCCGAACGCGCCATGGCCGACCTCGCCCGCGAAACGTCCGCCGCCGGATTGTCGGTGCGAGAGGTGGAGCGCCGAGTGAAAGCCGCTCGCCCAAGTAGCGGTGGCGCCGCAGCGCAGAAACCGACCGCACCGGGCACCCCGCCCGCTTCAACCGCCGCGGCCGCCGAAGTCCGCCGACTTGAAGAACTCCTTCGGCGACGCCTGCAAACCCAGGTGCAGATCGCCAGCAGTGGACGGGATCAGGGAGAGCTACGCATCGCGTTCACCTCCAACGAGGACCTCGAACGCCTGTTGGAGCTGCTTGGCGTTTCGCTGGACTAACTCGCACCAAGCGACCACTTAAGCGCCACCATACAGCATTTTATGCGCAATTCCGACCAGAAAGCTCGCAAAGTCCACGAAAAGACCGGGAAGCGACGATCGACGCTTCTATATAAAAGGGGTGCGCCGCGCATCGGACTCGTTCGGCGTTGCCGCATGGCATTCGGTGCGATCGCACTCGCGGCAGCCGCAGCGGCGTGCGGCGGGGAGCAAACCGCCGCCACCTCCGACGCCCTTCGCGTCGCCCTGCTCACCCCTGGCCCAATCTCCGACCAGGCGTGGAACGGTGGGGCCTACGAGGGTCTCATGGCCATCCGCGACTCCCTCGGCGCCAACGTCAGCCACATCCAGACCAAGACGCCAGCGGAGTTCGAAGAGAACTTCCGGCAGTACGGCGCGCAGGGCTACCGCATGGTCGTGGGGCATGGCTTCGAGTTTCAGGACGCCGCGGCCCGCGTTGCCCCGGACTATCCCGGGACGATCTTCATCTGCACCTCAGGCGACATGCTCGGGCCCAACCTGTCCGGCATGAACTTCGCCTTCGAGGAAGCGTCGTTCCAGGCGGGGATGATCGCGGCCCGCCTCTCCACCTCCGGCGTGATCGGCGCGATCGCGGGCACCGAGTTGCCGCCGGTACGGGCCAGCTTCACCGCCTTCGAGCGCGGCGCCAAGCTGATCCGGCCCGACATCAGGCTCCTGGTCGCCTACCTCGGCACCTGGGACGACGTCGCGGCCGGCAAGGAGCAGGCACTCGCGCTCATCGCCCGCGGCGCGGACGTCGTCTTCCAGAATGCCGACGCCGCCGGACTTGGCATCTTTGCGGCCGCGAAGGAAAAGAACGTCCTCACGTTCGGTGCCAACGCGGATCAGAACGAGATCGCCCCCGATCACATCGTGGGGTCCATCGTCATCAACTGGCCCCGAGTCATGCTCACGGTGGCCCGCGAGGTGCAGGACTCCGCCTATCGCGGCACACTCTACCAGTTCGGGATGCGCCGCAACATGGTGAGCCTGGTGTTGAATCCTCGCTTCGAATCCCGCATCCCGGCCGATCTGCGCGCGCAGGTCGATTCCGTGGGCACCGCCATCGTGGAAGGGCGGTTTCATGACATGGATGACATCCTGCAACCGGCCGACCGGCCGGCCCGGCAGAACGCGCCCTGACATCGGAGGGGCCGCATGACGAACACCAACTCGACACCACACCGCACACCACCCGTCGCACTCGACGAGATCGTACGCGCGCTCGACACCGAACTGCGCACCAGCGAGATCGCCGACTACAGTGGTGCGCACAACGGCCTGCAGGTGGCCAACCGCACGGGCGTATCGCGCGTGGCGACCGCGGTCGATGCTTCGCGCGACTCCATTCGGGATGCCGCTGACGCTGGTGCCGACCTGCTGATCGTCCATCACGGCCTCTTCTGGGGAGGCGTGCAGCCGATACGTGGCGTGACCTACGAACGCCTGCGCCTGCTCTTCGACCACGATATCGCGCTCTACAGCACCCACCTCCCGCTCGACGCCCATCCCACGCTCGGCAACAACGCCCAGCTCACGCACGCGCTGGGCCTCACGGCCAGCGGCGAGTTTGCGCAGCACAAAGGGGTGGCCGTGGGCGTGCGCGGCACGGATGACGTGGACACTGAAGAGCTCGTCCAGCGAGCCCAGCGCTATGCCGCGTCGTACGGCAGCGCTGTGCGCACCTCGCTCTCACCCGCAGGTCGCCGCACGCGCCACTGGGCCATGTGCACCGGCGGCGGTGCCAACAGCGACACGCTGCGCGAGGCCTACGCGCTGGGCGTCGACACGCTGATCGTAGGGGAAGGCCCGCATCACACCGCAGTCGATGCCATCGAGCACGACCTCTGCATCATTTACGCGGGCCACTACGCCACCGAAACGCTCGGTGTACAGGCACTCGGCGGTTGGCTCGAGCAGACGTTCGCACTTCCACACGCCTTCGTGTTGCGCCCCACCGGACTGTGACCGCATCGCTCGCGCTCTCGCTGCGCGGCATCCACAAGCAGTTCGGTGCGGTGCGTGCGCTGCATGACGTCACGCTCGCGGTGCGTGCCGGCACGGTGCACGCGCTGCTTGGAGAAAACGGCGCTGGCAAGTCCACACTCATGCGCATCGCCTTCGGGCTCGTGCGCGCCGATCGCGGCACCGTCGACGTACTCGGTACCACGTGCGCGCCACCGTTCACCCCGTCGATGGCGATCGCTGCGGGTGTCGGTATGGTCCACCAGCACTTCTCGCTCGTGTCGGCCATGACCGTATCGGAGAACATCGCCCTGGGTTCGCAGGGACGATACGATCCTGCCACGGTGCACGCTCAGGTGCGACGCATCGGCGAGCGCACCGGACTGGTCCTCGATCCGAACGCACGCGTGAGCGAGTTGCCGGTGAGCGCACAACAACGATGCGAGATCGTGAAGGCACTCGCACGCGACGCGCGTATCCTCATTCTCGATGAACCCACCGCTGTGCTCGCGCCCGACGAAGCACAGGCGCTGCTCGCCTGGTTGCGCACGTTCGTGGCCGAGCACCCGTCACATGCGGTGGTGCTCATCACGCACAAGTTGCGTGACGCACTCGCCATGGCCGATGACATCACGGTGCTCCGACGCGGCGAGCGCGTGGCGGCAGGTGTCGCGCACACGTTCACGGAAGCCTCGCTGGCCGATGCCATGCTCGGGCCCGGTGAACGAACGCACGCGGTGCAGCAGGAGGTCATGCCTCGCGTCGACGCGCACACCGACAGCGTGGGTGCACACCACAACGTGATCACCGCTGACGCCATCGACGTGCGCGATCCGCGCAACGTGTTACGCGTGCGCGGAGCCTCTTTCACAGTACGCGCCGGCGAAATTGTCGGCGTGGCCGCCGTGGAAGGATCGGGGCAGCACGAACTGCTGCGCGCCGTGGCGGGCATGCTGTCAATTGCGAACGGTCGACTCAGCGCGCCGAGTGACATCGCATTCGTTCCCGAGGACCGACATCGCGATGCGCTGCTGCTCGACGCCTCGCTCACCGAGAATCTCGCGCTCCGCGACGCGGGCACGCGCAGCGGGCGCATGGAGTGGCGCACGCTGGCCACACGAACCGCCGCGCTGCTCACCAAGCGAGACGTGCGCGCCCGCGACGCGCAGGTGAACGCGCGCACGTTGTCGGGCGGCAATCAGCAGAAGTTCATTCTGGCGCGCGCGCTCGACGACGCCCCACCGGCGCTCATCGTGGAGAATCCCACGCGCGGTCTCGATTTTCGCGCTACGGCCGACGTACACGACGCCCTGCGCGACGCGCGTGACGCCGGCATCGCCGTGCTGCTCTACAGCAGCGATCTCGACGAAGTGCTCGCGCTCGCGGATCGTGTGCTGGCGCTGCACAACGGCGTCGTGCACGAGGTGCCGCGTGATCGTGCGATCGTGGGACGCGCCATGCTCGGTGCTGCGTAGTGGACACCCCGATCGCCGCCCCTTCGCTTCCCGTGCGCGTCGCTGTCCTGCGCTCCCCGCTCGCGCAGGCCGCCGCGCTCACCGCGCTCACGCTCGGGGTGCTGGTCACGTTGCTGCTGGCCACCGGTCACGATCCAGGCGTCGCACTGCGCGCACTCGCACGCGGCGCGTTCGGCTCATGGTACGCCTTCACCTCCGCCACCCTGGTGCGTGCGGTTCCGCTGGCGCTCACAGGGCTCGCCGTGGCGCTCGCGTTTCGCGCGGGGCTGCTCAACATCGGCGCGGAGGGCCAGCTGCTCGCGGGCGCGGCCGCTACGGCCGCCGTGCTTGGTGCATTCACCAGTGTGTCGGCGGTGATTGCCCTCCCGGTTGCCCTGCTCGTCGGCATGATCTGCGGCGCGCTGTGGGCCGGCATGGCGGCGCTCCTGCGTCAACGGTTCGGCGTGCTCGAGGTGATCAGCACCATCATGCTCAACTATGTGGCACTGTACCTCGTGGGGTGGCTCGTGCGCGGACCGCTGCAGGAACCCTCGCGCATCTACCCGCAGAGTGAAGGGCTCGCGCGCGCGTTCCAGCTGCCCACGCTCTTCACAGGGACACGACTGCATGTGGGCCTCGTGCTGGCCGTCGGCCTCTCCACACTCGCGTGGTGGTGGCTGCGCAGCACCGCGGGCGGCTTTCGGTTGCGCACGGTGGGGATGAATCCGAGCGCCGCGTTCACCATCGGTCGCGTCAATGTATCGCGGGTGAGCGTGTGGGCGTTTCTCGTGAGCGGAGCGCTCGCCGGTCTCGCCGGCGCCGTGGAGCTCACGGGCGTCACGTACGCGCTGTACGAGAGCATCAGTCCGGGATACGGCTACACGGCCATCGCCGTCGCGCTGCTTGCTCGGCTCAACCCGCTTGGCGTGCTGGGCACGGCGGTGCTGTTCGGCGCCTTGCAGGCCGGGGGCAACGCCATGCAACGTGACGCGGGCGTCCCGATCGCGCTGGTGCACGTGGTGGAAGCCATCATCATCCTGCTCGTGATTGCCGGCGATCGCCTGCCGGCAACGCGCGCGGAGCGGTCGGCCTGATGCCGTATGTCATTAACGCGCTCGTGCTGACGGAGCGCACCACATGATCACCCCCGTCGACGACTTCCTCGCCGCCGCCGTGCGCACCGCGACCCCGCTGGCGCTCGCGGCCCTTGGGGAATGCATCACGGAACGCGGCGGCGTGATCAATATCGGGCTCGAGGGGGCCATCATCTGCGGCGCGCTCGCGGCCACGATTGCGGCCGGCACCGTGGGGGGACCGCTCGGCGTCACCGCAGGCTTCACCGCTGGTGCGCTGGCGGGCGTGGTGGTCACGCTGCTCTTCGCGCTCTTCACCGTGTACCTGCGCGCGGATCAGATCATCACCGGCACCGCCATCACGCTGCTGTCGCTCGGTTTCACCGGACTGGTGTACAAGACCGTGTACGGCACCACGGGTGTCGGGCTCACGATTCCCACGATCGGCGACGTTCCCATCCCCGGACTGTCGCAGCTACCGCTGGTGGGGCGTGCACTCTTTGCGCAGCCCGTGATCACGTACGCGCTGTACGCCATCGTGCCGTTTCTGGCCTGGTGGTTTGTCCGAACTCATGCAGGGCTCGCATTGCGCGCCACGGGCGAGAGCCCCGATGCCGCACTTGCCGCGGGCATTCAACCACGCACGGTGCAGGCACTCGCGGTACTCGCGGGTGGCGCCTTCGCGGGCGTCGCCGGTGCCACGCTCGTGCTCGCCCAGTCGGGCACGTTCGTGGAAGGCATGAGCGCGGGCAAGGGGTTCATCGCCATCGCCATCGTGGTACTCGGGCGCTGGACACCACTGGGGGTCGCTGGTGCCGCGCTGCTCTTCGGCGGCGCCAGTGCCCTGCAGTATCTGTTTCAATCGCTCGGCTGGCGCGAGGTGCCGTACCAACTGTTTCTCGCGCTGCCATACGTGCTCACGTTGCTCGTCCTCGCGCGCGCAAGTGCGCGTTCGCAAGCACCCGCCGCACTCGCACGTCGCCAGCTCACCGTTGGGTGAGTAACCCGTCTCCCGTTTTCGCACACGCCCTCATGACGCCCTCGTTGCATTTCGACAACCGATTCGTGCGTGACCTGCCCGGCGACCCGGACACGTCGAACCGTCGGCGGCAGGTGCTCGGTGCGTGCTGGAGCGCGGTGGAGCCGACACCCGTTGCCGCGCCCACCTTGCTTGCGCACGCGCACGAAGTCGCCGAGCTCGTGGGGTTCAGCGCGCACGACGTGGCCAGCGACGAGTTCGCGCTCGTGTTCGGCGGCAACGCGCTGTACGCCGGCATGCAACCGTACGCCGCCTGCTACGGCGGACATCAGTTCGGCTCCTGGGCCGGACAGCTTGGCGATGGACGCGCCATCACGCTCGGCGAAGTGATCAACGCTGCCGGCGAGCGCTGGGAGCTGCAGCTCAAGGGCGCCGGCCCCACGCCCTACTCGCGCACCGCCGACGGCCGAGCGGTGCTGCGCTCGTCCGTTCGCGAGTTTCTGTGCAGCGAAGCCATGCACCACCTCGGGGTGCCCACCACGCGCGCACTCTCACTCGTGGGCACCGGCGAACCCGTGGTACGCGACATGTTGTACGACGGCAACGCGCGCGCAGAACCC
>JAABRL010000031.1:37166-48623 GCA_011390935.1 Gemmatimonas sp.
AGTGTGCGAGCGCTCGGCGCGCATGGTCGTGGAGTGGATGCGTGTGGGGTTCGTGCACGGCGTCATGAACACCGACAACATGTCGATTCTGGGGCTCACCATCGACTACGGTCCGTATGGTTGGCTCGAGGATTTCGACCCCAACTGGACGCCCAATACGACGGACGCCGCGGGACGTCGCTATCGCTACGGACAGCAGCCCGCGATCGTGCAGTGGAACCTCGTGCGCCTGGCCGAAGCGCTCCGCCCCGTGTTCACGGCGCCCGAGCCGCTGGAGGCAGGGCTCGAGGCGTTCCTCGCCGTGTACGACGAGGCGTACGAGCGCACGATGGCGGACAAGTTCGGCTTCCCGGAGATCAGCGACGTCGCGCAGCAGCTCATGCGCGAAGCGTTCGGTCTCATGCACGCGACGCAGGCCGACTTCACGCGCTTCTTCCGCGCGCTCGGCGAGCTGCCGGCGGTGTTGCCGCACGATGCCTCCGTGCGCGACCTGCTGGGCGACGTGTTCTACAGCGAGGACGCGCTCGCCACGCATCACGATCGCATGGTGCTGTGGTTGCGCCGCTGGCACGCCGAAGTGAGCGCCCACGGTGAAGGCCCCACCGCCAGGCGCACGCGCATGCATGCCGTCAATCCACGCTACGTGCTCCGCAACTGGCTGGCGCAGGAAGCAATCGATCTGGCCGAAGCGGGCGATCCCTCGCGCGTGCGCGAGCTGCTGGAGCTGCTGCGCACTCCATACACGGACCAACCCGGCATGGAGCACTTCGACGCCATGCGCCCGGAGTGGGCGCGACACAAGGCCGGGTGTTCGATGTTGTCCTGCAGCTCCTGAAATCGGCGGTGCGCGTCAGCCGTCGAGCACCGCCGCTGCACGCAACCGTTCCAGCTGCGCTGCCACGACCGGTGCGAGCATCGTCCGAATCTCGGCGACATCACGCAGCGGTATCCCATCACGCTCCATCGGCAGTTCTCCGCGCACGGCACGCTGGGTGAACTCCTCCACCAACGCGTGCGCATCGCGAGTGCCGTCGAGCAGCATTGCCACCTCGGCAAGCAGCTCATCAAGGCGCAGCCCGTCATGTCGGTGACTGGCGACCACGCGCCCACGGCGTGCCGTTTCGCGTGACACACGCCCGATACGCAGCACGCCCTCGGCCCGGTGCGCGCACGCCACCGGGTGTCCGTGCAGCTCCACCAGTGTCGACTGCAGGTAGCAGGTGAGCAGTCCGGCACCAAGGCGATCGGCGTCATGGCTCGCCAACGCCGCGTCGTCAGCGTCTCCCTCCCAGTGCAGGCGCACGGCACGGCGCAACGCGTCGAACGGTCGGGAGCGCGGATAGTCCTGCTGCAACAACCAGAGCGCCGTCTTCAGTTGCGGCGATCGCGTGGTGATCTCCCTGGCATCCGTACCTGCGTACGTGAGCTCGCGATCGTCGGAGAGCGCCGTGGCCAGATCATCGGGAGGTGCGACCAACGTCGCGCGCGATGCCACATGCAGCGCCTGCAGCGCGGAACTCTGAATGTCCCGCCTGATCCTCTGCCCCTGATGCACGAGCAGCGTTTCACGAAACATGCGGTTGCGAACAAAATCCATGTACTGTTCGGCTTCGATCTCGTCGTGCGCGATCCGTTGCAGCGTCGCGCGCGCCTCTTCACCGAGATTGGCCGCCACCATGGTCGCCACGCGTGATTCGCCCAGGTAGCGCAGTCCGTACTGCTGCGCGCGCGCGGCGAACTGATGGAAGTACACGGGCGCGTTCACCTCTTCGAGATGCTCATGGAACAGGTAGGAGTCAGCGGCCTGCTGCAGCGACTGCAGTTCTCGCCGGAGCATGGCCTGATAGGGCTCATCGCGGGTGGCCTCCCGCGTGAGGAACTCGAGCAGCGCCCGCGATTCATCGATCCGCAGCTGCGGTGACTCGAAGTGCCGCGTGTGGTATTGCATCATGTCGCGCACCATGGCGCGCATGTGCCATCCCGGAAACGTGTTGTACGACACATACGCAATGCCGTGCGGCGCAAGCTGACGCGCACAGACGGTGAGAATCGCGCGTTGCACCTCGTCGGGCACCCACGAGTACACCCCGTGCACGATGATGTAGTCGAAGGTGCCCCACTGCAGATCGACATCGAGAATGCTTGCGTGCTCGAACCGCGCATTCGTGACGCCACACGCAGTCGCGATCTCGCGGGCTTCGCGAATGTGCCCCGCCGACAGATCAACACCCACGAACTCTGCCTCCGGAAGCCGTTCGGCCATCGGAAGCAGATTCCATCCCGCAGCACACCCCAGTTCGAGCACGCGACAGCGCGCCACCGCAGGCGGTGTCATGCCGAACAACTGCCCTACCGTGAACAGGCGGCTGGGATGCGTGGTCGCGAACGCCTGCCCGTCGTACGGCACCTCATCGTAGCTGCTCATTGACAGGGCATCCAGGCATTCCGCGCAGACACCCGCATCGTCTCTGCATACCCATCCACCTCGTCGATCATGCGACGCTGTTGCTCGAGCAACACACACCCCGCCGTGCGATTTCCCTGTGCCAGTCGCAGCGCACCGAGTGTGCGTAGCGTCGTGGCGAGTGTCAGACTCTGCGCCGGCCCGCGCCGCAGCAACGTGAGCGCGTGTTCCAGCAACGGTTCGGCGGCGCTGAGATCACCACGATCCATGAGCAGTTGCGCGTACTGCATCTCGTCGGGCGCGATATCGTCGTGCTCGCGTCCCAGCGTGCGATAGCGAATGTCGAGTCCGTGTGCCATGAGAATGCGCGCCGAGTCGAGCGCGCCCAGCGCATGCTGCACCAGGCCGAGGTTGATGTAGCTGTTGCCCACCTCGGCATTGTCCTCGCCAAACTGTGCGATCGCGATCGTCAATGCGCGGTGGTAGTAGTCCTGCGCCGCGGCAAGTTGCCCGTCGAGTCGGAGTGCGTGCCCGAGGTTCCGATAGCTCTGCGCGAGCATGGGGGCTTCGAACGGCACGCGCGTGGAATCCATCAGCAGCGCCTCACGCAGCAGCGTGACCCCCTCACCCGTGAACCCGCGCCGCGCGAGGTGCACGCCGAGCATGTTCTTGCTGCGAGCCACCGCGCGCGCCGTATCGCCGATCTTTTGTCGCCAGATCTCCATGCTCTCACGCAGCTCCGCCTCGCCATCGCGTCCACCTCCCGCGTAGGTCAGCATGAGCCCGAGCGATTGCAAATGCGCCGCAAGCTTCACCGAATCGGGGACGGTGCGCGAACGCTCCAGTTCGATACTGCGCCGCGACGTGCGAATCGCAGCGCCCCACTCTCCCACCCCGAAATAGGCGTTCGCAATTTCAGCCAGCAACCGTGAGGCATCGTCCGGTGCATCACCGAAGTCACGATCGATGCGCGCCACCGCGCTGTCGAGCATGCGGGACGGCGTGGGAATGCCGCCGGACGTGCCGTACGGATACAACGACCCGAAGAGACTCACGAGAAATCCGTTCACACGCTGCGTCCGATCACGTTCGGCGAGCACTGCAGCGGCCTCCCGTTCCAGTTGACGCGACTGCACCACGGTCACCACCGTGAAGCCCGTGATGACCAACAGCGCCACCGCGGCCAACGATACCACGGTGCGGTGTCGCGCCCAGAACCGTGACGCGCGATATGCCACCGTCGCGGGGCGTGCGCTCACAGGGCGACCCTCGAGAAACGCGCGCACATCGTCGGCCAGCGCCTGGACCGTGCGATAGCGCCCCGATGGTTCGAAGCGCAGCGCGGTCGCAAGGATCGCGTCGAGGTCGGTCGGCACCGACAGACCGGCGATCGCGACTCGCGAGGCGGGCAACACGTCCGCCTGCTCCAGCGTGGCCAGCCACTGGTGCGGGGGCACGCGCCCCAACTCCACCGGCCGCCGACCGGTGAGCAGCTCGTACAGCACCACCCCCAGCGCGTACACGTCACTCGACGTGGACACCGGATCTCCACGCAGCTGCTCCGGGCTCGCGTAGGTGGGGGTCACCAGCATCGTGGCCTGCTCTGCAGCGTCGCGCGCGCCATCACCAGACGGTCCCGTCAACGCGTCTCGGTCGCCAAGTACCTTCGCCACGCCGAAATCGAGCAGCTTCACCACGCCATCCGATGTGACGAGCACATTGGTGGGCTTGAGATCGCGATGAATGACCAGATGCTCATGTGCGTACTGCACCGCCGCACACACCTGCAGGAAGAGCGACAGACGCGCCGACCGTGACAGCGCGTTGTGCTCCGCATGCTGCGTAAGTGGCAGCCCGTCCACGTATTCCATCGCGAAATACGGGCGTCCGTCGGGCGTGACCCCGCCGTCGAGCAGGCGCGCAATGTTCGGGTGCACGAGGCGAGCGAGCGTCTGCCGCTCAGCGAGAAAGCGCGACGCAAACGCCGGGTTCGATGCCACGCCGCCACGCACCACCTTGAGCGCCACCGGCATAGCGAACTGCCCATCATCGCGCTCGGCGTAGTATACGGCGCCCATGCCGCCCTCACCGATGAGCCGCGTGACACGGTACGGACCCACATGCGTGCCCGCGCTCAGCGCCGACGGAAGCGACGACGGCAACAGGGTGGCCGCGAGGGTGTGCACCGTGCCGCTGAACAGCGCCGGATCTTTCGACAACACCTCGCACACTGCGTGATGCACCTCGACATCCGATTCGGCCAGCTGCGCCAGAAAGCGCGCGCGCGCGTCACCCTCCAGCTCGAGCGCCGCATCAAGCGCGGGCTCGAGTCGCCGCCACAGGGCCTGCGATTCCAGCGGATGACTCATGGCCAAGGGAGCAAACGGGCGCACAACACGTGGTGACGTGACTACACCTGAGGAGGCGCGGAGTCCGGGGGCTGACCGGACATCACCACCGCCAGCCACCCCTTCGCCTTGAGCCAGTCGCGGCGGACCGTGCGCGACGTGATGCCGAGCGCGACCGCGGTCTCCTCCTCGGTCATGCCGATGAAGAAGCGGCACTCCACCACCTGCACCAGGCGCGGCGACAGTGCGCCGAGTCGAGTGAGGGCGTCATCGAGCACCATCAGCGCTTCCAGCGAGTCGTCGGTGGAGAGCTGCACCTTGTCGAGATCCACGGCGATCGGCGCCTGTCCGCGCTTCTGCGCACGGCGCCGACGCGCATAGTCGATGAGGATGTGCCGCATGGCCGTCGCCGCGACCGCGAGAAAGCGACTGCGATCTTCCCACGGCACGCGTGCCGAGTCCACGAGGCGCAGGTACGCCTCATGCACCAGCGCGGTGGTGTCGAGCGTGTGCCCGGTCTGTTCGCCGTCGAGCGCGCGACGCGCCATGCGGCGCAGCTCCTCGTACACCAGCGGAAACATGACCTCGGCGGCCGCAGGGTCGTCGCCCAGCGTGAGCACCTGCGCAGTGAGGTCCACGTGGGTCGGCGAGCGTTCGTCGGAGGGATTGCGATCCGTGTTCGATGACATGCGATCGTCCATTCACAGCTCCAGTTGGAACGTCGCGTCTGTCACCGTCGTCCCATTCACCTGCACCGATACGCGATGTGCACCCGCGTAGTAGCGACGCGTCGTCACGGCACGCATGGAGTGTCGCTTCACCAACGTGCGCGATTCCCCAGGAGCGAGCGTGCACGTCCATCCCTTGAATACCTTCGGACTGCTGCGCCCATCGGCCCTGACATGATGCACCGCATAGTCGATCGCCAGCGACTGCGCGCCACCGGTCGCGGGCGCACGCACCTCCAGCGTGAGCACGACCGTCTCACCCACCGTGACGACGGCTGGTGATACCACAAGCGACATCTCGCCCGCAAACCGATCACCGATGCCCCACGCGTGCAGCACGCGAGCATCCCCACGCTTGATCAGCGTGCGGCTGGCGTGTCGCAAGAGCGCGCGACGCGGTGCGCTGGCCGACGGCAGGTAGGTCTCGAGCCATTCGGCCACGATCGCCGGATGAGCCTTGGCGATGTCGTTGAGGTGATTCGCCACGCTGCGCCGCACATACGCACTCTCGTCATCCTGCAGCGCGCGCAGCAACGGTAGTGTGGGTGACGGATCGGCCACGAACGCCTTCAGCTGCACACCCCACGGCAATCGCGGCCGACTGCCTTCACTGACCAATCGACGTACGTGCGCGCTCGGATCGTGCACCCATGCGGCGAGCGTGCGCAGCGTGAGCGCCTCGTGCGTGATGAGAAACGGGCGAATGGCGAACTCCGCCGTGAAGCGCTGCGTGATCGCATGCAGCGCGCGCAGCGCCCGCTCCGGCTCCTGCAGCCCGCGCTGCGCGATGAACTCCCCGGCCGACCAGAGCACCCATCCTGCGAGTCCCCCATCGGTGATCTGCAAGTCGGCCATCTGCTCGCCGGCTTCCACCGGACCGAGTGCGGCTTCGAGCACATCGATGGCGGCGGCAAACTCCGTCGGTAGTGTCGCCGAGAGCGCATCGGTGATCTGCAGCGCGCGCGCCTTGAGCTCGAGCGCGTCGAGCTGCTGCGTGGCGAGGGATACGAAACGCGCCGCGTCGAAGGCCGGCCAGACGCGCGCGAGGTGCGCCGAGGCGGCCTCGATCAACGGCACGTTGATGAGGTTCTTGAACGGTTCAGCCATGACTCGCGGGAGGGATGCGGCAGAATATACGGGTCAGAACCGATGCGCCCCAGTGAGGGCCCATTGCGTTTGGCGGGACGGTCGCCCATCGTCTCGCGTGCCCACACCCCTCCCTTCCGCCGAGCCGCTCAAACGCGAGCTGGGCCGCATCGCCCTCGCGCTGCTCGCACTCAACAGCATGATCGGCGCCGGGATCTTCGGTCTCCCCGCCGACGCTGCGCGACTGACTGGTCTCTTCAGCCCGGTGCTGTTCCTGATCTGCGGCCTGCTCATGGCCACGCTGATGCTCAGCTTCGCGCAGGCCTCGAGCTATTTCCAGGGCACCGGCGGGCCGATTCTGTATGCCGGCGCGGCGTTCGGACCGTTCGTGGGCTTTCAGACCGGGTGGCTGCTCTACGCGGGGCGCGCGACGGCGATCGCGGCCAACGCCAACCTCTTCGCGACCTATCTCGGCACCTACATCCCGGCCGTGAACGACGGCGCGGGCCGCATGCTCGTGATTGTGGGTATCGGCGCGCTCTTCGCCGCGCTCAACGTGACCGGCGTGAAGCAGGGCATGGGCGCCATTCTCGCGATCAGCGTGGCCAAGTTCGTGCCGCTGGCCGTCTTCGTGCTGGTCGGGCTCACATATGTGCGCCCCGTGATGTTCGCCGAAATGACCGTGCCCTCGTTCGCCACACTCGGCGAGGCCGCGCTCCTCGTGTTCTACGCCTTCGTGGGCTTCGAAGGCGCCCTCGTGCCCGCCGGCGAATCGAAGGACCCGCGACGTGACCTGCCCAAGGCGCTGTTCGTGACGGCGCTTGGCGGGACACTGCTGTACATCGGCATTCAGATCGTGAGTGTGGCGCTCACCCCCGATCTCGCCGGCTCCACCCGCCCGCTCGCGGACGCCGCCGCCGTGTTCATGGGTCCGGCCGGCGTGGCCATGCTCTCGTTTGCGGCCATGGCGTCGATTCTGGGCAACTACGCCTCATCGGTGCTGGCGGCCCCGCGCATGACCTATGCGCTGGCGCGCGAAGGTTCGCTTCCGGAGGCGTTCGCGCGCGTGCACAGCAAGTGGCAGACGCCGCATGTATCGATCCTGGGCTTTCTGGTCCTCGGTGTGTCCCTCGGTGTGAGCGGCACCTTCACGCAGCTGGCCGTACTCAGCGCGATTACGCGGCTGATTGGCTACACCACCAGTCTGGCCGCGCTGCCGCGACTCCGGGCGCGCTTCGGTCATGAACCGCAGGCGATGTCGCTGCCGGGGGGCTTTGCCATTCCCGCTGCGGGCCTCGCCATCTGCACCTGGCTCATGCTGCAGGTGAAGTTCGAGGCCGTGTGGAAGACGGCGCTGCTCATGGCGCTGGGCACGGTGCTGTATCTGCTTGCGCGGCGGGGGGCGAAGGCCTCACCGAACGGCTGAGTTGGCGGGACGCGCACGGACGGCAGGAACGACCGCGGCGGGAACGCGGACACTGTCCTGAGGGTACGCCGCGGCATGTCGCCCGCGCGCGCACTCACCGCGCCCTTCGCCACGCTCGCCCTTCGGCGCGCCATCCCGATCTGGGTCGGCGTGCGCCTCGTGTCGGTCGCGGTGCTGGCACTCGGTGGTTCACTGCATCGCCTGTGGAGCCTCGATACCGCGCTCTGGAGCGTGGCCATGGGCGTGCTGCTGGTTGCTGTGCGCGAACGCACCGAGTGGCGCGAGAGCACGCTGCTGGGCAACCTGGGCGTACCGCGCGTCACGCTCACCGCGATCGCCGGCGCGATGCTCCTGCTGATCGAAGTCATCGCCCAGCTTGTCGCGGCGCGCGTGCTCGCGTGACGCCTCACGACAGTGACGAGCGCGTGCTCGACGCCGAAGACCTCGTGGTGCATCGCGGCAGCACGCTGATTCTCACCTCCGCGTCACTACGCCTGGACCGCGGCACGATCACGGCGTTGGCCGGTCGAAACGGTGCCGGCAAGAGCACCCTGTTCGACGCGATTGCCGGCGTGCGTCCCCCAACCAGCGGTCGATTGCGCATCGGCGCGCTGACCCGATGGCGCTGGCGCCAGCACCATGTCGCACACATGGGGCTCTTCTTCTGGCCGCAACAGGGCTACCTGTCGCGCGCGCTGTCGGTCGAAACGCAGTGCACGTGGATGGCCGCGCGCTGGGACACACCGCGCGCGCTGCACGACGAAGTCCTCGACTCCCTGCCCACCGAGCTGCGTCGCACCGAAGTGCTCGCCCTCTCCCCCGGTGAACGACGACGTGTGGAAGCGGCGATCCTGCGTCTGCGCCAACCGCTCGTGGTGCTGGCCGATGAACCCTTCGCCGGTGCCGCGCCCATCGCCGCCGAGTTATTCGCCACCCACCTGCAACAGCTCGCGCGTGACGGCGCCGCCGTCTGCTTCACGTCGCACGAATGGTGGATCGTGGAGGCCTTCGCGCACCGCGTCGTGCATTGCACCTCACGCACCACCCTCGACGTGGGCACGCCACGCGCGGCGCGAGAGAACCACGCCTTCCGCACCGACTTTCTCGGCTGACACCACGGTGCGCGCGGCGCACGTCCTCTGCGCGGGTGACGCTGGCGTACGCTGGCGTGTGGACGTCGAGCGCGCCCGAAGGCGCGACTCGGCGGCGATCGGCAATATGCAGCAATATCCGATGCATAGCGCGGCGCTCAGACCAGTACGCTTGCGGCGCATGTGTCGATGGGTAGGATACTTGGGACCGTCCGATGCGCAGACGTCGCGCGGTTTTTGTGCTGCGAGCGGGCGCTGAATATGGCCGGCCTTGCAGTGATTCCCCGCAGTAGAATTCACGTTCGGCGGACAAGGAGAGTTTGCTCGTGGCCGGACTATTCGACCTGCTCACTCCCGAAGATCTCTGCGCCAAACTGGAGCACGATTTCGAGCGCGTCGAGAAGAACGGAAGTGACGTCTTCGCAGCGTTCGACTTCGTCATCACCGCATGGCATCTGCTCGAATGGCACTTTCCCGATCCCGACGGCACTTCTACACGCACGGCCATCCGGAACGCGCACCCCATCCTCGAGCTCTGTGAGCACCTCGCCGTCGGCGGCAAACACTATTCTCCGACATCAAAGAAGCATCAGTCGGTCTCATCGATGCGACGGGCTTCGGTGTGGGCTCGCGGTGTCTGGGCTCCTGGAGTGTGGGCTCCCAATACTTGGAAGGACGATCTCGTCATCGAGCTGGCGGGCACGGCCAAGGTAGCCTTTGGTGAATCGATGCTGTTTCCAGCGTTCGCCGCGCGAGTGATGGAGTTTTGGCGCGGACCCGGCGGCTGTAGCCAACCGCGGGTCTCCGGCTCTGCTCCTTAGGTGCCCGCCGCATAGCGACGCCTGCTGCCGACGAGCGCAGGTGCGGTAGCGGTTGTGGGGCCGCTGCTCCATGATATGGAAGAACTGCAGCGGCCCCACAACCGCACTTCATGGGAGCGCTCGCAGCAGAAGTACACGTTAGGTAGCACAAAACTTACTGGATCCGATCCATGAATTGGTGTGATCTCAACACAAGCCATAAAGACATTCCCGCCAAGCTTCTCGACGAATGGACGGCGCTGGTCGCGACCGATGTCGAAGAGGAATGCTACCACCAGTTCATCGCCCAGAATTCGACGATGTGTTGGCCTCACGATGTCTTCTTCGCGATCAGTAAGCTGGAGCTTTCGGGTGCGCTCGTGCCTGACTTCGTCCTCGTCTCGGAGAAGGGCAGTCTAGGCCTTGAGTACACTTTAGTAGAGATCGAGAAGCCATCTACCAGTACCATTACCAAGGCGGGGAATCCGAGCGCCGGCCTCACGCACGCCGAGAAGCAGGTCAGGGACTGGAAGAGCTGGATCCACACACACAGTCAAGACGTCTCGCGGCTCTTCCCTTCAAAGTTCAGCCACGAGTCCGCGGCTCACATCAAGTTCCTAGTCATCGCCGGAAGGCGAGATGGCACTTCGGACAAGCAAGAACTTGAGAAGTTCAAAGTCTCTGCCGATCGGCAGTACGACATTCGCAGCTTTGACTTCATCACGGACAACTTGCGCAGCTTCCGCGCTCGAGATCATTGCATTCCCAACTCCGATTCAGATCAAGCCGACTGGGCCGCCGGGTACTTTCACCAGTTCGCTAACCCGTTCAACATGGCCGTGTCAAATCTTGAGTGGAAAGCATTCGCGTCCTCGCCCAACCTGATTCGGAGCCACATGATCGGTCGAAACATTCGGGCACTGAACAGTCTCATGAAGCAAAATCCGCTGTTTGACGAGTTCTCCAAGAGACAGAGCGGAGGCTCGCGGGTCTCAAGCGCACCACAATCTGTTGACCATGTGTCTACGAAGTAGTCGCCCCCCACGGCCTGAGGGAGTATTGCGGGAGTTCGTCACAGCACTCGACCGCATGGATCAGCTTCTGGGTAATCCCCCCGTAATTTCGGGGGGATGACCCTACCACTCTGTCGCAGACTGGGTCTTCTGTCAGACGCCTGGCCTTGACCATCTGCTGACATGGCTCCGGAGTGCGGACGACGCTGCTTGGTCAGCTCAGATTGGCACGCGCACCTTCAGCGATCAGGGTGCCCTCTCAGACTACTGGGCGAGTAGGATTCGTGCTGCGTCGCCCTGACGACAGTTGGTGCAGACGGCCGCGTCACGGAAGCAGGTGGGCGGCCGCCGCGCAACCGACAAGCACCAGCAGTCACTTCACGGCGCCATCACGAAGTACCGCTCCCCATCGTTGAGCATCACCGCCTCGTTCTCCGCCACCAGCCTGCTCAAGCGAAACCCGCCCTCCTCGAACGAAAACGTATACCCGTCGTCGTACGGGAAGAACGTGTAGCCCAGAAATGTGAGCGTACGCCCCGCCGAAATCTCATCGCCATCGAA
>JAABRL010000032.1 GCA_011390935.1 Gemmatimonas sp.
GCCAGCAGGATGTGCAGCACGAAGCCCCACGTCATGGCGATGTCGGTGGGGAGCAGCAGGCGCAGCAGGAACGTGGGATAATAGATGTCGCCGTGCATGGCGGCGATGTACGGCATGCCGCCCTGCAGGTAGGGGTTCCACTGGGGGAACCCGAGACTGGCTTTCAGTGATTCGGCGGCGAACTGCCGGTAGGGGTAGCCGGCGATGTACTGATCGGAGTGCGGGTTCACGAGGAACCCGCCGCTGAGCGCCGGCCAGGCGAGCAGCATGGTACAGATGAGGCACGTGACGGCGGCCCATATCCACGCGTGACGTGGCGTCCAGTCCGGCGACGTGCTATCGAAACGATCCATGCGAACAGTTGGCTGAGACAAGGAAAAGCGCCCGTGCCCGAAGAACCGGTCGGGACGCGAGACGGTCACGACCGGGAACGTCGAGCTTTGGGCGCGAGCGCGAGAGATATCAGTCCGGGCAGGACTTCGAGCACGATCAACCCGATCCGGGAGGCGGCGGCGAGGATCGTCGCTTCAGCGGCTCCGGCAATGCCGAGTGCCAGCACCGCGGCGACCAGCGCACCTTCGCGCGCTCCGATGCCCCCGGGGGCGATCAGAAACAGATACCCGACAAGATACGAAGCTGTCCAAATTGCGACGAACGCCGCGAGTGCGCCACTCACGTCGGGCAGAAGTGCGCGGCTGAGCAGCATGAAGGCGGCGCCATATCCGGCCCACGACGCGATGTTGATCGCCGCCGCCATCCAGATCGCGTGGGGCGGCAGGTCGCGCTCCGGCATGCGCATCGAGGGCCGACGAGCGGCAATGACGCGCAGGATCGCGGGCAGCACCCACGGCAAGGCGACGACGCCGGCGACAAACAGTGCGCTGCCGATCCAGGCCAGCGATCGGTACCCTGCGCCGAGCGCGTCGAGCACGACCGACCCCGTCACCGCCAACACGCCGAAGCCGGCACCGATGTTGATGAGGGTGCCGAGCACCGCTGCGCCGGTCGCCGCCACCGGATTCACGCCCTCTCGCTGCGCGAGTACCACGAGCGCGCCGACCGACCACACCTTGCCCGGGATGTAGCGGCCAAGGTTGGCGATGGTCCACGTGCGCACCGCGGCCGCATACGACAGCGAACTGCCCCAGCCGGACATGAGCACGCGCCAGCTCTGAATGAGCGCGGCGTAGGTGGCGAGCACGATCGCACCGGCGCCCGCAACCAGCGGCCAGTTCACGGTGATCGCCGAGGCCGCGACTCGCAGTTTGTCCTGCTCCGCCGCGATCGCTCGGGCGATGAAGACGAATAACGCGATCAGCAAAATCAGCTGCACCGCGCGCCACCAGTAGGCCGGTCGGGGCGAGGGATCGGTGTGCGGCTCAGCCACGCGTGGTCATGCTCGCGGTGCGGTACAGCTCGAGGTATCGTACCGCAACGTGTTGTGGGCTGAAGACTTGCAGGACATGAGCTCGTGCGGTTTCTCCGAGGCGCCGGGCGTCGGCCGGTGAACCGACCACGCGATCGATCGCCGCGGCGAGGCCGGCAATATCGCCCACAGCCACGAGTGTTCCGCCGGCGCTCGGTGACACGACGTCGGGGAGCCCTCCCGAGTCGTACCCGATCACCGGGGTGCCACACAGTTGGGACTCCACCGCCACCAGTCCCAACCCCTCTTCGCGAGACGGCATCACCGTGACCGCGGCGCGTCGATACAGGTCGGGGAGTGCTTCGCCGGGCAGCGTGCCATGCCAGGTGAGCCGATCGGCCACGCCGAGTTCACGCGCGCGCACGAGCAGGGCCTCGCGATCGGGGCCGTCGCCCACCAGCACACAGCGAACAGCGGTGGTGGTCTGTGAGAGCGCGTCGATCAGATCCGCAACGCCTTTCTGAGCGTTCAGGCGTCCCACGAACAGCACGCCGTCGCGCGTTGTGAGCGCGTCGGCGTGAGGCGGCGGCCCGAACCGATCGACGGCGACCGGCATGGGGGCAACATGCACGTGCACCGTGGGGACGAGTGCCTCCGCCGTGCGTGCCAGCCACTGTGACACCGCCGTCACCGCGCGTGCCCGCCCGAGCACTCGGCGCAGAAACACGTGCGACGGCGCGATGCGCTGCGCGAGTCGCACATCGCTGCCGTGCATGGTCACCACGAGCAGCGGCATGCCGGCGCCCCCTGCCCCGGCATGCCAGGCCGATAAGCCGCCGGGAAACCACCAATGCGCGTGCACTACATCGTAGGGGGTGCCGGCGCGCCGCGCGCTCGCGACCGCCCTGCGGACCGCACGCGCCATGTGCCAGAGCAGGCCGAGCAGCGCGAACCGGCCTCCCCATGAGCCGCGCACCGCTTCCACCATGGTACCCTCGTACGCGAGCACCTGGCGCTCCTCGCGCGCGTAGCGAACGCGTTCGACCGGCACGCCGTCGACCTGGTCGTGCGAGGCGAGACCGGCCGCCGCTGGCGCGAGCACCTGCACGTGCGCGCCCGCGTCGATCAGGGCGCGCGCGAGGCGCAGGACGAAGGAGCCGGCGGCGTCACCGGCATACCGCGGAAAGTTGTGCGTGACGAACAGAATTCGCGGCGACGACGACACGGTCGCGGGTCAGTCGTCGCGCGTGGTATCGCGGGCGGCGCTCCGTTCGGCCAGCACTTCATCGAGCGCGCGGCGCATGTCGCGCATCTCGGCTCGTCCCTGCGCGATCTGTTCACCGAGCAGGCCGGTGGCGAAGAAGACGCTGCCCAGCAACAGGCACGTTTCCACCAGCGTGAGCAGTGGACGATAGCCGACGCCCCCGAACACCCGCACGCCCACGGCCACGAGCCCTGTGAGCACGCCGACCGCGAAGAGCGCCGCACCCAGCATGCCGAAGGCCAGCAGCGGCTTCTGACCGAAGCGCAGCTCGAACCACACCGCCAGCATGTCGAGCACGCCAATGGGAATGCGTCCGATACCGAACTTGGAACGGCCCGCGTTGCGCGGGTACAGCGGCACCGGAATCTCGGACACCGTGTACCCCTGGCTCGCCGCGATCACGATCATATAGCGGTGCCAATCGGGGCGCATGGGAAGTGCGGCCATGATTTCGCGCCGATATGCCTTCACGTTGTTCAGGTCGCGCACCGAGACACGGAAGAGGCGACGGCTCAGGCCGTTGTAGATGCGCGACACGAAGGCCTTTTCGTACTTGCCCTGCTTGTAGCCGGTGACCATGTCGGCCTCGTCACGCAGAATCGGCGCGACGAGCCGCGGGATGTCCTCCGGCTTGAACTGCAGGTCCGCGGGGTAGAATACCAACACTTCGCCGCGTGCATTGAGCGACCCGGTGCGCAGCGCCTCGGCGATACCGCGCTGCGTGCGGTGTCGTACCGACCGCAAAAACGGGTAGCGCTGCTGGAGCTCCTGCAACACCTGCCAGGTGTTGTCGCTCGACCCGTCGTCGATGACGAGCACCTCGAACACCGCCGCCTCGTCGGCAAAGGCGGCTTCGGCGAGCTCCATGAAGAGCGGCAGATTCTCGGCCTCGTCCTTCGCGGGGACGAGGACGCTGACATCGAGGGTGGCCGGCGACGCCGTGCGCGGTCGAGTATCGGCGAAGCCACCTGGCGGCGCGATGGCAGTCATGCGGTCAGACACGCTTCCGCATGCGCGCGGGGAGGATGCCGAGCTGGTCGCGATACTTGGCGACGGTGCGTCGAGCAATCTGCACCCCCGTCCTCAGGAGGATCTCCACGATGGCCTGGTCGGTGAGCGGACTCTTGTCGTCTTCACCGGACACGAGCTTCTCGATCTGATCACGGATGCCGCGCGCCGAGACATCGTCGCCGTCGCTGGTGGAGAGACCGGACGAGAAGAAGAACTTCAGCGGCAGCACACCGCGCGGCGTTTGCACGAACTTCTCATTCGTGACGCGGCTGACCGTGGACTCGTGCATGCCCACGGCATCGGCCACCTCGCGCAGCGTGAGCGGCTTGAGGTATTGAATGCCTCGCTCGAAGTAATCGCGCTGCCGGTCCACGATGAAGTGCATGACCTTGAGCATGGTCTGTCGCCGCTGCTCGATGGCCTGAATCATCCAGTTGGCGGAGTTGAGCTTGGACGCAATGAAGTCCTTGCTCTCGGTATCGAAGTGCTTGCGATCGCGCGCCAGCTCCTGATACGACCGGCTCAGCTTGAGGCGCGGCAGATTGCCGTCGTTGAGGAAGACGTGGTACTGCCCGTCGATCTTGTCGATGACCAGATCGGGGACGATATAGTCTTCGCTCGCTGCCGCAAATCGCAGCCCCGGCTTGGGATCGAGGCGGGCGACTTCGTCGGCCGCGGTCTGCACTTCCTGCGCGCTGATCGAGAATCGCTTGGAGACCTCGCTCCAGCGGTGCGCGATGAGCTCTTCGAACGCCTCGTCCACCAGTCGCCACGCGAGCGTGCCACGCGCCCCGGCGGCGTGCAGCTGCAGCAGCAGGCACTCGCGCAGGTCACGCGCCCCGACGCCCGCCGGATCGAGGTCTTGCACGATCCGCAACATGGCGAGGACTTCGTCATCGGAGACGGGCGTTGCGGGGGGCAGGTCGAGTTCTTCGGCCGCCCGCGCCAGCACCTCGTTCACCCCATCGCGAATCTCATCCAGCGTCGCGGCCAGATGGCCGGCCTCGTCGATGTTGCCAATGAACTCTTCGGCCAGCAGCGCCTGGCGCGGTGTGAGGTCGAGTAGCGCGACCTGCTCCTTCAGATGATCTGACAGGTCGGTGGACGCGACCGTGACCGGTTCGTACCACTCCCGATTGTCGGCCTCTTCGCGCTGTCCGCCGGTCTCGAAGCCGTCGAGCAGCACCCCTTCCCAGTCGATATCGTCATCCCCCGACTTCTCGGGCTCCGCTTCGGCGACCGTGTCCCCCTCGGCGAGGTTCTCGGCTTCGGCCGTGGCCTCCCCCTCCTCGGCGGCGTCGGCCTCGTCGTCTTCCGGCTCCACGAGCTCGAGGAACGGATTGGTGAGCAACTCCTGCTTGAGATGCTGCTGGAGATCGAGAAGGGGCATGTAGAGCAGATCCATCGCCTGATACAGGCGTGGATTGATCTTCAGCTCCTGACGGAGCGAGGTGCTCTGCTGCATGCCCGTCTTCATCACACGGTCGCCTCGTCGGCGTTCTCGGTGTACCGCGCACGGAGGCGCGCGGTCAAGGTGGGACCGAGGTAGAACTCGGATACGTTGTCGTCGAACACCAGTTCGCGCACGGTGCCCGCCACGCGTACCTGTCCATCGTACATGATGTATGCCCGATCCACGATGTCCAGCGTTTGCTCCACGTTGTGATCCGAAATCAGGACGCCGATCCCTCGATACCGCAACTCCGCGACGATCTTCTGGATGTCATCGACCGCCTTGGGATCCACACCGGCGAACGGTTCGTCCAGCATCATGAACTTGGGTTCCGTGACCAGCGCACGCGTGATTTCGAGACGCCGCCGTTCACCGCCGGACAGTTGAAACGCCTTGCTGTTGCGCAGGTGCTTGATCTTGAGTTCGTCGAGCAGCGTCTCGAGGCGCTCGGACCGCTCCTTGGCTGAGAGGTCGAGCGTCTCGAGGATCGCCAGAATGTTGTCCTCGACCGAGAGCTTGCGGAAGATGCTCGGCTCCTGTGCCAGATACCCGATGCCGCGCTGCGCCCGCTTGTACATGGGCATTTTGGTGATGTCGTCGCCGTCGAGCGTGATCCGACCGGCCATGGGGGCGATCAGTCCGACGATCATATAGAACGTGGTGGTCTTTCCCGCGCCGTTGGGGCCGAGCAGCCCCACGATCTCGCCCTGTCGCAGGCGGACCGCGACATCGTTCACGACTTTTCGGCCCCGATACACCTTCACCAGCCCCTCGGCGCGCAGCTCGCTTCCGTTCGGCACGACGGCTTCGGCCACGGTGGCGTCCGGCGGCGGCACGACGTCGTCGCGCACCGCGCCGCCCGATGACGGATCGACGGGGAGTGCCAAGGGCTCCGCGGCAGGAGCATCGCTGGGGTCGCGGTGTGGCGCGTTGGGATCAGTCATGACGGGACGGGCGCTCCACCGCGATACGGACATGCGGCCGTGGCCAGGAGTCGGAGTCGGATGGAGTGGGCGGGTTGGACGGCGCCATGCGGCGGGACCGATCCAAAGCTAGCGATGGCGCAGCCCCGATGGTGTCGGGCGGTGGGCGTCGAATCGAATCGGCGCGCACACTGTCTCGGCGGATGCTGTCCGCTCGCAGACTGTCCACTCGCACGCTATCTCGCCGCACACTGTCCGCACGAGTACGTGGCAGTGAGTCCCCGAGACTCGCGTCGCGTCCGGTGGTATCCGGCTCGGGCTCGATGAACACGCCGGCCGCCTGCGAGTCGATTTCGACCGTTCGCATCTCGCCATCCAGAAACTCGGCGACGATGCGCTTGCCGCGCACGTAGTTGATGGCGGGTGGAAACTCACGTCCGCGATTGCTGGGAATCTGGTATCGAGAGCTGGCGGTGCCGTTGGCCGTGACCCGTCGCAACACGCTTTTGGGCGTCGTGTCCGGTGGCGTGGTCAGCGTGTCGAAGGAGGCGAGGATGGTGTCGCCAGCCAGCACATCCCGTTCGGGCTCCGCGATACGCGCGCTGTCCGGGAGGCCGAAGGCGAACGCGCGGCCGACCGCGTGTACCTCCTGCACGACCTGCGCCGGCATACGGATCTCGATGGAATCGGCTTCGAGCGACTGCGTGGCGGTTTCGGCGTAGGCGCGCCCGGGACCGAACGCCCACGCGCGATCCACCTGCTGCGAATCCAGCCGCATTTCCACACGCTCGGCGCGCATGGACACGTCGTTGCTGGTGGCGGCGGCGCGGTGCAGTGCGATGACGCGCTCCAGCACGCGATCCTTGCTGAACATGTCGATCGAGTCGCCGACGAGGCGGAACGGCTGCGTGGTGTCGCGCGACATCACGAACGCATTGCGGATGAGCCGCGCCTTTTCGTTCTGCTTCGTGAAGGACGCGCTATCCCCCTGCGCCACGATCTGCTCCCGATTGATCACCACGTCGCCCCAGGCCACGAGCAGCGTGTCGCCCATGTCCTCCATCTGGTTGGCGGTGATGTTGATCGGGGGGCGGTCGTTGCCTGCGGAGTCCTTTTCGATGAGGCGCAACGACGGACGTTGGGGGGCGTACAAGCGCGAGAACGGCCGACGACTGCCCGCGCGCAGGTACTCGATCGTGGGACCGCTGAACGTGGAGCCCGTGGGCAGGTCGGTCGCCACCACACCGCCGTACGCCACCAGCTTCTCTTCACCCGTGAAGTAGGACGCACTCGGCGCGGTGATGCGGATCTTCCCCGGCTCGAGGAAGACCACGTTGCCGATGAGGTTCATCATGCGTGCGCTCTCGTACTGTTCCGCGCTATCGGCCGTGATGAGCTGCGGGTCGCCCTGACAACGCGCGGCCACGCCGCCACCGATGAACGTGGTGCGCGACCCGTCATTGAGCAGGTTGCTGATCATGCGCGAGTCCGGCGGACTCTCGGTGAAATCGAGCAGACAGTCTTTGGTGGTGGGCTTGGCGGGGGTCACGGGAACGGGGACCGTGCGCGCGCTATCACCGCGCGTGAGCGTATCGGTCGTGTCGCGCGCCAATGAGTCACGCGCGGTCGTATCGCGTGCGGCGCTGTCCGGGGGGGCACTGTCGGCATCGGCGCGACGCACCGAGTCGGCGCGCAACGAATCCTGCTCCGCAACCATGGCCGAGTCGGCCAGCGAATCGAGCTGGCCTGCGGGAGGCGACGGCGGCGTACCGCGACGTCCTCCAAGGCAGCCAGCGAGCAGCACGGTGACACCGAGCGAGACCAGCAGAGTGACGCGCATCCGCGAGGATGCACCGCTCACGGCGTCTCCATCTGCACGGGTGCCACGCCCTTGAACTGCTTGATCACCCGCAGCTTGGTGAGCTGGGGATCGGACTCGAAGCCGATGCCGGTGATCTGGCGCTTGGGCGGTTCGTTCAGCACGAAGGCGCTGTCGCTGAACAGCTGATTGCGCAGTTCGTCGTACACGAGCTGCTGCGTTTCCAGGCGGCGGCCGTCTTCGTGTACCACCACCACGTCGCCGCGCGCCTCGAGCCGGTTGAGGCGCTGGTTGTACGTGCCTTCCTTGGCGGTGAGGTTGCCGTCCTCTTCACCAAGGGCGTTGTAGAACGTCACGAACACCCGCTGAAGTTCGAGCCGGCTGAGGTTGTCGTAGCTGTACGACTTGTCGGCCTTGAGCTCGCCCTTGGCCACCGAGTTCTGCGTGAGGCGTACCGTGATGCCGAATGCCACCTGCTCCGCTGAGTCCGGCAGCACGGTGTCCGCAGGCCGCGGTGCTGTGCCGCTTCCGTCCGCACAGGCGGCGGCCAGCACCATGGCGGCGCCCGTGAATACGGCTGCCCCGCGGCGCATCACGCCGCCCCCGCGCGCATGAGATCATGCAGATGTACCACGCCCACCAGCTGCTCCAGTTCGTTCAGGACCGGCATCGCCATGATGCCATGCGTTTCCATGCGATGTACGACCGCGCTACCGAGCTCACCGTCACGCGCCGTGCGCGGCGCGGTGGTCATCACCTGCCGGACCGGGATCGTGAGGGCGTCGGGTTCGCGCTGCAGGACGCGCGCAAGATCACCCGCGGTGATCACACCCAGCATGCGGTCGTTGTCCACCACGATGGCGATGCCTCGGCGGCCGGCCAGGCACACCGTGGCTTCACGCATCGTATCGTTCGGCGAGATCACCGGCATCGGCTCGGTGACCATGACATCACGTACGCGGGTGAGCAGCCGACGGCCCAACGCACCACCCGGGTGCAGGCGCGCGAAATCCTCGGCCTGAAAGCCTCGCTCGTGCATCACAGCCACGGCGAGCGCGTCGCCGAGCGCGAGTGTGACCGTGGTGCTCGTGGTGGGCGCGAGGTCGTGCGGGCAGGCTTCCTCGCGCACCCCGAGATCGAGCACGACATCGGCATGTCGTGCCAATCGCGAGGCGCGCTCGGCCGTGAGCGCGATCATGCGCACGCCCATACGAGCGAGCGCGTCGATGAGGCCGAGCAGTTCGGTGGTCTCGCCGCTCTTGGAGAGCAGGATCGCCACGTCGCCGGGGCCCACGATGCCGAGGTCCCCATGCACGCTCTCCACGGGATGCAGAAACATCGCCGGCGTGCCTGTACTCGTGAGCGTTGCGGCGATCTTGCGACCGATCAGCCCGGACTTGCCCACACCAGCCACGATGACGCGGCCTGTGCATGCGGCCATCAGTTGTACGGCCCGCACAAACTCGTCCCCGAGCGTGTCGGCACTCACTGCGAGCGCGTCGCGCTCGAGTTCAAGGACCCGGCGTCCGCGCGCGACGATGGCGGCGGTGTCGACGTGCTCGACGACCACCGATTCCAGGTGCGCGCTCATGCCGGTTCCGCCGTGCGGCTTGCCACGTACTGGGCAACGGCGTCGTGCCAACTGTCGCGCGCATCGAGCAACCCCTCGGCGAACTCGCGAACCGCGCCGTGGCCGCCGCCGCGCGCCAGGTGCCAGCGCGAAACGCGCCGAATCTCGGGCACCGCGTTGCCGACCGCGACCGGGAGCGCGACGCGCTGCAGGATCGGGAGATCTGGCAGATCGTCGCCGATGAACGCGGCCTCGCTGTCGTCGCACCCCAGTTCGAGCATCACACGCCGCCAGGCGGCCAGCTTGCGCGCGGTCGCGTCCTGCGCCACTGCGTCGACCTGCAGTTCGCGCGCGCGCTGCGCGACGCTCGCGGATTCGCGACCGGTCACGATGGCCACCTTGATACCGGACTGGCGGAGCAACGCCACGCCGAGGCCGTCCTGAATGTCATAGCGCTTGAACTCGAAGGGGATGGAGCGCCCCTCATGGTCGCTCCCCGATCCGAGATACACGCCACCATCGGTCAGGGTGCCGTCCACATCCAAACCGACCACGCGGATCCGGCGCGCGAGGGCCGGATCCACGACTGGTGGAGCGAGCCGAATCGGGGGAAGTGGCTCCGAGGTGCCGTCGGGCTCGCTCACGCCCGCACCCGCGCCCAGATGTCCACGGCCCGGTCGATGAGATCGCCCAGGGTGTCCAGCGGCAACATGTTCGGACCATCGCTCGGCGCACGATCCGGATCGGGGTGCGTCTCGAGGAACAGCCCGTGGGCGCCGGAGGCGACGGCCGCCAGCGTGAGCGAGCCCACATACTCGCGCGCGCCTCCGCTCGCTCCGTCGGTCCCCTGCCCCGGTCGCTGCACGCTGTGCGTGCCATCCATGATCACGGGCACGCCGCAGCTCGCATGCATGCGCGCAAAGGCGCGCATATCCACGACCAGGTCGCCGTATCCGAAGAACGTGCCGCGCTCCGTCACGGCGATGTGCTCACGCGAGGGCGTGGGGCGCGCGCCTTCAACCTTGCGCACGGCCCCGAGCATCCCTTCCGGATGCATCCACTGCCCCTTCTTCACGTTCACCGGGAGCCCGGTGGCGCCGGCGGCTTCGAGCAGATCGGTCTGCCGGCACAAGAAGGCCGGGATCTGCAACACGTCCACCACCTGCGCGGCGGGCGCGCACTGCGAGGCCTCGTGCACATCGGTGAGCACGCGCAGCCCCGTCGCCGCTCGCACGCGGGCAAGCGCTTCGAGGCCCGCCTCGAGCCCAAGTCCGCGTGTTGCGCCAGGGTTCGACCGATTCGCCTTGTCGAACGACGCCTTGAAGATCACGCCGCCCGGCACACGCTCGGCCAGTCGCGCGAGCGATTCGGCGACGCGCAGGTTGAGCGCGTCGTCCTCGAGCTGACAGGGGCCCGCAATCAGAAACAGCGCGTCGGACGGAAAGGCAGCGGCGGCCACGCGTCAGTGCCCGGCCGAGGGCGCAGCCTGCTCCGCCGCATCCAGCCGATCGGCGCAGGCTTTCACAAAGCCGGCAAACAGCGGGTGCGGACGCATGGGGCGCGACTGCAACTCGGGATGGAATTGACACCCGACGAACCATGGATGATCCGGCAGCTCGATCATTTCCACGAGCGACTGATCGGGCGAGAGCCCACTGAGGCGCAATCCGTGCGCCACGAACGTCTCGCGGTACTTGTTGGCGACCTCGTAGCGATGACGATGCCGCTCGCTCACTTCGTTGGTGCCGTAGGCCGTCGCCGCACGCGAACCCGGGGTGAGGCGGCACGGGTACGCGCCGAGTCGCATGGTGCCGCCCTTCTCGGTAACCTCGCGCTGCGAATCCATGAGGGCAATCACCGGATCGCTGCACTCTGGCGCAAACTCGCTCGAGTGACTGCCATCGAGGCCCACGACATTCCGCGCGAACTCGATGATCGCCACCTGCATGCCGAGGCAGATACCAAAGAACGGGAGCCCCGTCTCACGCGCCGCGCGAATGGCTTCCACCATGCCTTCCACGCCGCGCACGCCAAATCCGCCCGGCACCAGGAGGCCATCGAATCCCGCGAGCAGCTCACGTGCCTTCTCGGCCGACGTGAAGGCATCGCTTGACACCCATGTGATGTCCACGCCGACATCGTTGGCAATGCCGCCGTGAATGAGGGACTCCTGGACGCTCTTGTAGCTGTCCGCGTAGTCGGTGTACTTGCCGACCACCGCCACCCGCGCACGATGACGCGGATGCGTGACGCGTTGCACCATGGCGCGCCACGGTGCCAGATCGGGCGCGTGCACGTCGAGGCGCAGCCGTTCGATCACGCGCTCGGCAAACCCCTGCTGCTCGAACACGAGCGGGATCTGGTAGATGGAGGCGACGTCCGGGCTCTCGATCACGTTGCCGAAGTCCACATTGCAGAAGAGCGCGATCTTGCGCTTCACATCTTCCGTGAGCGGACGCTCGGTGCGACAGATCAGCACGTCGGGCTGAATGCCGATCTCCATGAGTTCACGCACCGAGTGCTGCGTGGGCTTGGTCTTCACCTCACCAGCGGCCGCGATGTACGGCACCAGTGTGAGGTGTACGAACATCGCGTTCTCCTTGCCGACTTCGCGCCGGAACTGCCGAATGGCTTCGAGGAACGGCAGCGACTCGATGTCGCCCACGGTGCCGCCGATCTCCACGAGTACCACGTCGTTCTCGGGCGCGATGCGCTTCACTGCCGACTTGATTTCGTCGGTGATGTGCGGAATGACCTGAACCGTGGAGCCGAGGTATTCCCCCCGTCGCTCCTTCGTGATCACGTTCAGGTAGATGCGCCCGGTCGTGATGTTGTTCGCCTGCGACAGCGAGCGGTCGAGGAATCGCTCGTAGTGTCCTAGGTCCAGATCCGTTTCGGCGCCGTCGTCGGTGACAAACACCTCGCCGTGCTGAAACGGCGACATCGTCCCCGGATCCACGTTGAGGTATGGGTCGAGCTTCATCATGGTGACGCGCAGCCCGCGCTCCACGAGCAGCCGACCCAACGACGCGGCCGCAATGCCCTTGCCGAGCGACGAGACGACGCCGCCGGTCACGAAAATGAACTTGGTGTGGTGCGCCTTCTGGGCAGACATCAGCGAGAACTCGACGAAGGGGAGAACGGTGACGGCAGCGCATCACCGGTGATGGTATTGGACAGCGAAGCAAACAGGGAATCGGCGCGGCGCAGATCGTCTTCCGTATCAATGCCGCCCTCGCCGCCTGCGGCGACCACGGCAACCCCGATCGACAATCCGTGCGCCAGCGGACGCAGCTGCTCGAGGCGCTCCGTGAGCTCGAGCGGATGTGGCGGCAACGCGACCCACCGCGCGAGCGCGTCACGGGTATACGCGTACACGCCGATGTGCTGACGCACCAGCGGCGCTTGCCACGACGCGTCGGACGCCTCACGGAGAAACGGAATCGGCGCCCGCGAAAAGTACAGCGCTCGGCCCGCGTCGGTGCACACGACCTTCACCACGTCGGGCCGCTGCAGAATGTCTGCAGATGCGTGCGCCGCGGCCGTCCCGAGCGGGGCGTCACCTCGACGCACCACGCCAACCGCGCCGTGTACCGCGTCGGCGCGAACGAACGGTTCATCGCCTTGCACGTTGAGGATGACCTCGAAACGCGCAAACTCGGCGCGGGCGGCGACCTCGGCGACACGGTCGGTGCCCGAGGGATGGTCGTCTCGGGTGAGCACGGCGCGCACGCCGGCGGCCGTACAAACGGCCAGCACCTCGGCAGAATCAGTGGCAACCACGCACTCGTGCGCGACGCCCATGCCGGTGACCCGCGCCGCGACCCGGACGATCAGGGGGACCCCACCGAGGAGCCGCAGTGGCTTGCGGGGAAGTCGCTGCGCGCCCAAGCGCGCCGGGATGACGGCCAGGACGGTCATGAACGCAGAAATTTCGACGCATTTTCAGCAAGTTCCACGCCAGTTAAGATACGGGATCTCACGGGTGAAGGCAAACCGCTCGCACCGTGCTCCCTACGCTCGGACTCCATGTCCTCTCCCTGGTGGTGGGTCGCGTTCAACGCGCTCATCCTGTCGCTCCTGGCGCTCGATCTGGGCGTGTTTCACAAAAAGGGACATGCCGTCGGCATGCGAGAAGCGCTCACCTGGTCAGCGGTCTGGGTTTCGCTCGCCGTGTGCTTCGGCATGGGGATCTGGTGGCAGCTCGGGCGCGAACCCGCGCTCGAGTTCTTTGCGGGCTATCTGGTGGAAGAGGCGCTGTCCGTCGACAACCTCTTCGTCTTCATTCTGGTCTTTGGCTACTTCAAGGTGCCCCCCGCGTACCAGCACCGTGTGCTGTTCTGGGGCATTCTCGGCGCACTCGTGATGCGCGGCGCCATGATCGCGACCGGCGCGCTCCTGCTCGAGCGGTTTCACTGGATCATCTACGTCTTCGGCGCCTTCCTGGTGGTCACCGGCATCCGGATGGCGTTTCAGGACGACAGCGACATCGAGCCCGAGGCCAATCCGATTCTGCGGTTGCTGAGACGCTATATCCCCGTCACCACACACTTTCACGGCGACCGCTTCTTCGTCCGACAGGCACCACGCCCCGGCGACGCCGTGCGCTACATGGCGACGCCGCTCTTCGTGGTGCTGGTGCTGGTCGAAACGACGGACGTGGTGTTCGCGCTCGATTCCATCCCTGCCATCTTTGGCGTCACGCGCGACCCGTTCCTCGTGTATTCGTCGAACGTGTTCGCCATTCTCGGCCTGCGTTCGATGTACTTCGTGCTCGCCGGCGTGATCGGCAAGTTTCACCTGCTGCGCTACGGGCTCTCGCTCGTGCTGGCGTTCGTGGGCGTGAAGATGCTGCTTTCCGAGCTGTATCCGATTCCGATCGGCGTGGCGCTTGGCACGGTGGCGGCCCTGCTCGCGGGCAGTGTGCTGCTGTCGCTGGTGATTCCGCCACGCGCACCGGCGCCAGCCGCGCTCGCCGACGGTGACGACGTGCCGGCTACACCGTCGGTGCGGCCGCCCGACGGGCCGCCGCCAGCGTAAGGAAGTTCTGAATCAAGGTCATGCCGGAGTCGGTCAGAATCGATTCCGGGTGAAACTGCACGCCGAACACCGGATGCGTGCGGTGTCGCAGCGCGTGAATCTCGGTCGCGTCGTCCTCTGCGACTGCGACCACCTCCAACACCGACGGCAGCGAGGCGCGCTCCACGAGCAGCGAGTGGTAGCGCATGACGGTGAGCGGCGAGGGCACCCCGGCGAACACGCCCGTCCCGTCATGTGCGATGCGTGAGGTCTTGCCGTGCATCACGCGACCCGCACGAATCACACGGCCTCCATATGCTTCCCCGATCGCCTGGTGGCCCAGGCAGACGCCGAGAATCGGAATCTCGGCTCCCCAGCGCTGAATCAGTGGCACGGAGATCCCGGCCTCGGCCGGCGTGCAGGGCCCCGGGGACACCACAATCGCCTCCGGTGCCATCGCACCGATCTCATCAACCGACAGCGCGTCGTTGCGGTACACCGACAGCGTCGCCCCAAGCGTACCGAGGTACTGCACGAGGTTGTACGTGAAGGAGTCGTAGTTGTCGATGACAAGAATCATGGACGGCTGGCCAGGGCGTCAGGGACGCGGATGAAAGGTACGATGGACACTGCGAAGATACTCGCGATCGATGTGCGTGTAGAGTTGTGTCGTGGCAATGTCCGCGTGCCCCAACATCTCCTGCACCGCGCGCAGATCGGCGCCGCCCTCGAGCAGATGGGTGGCGAACGAGTGGCGCAGCGTGTGCGGGGACACCGCCCGCTCGATACCCGCCATCAATACGTACTTGCGCAGAATCTTCCATGCGCCCATGCGTGTGAGGGGCGCGCCGCGTGCGTTCAGAAACAGGATCCCCTGCCCTTCACCCCGTTCGAGCACGGGCCGCAGCTCGCGCAGGTATACGGCCAGCGCACCAATGGCCGATCGACCAATGGGCACCAGGCGCTCCTTGCTCCCCTTGCCGAGTACACGCACGAGCGACTCTTCGAGCAGCACGTCCCGCACGGCCAACGTGATCCACTCCGACACACGCAGCCCGGCGCCGTAGGCGAGCTCGAGCATGGCACGATCGCGAAAGGCGAGGGGCTCATCGAGGCCCGGTGCGGCGAGCAGTCGCAGCACCTCTTCCACCGTGAGCACTTCCGGCAGTGTCCGCCACCGCGTGGGCGTTTCGAGGCGCTCGGTGGGATCGTGCGTGACCAGCCCCTCGGCGAGCAGCACGCGAAACCACGTGCGCAGCGCCGACACGTTGCGGCGAATCGTGGCGCCCGAGAGCCCCAGATCACGCAGCGTGTAGACGTACTCGCGCAACAAGCCGGGCGTGAGCTTCGAGACGTCCGCCACGCCCTGCTGCCGAGCGTAGGCCGCGCACCGGATCACATCGCGGCGATAGGCCTCGATCGTGCGTGGTGACGACCCATGCTCCAGCACGAGCACATCCTCAAAGCGGCGCAGGAAGAATCCTCGATCGAGTGTCGCTTCGTCAGTGGTGCTCACGAGACGGGGAGCGTGCGCGCGAGCAGGGCCAGGAGGCGCTGCAGCGCGACGACCGCGAACGCGGCGACGACCGCAAACACTCCCGGGTCGGCCAGCAAGAGGACAGAGCGACGCATGGCGAATACTCCGCTGGACGCGCGCGCGGCACAAGCGGGTGCTCGATTCCGCCGCGTCGTGCGCTCAGCGCCGCCGACGCACCCACCACACCACGAGCGCGATGACCACGATGCCGACGGCCACACCGCCCAGCAGCCGCTGGCTCTGCGCCACGGCGGCCAACAAGGCATCCACATTCGCGCCGAGCGTGAACGCGAACCAGGTGATCACGCCATACCAGACGGCGGACGCGAGGCTCATGGCGATCATGGCACGCCCCAGTCCGATCCCGAGTGCGCCCGCCAACGGCGGCACCACGGCGCGAACGGCGGGAATGAAACGGCTCACGCTCAAAGCCCAGAGGCCGTGTCGCGCGTACTGCTCCTGCACGCGCTCGGCCGCCTCGGGACCGCCCAGCACGGGCAGTTTGCGAGCGAGCCACGGCGCGCCAAGGCGCCGTCCGAGCAGGTACATGAGCAGCGCACCACCGAGGTTTCCGACCATCGTGGCCCCCCACGCCCCGACCGCTGAGGCGTCACCCCGCGCGGCCACGAAGGCTCCAACGGCGATGGCCGTGTCCGCGGGAAGCGGCGGAAACACATTCTCCGCGAACGCGGCGACTGCAATCGCGAGGTACAGCAGCGGGGTCGGCAGCGCGCCGAGCCAGTCGAGCAGCTCCGTCATGGGCGCGTGCACCATCGGACACGGCGATCGGCATCGCCGTATCCACGCATCACGAGTCCGCCGGCACCAACGTGGCCACGGCGATCACCCCGATGCCCTCTCCCGCGCCAATCCATCCGAGCCGCTCGTTGGTCTTGCCCTTGACGAACACGTCGGCCACCGGCACGTGCAGAGCGGCTGCAAGTCGTTCGCGCATCGCCTCGCGATGCGGCCCGATCTTGGGGCGTTCCGCGACCACGGTCACGTCCACGTTGCCCACCTGCCATCCGGCGGCATGCACCGCGGACACCGCGGCCTCCAGCATCACGATCGAATCCTTGCCCTTGTTCGCCGGATCGGTGTCGGGGAACAGCGCGCCGATGTCACCAAGTGCAGCGGCGCCGAGCAGCGCGTCGGTGACCGCGTGGCAGACCGCGTCTCCGTCGCTGTGTCCGTCGCAGTGGTGCGTGAACGGCACATCGATGCCGCCCAGTCGCATCGGCCCCCCCTCTGCGAGCCGATGCGAGTCGTACCCGATGCCGGTGCGAAAGGGGACGCGTGAACGCACGTGCGAATCGCTCACGCGCCTACGCCGCTGCCGTTGCGACCGGCGCCGCGCCGGGAAGAATGGAGTAGTCCTGCCGACGACGCGCCGGCGTGAAGCCGGCGTCGACGATCAGGTGCTCGATTTCATCGGTGGTGGTGCGGTGCGTGGTGTTCGCCGCCGACACGACGTTCTCCTCGATCATGAGCGACCCGAAGTCGTTGCAGCCGAAGCGCAGTGCCATCTGTCCCACCTTCATGCCCATCGTCACCCACGACGACTGCAGGTTCGGCACATTGTCGAGCACGATGCGCGAGATCGCGACGGTGCGCAGGTACTCCTGCGCGTCGGTGCGCGGCATGTGCGACATGGTGGGCGTGTTCTCCGGCTGGAGCGGCCAGCAGATGAACGCCGTGAACCCACCGGTGCGCGCCTGCACCGCCCGCACACGCTCGAGATGCTCGATGCGCTCGGCGAGCGTTTCGCCGATGCCGTACATCATCGTGACCGAGGTCTTCATGCCGGCCTGATGCGCCAGCTCCATGATCTCCAGCCAGCGATCAGCGCCCGCCTTCTTGGGCGCCACCTGATCGCGCACACGCTGCACCAGAATCTCGCCGCCGCCGCCGGGAATGGAATCGAGGCCCGCCTGCTGCAGTTCACGAATCACGTCCATGGCATCCATGCGGAAGCGCGTGGCGAAGAAATCCACTTCGCTCGGCGAGAAGCCGTGAATGTGAATCGGGTGGTACGCCTTGATGTAGCGCAGCAGATCGAGATACCACTCGAACGGGATGTACGGATTGTGCCCGCCCTGAATGAGAATCTGCTGTCCGCCGAGCGCCTTCGTTTCCTCGATCTTCTCGCCGATCTGCTCGAAGGACAGGGTGTACCCTTCGCCGTGTTTGGGGCGCCGATAGAACGCGCAGAAGCCGCAGTCGGCCACACACACGTTCGTGTAGTTGATGTTGCGATCCACGATGTACGTGACGACACCGTGCGGATGCAGCGCTTCACGCCGACGGTCGGCCTCGAGGCCGAGTTCGAGCAGCGGAGCGTTGGTGTAGAAATCGAGCAGGTCGCGCATGCGGTACTCCGGTGGCCGCTCAGGCGGCCGGCAGGAAGGCCAGCGAGCCGTCGGGGACGCGCCCCGCAAGCACCAGCCGACGAAAGAACTCGGTGAGTCCTGCGAGGTGCGGATAGGACAGGCGATAGTCCAATCCGGAAAGATAGTCGAGACAGCGAGCGGCAGGCACGCCGGTGGTTGTGGCCGCCTGCTCCGCCAGCGCCGGCAGGTTCGCCAGCCCCCAGTCGCGCGAGGTCAGCAGCGACGCATGCGCGGCCATGCTGGCGTGCACCGGGGTGCTGCGCTGCGCCACCCACACGGCGAACACGAAGGGCAAACCGGTCCACTGCTTCCATTCCGCCCCGAGGTCGTACCGGTGCGGATACAACGTGGGCCAGGGGCTGTCCTGCTCCACAGCGTCGTGCAGTCGAAGCGCCGCATCCCCGATCACGAGTCGTGCCTCGTGCGGCTCGCTGGCAAATCGTCCGATGTCCGCCACTTCGGCGTCGCCGGCCACGAACTCGGGGCGCACGTTCCACACATGCGCGAAGAGCAGCTCGAGCAGCGCCACGCTCGTCAGGCTGCTCCGACTGACCAGCACACGTGCGCCCCCGAGTTCGCGAGCCGGCCTCCGACTGAACAGCATCACGCTCTGCACCGGCCCGTCGCACGAAATCGCGAGCTCCGGCAGCAGCAGATAGCGCTGTGCATCGCGCGCGTACTCCACCGCCGACACGACGCTCAGATCGAGGTCGCCGCTCGACATGCGCGCATTGAGCGCGGTGGGTACACCGTCCACGAGCGCACCATCAAGCGGCACGAGCCCCCGGTCGATGGCACCGTACACGGGGTAACAGTTGATGTACGGGATGCGGCCCACGCGCAGCATGCTCGAGTCCGTCAGGCCGGTGTGAGTTCGGCTGCGTCCTCGACGTCCTGCTCACTACCGTCGAACACGCGGCGGATCTGGTAGAACGAATCGCGCTCGGCTGGCACCTTCCCGGCGCCGCGAATGAGCGCCAGCAGATCGGGGAGCGACATGCCCTGCGGCGTCGTGGCGCCAACGGCGTGATAGATCTTCTCGCGCACCACGGTGCCTTCGATGTCATTCACGCCGAAGTGCAGCGACGTTTGCGTCACGAATGGCGTCACCATGATCCAGTGCGACTTGATGTGCGCGATGTTGTCGAGGAACAGACGTCCAACGGCCAGGTTGCGCAGATCATCGAAGCCCGTGGACGACGTGCCCTTGCGACCGAGTCGCTCGCCGAGCTCGTTGTCGTCCGGATGATACGCGAGTGGGATGTACGCCAGGAAACCGCCCGTTTCATCCTGCAGGTCGCGCAGCATGCTGAGGTGCGCCATGCGATCGTCGATGGTCTCGACGTGTCCGTACAGCATCGTGCAATTGGTGCGAATGCCAAGCTGGTGCGCCGTGCGGTGCACGCCGATGTAGTCGGCGCCGCCGAGCTTCTTGTCCGCGATCTCGTCGCGCACGGCTTCGCTGAAGGTTTCCGCACCGCCGCCAGGCATCGTGTCGAGGCCGGCCTCTCGCAAGGCCATCAACACGTCGGCCCACGACATCTTCTCGATGCGCGCGATGTGCGCGATCTCGACGGCGGTGAGCGCCTTGATGTGCACGTGCGGCAGCTTCGCCTTGAGCGCGCGAAACATCTCGGTGTAGTAGGCGAGACCCGCCTGCATGTCGAGGCCGCCCACGATATGAAACTCGCGCGTCAGTCCGTTGTCGGCCTGCTCCGCTTCGGCGAGCACCTGCTCGATGGAGTAGCGATACGCGCCTTCTTCCTTTGGCAGGCGCGCGTACCCGCAGAACACGCACGTCTTGCGCAAGACGCAGATGTTCGTGGGGTTGATGTGCTGGTTGGCAGCAAAGGTGACGGTGTTCCCGTGCCGCGCGCGATTCGCCGCGTCGGCCATGGCACCAACCCCCAGCAGGTCGGGCGAACGAAACAGGGTGGCACCGTCGGCCTCGGTGAGGCGCTCGCCACGGCGAAGCTTCTCGCCAATGGGGCGGAGCGCCGGATCACGGAGACGGGACAGGTCGAACTCGACAGACAGCGGCATGGCAGACTCCAAGGAATCAGTGCGGGCTCGCGGTCCGCACCGAAGAAGACCCCGCGTCCGGTCAGTCGTGCCAGCGCCGGAGGGCGAGCGTCGCGTTATGCCCACCAAATCCGGAACTGTTGCTGATCACGACCTCGATCTCCCGGCGCGTGGGCGCATTGGGAGAATAGTCGAGATCGCACTCCGGATCCCGGGTTTCGTAATTGATTGTGGGGGGCACGATCTGGTCGCGGATCGCCAGGGCGCAGGCCACGAACTCGACCGCGGCCGTTGCGCCGAGCATATGCCCGTGGCACGACTTGGTGGAACTCACGGTGAGGCGATCGGCGTGCGCCCCGAACACCGCGCGGATGGCACGCGACTCGTTGGGGTCGTTGAGTGGCGTGGAGGTGCCGTGCGCGTTGATGTACTGCACGTCGGCCGGCGTCACCCCGCCATCTTCCAGGGCGCGCCGCATCGCGCGCTGCAGCCCCTCGTGATTCTCCGGCTGCCCGGTGAGATGGTAGGCGTCGCCAGTGGCGCCATACCCGATCACTTCACCGTAGATGCGCGCGCCACGACGGCGTGCGTGCTCCAGCTCCTCGAGAATCACCACACCGGCCCCTTCACCAAGCACGAAGCCGTCCCGATTGGCGTCGAACGGACGCGACGCGCGCGCCGGATCGTCGTTGCGTGTGGACAGGGCCGTCATGTTGGCGAAACCACCGATCGCCATGGGGGTCACCGCGGCTTCAGCGCCGCCGGTGATCATGACATCGGCATCGCCATACTGTATCGATCGGAACGCCGTGCCGATCGCGTGTCCGCCCGTGGCACACGCGGACACCGTGGCGAAGTTGGGCCCGCGCGCGTTGTAGCGCATGGAGACCACGCCGGCGGCGATGTCCGAAATGAACATGGGGACGAAAAACGCCGAGATGCGCTTCGGGCCGCGATCTCGAAGGTTATCGTGCTGCTCTTCGAACGTACCGATGCCGCCGATGCCCGAGCCAATGATGACGCCGGTGCGATCGGGATCGTAGCCGCCCTCGCTCAGGCCGGCATCGGTCATGGCTTGCACCGACGCGACCATCGCGTACTGCGTATACAGATCGGACCGCTTTACTTCCTTGCGGTCCATCGCCACCTGCGCATCGAAGCCCTTGAGTTCGCACGCGAAGCGCACGGAAAATCCGGAGGCATCGAAGTGCGTGATCGGGGCACCGCCCGACACGCCGTCCAGCAGATGCTGCCAGGTCGTCGCTACATCATTGCCGACGGCCGTAAGGGCGCCCAGCCCCGTAACGACGACCCGACGGCGCATCAACCCGCGACCTTTGCCTCGAGATACGCGATGGCATCACCGACCGTCCGCAACTTCTCGGCGTCTTCGTCGGGGATGTCAATGTTGAACTCCTTCTCGAACTCCATCACGAGCTCGACGATGTCGAGCGAATCCGCGCCCAGATCCTCGATGAAGCTGGCGTCCGGCGTCAGCTTCTCGCGCTCCACGCCCAGCTCCTTCTCGATGATGTCCTTGATCTTCGCTTCGTGCTCCGCCATGGGAACGGTTCCTCGTGAATGTGACAGAAAGGTGAACAGGGAAACTTAGCCCCGGACGCGCGTCCGAGGGAGGTGTCATTACATCGCCAGACCGCCATCCACCACGAAGACCTGCCCCGTGATGTACGACGCCTGGTCCGAGACGAGGAAGGTGACCATCCCCGCAATATCCGCCGGCGTGCCCAGACGCTCCAGCGGGATGCTCGCCGACAGCGCGGTGCGCGCCTCTGCCGGCATCGCGGCCGTCATGTCGGTGTCGATATAGCCCGGTGCGACCACGTTCGCCGCCACACCGCGCGAGCCCAACTCCTTGGCCAGCGACTTGGTGAGGCCGATCAGCCCCGCCTTGCTCGCGGCGTAGTTGGTCTGTCCCTTGTTGCCCATGAGCCCCACCACACTCGCGAGGTTCACGATGCGACCGCTGCGGCGCTTCATCATGCCGCGGCTCGCCGCCCGACACGTGGCAAACGCGCCGCGCAGGTTGGTGTTGATGACCTGATCCCAGTCGTCGTCCTTGAGACGCATGATGAGATTGTCGCGCGTCAGGCCGGCGTTGTTCACCAGCACGTCGAGCGTGCCGAAGTCGCGCTCCACGGCCTCGACGAGCGCGGTACACTGCGCCACCTCGCTCACGTCACACGCGTAGCCTCGCGCGGTGACTCCGTGCGCACTGGCAATCTCCGCCGCCGCGGCGTCCGCGCGCGGCTGATCGCGACCCGTCACCGCCACCGACGCGCCGGCGGCGGCCAGCATCTCGGCAATCGCACGACCAATGCCGCGCGTGGAGCCGGTGACCAGCGCCACCTTGCCTGTCAGATCAATGCGCATGCTGGTGCGTCTCCGTGTGCACGAGTTCAAGCAGTCGTTCCACATCGGCGATCGTGCCGCCGGCCATGGTCCGCACCTCGGGCGCGATGCGACGCGCCAGTCCGGACAACACCGTGCCGGTGCCCAGTTCCACGTACAGCGCGTGCGGGAAGGCGGCGACGAGCTGCTGCATGACGGTGGTCCACTTCACGGGCGCCGTGAGCTGCTGCAGCAGCAAGGGGCGCGCAGCCTCGGCGGTGGTGACGGCCGATCCGTCCACGTTCGCGAACACCGGCACGCGCGGATCACGCAGCGATGCGGCATCGAGCGCCGTCTCCAGCCCGGCGACGGCGGGTTGCATGAGCGGCGAATGAAACGCGCCGCTCACCGGGAGCGGCAAGCAGCGCTTCACCCCCGCGGCTTTCGCGAGCTCCATCGCGCGCTCCACGCCGGCCGTCTCCCCCGAGATGACGACCTGCTCGGCGCTGTTGTAGTTCGCCGGCACCACCAGTCCGGCTTCGGCGGTGGCCTGCTCGCACAACGTTTCGATCGGCACCGACGACGAGCCCACCAGCGCGCTCATCGCCCCAGGCCGATGCTTGCCCGTCTCGAACATGAGTTCGCCGCGACGACGCACCACACGCGCCGCATCGGCGAGGTCAAGCGCTCCGGTCACGTGATACGCCGTGAACTCGCCAAGCGAATGACCGGCGGCCGCGACCACATGCGGGGTGAGCACGTCCGCCAGCATCGCCCAGGCGGCGGCGCTGTGTGCGAGCAGGGCTGGCTGCGCGTTGTGCGTGCGGCGCAGCTCGTCTTCCGGCCCACCGAACGCGAGCGCCGAGATGGCGACGCCCACGGCGTCGTCGACGGTTTCAAAGGCGACGCGGGCCGCCGAGGACGCGTCGAACAGATCACGTCCCATGCCGACCTTCTGCGAGCCCTGACCGGGCAGCAGGAGTACGATGTCCATGTGTGAGTCTCCGGAAGAATCGACCGAAGTGGCGCGCACCTAGATGCGCACCACCAGCGATCCCCAGGTGAAGCCAGCACCGAAGGCGGCAAAGAGCACCAGGGTGCCCTCGGGGACCAGCCCCTGCCGCCGTGCATCGGCGAGCGCGATGGGAATGGAGGCCGCGGACGTGTTGCCGAAGTGCTCCACATTGACGAACACCTTCGACATGTCGAGGCCCGCGTGTTTCGCCGTCGCCTCGATGATGCGCATGTTGGCCTGATGCGGGATCATGAGATCGACGTCTGCGGGCGTGAGCTTGGCGGCGTCGAGCGCACGATCAACGGCATCGGCCATGGACCGCACGGCGTGCTTGAACACCTCGCGCCCTTCCATGCGCACGTACTGCCGCCGCTGTTCGTATACGGCGTCGCTGAACGGCTCGGCCACGCCGCCGGCGGGACGCCAGAGCAGGTCGAACAGATTGCCGTCGCTGCGGCCGTAGCTGGAGAGAATGCCGCGCTCACGCGACTCGCCGCGCGGCAGCGTGCGCACGTGACGAATGATCGTGGCGCCCGCACCGTCGCCGAAGAGCACACAGGTGTTGCGGTCGGTCCAATCGACAATGGTGCTCAACACTTCGGCGCCAATGACGAGCACGGTTTCCGCCATGCCGGTGGCGATCATGCCTTCGGCCACCTGCGCGCTGTACAGCCAGCCGCTGCAGGCAGCGCCGAGATCGAACGCCATCGCGCGGCCGGCGCCGAGCGCGGCCTGCACTTCGACGGCGGTGGCCGGCAGCAGATGGTCGGGGGTGGCGGTGCCGAGCACGATGAGGTCGATCTCGCTGGCGCTCACCCCGGCTTCGGCCATGGCGAGGCGCGCCGCGTTCGTGGACAGCACGGTCAGCGTCTCATCGGGATCGGAGACGTAGCGCTGACCGATGCCGGTGCGATCGCGAATCCAGGCGTCGTTGGTCTGCAGCCCGTTCGCCGCGAGGTCGTCATTGGTGACGGCACGGCGCGGCACGGCGTAGCCCGTGCCGGCGATGTACGCGATCGGACGCTTCACGCCGCGGATCCGACGTCGTTCGACGGCACCGACTCGGCCAGACGACGGCGAATGTGCGCGGTCATGTCCGAGTCATACGCGCGCTGCGCGACGCGAATGGCGTTCTTGATGGCCTTGGGGGAACTCTTGCCGTGTGAGATGATGCTCACGCCGTTGACTCCGAGCAGGGGCGCGCCGCCGTATTCATCGGCATCGAGCTCATGCATGGCGCGCCGCAGCACGTCGCGGTCGAGGCCGGCATGCTGCGCGACGAGCCCGATGAGCGTGGGGGCGAGCGCCTCGTAGAACTTGAGCAACACGTTGCCCGTGAAGCCATCGCACACGACGACATCGATCGGTCCGCGATCGCAGGTGCCGGTGGCGAGGTCACGGCCTTCGACATTGCCGATGAAGTTGAGCCCCGCGTTGAGGAGGCGCTGATGCGCGTCCTTGACCACCGCGTTGCCCTTCTCGGCCTCTTCGCCGATGGACAGCAGGCCAACGGCCGGCGTTTCGCGTCCGAGCAGGTCGTGCGCGTACGTGGCGCCGATGCGCGCGAACTGGACCAGCTCCTGCGCGGAGCAATCGACGTTCGCGCCGGAATCGAGCACGAGCACCGGGCGCGTGGCCGTGGGAAAGATCGTGCCGATGGCGGGACGCGTAAGCCCGGCGTGCAGCTTGAGTAGCACGGTGGACGCGGCCATTTGCGCACCGGTGTTTCCGGCGGACACGAACCCATCGGCCAGCCCGTCGGCGACGCGCTTGAGCCCGACCACCATGGAACTGTTGGGGCGGGAGCGCAGCGCGACCGCGGGCTTGTCGGTCATCGAGATGGTGTCGGGCGCCTCGACGATGAGCAGTCGATCGCGCACGTGCGCCAGCGACGCCAGCTCACCGTGCAACAGCTCGGCAAGCGTGGCTTCGATGATACCGGTAGAACCGACGAGATGAAGTTCGAGCGGCGCCGGCAGCTCTGCGAGCGCCAGCAACGCGCCCGCCACGGGGGCCCGGGGAGCGAAATCGCCCCCCATGGCATCCACGCAGATGCGCGCCAAGCTTACGCTTCCTGCGCGGCCACTCGCTGCTCACCCGCGTAGTAGCCACACTCGAGGCACACGCGGTGGGGGCGCTTCATCGTGCCGCACTGCGGGCACGTCTGGATCACGATCGCCGGGGCAATCTTGTGCGTGTTGCGCGCGCGCTTCTTGCGCTTGGAGGTCCGGCGCTTCGGGACGGCCATGGGATCACCCTGGAAAAAGAATCAATGAAATATTCGCGTCAGGACGACGTGTCGCGCAGCGCGCGCAACGCATCCCACCGCGCATCGGAGTGCCCCGCGTTACACGCGCAAGCCACTTCGTTTCGGTCGGCACCACAGGTGGGGCATAACCCCAGACACTCGTCGCGACACGTCACAAACGCCGGCACCGCCAACAGCCACGCTTCTCGCACCGCCGATCGAAGATCGATGGTGCGCGCGTTGCCCGCCAGCGGATACACGTCGTCCTCGTCCGCCTCGTCGAGCCCGGATTCGGCGAACAACGCCGAGAGCTCATCGGAGACCGTCGCATTCACGTCGACCAGACAGCGACGACAGGACACCACCGTGGACCCGGAGAAGTGCCCGGTAAAGTAGAACCGGCCCTGCCCCGCCACGGAAAGACGACCGCTCACCGCGACCGCGTCCTGCGGCAACGGATCGCCCGTCTCCCAGACCGGATCGCCAGCGGCCAGCGCGCCTTCCACCGGTTGCGCCTGCGACTCGATAGCCCGAATGTCAAAGTACAGCATAGCCCGGAAAGGTAGACCAGAACAGGCTCCGACACAAGACCCGAACTCCGCGTCGCGCCTCGTGACAAGTCCCTGCCCAACCAGCAGTTACGCGCGGACCCGACCGGTCACCGGCACACGACCGGTCGGCCCGCCCCGCAAATCCGGCTCAGCCCCGAACCGTGTCCGCGCCGGCGAAGAAGAACCCGCCCTCGATCGCCGCATTCTCATCCGAATCCGAGGCGTGAATCGCGTTCCGCCCCTTCGACTCGGCGTACAGCTGCCGCACCGTGCCGGCGGCCGCTTCGGCCGGATCCGTTGCGCCAATCACCGTGCGCAGCGTCGCCACGGCGTCGTCGCGCTCCAGGAGCATCGGCATGCACGGGCCGCTCGACATGAACTCCACCAGCTCGCCGTAAAACGGCCGGCCGGCATGCACCGCGTAGAAGGCGCCCGCCTGCGCGGCCGTCAGGTGCAGCACACGGGCTGCCTTCACCGTGAAGCCGTGCTGCTCCAGCAGCGCGAGAATGAGTCCGGCCTTGCCGCCTTCGAAGGCGTCCGGCTTGATGATCGTGAGAGTATGACGTCCGGCCATGTGTCAGGATCCGATGAGCTTGCGAACGATGTCACCTCGCGTGAGGAATCCCACGAGGATGCCGTCCCGGACAACCGGAACGCGTTCGACGTCCTTGTTGAGCATCAGTGATGCGACTTCCGCCAACGGCTGATGGGGCGACACGCACAAGACCTGGCGGGTCATCACATCGCGGACCGTTCGGCGAGCAGCCGCCCCGGGTGGACCACTGCGTGGCCCCCCAGCCCGCGGAAGGTAATGACTCAGGAGGTGTCGCAGCAGCTCTCGCTCGCTCAACAGGCCAATCACCCGGTTCTCCTCATCGACGACCGGGAGTGCGCCCACCCCCGAGCGGCGCATATCCATGACCGCCGACCGCAGCGGGGCATCCACGCCCACCGACCGCGGCCGCTCCGTCATGATGTCCCGCACCGTAAGCTGGGGCTCCAGCGACACCGCCGACCAGCCGCTGGCCGTCAGCAACGCGTCCACCGTCTCGGCGCGCTCCAGCGACTGGGTGGCGTCGGCACGCTGCAGCAGCTGGCTCATGGCCCCGACCACCTGCAGATGGCGGGCCGCCTCGCGCCGCGGTGACACCACCACAGCCACCACGCGACCGCACTGGGGTTCGTCCCCCTCGCCAAACGCCCGGCACACGGGACGCGCGGCGACGCCAATCGCGATGACCACGGCGCTCACCGCATCAGTCCGGTAGTGCAGCACGAAACCGCGTTCCCCATACCCGAGCACGTCCTCCGGGCGTGCATCCTCCACCCGCTCCTGCAGTCGATCCGGGTCGCCCACCACGCCGTCGCTCACGAGTGCCTCCACCAACGCCAGCCCCGCGTCGGCGAGGGTACTGGCGCGAAGAGGAACCAGACAGCGAGCTGGCGTAAGCAGAGCATTCAGGTGCATCAGGACCTCGAGAGCAGACGACCGGATCGCATCAGGGGGACGAACGCTCACAGGCCCGGGCGCCGCAACCAGCGGGCCGGGCCTGCAAGTCCTGCATCCGCTAAAACCAACGACTCAGCCGAGACGCGCCGAGATCAGTTCCACGAAGTCGACCGGTCGCTGGGCGACGCCCATGCCGGCGGCCTTGAAGGCCTCGATCTTCTCGGCCGCCGTGCCCGACGAACCGGAGATGATCGCCCCCGCATGGCCCATACGGCGACCCGGCGGCGCCGTCTGCCCGGCGATGAAGCCCACGACCGGCTTGGTCATGTTCTCCTTGATGAACGTGGCCGCCTCCTGCTCGTCCGTGCCACCGATCTCGCCCATCATGGCGATCGCCTTCGTGTTCGGATCGGCTTCGAACGCCGCGAGGCAATCGATGAAGTTCGTGCCGTTGATCGGATCACCACCAATGCCGACGCACGTGCTCTGGCCAATGCCGGCGCGCGTGAGCTGATGCACGATCTCATACGTGAGCGTGCCGGAGCGGCTCACGATGCCCACGTTGCCGGGCGTGCAGATGCGGCCCGGAATGATGCCGACCTTGCTCGCGCCGGGCGTGATGAGCCCCGGGCAGTTGGGGCCGAGCAGACGCGCGCCATGCTCCTTCACGAAGGGGTACACGCGCGTCATGTCGAGCACGGGCACGCCCTCGGTGATGCACACGATCAGCTTGATACCGGCGGCTGCGGCTTCCATGATCGCATCGGCCGCAAACGGCGGCGGCACGTAGATCACGGAGGTGTTCGCGCCCGTCGCTTCGACAGCGGCATGCATCGTGTCGAAGATCGGCACGGTGCCTTCGAACTGCTGACCGCCCTTGCCCGGCGTGACGCCGCCCACGACGTTCGTGCCGTACTCGATCATCTGCTTGGAGTGGAACGAGCCGTCGCGGCCCGTGATCCCCTGCACCAGCAGCGTGGTGTTCTTGTCGATGAAGATGCTCATGCGGCCGCTCCTCCCTTGGACAGCGCAACCGCACGCTGCACGGCTTCGTCCATGTCGGACGACGCCGAGAAGCCATTGGCCTTCAGGATCTCCATCGCGATCTCTTCGTTGGTGCCGGTGAGGCGAATCACGATGGGCACGGTGAGCGGGTTCTGCTTGGTGGCGGTGACGATGCCGTTGGCCACGTCATCGGTGCGCGTGATGCCGCCGAAGATGTTGAACAGGATGCACTTCACGTTCGGATCGGCGGTGATGATGCGCAGCGCATTCACCACCTTTTCCGGGTTCGACGAACCACCGATGTCGAGGAAGTTCGCCGGCTCGCCGCCATAGAACTTCACCAGGTCCATCGTGGCCATGGCGAGGCCGGCGCCGTTCACCACGCAGCCCACGTCACCATCGAGCTTGATGAACGTGAGGTTGGCCTTGCGCGCGTCCACTTCGCTCGGCGCTTCCGACGATTCGTCGCGCAGCGCGGCGATGTCGGGGCGACGGTCGAGCTCGTTGTCGTCGATGACCATCTTGCCATCGACCGCCATGAGTTCGTTGGTCGGCGTCACCACGAGCGGGTTGATTTCGGCGAGCGAGCAGCCGGCGGCGATGAACGCCGAGTACAGCTGCTGCATGATCTTCGCCGCACTGCGCGCCAGCTTGGCATCGCTGTACAGGAAGAAGCCCATGCGCAGCGCCTCGAACGACAGCAGGCCGAAGCGCGGATCGACGGGCAGGTAGAGAATCTTCTCGGGCGTGCTCGCGGCGACTTCCTCGATGTCGATGCCGCCGGCCGCGCTCACCATGAACACGGCCTTCTTCGTGGCGCGATCGACGATGATGCCGACGTACGCCTCCGAGGCGATATCGGCGGCCACGGTGACCAGCACCTTCTCGACGGTGAGGCCCTTGATGTCCATGCCGAGAATCGCCTGCGCCTTCTCGCGCGCGTCGCCGGCCGTCTTGCAGTACTTCACGCCACCAGCCTTGCCTCGGCCGCCCGTGTGCACCTGCGCCTTCACCATCACGGGCACGCCGTACTCGGTGGCGATCGCCTCGGCTTCATCGGGGGTGTGCGCGATGCGCCCCGGCGGTACGGGCACGCCCGCCGCCTGAAGCAACTCCTTCGCTTGATACTCGTGCAGATCCACGCGTTCTCCGGTGTCTGGGGGGTGTCAACCAGCCTTCAATGCTACGCAGCCGTACAGGTCGGGGGCAACTCGACTCACGGCGTGCGCTCCAGCACGCGACCGAGGCTGTCCATGGTCGCGCCAAATCGGATCCAATCACTTCGGCGAAGCGCCTCGCGCATCCCGTCGTACAGCCGACGCGACTCGGCGGCGCGCCAGGCATCGGTTCGGGGGGTGTCCGGAGGGTACGTTCCCTCCAGGTTGGACGGTGCATCGCGGCGAATCGCGTCGAGCGACCGGGCCGCAAAGGCCGTGGTTTCGGACGCCGCGGCAATGGCCACGAGATGCAGCGCGCCGCTTTCGTTGGCATAAGCCGGTCGGACGAGCCACGGTCTGCCGGCCACGACCTGCACGCGAATCATGCCGGCCATGAGGGGGCCGTCAGCCGTGGTCGCGGCCTCGGTCGTGACGCTGTCGAGCGCCGTGGCGAGTCGGGCCGTGAGCGCGCTCCAGCGCGGCAGCGGCTCGGTGATCGGTCGCCATCGCGGGCGACGCTCTACTCCGCCAGTTGCCTCCAGGATGCCCACGAGCTGATCGGCTTCGTTGACGAGCGGCACCGACCACGCCACCGAGCCGTCGTCCGAGAGCGCGACCGGGAACGGTTCGGCGCCCGGCAGGCTGTCCGGCACATAGCTCGGCGTATGTCCGGTGCGGCGCGAGCCCACGCGCGTGAAGGCGCGCAGACTGCCGAGGGCACCGTCAGACGGGATCGGCAATCGGGCTCGCAGTGCGTCGGGCAACTCGTCGGCGGTGAGCACCAGCGCTGGCACCAAATCGAGCCACGTGCTCGCGATCGGGTCCGGGTCGTCTACACGAACCAGCCGCACCGCCCCCGTGGCCGCGTCCACCAGCGCCGTGGCGGCGTGCCGGAAGTAGCTGCGCGGCTCACCGACCAGCGCAAACCGTACGCTCAATGGATAGTGCGCCGAGGCACTGTACAGGTCGACCGCCCAGAGCAGTGCCCCATCGTCCATGATCGGCGTCATCGCCGAGCCTTGCACGAGCGTCGGCACGAGTCGGGCGATCCGTTGACGCACGTCGCGATACATCACCACCGATGCGCTCGCGCCTCCCGCGGCGGGGTCACGCAGCAGCGAGACGTCACGCGTAGCCCAGGCGTGCGCGAGGCGCACGGCCGAGTTCGACAGACGCGCTGCCGGAACGCGGCGATCGCGAAACGGACCGGTGCGAGGCGTGGTCTGCTCGGCGCGATCGACGGCACCAACTGCGATCGGTGATTCGGTTTCCACCAGTTGATGCGACCGCATGCCGGGCGCCACGAGCGGTTCGGGCAGCGCGATGCCGCGAAGCGCCGCATGGCGGGCGAGGATCGGTTCACCGCGGTCTCCGGCCAACGCGCCCGGCACGATGCGCACATCCCACACCGGCGTGACCGCGGTCGTCCGGGTGACCACAATGGCCTCCGGGCCCGTCGCGCCTCGCTGCCACGCTGGCGCGGCGACCGCGGTCACCGGTAGCTCGGCGGAGGTGCGCAGGTCGTTCAGCACGGCGGCATCCCACATCGCGATCTGCGCCAGATTGGCGTCGAGCGTCGATGCGGCGAGCGTGCCCGTGCGCACGAGGCTGTCGGTCGCTGAGGCGTTCGCGGACGTGTCGAAACGAATGGTCTCCACGCCGTACGCGCGGCGCGTGAAGAGCGCGCGGGTGGCCTCGTAGTCACGCGCGATCGACTCGCGATTGTCCACGAGTGCCCCGCTGCGCACGATCTCCGGACCGAGCTGCCGCAGGCCGAGCGAGCCCACCAGCACGAGGGTCACGGTAATGAACGCCGCGCGCACCTGTCCAATCCATCCGGTGCGCAGCACGATCAGCGCCGCGGCGAAGGTGGCCACCGCGAGCGCGACGTCGATGCGCGTGGTGTAGCGATGATCGACCGCGGTAAACAGCCCATCGAAGCCACTGCCCCACAGGAGCATCTCGTACGCGTCGAGTCGATAGCTCCACGACAGGAGCAACAGCACGAGCGCGCCGAGCACCGTGAGGTGTCGACGCACGTGATGATTGGCAATGAGCTGTCGATTCTCGAAACGCAGACTGCGCGTGAGCGAGTAGAGCAGCGTCACGAGCACCGTTACGACCACGATCGCGATCAGCGCCCATGTGTACAGCGCGCCCTCGAAGGGGAGCCAGTACACGTAGAAGCCGAGATCGCGCTGGAAGTACCCTTCGTATTCCGAGAATGCCTCGCCGCGCCACGCGGCCGAGAGCAGCGTCCAGTCGTCGAGCGGCAGTGTGAGCAGCACCCCCACGGCCGCCGCCGCCGCCAGCGTCACATGGAGCAGGCGCTTGGGGGGCAGCAGCTCCACGAACTCGAGGTCTGCCACACGCGTGGGGACGGCGATGGAGCGGATGGTGCGACGGACGGCCCACAGATTGGCGAACGCGAACGCGCTCCCCACGAGCCAACCCATACCCTTGAGGACGATCGTGGCAAGCAACTGTTCGCGCCACAACTCGCCCGCCTCCATGGCTGCGTACCAGGAACGCTCCACCACGAGCGTACTGAGGCCGCGCCCCACCAACAGCAGGGACGCGACGGCGGCAACCGCCGCGATCAGCCGAAGTCGGCCGCGATTCATCGGCGCGGGTAGCGGGTCACGCGGGTGGGTGACATGGCGTCGTCATCCGTGCGCACTCGGCGTTGGATCCACACCCCGCGCACGTAGCCACGTCTCGAACTCACCACGGATTTCTGCGAGTCGGGCCTCGGAGCGCGCTTCGAAGCGCAGCACCAGCACCGGTTGCGTGTTCGAGGCGCGGATGAGTCCCCAGCCGTCGCCGAAGAGGACGCGCACGCCATCCACGTCGATCACGTCATAGCGGGCGCGAAAGTGCGCGACGGCGTCGGCAACGATCTCGAACTTGATGGCGTCATCGGTATCCACGCGGATTTCCGGCGTGGACACGAAGTGCGGGACATCGGCGAGCAGCGCGTCAATCGACTGACCGGCGTCGGCCAGGATGCGCAGCACACGCGCCGCCGCGTAGAGCGCGTCGTCGTGGCCGTAGAAGCCCTCCTCGAAGAACATGTGCCCCGACATTTCGCCGGCGATCGGCGCGTGCGTCTCCTTCATCTTGTCCTTGATGAGGGAGTGCCCCGTCTTCCACATGATGGGCACGCCATGCGCTGCGCGAATCGCGTCGGGAAGCGCTTGCGAGCACTTCACGTCAAAGATGATCGACTGTCCGTCACCTGTGCGTGCGAGCACGTCGCGCGCATAGAGGATGAGGAGATGATCGCCCCAGATGATGCGCCCTGCCCCGTCCACCACGCCGATGCGATCCCCATCGCCATCGAACGCGATGCCGAGTTCGGCGCCGGTGTCCCGCACGGCCGCAATGCAATCGGCGAGGTTTTCGGGGACGGTGGGATCGGGGTGATGATTGGGGAACGTACCGTCGCTCTCGGTGAACAGTCCGGTGCACTCCACCCCAAGGCGCGCGAAGAGCTGCGGCGCCACCACGGCGCTCGCGCCATTGCCGCAGTCGTACACCACACGCATCGGTCGGGCGAGCTGACCTGTCTTCTCCACGATGTCGTCGAGATACCGATCGATCACCTCGATCGTGCGCACGGTGCCGGCTTCGCTGGCGTTGCTGGATGGCGCGATGGCGAGCGCGTACAGTCGCTGAATGCCCTCGCCATGCAGTGAGCCGGTGCCGACGCAGATCTTGAAGCCGTTGTATTCCGGCGGATTGTGCGAGCCCGTGATCTGAATGCCGCCGACGACTGGCTCATGGTGCAACGTCCAGTACATCAGTGGCGTTGGCACGACACCAATGTCCACGACCGAACGGCCGGCGGCGGTGAGACCGTGCACCAGCGCATCGCGCAGTGCATCACCACTGGGGCGATTGTCGCGCCCCACGACCACGGCACCGTCGAGACCACGTTCACTGAGCAGCGCCGCAAAGCCGCGACCGATCGCCTCGGCGACTTCAGGGGTCAGGTCGCGGCCCACGATGCCGCGCACGTCGTACTGTCGGAAGATGGAAGCGCTGAAGCACATGCGGGAAGGCGGAAGGACGGTCCGATTCGCGAGGAACCGGACCACATGTGATATCAGCGGCGCGCAGGTACGCTGGCGGTGGTACCGGTCGGCGACGCGCCGGTGGACTGCGGAGCATTGCTGATGGTACCCGCGGCGGCGAGTCGTGCGGCCGGCGAGGGATACACGCCCAACACCAACAACGCCACCACCGACACGAGCATGACGGCAGCCGACATCACGGGCGTTGACACCGGCATCGGTGATTCGGACGGTCGCGGCCGGTTGAACATCGCTGCGATCGTCGTGAGGTAATAACCCGCCGACAGGACGCTCGCCAGCACCAGCACCACCACGAGGACGACGAGCGGGGTGTGCGACGTGAGCGCGGCCTGCAGCACGTACCACTTGGCAAAGAATCCCGCGCCGCCCGCAATCGGGAAGCCGAGGAACGCCAGCAGGCAGACCGCCAACACCGAGGCCAGCCCCGGTCGCACGTGCCACAACCCGGCAAGGTCGTCGACCGTCACCGGCCCATCGATCCCTTCGGACACGATGCCGAGGACGGCAAAGGCGCCGAGTGTCGCCAGCGTATAGGCCAGGAGGTAGAACACCATGGCCGATGCGGAGGCCTGCGAATACGCGAGCACCGCCACGAGCAGATAGCCCGCATGCGCGATGCCGGAGTACGCGAGCATGCGCTTGAGGTTCGGTTGCGCCAACGCCACCACATTGCCGATCACCATCGTGGCGGCGGCCAGCCACCACACCACCGGATGCCACTGCTCGATCGCCGGTCCGAGCCCTTCGGCCATCACGCGCAGGATCATGGCGAACGCCGCCGTCTTCACGCAGGCGGCCATGAAGGCGGTGATGGGAGACGGCGCGCCGTCATAGACATCGGGCGTCCACAGATGGAACGGAACGGCGCCCACCTTGAACGCGAAGCCCACGAGCAACAGCGCTACGCCAAGGAGATACAGCGAGCTCGGGTCGGCCGCGCCAAGCGCCGCCAGTCGTGTGTCGCCGACGGCGCCGTAGAGCAGCGCAATGCCGTACAGCAGGAAGCCGGACGCAAAGGCGCCGAGCAGCAGATACTTGAGCGAGGCCTCGGCGCTACGGGCACTGCTGCGGTTGGAGCCGGCCAGTACGTAGATCGCGATCGACATGAGTTCGAGCCCGATGTACATGAACATCAGGTCGCGCGCAGCGGTCATGATCATCATGCCGCTGAGCGCGAGCAGCATGAGCACCGGGACTTCCGCCGGAAAGGCGCGCGTGCGTCCCTGCGCGGTATCGAAGATGGCGAGCGCCCCCGCGGTCCCGAGCAGCAGGATCAGGTCGATCGCCCATCGGAATCCATCGCCGGACAGTCGTCCGTCATCCGTCCATCCGTCGCCGCGCACCCATGCGAAGACGACGGCAACAGCCGTGGCACCCACGATGACCAGCGCGAAGCGCGCCGTGCGCCGCGTTGGCGAGGAACGTTCGCCGCCCCACGCGCTCGTGAGCAACAGAATCAACGCGCCACACAGCAGCGTGATCTCGGGCAGAAGGGCGCTCAGCAGCGCGCCCGGTGGTGCAAAGGTGTTCATGGGGCCACCGCGCCGATCGTGAGAGGCGCCGTGCCGGTCGAAGCCGGCGTCGCGGCGCCGACGAAGCGGGTGTCACGGCCTCGCACACGCTCTACCAGAGCCGTGGACGCCAACTCCATGCGGCGCAGCACCGGTTGCGGCGCCACGCCAAGCCACAGCATCGCGACCGCGAACACCGTCATCACCGCCAACTGCCGTCCGCGCAGGTCGGGCAGCCCTCCATGCGTCGGTTCATCGAGCGACGAGAACAGCAGGCGTTGGAGTGCCCGCAGCGCATAGACGGAAGCAAAGACCACGCCCGTGGTCGCGATGATGGCCATGAGCGGCTCGGTACGATAGGTGCCGAGCAGCACCAGGAACTCGCCCACGAAGCCGTTCGTGCCCGGCAATCCAATCGTGCTGAGCATGGACAGCGTGAGCATGACCGCAAACAGTGGCATCGCCCGCGCCAGCCCACCAAACGCGTCGAGGCGGTCACTGCCCCCGCGTTCCTTCAGCATCCCAGCGAGCAGGAACAGCGCGCTCGTGGTAATCCCGTGGTTCACCATGATCATCACGGCCCCTTCCACGCTCTGCTGCGTGAGGGCAAAGCAGCCAAGCATGATGAAGCCGAGATGGCTGATGCTGGAATACGACAGCACCTTGCGCAGGTCCGGTTGTACGATGGCCACGAGCGCCCCGTAGACGATCGCAATGAGCGACAGCACGAGAATCACACCGCGCACGGTCTCGTGCATCACGGCCAGCGGAAAGAGCGGCACGGCGAAGCGCAGCAAGGCGTACGTGCCCACCTTGAGGCCGAGCACGACGGCGCCGATCACCGGTGCCTCGAACTGCGCGTCCGGCAGCCACGTGTGAAATGGTACGAGCGCCGACTTGATGGCGAACGCGAGAAAGAACGCGCCGAAGAGCCACAGCTGTGGCTCGAGAGCGATCTGCAGCTGCAGCAGGTCGTCGATGTGGAACGTGTTGGACCCGCCCGCGACGTACAGCACGGCGATGGCGGCCAGCATGAGCAGCGAGCCGAACATCGTGAGCATCACGTACTTGATGGCGGCACGCGTGCGGTGCTCCGCTCCCCAGATTCCGATGATGAAGTACATCGGAATGAGCATCAGCTCCCAGGCGAGGTAGAACAGCAACAGGTCGAGTGCCACGAATACACCCACGAGCCCGCTCGTGAGCGCGAGCAGCAACGCACCAAAGCTTGCCACCCGCGTCCCCACTTGCTGCCACGTCGCCAACAGGGCGAGCGGCATGAGCGACGTAGTGAGCACCAGCATGGGCAGCGAGATGCCGTCCACGCCGAGGCTCAAGCGCGCACCGAGTTCCGGCAGCCACGGCCAGTCCACGCGCAGTTGCCAACCCGCGATCGCGGGGTCGAACGCCAGCCACGCCAGCACGCCAAGCGCGGCCTCCACCAGCAGCACCAGCAGGGTGAGGGTGCGTGCATCGGGGCCGCCGCTGCCGAGCGTATCCGCCGGTAGCGTGGCGTCGAGCATCACGGGACGCCGTTCGCGGCCCACAAGCCACACGATGGCGGCGCCAAACAGCGGCCAGAGGAGCAACGCCGGCAGAATCCACATCGGCACGCCAAGCGAGATCAAGGAATCATGCATGGCTCACCGCACCGTGAAGGCGGCGAGCATGGCGATCGCGCCAAGCGCAATCACCCAGGCATAACGCCCCACATCACCAGCACCAAGTTGATCGTGGGCCATACCAGCCCACTGGGACAGCAGCTGTCCCCCCCGCACGAAGGCCCGATCGAGTCGCTGATCGATCCCCTGCCACAGGACGCGCGCCGAGAATGCACCCAGCGGACGCACGATGACGCGATCGAGTCCGGCGTCCACGCGATATGCGTCGGCGAGCAGTGCCGCGACGCCGACCTCGGGGATCGCATCGACTTTGCGCGGAATCGGCGATCGATAACGGGCAAACGCAATGCCGATGCCCAGCAGTGCAACGGCGATCGCCACGCCGATGAGCACGAGTTCGGTGCTGTGGTCGAGATGAGCGGTACCGGCCAGCGTGCGCCCCGCCACACCCGTGACCGGCTCAAGCCAATCACTGAGGAGGTGCGCCGGCCCAATGGGGATGATCGACGGCAGGTTGAGCCAGCCGCCGACGAGCGTCAGCGCCGCCAGGACGAGCACCGGCCCAATCATCACGGCGGGGACCTCGTGCAAGGCCTCGGCCGCGGTCGCTCCGGTGCGATTCTCGCCCATGAATGCCAGCAGCATGAGTCGCGTCATGTAGATGGCCGTCAACAGCGCCGTCAGTACACCCAGCCCGTAGATGGCGTAGAGCACGACCGATCCGTTCACGCCAAGGATTTGGGCCTCGGCGAGCGGCGAGCCGTGGGCGCGGCTGAACACCGACGCCAGGATTTCGTCCTTCGAGAAGAAGCCCGCGAGTGGCGGCACGCCAGCGATCGCGAGCGTGGCAATCCACATGGCCGTCGAGGTCAGCGGCATCGCGCGTCGCAGGCCGCCCATGTTGCGCAGGTCCTGCGGATCGGATTCGTGATCGTATGCGTGATGATACGCCGCGTGCATCGCGTGAATCACGGCGCCGGCGCCGAGGAACAACAGCGCCTTGAAGAACGCGTGCGTCACCAGGTGAAAGACACCAGCAGCGTACGCTCCGGTGCCCACGGCCACGAACATGTAGCCCAGCTGTGAGACGGTCGAGTACGCGAGCACCTTCTTGATGTCCCACTGGCGCATCGCGATGGTGGCGGCAAACAGCGCGGTGACGGCACCGATCAGCGCGACGAACAGCGAGACCTCGGGGGCACCCGCGAAGATCGGTGCGGCGCGCGCGACGAGGTACACACCGGCCGTGACCATGGTGGCCGCGTGAATGAGTGCGGAGACCGGCGTGGGGCCGGCCATGGCGTCGGGCAGCCAGATGTACAAAGGCAGCTGCGCACTCTTGCCGGCGCAGCCAAGAAAGAGAAAGAGCGCCACCGCGGTCAGCACGGCGGGCGTGGCCATCGCCAGTCCAGCGTGCGCGCCCACGAAATCGAGCGCGCCCGTGTTGCTGAACAGCAGGAACATCGCAACCAGCAGTCCGAAATCGCCGATACGATTCACGATGAACGCCTTGCGCCCCGCATCGGCATTGGCCGCCTTGCTGAACCAGAAGCCGATGAGCAGGTACGACGCGAGGCCCACGCCCTCCCACCCCACGAACATCACGGGGTAGTTGGCTCCGAGCACGAGCACGAGCATCATGGCCACGAACAGGTTCAGATAGGCGAAGTATCGCGCGTATCCGGCGTCGTCTGCCATGTACCCGGTCGAAAACACGTGAATCAGAAAGCCGACGCCCGTGATCACGAGCGTCATCAGCATGCTGAGCTGGTCGAGCTGCAGGGCCCAGTCGATCGACAGCGACCCCACCGGCATCCATGAGCCGTAGCTGCGAATGAACGGATCGGTGAGCTCCGTCGCACCACGCATGGTCACGAAGAGTCCAACGGCCAGCGCGAACGCCGCGAGCAGCACGCCCGGGCCGATCAGCGTGGTGGCGAGTCGTGTGCCGGCGAGCTGACGCTGCACGCCCTCTTCGTGCGCCTGCAGCGTGGAGCCGGCTGCGCGGGAGAAGCGTGGCCCCAGGACCAATGCACCGTTCAACAGGGCGCCCAGCAGCGGCAGCACGGGCAGCAGCCACATCCACTCGGCCAACGAGCCGTCGAGCGGATGCCCCGAAACAGTTTGCAGGGTGGCCATCAGCGCCGCAGCAGTTTGAGGTTCTGCAGATCAACGGCGCCGAAATGCCGAAAGACCGAGATCACGATGGCCAGACCAACCGCCGCTTCCGCCGCAGCAATGGTCATGACCAGGATCACGAATACATGGCCGCTCACGCCGTGCAGCTTGGCGAAGGCCACGAAGGACAGATTGACGGCGTTGAGCATGAGCTCCACGCACATGAACAGAATGATCGCGTTGCGACGGGTGAGCACGCCGACGACGCCGATCGAGAAGAGGATCGCCGAGACGATGAGGGCATCGACGATCATCATGCCGTGGCTTTCCGTTTGGCAAGCACGACCGCGCCGATGACCGCCACGAGCAGCACGACCGAGGTCAGCTCGAAGGCCAGGAGATATTCAGTGAACAAGGATTCCGCCACGGGTGTGACGACGTTGTCGGTAGGCGGCGCCAGCTCCACGCTCGGGAAGGTGTTGCGGCGTACGGCCAGCAGGTTGGCGAGAATGGCGACACCAACCACTCCCGCCGCGAGGCGCGGTGCGGCCGCACGCAAGTCGGGTAGCTGACCCGGCCGTCCAAGGTTGAGCAGCATGACCACGAAGATGAACACCACCATGATCGCGCCGGCATACACGAGCACCTGCACCGCCGCCACAAACGGCGCGTCCAGCATGACGTAGAGACCGCTGAGGGCGAACATCACGTTCACCAGCCACAACGCCGCCGCCACCGGGCTGCGCCGCGTAACGAACAGCACGGCGGCTCCGATGGCCATGAGCGCGAAGAGATAGAACTGAAAACGATAGAAGGGCGTCATTCGCTCTTCGGGTCGGCGGGATCCCAAAGCTCGCTCACGGGATGCGTCTGCGCCGTGAGTCGCTCGAGGTCGTAAATGAACGCCTCTCGCGAGAACTCGGCGTTCTCGTAGTGACGTCCCAGGTGGATCGCTTCCTCCGGACACACTTCCTGGCAGTAGCCGCAGAAGATGCAGCGGAACTCGTCGATCTCGAAGAGGAGCGGAAAGCGATTGCCTTCTTCGTCCTCACCAGGTACCAGCTTGATGCAGTTGGCCGGACACACGGTGGGACACAGACCGCAGGCCACGCACTTGGCCTTGCCGGACTCCGTGGTGAGCATGCGATGCGTGCCGCGCCAGCGCGGCGAAAGCTCCCATCGCTCCTCGGGGTACTGCATCGTCACCTTGTGCGGATCGACCATGTGCTTGAACGTGGTCATGAGCCCGCTCAACGTGGAGCGTATATAGCTCACATGTTCGATCGGCCGCTCGACGACCGTGACACGAATCGCCATCAGTGAATCTCCTCGGTGACGTCGTGTGCGCCCGCCGCGGCGGTGGCCAGCGTGCGCGCCGTGGGCGCACCCATGGCCGTGGACGGCGCCACGGTGGAGCGCGCACGGCGCCGCGCCAGCTCTCGCGCGTCGAGGCGCGCACTGGCCGGGCTCACCAGTTTGCCGCGGTCGCCCCACGCGAGCAGCAATCCGGTCAGCACCACGTTCAGGCCGAGCAGCGACACGCTGAAGCGCCAGTCGCGCGGCACGCCCATCCAATCGAGCGCCAACGTGGCCGTGGCGATGACCAGGATGTAGCCAAGCGCCAGCGGCAGCATGATGCCCCACCCGAGCGTCATCAGCTGGTCATAGCGGAAGCGCGGCAGCGTCCACCGCACCCACATGAACAGGAACAGGAAGGCACCGGTCTTGGCCGCGAACATGGCCAGCGTCGCCACCGTCTTGAAGACCGTGTACGGCCCGGTGTTGTCCCAATCCGTGAACGGAATGTCCCAGCCGCCGAAAAAGAGCGCCGCCATCAGCCCGCTCATGGTGGCCATGTTGGCATACTCGGCGATGAAGAACATGGAGAACTTCATGCCGCTGTACTCGGTGTGATACCCCGCCACGAGTTCCGCTTCCGCTTCCGGCAGGTCGAACGGCAACCGGTTCGTTTCGGCGAACGCTGCTACCAGAAAGATGAACCACGCCACAGAGAGGGAGAACACGTTCCATCCCATGTGCGCCTGTTGATCGATGATCGCGTGCAGCGACACATTGCCAGCCAGCAGCAGTACGGGAATCGTGCTCATGCCGAGCGCAATTTCGTACGACACCATCTGCGCGCTCGATCGCAGCGATCCGAGCAGCGAGTACTTGTTGTTCGACGACCAGCCGGCGAGCACCATGCCGTAGACGCCAAGCGACGACACCGCGAGCATGAACAGGTAGCCGATCGGCAACGTGGCCACCGCCATGTCGATCAGTCCCCACGGCGTCGGCAGCGGAGTGGCGAGTGGCAGCACCGCCCACACGAGCATGGCCGGAATGAACGCGAGCATCGGAGCGATGATGAACATCCACTTGTCGGCGTTCCCCGGTCGCACCTCTTCCTTCATCAGATTCTTGATGCCGTCGGCCACCGGCTGCAGCAGGCCGAACGGTCCTGCACGGTTGGGGCCGCGTCGGTCCTGAATCCAGGCCGACACCTTGCGCTCGGCGAGTGTGAGCAGTGCCACACCCAGCATGTACAGCGTGAACACCACCAGCAGCTTGATGCTGCTGGCGAGCGCGAACGTATATACCGAATCGGGCGGCAGCTGCGGGTCGTGACGCGGAAACCATGCCGCGAGATCGACGGCGAGCGCGGGCAGTACCGGCAACGCGCTCATGCGACACCCGCCGTGGTCGGCGCATCGAGTCCGCGGGCCGTCGCGTCGAGGATTGGCAGACCGCGCAGCGCGAGTTGCGCGTACGTCAGCTCGCTGAACGCGGGATGCACCGAACTGATCGCGGTGAACACCTCGGCGGGCGTGCCGAAGCCGCTCGTCACGCCGACGCGCTCCGTGAGATCGGCAAGCACGTACCAGCTGGGACGCGCCAACCCCGGCGCCGTGCGCGACTGCAGAAAGCGCTGCACGCGTCCCCGCAGATTGGTAAACGTGCCTTCTTCTTCCGTATGGTTGGTGATGGGCAGCGCGACCTGCAGGAGAGGCGCAATGCGTGCCGGCAGCGTCGTGCCGACGTGCACAATCACGGCGCCGCGCGCGATCGCCTCGAGCAGCGCGTCTGGCACGTCGCCTTCGAGGCTGTCATCGAGCACGAGTACGGCGTCGTCGGCAGCAATCGTCGGCGTGGTGCTCAGTGTTTCGTAGCCCAGCACCCGCGCTCCCGTCCCGTTGGCCGCGCGCTCAGCGCGCAATGACAGGTCGGGGACACCGGGCAGCGGCGCCTCGTCACCCAGCGCGACGCGAAAGACGCCGCGTCCTCCGCTGGTGCGCATGAGTTCACCCGCCAGAAACAGCGCCTCGTTGCTCGCGTTGGCCGAGGCGAGCACATGTACCCGTCGGCCACGCAACGCCGCGGCGGCTGCGTCGAGCGCCGCCTCCCAGTCGGCCACATGCAGTACGCCACCGTCGCCGCGTACCTGCGGCTGATCGAGCCGATCGCGGCGATTGATCCACCGATAGTCGAGGCGTCCCACCTCGCACATGAAGTACTCGTTCACCGCCGGGTTCGAACGCGGCTTGAGACGCACCACGGTGTTGTCGCGCGTCTCGACGGTGATGTTGCACCCCTGTGAGCAGCCGGTGCAGATGCTCGCGCTCCGATCGAGCTCCCAGGCGCGCGCCTTGTTGAGGAAGTCCTTGCTCAACAGCGCACCCACCGGGCACAGGTCCACCACGTTGCCGGCCCACACGTTCGTGAGATCGTGCCCCTCGGCCTTGCCGATGAACGCCCGATCGCCGCGCTCCGACACATTCAGCACGGGATCCTCTGCGACTTCACCCATGAAGCGCACGCATCGCGTGCAGAGAATGCATCGGTTCGGGACGTACATCACGTCTCCGCCGAAATCCTCCACCGGGTTGAAGCGCTTTGGCTCTTCGTAGCGCGACTCCGCGCGTCCTTCCTGGAACGTGTAATCCTGCAGTTCGCACTCCCCCGCCTGATCGCAGACGGGGCAGTCGAGCGGGTGATTGATGAGCAGGAACTCGAGCACGCCGGTGCGCGCTTCGCGCGCCTTCTCCGTGTGCACATGCACGACCTGTCCTTCCATCACCGTGGTCGCGCAGGCGGGGGCCAACTTCGGGAAGCGTTCGACATCCACCAGGCACATGCGGCACACACCCGCCACCGGCAATCCGGGGTGATAGCAGTAGTGCGGAATGAGCACGCCCACCGTCTTGGCCGCTTCAATGATCGAGGTGCCCTCGGGCACGACCGCGGTGCGTCCTTCGATCGTGAGCGTGACCATCTTCGGTCCCGTGGTGTCGCTCACGCGACCGCCGAGCGATTCGTGGTGAGCATCACGGGCACCACGCCACGGCTGCGGTCCGGGCCCAGCTTGGCCTCGAACTCATGTCGGAACTTCTTGAGCCCGGATGCCACCGGCGTCGCGCAGGAGTCACTGAGCACGCAGATCGTCTTGCCCGACATGTTCTCGCCGATCGACAGCAGCGTATCGAAATCGCGTGCGTGTCCATCGCCCGCCGCAATGCGCTCCAGAATGCGCGTGGTCCACGCCGTGCCTTCGCGACACTGCGAACACTGCGCGCAGCTCTCGTGCGCATAGAAGCGCGCAAGCCGCGCGATCTGCTTGACCATATCCTGCTTGTCGTCGAACACGATCACGCCGCCGGAGCCAAGCATCGTGCCCGCGGCGACCATGCCCTCGTAATCCATCAGCGCGCCCTCGGCCTCTTCCCGCGTCAGGATCGGGACCGACGACCCACCGGGAATCACGGCCTTGATCTCGCGACCCGGCAGCGCACCGCCGCACAGCTCGTTCAAAAACTCGCCGAACGGGAAGCCCATCGTCACTTCGTAGTTGCCCGGGCGCGAGATGTTGCCGCACACCGAGAAGAGCTTGGTGCCGCGGCTCTTGGGATTGTCATCACGACCAAGTCCCTGATACCAGTCGGCCCCATGCTTGATGATGTACGGGACGGCGGTGAGCGTCTCCACGTTGTTGATCGTGGTGGGCTGGCCGAACAATCCCGCAACCGCTGGGAACGGCGGCTTGATCCGTGGATTGCCGCGGCGCCCTTCGAGCGAGTTCATCAGCGCCGTTTCTTCCCCGCAGATGTACGCACCAGCGCCGCGATGTACGTGTACATCGAGCCGACGACCGGTGCCCATCGCATTCGCGCCAAGGATGCCGGCGGCGTAGGCCTCCTCCACTGCCGCCGTGACGCGGGCGATCGGCTCCGTGAACTCCCCACGAATGTAGATGTACGCGGTCTCCGCGTAGATCGCATGCGCGCCGAGTGCTACCCCTTCCACCAGACCATGCGGCGTCCAGCGCATGATTTCCCGGTCCTTGAAGGTGCCGGGTTCGGATTCGTCGGCGTTGCAGCAGAGATAGTGCGTCTTGCCATCGGGACGCATGAACGACCACTTGATGCCCGTGGGAAAGCCGGCGCCGCCGCGACCGCGCAGCCCCGAGTCCTTCACCATGGTCTGAATCTCGACCGGGTCCATGCCCAGCGCCTTCTCGAGCGACTCGTAACCGCCACGCGCGCGCCATCCGGCGAGCGTGCGCGCCTCGGGGTCGCCAAAGTACTTCGACAGCACCGGCGTCTCGCGCCCGTGCGAAGGATTCGGATAACCCATCAGTCCCGTTCCGCCACGATCCGCGCCGCCCGTTCCGGGGTCACGGATTCGATGAACTCGTCATTGATCATGATCGGCGTGGCGAATCCGCACGCGCCGAGACACTCGACTTCGATCACGGTGAACCGGCCGTCGGTCGAGGTCACGCCCAACTCGCCGCAGCCGGTCGCATCGAGGAATGCCTGCACCACATCTTCCGCGCCGCACACGTTGCACGGCGTGGTCGTGCACACCTGGATGAAGTGCTTCCCCACCGGATGCTGGTGGTACATGGTGTAGAACGAGAGCACGCCCTTCACGTACGCGGGCGAGAGCTCGAGCACCTGCGCCACCTCCTCGACTGCCTGCTCACTCACCCAGCCGTGCACGTCCTGCACCATCCAGAGCGCGGGCAGCAATGCGGCCATCTTCGTGGGATAGCGCGACAGGATCGTGTCCAGCTGCTCGCGTCGCTCACCCGTGAACACGGGTACGTACGGCGTCTCGTGATGATGCTCGGGTGGCCGCACCAACTGCCCTGCGCTCGGCCCGTACGTCATCGGTCGATCTCTCCCATCACGATATCGATGCTCGCATTGATGGCGATCACGTCGGAGAGGAGATGCCCCTCCACCATGCGCGGAATCGCCGACAGATTCACGAA
>JAABRL010000033.1:0-1209 GCA_011390935.1 Gemmatimonas sp.
CATGAAGAAGGCGAACATCACCAGCAACAGCATCCCTTCCCATCGCGAAATGCGCTTGTCCTGCGTGAGCAGGTAGAAGAACAGCGTGGCGACGGCGACGAACGGAAGCGCAAACTCGCGCAGGTCGGCCGGTACCACCACTCCGCCCACCAGCGCCGCCGTGCCGGCGACGGCCAGCGTATTGAAGACGCACGAGCCCAGAATGTTGCCAACCGCCAGCTCGGCCTGCCCGCGTCGCGTGGCCGTCACGCTGATCACCAGCTCCGGCAGCGTCGTGCCGAGCGACAGGATCGTGATGGACGCCACCGCGGGCGAGATCGCGAGCGCGGTCGCCAAGGACTCCAGTGACTGCACGGTGTAATCACCGCCCACATAGATCGCCGCGCCCGCGGCGACGAGAATCGCACCATCGCGAGTCAGCGAGCGACTCCCATCGCCCAGCATGGCGTCGGCATCCGCGTCGGCCGAAGGCGTCCGTCCTTCACGCACCAGATAGATCACGAACACCACATACGCCACGAGCAGCAGCGCACCATCCGTGCGGCTCACGAGTCCATCCAGCATCATCGCGCCCAGCAGCACCATGCCGCCGAGCAGAAAGTGCAGGTCGATGTGGATGTACTGCTCGCCGAGTGCGATGCGCGGCGTGCGCGCCGCTGCGCTGATCACGCCGAGCACCAGCAGGAGGTTGGCCGCGTTCGCGCCGAGCACGTTGCCGGCCACGATCTCCGACGTACCGGCGCGCACGCTGAGGACCGACGCCACCAACTCCGGCAGCGAGGTCCCCACCGCCACGATCATCACACCCACGACAAACGGCGACAGCCCCAGCGCGAGCCCGATCCGTTCAGCCGCGCCGGTAAAGAAATGCGCAGCGACCAGCAACAGGGCCAGGCTGGCCGCGAAGAGCAACAGGGCAGAACTCATGCGGTGCGCCTACCCTTCATCGCAGCGCAAGCTCCGCCTCGGCGGCGAGTGACCCGAACGCGGCCCACTGACCACCGGCCACGATGCGCCGGAACACATCCGTCGCCTCGGCTTCGCGACCATTCAGTCGGTGCCACATGCCCACGCCGAACGCGGCGGTGCTGTTGGCCACATCCATGCTGCCGGCCGGGGTCGGCGGCAACACCGCGGTCACGTCCACATCACCGCGGAAGAGTCGCAGCAGATCGAGATACCCATCGTTTTCGAGCAGCGTCATGGAAT
>JAABRL010000033.1:1411-45026 GCA_011390935.1 Gemmatimonas sp.
CGTGCTGAGGGGAATGTTGGCCGCGTTGGGTGCGCCGTCCGGCTCGATCGCATCGGGCACCCCCTGCTCGAGCTCGCCCGCGCGTGTGAAATCCTCAATGGCCGCCTCGATATCGCGCACGGTGAGGTAGCGGTGCCCCCGGTGGCGCAGAAAGCGGGCGTCCCCGGGGAAGCGGGTTACGCCGAGCGAAAAAGTCGCGATCGCGTCCCGGTACCGCCCCAGATAGGCCAGCCGTCGGCCCACCCAGATCAGCGCGTCCGGGCTGTCGGGAGACGCGGCCAGCTCCGCCTCCGCGGCCGCCAGATTGGCGGTGAGCGTGGACTCGGCCGCGGCCGATGGCGTGGGGCGCCAGAGCGTGTCGCCCAGGAGGGAGAACCCCTCCATACGCTCGGGGCCCTCCCAGGTGGAGGCGATGCCGAGATTCGGCAGGATCGACCCGGTGGTGTCGCGGGCCGGGGTGTCCGCCATGGGCTTGGCGCAGGCGGCGAGGAGCAGCAAGCCGGCGGTGCCGAGCAGGGGCTGCAGGGGGAAAGAGCGGGACATGGCGTCAGGAGGTATTGGCGGGAGAGTGACCGGGGGTGAGATTCCCAATGTTGCGATCGATACTCATAAGGCAAGCGCCGGATGGACCGGCAGCTGTCACGTCCTGCTCATGTCGAAGTCTTTCAAGCTCACCCTGGACATCCTGATCGGCGCTGCCCTGCCGATCCTGATTCTCAAGTACGCGACCGCCTCGCTCGGGGTGATTCCGGCGTACTTGTTGGCCGGCCTCGTGCCGGTCGCATGGGTGCTGTTCGATCTCTTCGCCCTCACGCGCCGGTTCAACTTCATTTCGGCGTACGGTGGCTGGTCGGCCGTGATGCGCGGGGCATTGGCGTTCTGGTTCGTGGACGGGGCGCTCTTCGCCTTCAAGGACAGTGCGAGTTACCTCTTTGCCGTGATCGTGTTTGGTGGCTCGCTGTTCATGGCCGCACCAATTACACGCGCCATCGCGCTGCAGGGGCTCGCCCCCGATACGCCACAGCGGCGCGCGTGGACCGATCGACTGCTCGAGGAGCCTCGCGTCAAGCGGGCGCTCTGGCGATCGGCGGCGATCATCGGCGGCACGAACTTCGTGTTCGGGCTGGCCAACTTTTTCATCAACTGGGCGATGGTGAAGGAGCGGTTCGGCACCGCCGCGTTCAACGACCAGATCGCGAACGTGAACGCGATCACGCGCGTGGCGCTGGTGCTGCCCGACATGATCGCGCTCTTCTGGGCGTTCCGCCTCATGTACAAGGCGATCTACGCCGAGCTGCCCACCACGGAACAGGTCGATCACCGTCGCGGTGATTTCTGGGAGCTGGTGCGTCGCCGTGAAGACGCGTTGGCCATCGGCAAGACCGGTGAGGCCGACGAGGCGAGTGCGCCGGCGCCGGTCCGCGCACCAGTGCGACCGGCGCTCGGGACGAGCTGAGCGCACCGCGCGGATCGGGCAGGCGTCAGGCGATGTCCGCTGACGGCAGCGGCGCTGGCCGCACGTCTCGTACCCCGAGCGCGCGCAGGGTCCCGCGGCAGACGCCCTCAATTTCCTGATCCGGCTCGTGGGGTGGTGGCAGCATGCCGCGCGCCAGAATGCTGGCCAGTCCGTGCACGCTGCTCCAGGCGATCATGGTCGCGCAAGAGCGCTGCTCGGCCGCGAGCTCACCCGTGGCCACCATGTCGTCGAGCGCCTCGTTGAGCACGGCCCACGCCGAGGGGGCATCCTCGCACGATGGCGGCGCGTCAGCGACCAGAAACGCGGTGTCGAAGAGATGAGGTTCGCGCACCGCGAAATCCACGTAGGCGCGACCGATTGCGCCAAAGCGCTGAATCGCTCGCGTTCCCGGTGACACGTCGCAAGGCTGCGCGTCGGCCGCGCGCTGCAGGTGACGCGCGAGCTGCTCGCGCGCGAGGCGCGAGACGTCGGCGGTCAGGTGCGCCAGGTCGGGAAAGTGTCGGTACACGGCCGACGGCGAGACCCCCTGAGTGGACGCCAAGTCGCGCAGTTGCAAGGCGTTGGGTCCGTGTCGGCGGGCCGTGCGCAAGCCGGCGTCCAGGAGCGCGGTGCGCAGGTTGCCATGATGATATCGCGGAGCGGTCATGTCGAATGTTGACATCGATCACATGAGAGTGCAATATGTGAACATTGTTCACACGTTCGCCGCAGCGCGATCGCCCGTTGCTCCCTGATCCTGGAGTCTTGCCATGCCATGCACCGCACGAGCGGCCTCGTGACCGCCACCGGCCTGCACACCATTCTTGGCGCCAACGGCGTCGTGGGGCGCGCGCTGTCGCAGGAGCTGACGGCACACGGTGTGCCGCTGCGTCAGGTAGCGCGCCATCCGACGGGGGAATCGGCCAGTGACGAAGTCGTGAGGGCTGACCTCCTGGACGCGCGCGCCACGGACCGTGCGGTCGCCGGCAGCGAGGTGGCGTACCTGCTGGTGGGGCTGCCGTACGTGACGGCGGTCTGGCGGGCCGAGTGGCCGCGACTCATGGCCAACGTCATCGACGCGTGTGTCCGTCACAACACGCGGCTCGTATTCTTCGACAACGTGTACGCCTATGGCGCCGTGCGTGGCCCGATCAGGGAGGACACCCCGTTCAACCCCTGCAGTCGCAAGGGCGAGGTACGTGCCCGGGTTGCCACGAGTGTTCTCGACGCGATGCGCTCCCAGCAGCTGCGCGCCCAGATCGTTCGTTCGGCCGACTTCTACTACGCGGGTTCGCACGGGTCCACCACCAGCTTGCTCAACGCGGTGGTCTTCGATCGCCTCCGAGCGGGGCAGGCCGCGCAGTGGCTGGGCTCCCCCGACGTGCCGCACAGCTTCACGTACGGCACCGACATCGCGCGTTCGCTCGCGTGGCTGGCGATGCGTCCCGAGTACGACGGACAGAGCTGGCACGCGCTGACGAGTGGGGAACAGCGATCGGGGCGCGAGCTCGTGGCGCTTGCCGCCGAGTTGCTGGGGCGACCGGCCACGGTGCGCAATGCGCCGCGCTGGATGGTGCGACTGCTCGGCCTCGTGCAGCCGGCGCTTCGGGAGCAAGTGGAAATGTTGTACCAGTTCGAGCAGCCGTACGTGTTCAGCAGCGGGAAGCTGGAGCGCGCGTCGGGTTTGGCGCCCACATCGTACCGGGCGGGATTCACGGAGGCGCTCCGGCCGACGCCCGTCTAGCGCGCTCGTGCATCCGCCCTCCGGTGTCGGCGATTGACACCCGTGCCCCACTCGCGGGGAGTCGAACCGCGGCACAGACTATGGGAGCGTAACGCCCGTCCGCCGTCCCCAGCTCCTCTTCCTGTGTCTGCCATCTCTCCCGACCGCTGGCGCGTGCTGGCACCGCTGCTCGATGAGGCGCTGGACCTGCCAGGTCCAGCGCGGGTCGCATGGCTCAATGCGCTCCGGGAGCGCGCACCGGAGGACGCGGCGGACGTTGCGCGTCTGCTGGCTAGCGACCAGACCGGCTGGCTCGCCACGGCGCATCGCGAGCGCAGCCTGCGCGACCTCGCACTCGATCCGGCATCGGCGGGGCTGGTGCTGGGCCCGTGGACGCTGGAACGGCCGCTCGGGCGCGGAGGCATGGGCACCGTCTGGCTGGCCTCACGCTCGGACGGTCGATTCAGCGGGTACGCCGCCGTGAAGCTGCTGCACCCGTCGCTGGCCGAGGGCGAGGGCGCCGTGCGCTTCCGTCGTGAAGGGGAAGTGCTGGCGCGGCTTACGCATCCGGGCATCGCGCGACTGTACGACGCTGGTGTCACCAGCACTGGGCAGCCGTACCTCGTGCTGGAGTTCGTCAACGGCGAGCCGCTCGATGTGTGGTGCCGCTCGCGTTCGCTGCACACCGCCGCGCGCCTGGCGCTCATGGAGCAGGTGCTCGCAGCCGTGGCCCATGCGCATGCGCACGGCGTCGTGCACCGCGACCTCAAGCCGTCCAACCTCTACGTCACGCAGGACGGCGTGGTGAAGCTGCTCGATTTCGGGATCGCCCAGCTGTCCGACGACGGCTCTGACGACGCGCGGCTGCAGCCATATACGCCGCGCTATGCGGCACCGGAACAGGTGCACGGCGGCGTCGTGACCACGGCCACCGATGTGTTCGCACTCGGCGTGGTGTTGCACGAGCTGCTGGGTGGTCCCACGCCAACGACGGATTCGCACGGACACGCGATGCATGCGCCGCTACCGTCCAGCGTGCCTCGCGATCTCGCGGCGATCGTCGATCGCGCCATGCAGCCCGAGCCGTCGGCGCGCTACGAGACCGTGGCGGCAATGGCGGACGATCTGCGGCGATATCGTCTGCATGAACCAGTCATCGCACGCGCCGGTGGTGCCGGCTATCGAAGTCGGCGCTTCATTCGACGCCATCGCCCGGGCTTCGTGGCCGCGATCATCGCGGCGGGCACACTCGTCGGTAGCGCCGTGCTGAGCGCCCGCCAGGCGGCGGAGGCCGAGCGACAGCGCGACCTTGCACTCGTGGCGGAGCGTCGGGCACGCGTGATGAGCGAAGTGCTGCTGGCCATGTTGACCGAGGTTCCAACGGCCGACACCACGGCACGCGCGGTGGAAGGGCTTCGACGGACGCGAGTCTTGCTGAGCAGCTATCTGGCCAACGACGACCGGGAGCATGCCCGTCTGGCGCTCGACCTCGCCCGGCAGTTCGTGACGTTTGCGCGCGTTGAAGAGGCCGATAGTCTGCTCCACGATGCGGTGCGCTATGCGCGGGCCGCCAAGGACCGCGCGCTCGAAGCGGAAGCGCGCTGCGTGCTGGGCACCACCCAGCCCGGGCAGTCGCCGGAGGAGATCGAGGCCGAGTTCGCCGCGCTGCGTGCGTCCTTGCCAGCTGAGGCGTGGCGTGCGCGCGCCACCTGCAACATGACGGAGAGTCGTCGGCTCATGATGCGCTTCGCCGGCGACTCGGCGAGCATGCTGGCGCGGGAAGCGGTCGCGCTCGCCGAGGCGGCCGGCGACACCGTGTCGCTGTTCTACGCCACGCTGTTGTTCGATCAGACCGCCGCGGATTCGTGGAGCAGCATCGACTATCTGCAGATGCTGCAGCGCTACCGGCGAGTGCTCTCCATATACGATCGGCTTGGCCTGGGACAGAGCACGTCGTCCATGCAGGTGGCGCGCGGGCTCACCGCGCTGGCGCGCGAAAAGGGGCGCTTGCTCACGGCCGACTCGACGGCCGAGGCCATGCTGCGTCCGCTGGAGCAGGGGGAGCGGTGGCGCAGCGTACCGCCGGCGCTGCTCATGGAGCAAGCGCAGCTGGCGCAACTGCTTGACCGTCCGGACGAGGCACGGCAGTGGTATCGACGCACGATCATCGTGACGAACACGCCGGGTGCACAACTGCTGCAGGTGCGCGTGCGCCAGCTGTATACGCAGGCGCTCGCCGCACAGGGGGCGTTACGCGAGGCGCGAGCGCAGCTCGACTCGTTGAATCAGGCCATGCGCACCACCTCGAACAGCGCGTTCGAAGCCGCGCGTGTCCGCGCCGTGGCCGCACTGCACGTCGCCGAGGGGCGCCCGGAGCGCGCGCTCGCGACGCTGGATTCGCTGCTGCGCGCGCGGGGCTATCCGGAGCGCCCCAAGCTCATCGAGTGGCCCGACGTGCTACGCGACTACGCCATGCTGCAGCACGCAGAAGGCAATGCCCTCGAGGCGCGTCGCGCCATGCAGTTGGTGGTGGACGTGTACGGTGACGATTCGATATCGGTCAACGGCTCGTACCGACTCTCCACGCTGCAGCTGCTGGAGTCGCGGCTGCTGGCCGCAGACGGGGATACGGCCGCGGCTCGCGACGTCGCGGCCACGGCGCGACGCAGCTTGGCGGTCGCCATGGGGGAAGCGCACTCGCTCGTGCGCGAAGCCGCGGCGTGGGAAGACGCATTGCGTGCGGCGACGATCGGTGTGACCAGCAACGACGCGCGTACGCGCCAGCCCGTCCCGTGACCGCGTCACGCCACTCGGTCAATCCGGTTGCTGCTCGCGGTCCCCGGTCCACAGGACGATCAGCCCGCACGACCGCCGGATGGGGAACTCGCTGGGGCGGAGTACGTAGCCCCGATAGATCTCCACCCCCACCAGACGTGACGCAGGCACGAACGCATCCACTCCCATGCCCGCGAGCTCCACGAACATGCCGTCCACCACCACATCGGGGTTGCACAGGCCACCCCCGACACGGTTCAGCAGGAGCTGTGACTGCGAGGTGAAGGCGCCAGCGCGGATGGCCACGCCCGGTACGCCGGCGAGCAGGTCAGTCACCATCATCGGATTGCGGCGCGCGATCGCGGCGTCGTCGATGAAGCGTCCCATCCCTTGCCGGCGTCGACCCTCGAACTCGCGCTTCCAGGCGGGCACGGCGCGTTCTCCCAGTACCCGCACGGCATCGAGCGTGAGATCCACCGGCGTCATGGTGAGGATCAGGCGCGCGGTATCCGCCTCGGTGATGTCCACCGCCTGTCGCAGCGGCGTGTAGCCCACCGCGAGTGCTTCAATGGCATGGGTACCGACCGGCAGCCCTCGCAACTCGAAGGATCCGTCAGCGTTGCTGACCTCGCCGGCGACACTCTCGCGCACCTGCAGGCGAGCGCGCGCGATCGGCTCGCCGTTCGCCGTGCGGATCACCCCGCGCAGACGCCCCACCCCGCGCAGTTGGGTGGTCGAGTCGATGACGGCATCCGCGCTGTCTGCGATCGGTTGAGGCGTGGAGGCGGCTGTGCTCACACGGTCGACAGGCGCCGTGCGCAGGTCCCGCAGCAGCAGGCCCGTCGCGGGTGCCTCCAGCTCCACCAGTCCGCTTGCGCCATCGGCGGACACGCCCTGCACGAGCGTCCGCGTGGCCACGGGGACGCCGCAAATCACGAAGGCACCGTTCGCATCGGTCTCGGCCGTGATGAGCGGTCGGCGCTGCTGCACGCCCCCATCGATCACGGTCTCCGCCCATTGCACACTGACGATGCCCGCAGAGACCGGCGCCCCGGCGCGTGCTGGCCACAGGCGCCCAACAAAGAGCGCTTCGTCGTCGGCGAGCGGGGAGTCCGGACAGGCCGCGCGTGCGAGCGTGGCGAACGAGGGGACCGCCAGCCGCACGCTCGAATCCGCGCCGGGCAGCTGCACGGTGCGCGCTGGGGGCACGACGTGCATCGAATCGAGTCGTGGATGCAGATAGCCCAGTTCGTACGCACCCGGGGGCACGCTGTCGAAGAGGAAACGACCGTCCGACCCCGAGGTGGTCGAGCGCGCCCACGCGGGATTGCTCCGCGAGATCAGCTGCACGAGCGCGCTGCCGAGCGGCGCATTCGCGATGCTGTCGTGCACCGTGCCCAGGATGCGGTGGCTCGGCGTTGCGCCACCCTGCGCGTATGCGGTGACGCATGGAAATGCGATCGCCGCACCCATGTGGAGCGCGCACCAGATGACCGAATGGTGAAACAGTCGTGTCGCGGCGAGCATAGGTAGAATTTCGCGTATTCCGGCGGATCGCGCAACTTCACGGTATCGCCCGGTGTTGCACCCTCGAACCCTCCACCCCGATCGATGCTGGCCTTCGCTGCTGCTCTACTGTTTGCTGCCGGACAACCGCCCGTTGACACTGTCGCGATTGTGCGCGGTCGGGTGACGGACGCCGCCACAGCGGCACCGATCGCCGAGGTGGCGGTAACCGTGGTGGGGTCGCGGCTTGGCGCCATCACCGACGCAGAGGGGCGCTACGTGCTACCGCGTGTGCCGGTGGGTTCGGTCACGGTGAGCGCCGCTCGCATCGGGTATGCCACGCGCACCGAGCGCGTTACCCTGGCGGGCGGCGAGTCGCGCACCCTCGACTTCGCGCTCACCACCGCCACCACCGAAATGCGCGCCGTGCGCGTGGAGGCCCAGACCACGGAGCGCGAGCAGTTCACGCTCTCCCCCAACCCCGGCCTCTTCGCCGTGCGCGGTGAGACGCTCAAGCGCGTGCCGGTGATCGGGGAGCCTGACGTGCTGCGCGTGGTGCAACTCATGCCAGGCGTCGTGGCCACCAACGACTTCAACGCCGGCTACAACGTGCGCGGCGGCGAGAGCGACCAGAATCTCGTGCTGCTCGACGGCTACCCGATTTACAATCCGTTTCATCTCGCGGGACTGTTCGGCACCTTCATCGACGAGACGGTGGGTGAGTTCGAACTCATGCCGGGCGGCTTTCCGGCGCGCTACGGCTCGCGCCTGTCGAGCGTGCTCAGCATCACGCCCAAGGCCGAGGAGCGGTCGGGCATTCACGGCACGGCATCGGTGTCGGTGCTCGCAAGCACGCTCTCGCTCGGTGGACGCGTGGGCGGACGCACGAGCTGGAATGTGGCCGGACGGCGCACGTATGCCGATCGCTTCGTCGCCGCCATCTCCGATCAATCGTTGCCGTACTGGTTCACCGACGTGCAGGCACACGTGAAGCATCAGCTGCCCAACGGCGGCACGCTCTCGGCGACCGCGTACACCGGCGAGGATGTGCTCGACGGATTTCTCGGTGGACTGGGCGACAGCACATCGGCGGGCACCGGCGATCTGCGCTTCGACTGGGGGAACACCGTGGTTGGCGTGGCCTGGGAGCAGCCGCTCGATCGGTTGCCGATGAGTGACTCGGCGCGCGTGATGCAACGCCTGTCGCGCACTGGCTTCGGGACCGGGCTCAATCTCGGGTCGGGCTCGCTCACGCTCGACAACACGCTGGTGGAATCGCGCGCCTGGGGGGAGCTCACCCGGTGGCGTGGCCAACACGAAACGCTGCTTGGCTACGAGTGGTCCACCTATCGCGTGCGGTATGACGTGGAAGCGCCCGCGGCGGGCGGCGATCCGATCCTTCGGGTGCGACAGAATCCGTCCGCGGGTGCGCTGTATGTCGATCATACCGTGCGTCTGTCGTCGATCACGGCGCGCGCGGGCGTGCGCGCAGAAACCGTGACCGGCACCGACTGGAGTGGTCTGTCACCGCGATTGTCGATCAAGTGGTTCGCCAACGAGGATCTGGCGTTCACCCTCGCCGGTGGTCGCACCACGCAGTGGACACCGGCGCTTCGCAACGAACAGGCGCCGGTGCGCATCTTCGACTTCTGGCTCACCAGCGACCGCGACACACCGGTCGCCGAAGCGTGGCAGACAATTGGCGGGGTAGAGCGATGGTTCGGGGGCAATCGATTCGTGCGTGTGGAGGCGTACCACAAGGCGTACGGACGTCTTCCGGCGTCGAACCTGTTCAATGACCCGGCGGTGCGTGGTGATGAGTTCATCATCACCACGGGCGAGTCATACGGGGTGGATGTGCTGCTGCGGCAGCTCGAGCGCGGTCGAATGTCCGGCTGGCTGGCGTACTCCTATGGCGTGAGCACGCGCGATGGCCCGGATGGCCGCTTCGCGCCGGTGCAGGATCGGCGGCACAACCTGAATGTGGTGTCGTCGTATCGCCCAGGCGGCACGTGGAGCTACGGAGTCCGGCTGGGGCTTGGTACCGGCACGCCGTTTACCGATGTCGTCGGGCAGCTGGTGCGGCGTCGGTATGATCCGCTCACGAACAGCTTCAGCACCGATGACCGCGAACCGGAGCGTGAACCGATCGGTGGCGTGCGCAACGCGGCGCGGTTTCCGCTGTTCCAGCGACTCGATCTCAGTGTCACGCGCACGAGTACGGGGCGGCGCACGTGGGCGCCATATCTGTCGCTCATCAACGCCTACAACGCGCGCAACGTGTTCACCTATGTGTTCGATTACGTCGACAATCCACCCACGCGCACCACGATCTCGCAGTTTCCGATCATCCCCACGGTGGGCATGAGTGTGTCATGGTGACGCCGCGACTGCGCATGACCGCATGCCTGGCCCTGACGCTGCTGCTGGGTGCCTGCGAGCTCGCCACGGAAACAGTCGCCTCGCCACGCGCGCTCGTGGTGGTGCACGCCGTGCTCAACCCCGATGTGGACGAGCAGGTGATTCTCGTGGAGTCGTCGCTGACCGGGCGCGTACGGATCGACAGCACGTTGCGCTTTGACCCGCTCGATCCCATTCGCACCGCGGGTGGCGAGCCGCTGAACCGCGCCGACGTGCGCCTCTTTCGGGAGGGGGACAGCGTTGGCGTGGAGGCCACCGAGACGGAGCTGAACGGGCTGACCGGACGCTACGTCGTGTCACGCGCGCGTATGGCGATCGAACCCGGGCGTACGTATCGACTCCGCGTGCGTACGGCGGACGGTCGCGAGGTGACGGGAGAGACGCGGGTTCCCTCGGCCGAGGCGAACTGGACGCCCGGACTCGGTACCGTCGCGCAACGCGTCACCTTCAACCGCAGCAACGACACACTCCAGCTGCAGTGGACCGCCGTGCCAGACGCGCGCACCTACGCCATTCGTGTGGAAACGCCGAACGGACCGTGGTTCCTGTTCTCCGATTCCACCCGCTTCGCGCTCTCTGGGCAGCTGCGCAACTTTTTCGTGGGTGGTCTGCCGTCGGTGTGGTATCCGGGCTTCGACCAGATCGTGAGCGTGGCCGCCGTGGATCGCAACTTCTACGACTACAATCGCTCCGGGAACGATCCGTTCGGGGGGACCGGGCTCATCAGCAGCGTACGTGGCGGCCTTGGGCTGTTCGGCAGTGCGTTGGCGGTGCTGCGCCGCGAAGTCACGGTGCTGGAGCGCGATCGATTGCCGCTGGATGCGCGGTGGCTCGGCACCACGGCCAGTGGCAGCCCCATGGAGTACGATCTGTGGGTCGAGGCCGTGGGCTCACCCCGATCTTCGGTGAGCGGCCGAGAGCGGCTGGGCGCCCGTCGGTATCTCGTCGGCACACTCGAGGGCGATCAGCTGCGGCTGGTCACCTTGGTCGGCAACAGCAGCGCGGATACCGTGGCGTTGTTCACGGGGCGGGTCTCCGCCCAGTCGATCACGGGCGAGTACGATCGCCGCTTCGACACACGCGGGGCCACGCAGTTCACGCGCCGAGCACGCACCGGCAACTGAGCCCCCGCACCGTAGCCACGGGCACGCGGTGGAGGCAGGGACGTGTGTCGTGGTCTATGTTGCGATGATGTCACCTTTCTCCAGCTTTTCGTGGCGCGCGCTGCGTGCCCTCGTCCTCACGGCGACGATCGCGGCACCCTCGGTGCTGCTGGCCCAGCCGGACGATGACGACCCGCGCGTTCGCGTCTTTCTTGACTGCCCGACGGGCGGCTGCGATCGAAATTTCCTGATCACGGAACACCCGTACGCCGTGTTCACGCAGGACCGACTCGACGCCGACATCCACCTGCTCGTCACGCGCATCGGCACCGGATCGGGTGGCGGAGAATACACGCTGCAGTTCATTGGACAGCGGCGGTTTCAGGGACGGGTGGACACACTCGTCACCACTGTGCCGCCGAATGTGAGCGATGACATGCGCCGCCGCAATCTGTCGCGCATGGTGCATGTCGGCCTGGTGTCGCGCATTGCGCGCGGCGCGGAGGGGGCTCGGCTCGCCGAGCGGTTGCTCATTGCGTATGACCCGCTCGTCGGCGGCGAGGCCACCCCGATGCGCGCGCCGCGCGACCCGTGGAATCTCTGGGTGTATCGCATCCGAATGAACGGCAACGCGGAGTCGGAGAGTCGTGCCGGCGAGTATCGATTGTTCGGCGCGATCAGCGCCAACCGCATCACGGAGGACTGGAAGCTCGAGTTCAACGTGGACAACGAGTACCGGGCCCGTCGCTTCGAACTCTCCGACGGCACCGACCGCCGCTTCATTCTGCGATCGGCGCAGGCCACGTCACGCATTGTCCGGAGTCTGAGCGAGCACTGGTCGGTGGGATCGCGCCTCCGGGCAGGGCTCAATGAGTTTCGCAACGAAGACGCGTACGCGAATCTCGACCTCTCCGCCGAGTACAACCTGTTTCCCTGGCGCGAGGCGACCAGCCGACAGCTGGTCGGCATCGTGGCGCTCGGTGGGCAGTTCTTCGACTACAACGAGATCACGATCTACGATCAGGCGAGCGAGATCCGACCGGTGGCGCGATTCGTGGTGGCCGGTGAATCGCGTCAGGCGTGGGGACAGATCGACGCGGCCATGCGTTACACCCAGTTCCTGCACGATGCCGAACGCTACAACGTGTCGTTCAATGGTCGCAGTACGCTGCGCCTCTCGCGCGGATTGTCTCTCGAGCTGAGCGCCGAAGCGGCCAAGGTGCAGGACCAGTTGTACCTGCCCCGTGGTGATGCGAGCGATGATGAAGTGCTCACCAGACAGCGCGCATTGGCCACGGCCTATCGCCTGCGCGGGTCGGTGGGGCTGAGCTTCACGTTCGGTTCCATCTACAACACGTTCGTGAATCCGCGCCTCAACGAGCTCGGCGGGTAGCGGGCGGGCGTGCTCGGGGCAGTTCGCGGCGGACGCGCGGTTACGCGTCCTTCGCGTACAACCCTGCCGCCGCCCGTGCCGACACCACGATGCCCTTGATCATCGCCGAGCTCAGTCCCTGATGCTCCATCTCGTTGAGACCGGCAATCGTACAACCGCGCGGCGTCGTCACCCGATCGATTTCGCGTTCCGGATGCGCGCCCTCCTGCAGACTGAGCGCGGCCGCACCACGTGCGGTCTGCGCCGCGAGCAGTGCCGCGTCTTCCGGATGAAAGCCGATCTCGATACCCCCCTGCATCGAGGCACGGATCACACGCAAGAAGAAGGCGATGCCACACGCGCACAGCGCTGTCGCCGGCACGATCATCTCTTCACCAATCACAAGCGTGCGCCCCACCAGATCGAAGAGCACGCGTGCTTCGTCGAGTGCACCATCGGGGCGTTCGTCGCCCGCCAGGCACGTCATCGATTCGCCGATCACCACGGCCGTGTTGGGCATCGCGCGCACCACGTCCACCTGTGCGCCGAGTGCACGGCGAATGTCGGCGATGCTCGCGCCGGACACCACCGAAATCACGCGATGGCGCGTCGCGCTGATGTGCGGCGCGATTTCGGCAAACAGCGCATCGAGCTGCTGCGGCTGCACCGCAATCACGACCAGATCGGCCGCCTGCACGGCCTTCGCACTGCTCGTCCCCACCGCGTACCCCTCGGCGGCCAGCGGGGCGAGACGGCTGGCGTGTCGGCGCGTGATGTGTACCTGATCGGCGGTGAAGCGGCCCGCGCGCACCCAGCCACGCGCCAGTGCCACGCCGAGATTGCCGCCGCCAAGGATCGCCACGCTGCGTGTGAGGGCCGTGCTCATGACGCCGTTCCGGGAAAGGGGAAAGTGATCCGCATCCCCGGAAGATAGCGTGGTTACATGGGCTCCCACGCGGTGCGACTGCGACGGTAGACCGCGCCGTCGTTCGGATCGATGCGAAACAGGTGCAGCCATTCATGCTCCACGAGCTGCCGCACCACGGCGTGCTTGTCGATGATGCCGTCGATCATGGGGGCCGGCGCCTCCACGAACACCGACAGCCGCAGCGGTTCATGCACCCAGTCGGTGCCGTCGTGTACCGACTGGCGCGCCAATCCGATGCGCAGATCACCCGCGGCGCCCTCAAACACACCAACGGAGCCCCCGACCACGTTGTGCAGCACCTTGTCGCCGCTGCCAAAGCGCTCCGGGTCCACGGTGGAGCCGTGATACTGCAGGTTGATCCAGTTGGTGACCACCATTGGTGCGGTGAGAATGAGCTCGAGCACCGCGTGGCTGGTGTCCTCCGCCCAACGGTACTCGTGCAGAAAGACGCGACCGTCGAGGTGGAGCGCACGCGTGCGCTCGCGAGGCGCCACCACGAACGCCGCGTTCCGCGCGAGTCCCCACTCCGGGCGCACCTCCGACCAGTCGGCGGCGCGACGGTGCAGCGCGGCCTCGAGGTGATCGGGGGCGTGCACGAGCGTCTCGAGCCCCAGGCGGGGCGCCCGCTCGGCGCGGGCGTGCTGTCCGGCCGCTGCGAGTGCTCGGGTGAACGCCTCAAGATCGGCTGCGTGCGACCTCGGTACGTCGGAGAGATCGAAGAGCGTCACGACATCCGTGACCGTGTTGTGCACACCAGGCACGAAGTGCGTGCCCGCCGGCACGGCGACGCCTTCCGCGGGCAACGCCGCACGGACCTCGACGTCGTTGAGTACCGCGGCCAGCACGCGCGCGTTCACTTCGCCGCTCTGTCCCCCGCAGGCCCCACACGCCAATCCCGCAGCCTGCGGATTGTTGCAGGTGGACGCGCCGTGCCCAATCAGTGCCACCAGCGGCGCGATCTGCTGCGTGAGACTCATGCCGCGCAGCACACCGGCGGCCAACCGCGTGCGGGCGGCGAGATCGAGCCCGGTGAGGCGCGGCGCCACCGATGACGTGCCCTCGGCGAGTTCGCCGCGCAGCGGATCGCTGCTGCCGGCGGCCGGTGCGAGCGTCTGCCGAAGCAGCGACACGCCAGCTGCGAGCCCTGTGGCCTCCACGGCAGTGAACGCCGAGGCGGCCGTGGTGGTGAAGCGCTTCCAGCTGTCGGCCAACGTCGCCTGTTCGGTGCGACGAGCGCGCAGCTCGGTGGCGTTGTGCCCGGTATCCGTGGCCCGCATGGCCGGCGACAGCAACCCTGGCAGCTGCGGACGGATGACACCATCAGCCGCCTCGTAGGCGAGTGGCACGCCGAAGAAGCCGGCGAAACCAAGCGTCTGCACCTCGGGCCACGCGGTCTCGAGCGCACGCCGCATCACCTCCGAGCGGACGTCAATGCAGAATACCGCCTGCACCGGCGCCGTGGCTGGACGCGTAGGCGCACCGGCGAGCTGCGCGACGAGTGGCTCCTGATACGCGAGTTCGAGGGCCCGCTGCAGCACCCAATCCACCTGCTGCGCCTCCCGCGCCACGTCGGCCATGCCAGCCCACAGACGACGCGCCGTCGTCCAGCGTGCGGTGAGCTGCGGTGCACCACTTGTGCGGTACAGCACCAGCTCCCACGCCAGCCGCACCGCGAGCAGGTGCACGATCTGATCGTCGTCCCGTCCCGCCAGCCGCGCCTCCCACCGCTGGAAAGCGCAGGCGGACGCCCAGCCCGAAACGCTCAGCAACAGGGCCGTCGCGTACGCCACCTGCAGCGAGGCCGGAATGCCCAGCTCCTCGAACGCCAGCGCGATGCATGTGCGCGGATCTCGCGGTAGCGCCTCGGTGGCCGCGCGAAATCCGCGCAATCCCATGAGCAGCCGTACGCCGGCATCCTGCTGCGACATGTCCAACCAGAGTCCGTACAGACCATGGTCACGCGCGGCCGGCCACGTCGCCTGCCCCTCACCGAACCAGGCACCGCAGGCATGACTGACGTGCTCCACCACGAAGTCCCGCCACGCGGCGTGCCGCACGCGAACGCGTGTGCCATCGACCACGTCGGTCATGAGCTCAACCACTGGCCATTCCGGGTCGCGCCCTTCGCGCAACGCACGCAGCACCTCGGACAGCTCAACCCGCGTGCCCAACAGGTCGTGTGCCGGAGCCGTGGCGCTGAGCATGGCGTGTGCGCGTGCCACATGCGACTCGCGCAACAGGCCGCGCTCGGCGCGATCACGAAACCACCCGCGTGGCATGGTGAGACGCGCTCCACCCAACGCGGCCAGCTCAGCCGCCGCTTCGGCGATGGGGTGGTCCACGTAGCCCCACCACGGATTCACGGCAATGAGTCGATCGAGTGGCCAGGCGGGCGCGATGCGCGCGCAGGCGATGTCCACGGCCGTCATCGGGTCGGTGAACGAGGACGCACTGCTGCGCGGCGTGGTGGTGGCCGGCATCAGGCAGCCCTCCCGAGGCGCGCGGGGGCGGGCGCAGGCGCGGTGACGGCCGCGCGACGCACATGACGCGGCGGCCACACCAGGAACGTGGCGCGCGTGAACAGCTCGTCGAGATGAAAGCCGGCAAACGCCCACGCCTGCAGGGCGCGCGTGATGCGATGATGGGGATGCACGGACACCAGCACCTGCACCACGAAGAGTGCGGCGAAGGCGCTGAGCGCAAACGCCACCGCGACGGCTGAGGGGACGGCGGCGATGGGCGGCAGCAGCGCCGCAAAAGCCAGGTGCCACCCGGCGTAGAACAGCGCGACCACAAGGGCGAGCCCCACCAGCGTGGCATTGGTGCGGGTCGTGAGGCGGCCCTCGAGACGCAGGAAGATCGGCGCGAGGGCAATCGCGAGCAGCGACACCGCGATCCACGCGCGCGGGTCGGCGGCGAGGTTGGGCCACGCAAGCCAGCCTGCGACCGCGGCCACAGCCGCGCCAGCCATCGACGCACCCACCCAGCGCGCCACCGTGAGGCGCGCGCGAGGCGCGGCAAGCTGCCGCTGGACCTGTGTCGCCACGACGCCCCCCGATCCGAGGAACGCGTGCGCCTTGTAGCAGGAGTGCGCCACAAGGTGCAGCAGCGCGAGCTCCCACGCGCCAAGGCCGCACTCGAGCAGCATGAAGCCCATCTGCGCGGCCGTGGACCAGGCGAGCGACACCTTGATGCTCACGCGCGTCATCATCACGAGCGCGGCGAGCACCGCCGTGGTGCCACCAATGAGCACGAGCGCCAGCTGGGCACCGGGCAGGATGCCGATGAGGGCCGCGAGGCGAATGAGCACATAGCCCCCGATGTTCACCACGCCGGCGTGCAGCAGCGCCGACACCGGAGTGGGCGCTTCCATCACCTGAATGAGCCAGCCGTGGAACGGCAGCTGCGCGGACCGCAGGGCGACGCCGGCGACGAGCAGAAAGCCGGCGGCGTGCATCGACGGCGCGACGGACGTGAGCGCGGTCGCCTGCTCGCCAATGGCGAACAGGTCATACGTGCCGAACGCGCGGCCAAGCAGGAAGACGGCGGCGTAAACGGCCACGTCGGCGAGGCGGCTGAGCAGGAACTTCTTGTGCGCGGCCACCTGCGCGGCGGGCCGGTCGGCGAAGAACGTGAGCAGCTGGTGCAGCGACAGACTGGAGGCCGTCCAGGCCAGCGCCATCACCCGCAGGTCGCCGGCCGTGACGAGCACGGAGGTGGCGATCACGGTGACCAGGAACCAGCGATGGTAGTGGCCGGCGGCGGCCTGCCCATCGAGATAGCGGCGCGAATAGGCGTGAATCACGCCGGCAATGAAGGTGACGAGCGCCAGCATGATCGCCGAGACGGCGTCGAGGCGCGGCGCCACCAGCAGGGCCAGCAGGGGGGCGAGCAGGAGCACGAGGGAACCGAGCACAGGGGGCATGAACGCTCCGAAGAGGGGACGTGCGAAAGCTGTCCCCTTCCGTTCATTCTACAAAATACATATTTTTAGTAATAACCATCTACAAATCAGAACATGTCAGGCGTCGCTGCTCGCCTCAACTACCATCATCTCCATTACTTCTGGGCGGTCGCGCGGGAGGGGAACCTCACGCGGGCGGCACAGCGGCTGCACGTCGCGCAGTCGGCGCTCTCCACGCAGATCCGGCAGCTCGAGGCACAGCTGGGGCAGCCGCTGTTCGAGCGGCGGGGTCGGCGACTCGAGCTCACAGAGGCCGGTCGCATTGCGCTCGAGTACGCCGATACCATCGTGGAAACCGGCAACGAGCTCGTGGGCACGTTGCGCGACGGCCGCCGCGCGGAACGGCATGTGTTGCGGGTGGGTGCGGTCGCCACGCTGTCGCGCAACTTCCAGCGTGCGTTTCTGGCGCCTGTGCTGGCCGATGCGTCGCTCTCGCTCTCGCTGCAATCGGGGTCTCTGGCTGAGTTGCTCTCGCGGTTGCGCGCGCACACGCTCGATGTCGTGCTCTCCAATCGCCGCGTACCCGAAGACGCAGACCACGCCTGGCGCAGCCGCCGCGTGGCGCGCCAGCAGGTGAGTCTGCTCGGCCCCGCGCGGCGTGCGCCGTTCCGGTTTCCCGATGACCTGGCCGATGTGCCGCTGCTGCTGCCGTCGCGCGACCACGAGTTTCGCACGCAGTTCGACGTCTTCTGCGACGAGCGCGGCCTGCGTCCCACGATCGTGGCCGAGGCCGATGACATGGCCATGATGCGCGTGCTGGCGCGCGAGCTCGATGCCGTGGCGCTCGTACCGGCCGTGGTGGTGCGCGACGAGCTGCGCGACGGGCAGCTCGTGGAGTACTGCGCGGTGCCCGATCTGTACGAGGAGTTCTACGCGGTGAGTGTGCCGCGGCAATACCAGCCGCCGCTGTTGCGCACGCTGCTGGCGCGGCGCCCCACCGAGGTGCTCGGCGGCGACGACTGAGCGGCCCGGAGCCGTTCACGCGCCGACGGCGCTGGAGTGCGGGCGATCGCCGCTGTCAGAACGCGACCCGTACCTGCACGCCGCGCGCGCGGCCGAGCACCGGTGTCACGGCGATGCCACTGCGATCACCCGCGCGGTAGATGGTGCGCCATCGTTCGCTCATGCGCAGGGTGCCCACTACCGCGCCGATCGCCGCACCACCGAGTGCGCCCGCAAGACCGGCGGCCGCGGCGATCTCGCTGCGGCTGAACCAGAAGCCGTCCTCGGCGGTCGCGAACGTACGCACCGTGAGGCCCACGCCTCCGACGAGTGCCCCCCACCCCATCGAGGAAGCAATGGGGCGATGGGCTCCCTGGGAAAGCTCAAGCCGATGCATCTCGACGACCGCGAGGCTCGCCGTATCGCCGGCCCGCCACGCCAACTGCATCGAATCGGGGCTGCTGAGCACGACAATGGCCTCTCGCTTCACGCGTCGTCCCTGAAGATCTGGAGGGAGCGTCACGCGCACCAGACTGCCGGCGGCGGGCATGGTGCTCCCGGATGCACCGCCCGGCGCCTGAGCGGGCACAGCACGCGCGCTGAGCGCGAGCACGGCGGTGATCAGCGCCGCTGTGCATGGACGCAGGAATCGGCGAATGGCGGAGGAATTGGTGAACCGGTGCATTGCTGACCTCGGACGGGGCGGGGTGACGCGATGACTAAGCAAACCATGCGTCGATCCGACCCGAGATCCCATGCGCCGCGTTACGTAGCCGGGCGGCCAGTGTGACGTAGCCGTCTCGTCGGCCCCCCGAACTACGCCCCCCGTCGCCGCCGCCCGATCACCACCAGCCCGATCACGCCCGCGCCCAGCAACAGCTGCGTCATCGGCTCGGGGATCTGCGCCGCCGGTGTGATCGAGGTCCAAAAGTAGCGCGTGCAGTGGATGCAGCCGTCCTCGGTCCAGATCCACTCGGCGCTGGCATCGATGTTCGGCCGCGTTCCCCACGGCGACGCACCGTTGAGCCCGTGCATGCCCGGTGTCTGTGGGGCCAGCCCGAAGCCGGTCGCGCTCGCGAACCAGTCGCTCGTGTTCGAGGTGAGAAACGAGGTGCCATTCGCAAACTGAAACGCGCCGTCGAGCGTGAAGTCCCCGAGGAAGCCGGCGATGACGCCCACGTCCACACCGCGCACTTGCAGGTAGTACGTCTCCCCCGGGGTGAGTGAGACGCCGCTGAACGAGTACGTCGTCGTCCAGTTGGTGCCGGACGCGATCTGCGTGCCCTGTGTGCCGACGCTGGTGCTCAAGTACGCCGCGAACGAGTTGTCGACGGTGAGATCGCCGCGGAGTGACTGCGCCAGCAGCGTGCTCGGGGCGGTCACGCACGCGAGCAGGGAGGCGACCGTGGTGCAGCGGCGGATGCGGGAGCGCATGAGGGCAGGGTAGGAGAATCGAGTCGGACGGCAAAAGAGCAGCGCAACGATGAGGGCGTCCATGAGTACGACGCGCTGCGCTGCCACGCCGTCACGCTCGGCGGGCGCGACGCGATCCGTGCCGCTCGAACACGGCGGCCGCCTCCGCCCGCGCGACCGCCGAGTCGCGCACCGCGAACAACCGCGCCTTCGCCTCCCGATACGCCGTGGCGTGATTCACGATCGGATGTGGATAGTCGCGCCCCAGACGCACGTCAGCCATCTGCGCCACGAGCGCGGGCATCTCGTGCGGCGCGTGCAGGTCCTCGGTTGGCACACCCGCGAGCTCCGGGACCCAGCGGCGAATGAACGATCCCTCCGGATCCTGATCGTGCCCCTGCTTGTACGGATTGTAGATGCGCACCGTGTTGATGCCGGTGGTGCCGGATTGCATCTGGAACTGCGAGTAGTGAATGCCGGGCTCGTAGTCGAGAAAGTGCGGCGCGAGCGCTTTGGAGGTGGCCTGCCACGGCAACCACAGATGATACGACGCGAACGATACGAGCATGGCCCGCATGCGGAAGTTGAGCCACCCTTCAGCGCGTAGCGCGCGCATGCAGGCATCGACAAACGGATAACCCGTGCGTCCGTTGAGCCACGCGGCGAGGCGTTCGGGATCGGGTTCGCGCGGACGCAGCTCGGCGTAGGCGGAGGCGAACGGCTCGTACTCGATGCGTGGCTCGCTCTCCAGCTTCTGCATGAAGTGATCACGCCACGCGAGGCGCGAGATGAACGAAGTAATGGCGCCACGCCAGCGCGGGTCGGCGTCTGGTGTTTCGGTCAGCGCCTCGGCGCGTCGTCGTGCGCCTTGCCACGCCTGACGTCCGGACAGGGTGCCAAAGGCGAGATGCGCGCTGATGCGGGAGCAGGCGTCGAACGCCGTGAGGGGTGACGACATCGCGCGCCGGTAGTCCACACCACGCAACGCGAGGAACGAGGCAAGCGTGGCATGCGCCGAGTGCTCACCGCCGCGAACGGAATGCGTGCGTGGTGCGTGCGCACGTACACCGAGTTCGGTCGCGGTGGGCGGCTCGCCGGGAGACGGGACCACGTGGTCTGCGGCTGGATCTGTCCATGGCAACGGTGCGAATCGCGCGGGCGGCCGGACCAGTGGCGCGCGCACCATTGCGTCCCACTGCGCCGACCACCCATCGCGTGACACAAGTCGTCGCACCACGCCACCCGACGGCAGTTCATGCAGCGGCACGCCGCGTGCGCGGGCCCACGCGCGCACGCGACGATCGCGTGCGTACGTGAGGCCGTTACCGGTCTCTTCGTGCGACCAGATGGCGGTGGCTCCGAGGTCCTGTACGAGTGTGGCCAGCTGCTCGACTGCGTTGCCGGTGCGCAGCAGCAACTCGCCGCCGCGCCGTCGCAGGCGTGCCCGCAGTTCGTGCACACACTCGACCACGAACGCGAGATGTTGTGCGTCGGCGTCGGGAGCGCCGAACACCTCGGGTTCGAAGAGGTACACGCCCACCACAGGTCCGTGCCGCGCGGCGGCAGCGAGGGGCGCATGATCATGCAGGCGCAGGTCGCGCTTGAACCAGACGAGTTGCACAGACACGGGATCCAAACGCGCGTGCCCGGTGTAACGTGCCGCAGCCGCGGTCGATGTCACAAGATTGCCGGACCGCGGTTGTGTGCCGGTCGGTACGGCGCCGTGCCCGCAGTTGCCCTACGACGAGAAGCCGATTCGCCCGATAGAGAAAATCTATGTGGGACGTGCTTCTGCGGTCGTGTGGCGTCCCTTTCATTCAGGGGCTGGGACACTCGGCGCGTGCTTGTGTCGGTCCCTGCGCAGGACATCTCACTTCGGCGCCTTGACGCCGACCACCGAGAGGCTCGCATGCCATTCACTCTTCGTTCGCCGCTGGTAGCGCTGCTCGTGCTGCTGCCACTCAGCGCGTGCGCCACGGTTCGTCAGGATCAACTCGGCGTGAAGACACGCTTCGGCCGCGTCACCAGCGGCCCGCTGCAACCCGGCGCCCAGTTCGTGGTGCCGGGTGTGAACTCGATTCTCCGCGTACCGGCGCGTGTGGTCAACCGCGAGGTGCGCCTCGAGATGCCCACGCGCGAAGGACTCAACGTATCGGCGGAAGTGTCGATCCTGTACCGCGTGAAGCCGGAGCAGGTCGCCGAGATTCTCGCCACCAGCGGTGTCGAATATGAAGAGGATGTGATCATCCCCGTCTTCCGATCGGCCGCGGCCGATGTCTCGGCGCGTTACATGGCCAAGGACATGCACTCCGGCACGCGAGCGGGCATCGAGGGCGAAATTCGCACGCAGATGATGTCGGTGCTCGAAACGCGCGGGTTCGAGGTGCAGAACGTGCTGCTCAAGAGCATTCGCCTGCCCCCCGATCTGGCGCGCGCGATCGAGGAGAAGCTCGAGGCCGAGCAGCGCTCCGAACAGATGCGGTTCGTGCTGGATCGCGAACGACAGGAGGCCGAACGCCGCACGATCGAAGCGACCGGCATCCGCGACTCGTGGGCCATCATTGCGCAGGGGCTCACGCCCACGATCATCACGTATCAATCGATCGAAGCATTCCGCGAGCTGGCCCGCAGTCCGAACGCCAAGGTGATCGTGACGGATGGCAAGGCGCCGTTCCTGATTACGGACGAGGTCGCGGCGACCGCTGGCAGCGCGAGCAGTTCCTCCGGAGACCGTCCCTCGGGCGCGTCGTCGTCTGGTGAGCCATCAGGGACACAGCCGCGGGGCGCCGCGATGGAGCGACTCGTGCGTCCGGGCATGCCGGCGCCGTCGCTGCCGCGGGTGCCGTAGCGGGCGCGGTAGGGGGAGGCGGGGCAGCGCTCGCGGGTTGCGCGCGGAGCCTGCATGTTGAGTCCACGCGATTGGATGGGCGCTGAAGGCCCCGCCATGCTGCCCCGCCCCCTGTATCTGGAGGACGACGCCGATGTCTCCCCTGTCTGTCCGTTTCGTCGTGCCGCTGCTGCTGGGCGCCGTCTGGAGCGGGGTGCAGTTCGCGCCACGGCCGGAGCCGGTGACCCAGCCCCTCACGCCGGCGCAGCTGCAGGATGCAATTGCGCGCTCCGTGCCGCTGCTGCAATCGTCGGCGGATACATGGTTCGAGAAGCGGTCGTGCTCTACCTGTCATCATCAGGGGCTGGGCACGGTGGCCATGGCCGTGATCCATGAGCAGGGATTCCCCATCGATACGGTGCGTCTGCACGCACAGGCCGTGCGCACCATGCGCCCGCTTCCCAACTGGCATGAGCGCTTCGTGCTGGCCGACGTGAGCGTCAACCAGTCCATCGGCCAGACGTATCGCGCCATCGGCGCAGCGAGTGCGGGGCATCCAGCCAGCGATGTGATGCGCGCCGTGGCACACCTCACCGCCGGACAGCAGCATGCGAGCGGTCGCTGGAGCTCCAACTCGCGTCGTCCACCGCTCGAGGACTCGGAAGTCACGGCCACCGCGCTCGGCATTCGCACGCTCGCGCTGGTGCCCTTGCCGGATCGTGACGCGGAGTTTGCGCGTCGCATTGCCGCCGCGCGTGCGTGGCTGTTGAGCATGCAGCCCACGTCCACGGAGGAGCGGGTGATGCAGCTGTTCGGCAGCGCGTGGGGCGGAGCGGACAGTGTCACGCTGGCACCGCACGCACGCGCGCTGCTGGCCGAGCAACGCGCAGATGGCGGGTGGGCACAGGTGGCAACGCGCGCCTCCGATGCATACGCCACCGGGCAGGCCGTGGTCGCCTTGCGACAGGCGGCCGGTCTGAGCCTGCGTGATCCACGGCTTGCGCGCGCGCTGAGATTCCTGCACGAGACGCAGCACGCCGACGGCTCGTGGCACGTGCCGACCACACGCACGATGCAGTTCGGACTGCCGTACTTCGAGAGCGGTTATCCGCACGGCAAGGATCAGTTCATTTCGTACGCGGGCGGCGCGTGGGCCACGATGGCGCTCGCCCTCGCCGCACGCGATGTCCGGTCCGAGATCCTCATGGGTACGCCGCGTGTTGCGATCACGCTCGAGCCCGACACGGTCTCCGATGGACTCACCCCGCTGCAGCGTGCGGCGATGTATGGCACGCTCGATGACATGCGAGCATTGCTTGGCACGGGCGCATCGGTGCACGACACCAGCGCGCAGCGCACCACGGCGCTCATGGCGGCCGCGCATGACGTGGACAAGGTGCGACTGCTGCTCGATGCCGGAGCCGATGTGAATGTGGAAGCGCGCACGGGGCAGACGGCCTTGCAGCTGGCGGCGCAGTATTCCGGTGCATCCGCAAGTGCTCGGCTCCTGCTGGACCGTGGCGCGACGCAGGAGCGCGCGATTCGTACCACGAACGGTGCGCGGGTGACTGCGTTCACGTTCGCGCTGCTTCGTGGTGATACGCTGCTGGCGCAGGCGATGCTCGATCGCGGCGCGAATGTGAATGGTCCGGAGAACGCGTCCATTTCGCCGCTCATGGCCGCGACCTGGCATGCCGATGCCGAGGCCGCGCGCTGGCTGCTGGCGCGTGGTGCGCTGGTAGATGATCGGCCGCGCGATCCGGCTCGTGCGGCAGCCACTCCACTCATGGTGGCATCGGAAGACGGGCTGACCGACGTGGTGACAGTGCTGCTGGCGCACGGCGCGAATGTGCAGGCTGCGGATCGCGGCGGTTTGACGGCGCTGCATCACGCCGCGGCTGCGCCCGATCGCGGCCATACGCGCATTCTCGAGGCGCTGCTGGCCGCTGGTGCCGATCGTACGGCGCCGTCGGGGCGCGAGGAGACTCCCGCGGCGCTCGCGCGCCGGTTCGGAAAGGTGGCGGCGGCGGAGTTCCTGGAGCGATAGTCGCACGCTCGTCGCAACCGCGTGACGTCGCATCGCCGGGAGGGTACGTTGCAGGTTGCGCGGCGTCCCGCTTCGCAATGCACGTTCCCGCTCAGGCGCCTACCGCATGCCTCACCCCACCACGATCGGTCGCTATCGCATTCTCGGCGTTCTCGGCGAGGGCGGTATGGGCACCGTGTACGAGGCGGAGACCACGAATCCGCAGCGCCGGGTGGCTCTGAAGGTCATCCGGCGCGATTTCGTCTCGGCCGATCTCGCGCGTCGCTTCGCGCGCGAATCGGAAGTGCTGGGTCGCTTGCAGCACCCGGGAATCGCGCAGGTGTTCGAGGCCGGCACGGCAGACGGGCCGCATGGCGAGCAGTCGTACTTCGCGATGGAACTGGTGCGCGGACAGCCGCTCACCGAGTATGCCAACAGCCGCGCGCTTGGCCTTCGTGATCGACTGGAGCTGTTCGCGCGCATCTGCGACGCCGTGCACTACGCACATCGGCAGGGCGTGATTCATCGCGATCTCAAGCCGGCCAACATTCTCGTGGATGCCGACGGGCAGCCCAAGGTGCTCGACTTCGGCGTGGCGCGACTCACGAGCGCCGATCATCTCGAGTCCCGACAGACAAGCGTTGGCGAGATGGTGGGCACGCTGCAGTACATGAGCCCGGAACAGGTGAACGCCGACCCGGAGCAGGTGGACGCCCGCAGCGATGTGTACTCGCTCGGCGTGTTGCTCTACGAGCTGGTATCGGGGCGCCTGCCCTACTCGTTCGAGCGCACCCTGCTGCATGAAGCAGCGCGTGTGATTCTGGTGCAGGACCCCGCCCCGCTCAGCTCCATCGATCGCAAGCTGCGCGGTGACGTGGAGATCATCGTGATCAAGTCGCTGGAGAAGGAGAAGGTGCGGCGGTACGCATCGGCCGATGCGTTGGGCAGCGATGTGCGCCGCTTCCTGCGCGACGAACCGATCGTCGCGCGTCCCGCCAGTCCGTGGTATCAGTTGGTGAAGTTCTCGCGCCGCAATCGGTCGCTGGTGGTGGGTGTGGGGGCGGTGCTGGCCGTGATCGCCGTGGCACTGTCAGTGGGACTGGTCACGAGCCGTACGGAGGCGAGGCGACTGGCGCTGGCCGTGGAGGCCGAGCAGCGTGCGCGCACCGATGCCGAATCGGCGCGTACACTTGCAGAAGCGCGACGCGCCGAAGCCGACTCCGCCTTGCGCGTCGCGGATAGCGCGCGCGCGTTCGCGCTCACGGAACAGCAGGCCGCAGAGCGCAGTGCCGAACGCGCCAGACGCGAAGCAGGCAAGGCGCTGGCCGTGACGACGTTTCTGCAGGAGATGCTCGCATCGGCTGATCCGGCCGTGGCGTTGGGGCGCGAGCTGACGGTGCGCGAACTGCTCGACTCCGCTGCCCAGGGCGTGAACGGGCCCGCACTGCGTCGGGAACCGGAGGCGCGCGCAGCTCTCGAGGCCACGATCGGGCGCACATACCTGCAACTCGGGCTGTTCGCGCCCGCCGTGGGGTTGCTCGATTCGTCATTTCGTCGCTACCGGCGCACGATCGGTGCTTCTCGCGTCACGGGCGACGTCGCCGCCGATCTGGGCAAGGCGACACGGGCCGCCGGCGAGTACGCAGGTGCCGAGCAACAGCTCGTGGAGGCGATGGCGTTGATGCGTCAGCATCGCGAGCCGGATGACGACTTTGCCACCGCCACCATGGCCGAATTGGCCGATGTGTACTATCGCCAATCGCGAAACACCGAAGCGGAGCAGCTGTTTCGAGAGGCGCTGCGGTTGAGTGAGCAGCGGCATCCTCGTGGTAGTGCGATCGTCGCCACTCGACTGAACCAACTCGGCGCGTTTCTCACGTATACGTCGCGACCGCGCGACGGCCTGCCGCTGCTGCAGCGGTCGGTCACCATGGCCGAAGCGGTGCACGGCAGCACTCATCCTCGCACGCTCGAGAGCAGAGTGCTGCTGAGCGACGCGCAGGTGAATGTGCCGGACGCGCCGGCGGCCGAGGCGACGCTTCGCGGCATTCTTCCGGCCGCGCGCGCGCTGTACGGCCCGGCGCATCCGACGCTGGCCAACGTGCTCAATCGACTCGGTACAGCCATCACGATTCAGGGGCGTCTCGACGAAGCCGAGCCGTTGCTTCGGGAGTCGCTGAGCATGCGCATCGCGGTACTCGGTGCGGATCATCCCGATGTGCAGCTGGCGCGCGCGTCGCTCGGACGACAGTTGCAGACACGCGGACAGTTCGCCGCGGCGGAGTCGATGCTGGTGGCGGCGTACGAAGGCCGTCGTCAGGTGCTCGGCGAGTCGAGTCCGGCGACGGCGTCGAGTCTGAACGATCTCGGGATGCTGGCGAGTGCGCGTGAGGACTGGGCGCAAGCCGAATCGCGCTTTCGCACGGCGATCCCGGTGTGGCGCGCGGCGGGCATCGAGGATCAGGCACTGTTCGTGGAAGCGTTGCTCGGCAATATCCTGTCGCGTCGTGGTCAGTTGGTTGCCGCCGATTCATTGCTGCGCGCGGTGATTTCGGCTCGCGTGTCACTGAACGGCGCGCAGCACTGGACGGTGGGCGATGCGCAGGAGAAGCTGGCGTTGGTCCGACTGCTGCAGCGCGATCCGCTCGCCGCGGATTCACTCATGACGAGCGGGATGGCCATTCGCCGCGCGGTGTACGGCGTGCGCAGTGTGCAGGTGGCCGTGCAGTTGCCATCGCTGGCGAATGCCCGCGAGGAGCTGGGGGATACGGCGTCGGGGATTCCGCTGCTGCGCGAGTCGCTCGAACTGCTCGCGGAGCTCCGGCGACCCGGTGGTGACCCCACGGTCCTGAATACGCAGCGACAGCTCGCGCTGGCGCTGTGCAGCACCGGCGCAGCGCGTGAGGGCGAACCGATGGCGCGCGCAGTGGTCGCGCAGCTCGGGCCCGCGGTGCCGCCGCTTGTGCAGCATCGGGCGCGAGCCGGCCTGGGGTATTGTCTAAAGCGGCTCGGGCGGCATGACGATGCGGAACCGTTGCTGCTCGAGGCGCTGCGTGAACTCGAACGCGGATCGCCGCCGCTCGGCGGGATGCGGGTGGAGACCGTCGCCCGTTGGCTGGAGGAGTTGTATGAGGCCAGCGGGCGGACAGAGCAGGCCGCGGTGTGGCGGGCGCGACGGGGGTGATCGAGGGGAGCGTACGCGAACGGCATCACGTACGAGAGATGGCCGTCGCTCGATGGCGTACTGAGGGCTGAGCCGATTCCGCTCCCCCCTCCCCAACACCCGCGCAGGCTGGCACGTTCGATGATGGTGTCGTGCGCGTGCACGTCGCTACGCCTCCCTTTCGCTCCCTGGCATGTCCCGACCCGTCGCTCCCGCCGCCGCCGCGGCGTTCGCCAACGCTGCCGATCTCGCGATCAGGCTTGACGCCGAAGTCGGGCGCGTAATCGTGGGCCAGCATCAGGTGCGCCGCGAGGTGCTCACCTGTCTGCTCGCTGGCGGGCACTGCCTGGTGCGCGGTGTGCCGGGGCTCGCGAAGACCCTGCTCATTCGCACGCTGGCCGAGGCGGTGGACCTCGTGTTCAGCCGCATCCAGTTCACCCCCGACCTCATGCCCGCCGACATTCTCGGCACCGAGGTGATCGAGGAGGACAAGCTCACGGGCACGCGTCATGTGCGGTTCATCAAGGGCCCGATCTTTGCCAACATCATTCTGGCGGACGAGATCAACCGCACACCGCCGCGCACCCAGGCCGCGCTGCTCGAGGCCATGCAGGAGTATCAGGTCACGGTGGGCGGCGTGCGGCACCCGCTCGCGCGTCCACTCTTCGTACTCGCCACCGAGAATCCGATCGAGCAGGAGGGCACGCATCCACTTCCTGAAGCACAGCTCGACCGCTTCATGTGCAACGTGGTGATCGCCTACCCATCGTTGGAGGACGAGCGGCGCATTCTGGCCGACACGACCTCGAACGCGACGGCGGTGATCACACCGGTCGCCACCGGCGCGCAGCTCGAGGAGGCGCGCCACACCGTGCGCGCGATGCCGGCGGCTGACAACGTCATTGACTACGCGCTGCGTCTGGCGCGCGCGACGCGCCCCGAGGATGCGTCCGCACCCGCTGTGGTGAAGGAGTTGGTGCGCTGGGGCGCCGGACCCCGCGCTGGGCAGGCGCTCGTGCTCGGCGCGAAGGCCACGGCGCTGCTCGATGGACGCATCGTGCCGTCGCCGGACGATGTGCAAGCCGTCGCGTTGCCCGTGCTGCGTCATCGTGTGCTGCGTAACTTTCAGGCGGAGGCGGATGGCGTGGACGTCGATGCGATCCTTGCACGATTGCTCACGCACGTGCGTCCCTGAGCGAGGACCGCACTCGTCATGCCGCTCACCGCGAACGTCGTCGCGGCCATCGACGATCTCGAACTCGCAGCGCGTCTCGTCGTGGAAGGGTTGCGTACGGGCGCCGAGCGCAGCCCGTTTCTCGGCGGCGGCGCAGAGTTTCAGCAGCACCGTCCCTATCAGGTGGGTGATGACCTCAAGCACGTGGACTGGAAGGCATCCGCACGCCATGATCGGTTGCTCACCCGCCAACTGCGCGAGACTACGAACGCCACCGTGCTGATCGTGCTGGACACGAGTGCGAGCATGGCGTTCCCCGATGGCCCACACGGCAAGTTTCGGTCAGCGCAGGTGGCGGCGGCGGCGCTCGCCTACCTGGTGATCGAGCAGGGGCACGCGGTCGGAGTGCTCACGACCACCCCCGATGCACGCGCGCCTGACGGTACACGCCTCGTGTACGTGGCCCCGCGTACCGGGCGTGCACATCGTCGTGCGGTGCTGGCTGCGCTCTCGCGCTTGCAACCCTCCGCGATGTGGCCGGCGGTGCAGACGCTGCGCCGTGCCTCGGCACTGCTGCGCCGACGCAGCGTGCTGGTGGTGCTGAGCGATTTCTATGATGACGAAGCGGCGGTACGACGAGCGCTCAGCGAAGCCGCGCGCCGCGGACACGATGTGCGCCAGTGGCAGTTCGTGTCCCCCGAAGAGCGCACGTTGCCGCCTGGGGGTGTGCAAGAGCTGGAAGATCTCGAAACAGGCGCACGACGGTTGGTGGACGCGCCGACTGTCGCGCGTGCGTACGCCGAGGCGCACGGTGCCTTTCTCGAACGCTGCCGAACCGGCGCACAGCGTGATGGTATCGCCTATGCACTGATCGATACCGCGCTGCCGCCCGAGCGCGCGCTTCGCGAGGCACTGCTTCGTGTCCCCGAGCCGCGTGGCGCCACGACACCCACGGGACACGGGCCATGACGTTTGCCGCGCCGTGGGCACTGTGGGGTCTGCTGCTGTTGGCGGGGCCGGTGCTGGTGCACCTGTTCAGCAGGCGCACTGCCACTCGGCGCATGTTCCCGACACTCCGCTTCCTGGAAGCCGCTCGCTTGCCGCCGGTGTCGCGGCGCACACTCGATGACCGGGTTCTGCTCGCGCTGCGGCTGCTCATCATTGCACTGGCGGTGATGGCGTGGGCGCGACCGCAGCGGCTCACACCGCCACGCGTTGATGCCGACGCAACGACCGACGGCGCCATCGTGCTCATGGTGGACACGAGTGCGAGCATGCAACGTCTCATGAGCAATGGCACCACGGCGATGGCCGAAGCGCGCCGTCTGGCCGATTCGTCCGCGGCAGGCGTCGCGCGCGCCCTGCGTGTGGAAACGGCCGATCCGGCCGCAGCGATCGGCGCCTCGGCCGCGTGGTTGCACGGGGCAGGCGGCGGCGCGCTGGTGCTGTTCACCGACGCGCAGCGTGGCACGCTCGTGCCTACAGATGTTGTCGCGCTGCCGGGGAGCGTGCGACTGATGGTGCGGGCGATACCGGTGCAGGGGGAACTCTCGGCTGCGGTGCGCCGCGACACGGCCACCGGGCTCAAAGAAGCGCTGGACATCCACACCGCGCAGCGCCTGCGCGATTCCTCGTCACTGATCTTCGCGACAGACGGTGCGACGGTGCATGCGCCGCTCGTGATGGCCTTGAGCGGCATCGCCGAACATCCGTTGCTGCGCGAGATCGTGGCGCGCTTTCCGCTTGAATCGGCGAGCGGCGCACCGGAAAGTGTACCGGGCTGGCTCACCGTACCCGCCGCCCCACACCCAGGCGCTGCGGTCGTCGGTTGGATTCGGCCATCGCACCCGGTCGTGCTCCAGCTCGCGATCGATGCGTCGCACCCGGCGGCGGCCGCGCTCGTGACGCTCACGCGCGACGTCTTGTCCGACGCGGCGGACGTTCCACTGCGCGAGCGTGATCCGGTGGTGCTCGACTCGGCGCAGCTGGTCGCGTTGGCGCGTGCGGCGGTCGAGGGCGCGAGCGCTGGGGCTGACGCTGCACCGCAGGACATGACGGATGCGGCCGTGCTGACCCCCTGGCTCTGGGTGCTCGTGTTGCTCGCGCTGACCGGGGAGTGGTGGCTGCGCTCGCGGTTGGCACGCGTGGTCGCGCATGCCTGAGTCCGGCGAACGCCCTGCAGCCGGATCGGCGGCCGCAGATGCGCGTGGGCCCGGCCCGGCGTTGATCGCGTGGGCCCGTGATGCCACACGTCGCCGCTTCGTGTGCAACATGGTTGGCGCGCTCTCGTGGAGTTTGCCGCTCTTTGCCCTACTCGGCGCGCTGCTGATGTGGCGCGGCGCAGCACTGCCGTTCGCGCTCGCAATCACGGCTGCTGCGTCCGTAGCACTTGCCGTGGCATGGGCTGCACGCAGTGCAGGGCGGGTGCCGATCAGTGTCGCGCTCGAAGCACGCACCCCACAGAGCCGCAATCTGCTGCACACCGCGCTCTCGCTCGCTCCCTCGAATGCCGGCGATGCGTCAATACGCGACCTCGTACTGGGGCGTGCACACGCGCTGGCCCGCACGCTCGACGTGCGCGCGATGTTCCCGCTCGCGAGCGCTCGACTCGCGGTGAGTGCGGGTGCCTCGATTGCGCTGCTGGCGCTCGCACACGGGTGGGTTGCACGCGATACCAATGCGCGAGACTCGGTTCAGCGCGTCGCGCAGCCGGCAAGCACCAACGCTGCGGCGTTCAACCTCTCTGCAATTCGGCTTCGTGTCACGCCGCCCGCGTACTTGAACCGCCGCGATTCGAACTACACCAGTCCACTGCGCACCACGGTGCCGGCAGACGCTCGGATCGACGTCACCGCAAATGCAGTGGGCGCCGACAGCGTCGTGCTCGAGACCAGCGATTCGCGACAGCGCTTCGCGGAAGTTGACGGCGCCTTCTCGGTCACGTGGCGCGCCACGAACGACGAGGTACTCAGCCTGCAGGCATTTCGCGGCGACACGATCGCGCGGGCGTTTGTCGGCATCACGGTGGTGCCTGATGCGGATCCGCGCGTGCGCTTCACGGCTCCCGGTCGCGACCTCGTGCTGCCACGCGGCGACACCACACTGCGGCTCGTCGTGAACGCGGATGATGACAACGCACTCGCCTCGCTGACGATGCGCTACACCAAGGTGTCCGGTTCGGGAGAACGCTACTCCTTCGTGGAGGGTGAAGTGCCCCTTCGCATCCGTCGGCTCGACGCGGCGCGCTGGGAGGGGAGTGTTGATTGGTCGCTGGCGACTCTGTCCCTCGAGCCGGGCGACGTGGTGGTGTATCGCGCGGTAGCCACCGACCGGCGCCCCGACGCGCCGGCAATCGAGTCGGATGCGTGGATCGCCGAAGTGATGACGGGACGCGGTGATGGAGCGGCGGGGTTCGCGGTGGATGTGGGCGAGCTGCGTTACGCACTCAGTCAGCAGATGATCGTGATGCGCATCGAGCGTCTGCTGGCCGCTCGTGATTCACTCGGTTCGGCGCTGCGCGACGAGGTCTTCGCCGAGCGTGCCCGCAATGTGGCGGTGGAGCAACGCCGCGTTCGCGCCGAGTTCGTGTTTTTGGTGGGCGGCGAACTGAGCGAGGAGGTGGCCGCGGAGGACAACATGGGCGACCTCAACGAGCACCAGCACGCCGAGGTGGACGCGGATCTTTCGACCGGGCGCGTGCGCAACGAAGGGCGTCAAGCCGTGCAGGCCGCGATTCGTGCCATGAGTCGTGCCGCAACGGCCCTCACCGACACGGCGCTTGCCCCTGCGCTGGAGCAGGCCCGTGAAGCGGTCACCCAACTGGAAATCGCGTTTACGCGTGCGCGGTTTCTCATGCGCCCGCTCACTGAGCGTGAGCACATCGACATGACGCGCCGGCTCACCGGTGCGCTGTCCGGTGTCGCGAGCACCGCACAGCCTCGCAGTTCGCCGATCGACGACGCCTCGCGCACATCGTTGCGTGCGGTGTTGCGCGAACTGGTCGTGTATGCGCGAGACGCACACGGTAGCGCTACGAATGCCTCGAGGGCATCGGCCGACGCGATGCAGCGGCTGGCGGGCGCGGTGCTGCGCGCGCGCGCGACCGATCCGCGTATGCAGGATATTGCGATGGCGCTGAATGCCGCGGCGGCTGCAGAGCGTGAGGGAGACGTCCAGCAAGCGATGGCATCGCGTGATGAGGCCGCGTATCTGCTGAACGCCCTGTTGTCTGCGAAGGCCCCCGATGCGGCGCGGCACATGCGAAGTGCTCGCGCAGCTCGGCTGGAAGCCGCGCCGCAACCGGTCAACCAGCCCCCTGCATGAACGCGCCTCGGCTCTTGCGCGCCTTCGCCCTCGCGATCGCCGTACTCGCGGCGATCGACCCCGGGTGGGTGCGCATGCGTCGGGACCGACCCCTGGTGTCGGTGGTCGCGGGTGCGACCGCTGCCGATTCAGCACGGGCCATCGCGGTTGCAGGTGCGCTTGCCGATCGCGCCACGGTTACGGCCGGATGGTTGCCTGCGGCAGACGCCGTGGTGCTCACGGGCGATCGGCTGCCGAATGCGTTTCGCCACGACGCACCATTCGCATCGGTGTTTACGCTCCTGCCGTCCAGCGCAACGCCAGATGTTCGCTGGCGTGAGGTGCGCGCACCGTCACGAGCGCGCGTGAGCGAACGCATCGCGATCGAGGCATACATGGGCTACGTCGCGGTCACCGGCGATTCGCTCGAACTCGTCGTGCGACAGGACGGACTCCTGTTGGCGCGCGAGACGGTCGCGGTTCAGGCAGGTCGCGCGGTACAGCACCACACGCTCTCCGTGCTCGCCAGCGACACGGGTTCGATCGCGTTCGACGTGTCGGCGACGCTCACGCGATCGAATGTGCGAACGATCGGTTCCGTGCTGGTAGACGTGCACGATACCCCGGTACGTGTGCTCAGTCACGAGACGCGCCCCACCTGGTTCGGTACGTTCATGCGACGCGCGCTGTCGGCCGATGCGCGTTTCAACGTGACGAGTCGCACCACGATTTCGCGAACGGACGGGTCTCCCATTACCGTGAGTGAGGGCGCACCCCCTGCGCTGGCGTCGCTGCCCGATCCACCGGCGCTCGACGTCGTGGTGGTTGGTGCGGCGAACGCGATGGAGGACCGTGCGGTGGACGCGCTCGATCGATGGGTGCGAGCCGGGGGCAGTGCGCTGCTGCTGCTTGACGACGCGCCGAGTCTTCGCGTGCAACGGTGGCTCGACGTGCCCGGGTGGCGACGCGTCGACCAGGCGGTGGCGCAGCGCGCGACATTCACCGCGGCGTTCGGCGAGACGACCGCCCCCGTGACAGACAGCGCTACCAGTGCCGCACCGTTGCTCGGTCGGCAGTGGCTCATTCCCACGCGTGTGCCCGCTGGCAGTGAACGGTGGCTGCAGCTTGCGGATTCGTCGCCTGTCGTGTGGTCGCATCGGATCGGTGCGGGCACCGTGATTGTATCTGGCGCCCTCGATGCCTGGACGTTCCGCGAGCCCGCGCGCAGTGATTTCGCTCGCACGTGGCCGCGAATCGTCACCGAAGCAGCCGCGCGCATTGCGCCCGTGGCGTCGATCACCGTACGTCCGGCCGTCGCGGTGTCGGGCGCGTGGCGCGAGGTCGAGGTGCTCACGCGAGATGCCGCACACGACACCATCGCGGCGACATACACGCTGGCCCTTGCCGCCCCCGACAGCCTCGACGCGACCCGCCCGCTGCAACTCCACCCACGCGGCGATGGCCGGTGGGGCGCCGCGTGGCGCGATCCGTCAGATCGCATTGGTGCGCAACAACTCGTGCTCTCGTCATCCGGTCAGCGACTCACCTCCGCGCCACTGTACACGGTCGCGAGCACTGCCGAGACCAACGCCCCCCACCCGTCGGTGCTCAGCGCGCTCGCGCTCGCCACCGGCGGACGGGTCCTCGATACCGACAACCTCGAGACGCTCGGTGACGCCCTCGATGTCGCGCTTGCGCCCGCGAGTCGACCGCAGCCGTGGCATCCCATGCGTTCTCCGTGGTGGCTGCTCCCGTTTGCCGGCCTGCTGCTCGGGGAATGGTGGCTGCGGCGTCGCGCCGGCCGGCCGTGATGGCGGCGACTGGCCGTGGTGTGGTCCCGAGGCCATTCTGTGCACGCCACGCAGCATTTGATCACTCTCCCGCGTAACGACCGCATGTACGATCGTGAACAGGTCAAGGCGATCACCGACAAGGTGCTCGATATGGCGTCCAAGGCCGACGCCGCAGAAGTCACCTTCTCCGGCGGTGAGCGCTCCGGCACCCGGTGGGCGAACTCGTCGATTACCACCAACCTCGTGCAGTTCGAGCGACAGGTGAGTGTGACCGTGCGCGTGGGGCAGCGACAGGCCTCGGCGCAAACCCGCGATCTGAGCGACGAAGGGCTGCGCGAGATGATCGCGGAGGCGTTCGAGCTGGCCGAGAAGGCGAACGAGGTGCCGCGCTTTCCCGAATGGCTCGGACCGCAGGAGTACATCCCGGTCAATGCGGCGCTTCCGTCCGTCGTGAATCTCGGCCCCGCGGAACGCGCGCGACTCGTGAAGACGAGTCTCGACATCGCCGAGTCCATGGGGGTCATGGGCGCGGGCTTCATCCCGAAGACGGACATCGCGACCTGCACGGCCAATTCGCTGGGGCTGTTCGCGTACTACCGCGCGGCTGATGTGGGATTCTCGCTTACCTGTCGTTTGGCCGACGGGAGCGGCTCCGGCTGGGCCGGCATCAGCGGTGTGAAGGACATGGCCATGCTCGACGCCGAAGCGCTTACCAAAGACGCGGCGTCCAAAGCGGTGCGCAGCAAGGGGGCCAAGGCGATCGAGCCCGGTCGTTACACGGTGATTCTCGAGCCGCGCGCGAGTGCACGCTTTCTGTCGCTGGTAACCGGCATCTTCACGCAGGGTCGCGGCGGCGGTCCGGGCGGCGGCGCCGGTGCGTCGGCTGGTGGAGCGGCGGCCGGCGGCGCGGACGCGGCGGCGAGTGACGGACCGGCCGGTGGCGGCCGAGGAGGAGGCGGCGGTGGCGGTGGCGGCGGCCTCTTCGGCGCCATGGGTGGCGCCGGGCAGTTCATGGCGGGCAAGAAAGTCGGCGACAAGATCTTCAGCGACGGCTTCACGCTGCGCAGCGACATCGGCAATCCGATTCTGCGTCAGTCACCCATCGGTCCCGGCAACCGTGCTGCGGGTCCGGTCACGTGGCTTGAGAACGGCGTCCTCACCACGCTCGGCCCCGGACAGGCCGCCAATACGAATCAGAGTCTTGTGCAGGAAGGCACGGAGCTCTCCGTGGCCGACATGATTCGACAGACGCGTCGGGGGCTGCTCGTGAACTCGTTCTGGTACATTCGCGGTGTGCCGTCGCTCGAGCAGCCGCTCCTGAACACCGGCATGACACGCGACGGACTGTTTCTGATCGAGAACGGCGAGATCGTGGGACCCGTGCAGAACTTCCGCTGGAACATGTCTCCCGTGGTCGGCTACAACAATCTCACGCTCGTGGGCAAGTCGGTGCCCATGGGTACCGGTGAAGCGTTCGACGCAGGCAATGCGGCGCTCGTACCGCCGGTACGGATCGAGGAATTCTACATGACGTCCATTTCACCCGCGGTCTGACCATGAGCCCGACTCGTCGTGATTTCATCAAGGGCGTTGGCGCCACGGCGGCGCTCGCCATGTACTCGCGTGACCTGCTCGCCGAGACGATTGCGCTGTCACCGAAGGGACGCGTGCTCGAGACGCGCTTCAAGGGATTCGCCGATCTCGTGCTCGCGGATGCGAAGCTCGCGGGCTGCACGTATGCAGACGTTCGCTTCACGTTGACGTCGTCGCTGCCGGGCGCCACGGCCAACTTCCGCGCGAGTGGTGGGGGTGGCGCGGGCGGACCGGGCGGCGGCGGCGGTGGAGGCGGAGGCGGCAACATCTTCGGCGGTCGCGGTGGCGGCAACCGCACGCAGGGCATTCCGGCCGATGCTGATCGTCGCCCCGGCGGTTTTGGTGTCCGTGTCGTGCACAGCGGCGTGTGGGGCTTTGCCTCGAGCCCCATCGTCACGGAAGACGAACTGCGTCGCATTACGGCGGTGGCGGTCGAAGTGGCGAAGGCCAGCGCCATCGCCAAGCGCACCGACCTCAAGCTCGCGCCGGTCCCTGCGTACGTGGCGAACTTCATCACGCCCATGGAGAAGCATCCCACGTCGGTCTCGGAGACCGACAAGCAGGCATGGGCGCAGGCCATCGTGGACAAGGCGAAGAGCGTGGAGGGTGTGACCGCGGTGTCCGTCACCGCCACGCACGGCTACGAATGGCGCTACTTCGCCTCGAGCGAAGGGTCGTACATCGAGCAGGAGCTCTTCACCACCACACCGAACATGTCGGTGACAGCGCGCGTTGGGGACGTGACGCGCACGCGCAACTACCCCGGCGAAGCGAAGATGGGCGGCTGGGAAGTCGCCGAGGCGACGGATTTCCTCGAGAACGCAGAACAGGTGGCCACCGATGCGGTGGAGTTCTGCACGGCCAGGCCGCTGGGTTCGAGTGGGCTCAAGGATCTGGTGCTGTCGCCGTGGCACGCCATGCTCACCATTCACGAAATCATTGCGCACGCCACCGAACTCGATCGCATCGTCGGCTACGAGGCCAACTACGCCGGCACGAGCTTCGTGAAGACCTCCGACCTCGGCAAGCTCAAGTACGGCAGCAAGCTGCTCAACGTCACCTGCGACAAGAACAGCGCCGGACTCGGCAGCACCGGCTACGACGACGACGGCGTGAAAACACAGCAGTGGCCGCTCATTCGTGACGGCATTCTGGTGGGGCTGCAGACGAATCGTGAAACCGCGCACCTCATTGGCGAGACCGAAAGCCGCGGCTGCACCTTCGGCACGTCGTGGCGCGACTATCCGTTCCTGCGCATGCCGAACGTCCATGTGGATGCGGGACCGGACAACTCACCGTCTCTCGAAGAGCTGGTGGCCGATGTGAAGGACGGTGTCATGATCGACGGGCGCGGCAGCTACTCGATCGATCAGCAGCGCTACAACGGCCAGTTCGGCGGCCATGTCTTCTGGGAAATCAAGAACGGCAAGAAGACGCGCATGGTCACCGACGTGACGTACAATGCGATCACCACCGACTTCTGGGGCAATCTCGACGGCATCACCGGGCCCAAGGAGTGGCGCATGTTCGGTACGGGTGGTGACGCGAAGGGACAGCCCACGCAGACCAACAGCATTTCGCACGGCAGCCCCTGGCTGCTCATTCGCAAGATCCAGGTGGGCGCCGCGTTCGATTGAGCGCGCCACGCTCAACCGATGGACACACGCCGCGCGATGCCGCCTGCATCGCGCGGCGTGTTCACGTCATGGCATACACCACGAGATTCGCGGCGAACTTGGTGTTGTCGCGCGACCGAAAGCGCTTGTTGCGCCAGTCGTAGTCCCACTCGCAGCCGTAATCCTTGTTGGTATAGATCACGCCCAACCGATTGCGATGCGTAACGCCACGCAGGTACTCGTGCACGATGTTGTCGCCCCATCCGTTCAGCTCGTGACTCGTTTGCGGTGGGCCGAACGGAAAGCGGAAGAACGCCGAGTAGAGCGGGTGGCTGTTGGGCAGCTTCGGCATGGCGCCGGGTGAGCCGAACACCTTCAGCATTTCGGCTTCGAACGTGGTCGCGTAGAGCCCGTTCACGTCGTGATTGCAATCGTCGGACACGAGCACGCCACCGGCATCCACGAAGCGACGCAGCCCTTCGCGCTCTGCCTCGGTAAAGCGCACGAGCTTGTGTCCCGTCATGAACACCCATGGAAACGCCGCGAGCTCCTCGGAGTCGGCAGCGATCACGATTTCCTGTTCACGCACCGGCACGGTGGTGTACTGCAGGATCGTGTCGAGCACGTTCGCACACACCTTTGGGTTGTAGTCCCAATCGCCGGAGCTGTAGCGAAGGCGCGCGAACTGGAACTCGCTGCGACGCAGGGCCGGGGTGGCAGTGGGCAGGAGTCCATCGGTGCCATCGCCGTCACGCGCGAATCGCGCCGCCGCGTGGGCGAGCGCCGGCGTGGCGCTCACGCTCGCCGCGAGCGCGGCAGCAGCGCTACCAAGCCGGCGGAGGAAGGTGCGACGGTCTGCGGGGGGATGCGGGATGGTCATGGCGCACCATGGACGGTTCAAGAGCGGAGCGCACCCGTGCGCACCACGGTGAAGGTTAATCCCGATTGCGATCCAGCGCCGCCATGTATGCCTGACGCGGCACGGCGACGCCGCGCAGCCTTGCGCACGTTGGTGCGCCGTGAACGCGATCTGGTCGTCATCGCCTTCTACGCCGTCACTGTACCGCTGCGGTGATCGCCTGATGATTTTTTCTATCCCATCTTGCCTCGCGGTGCTGTACGCATCTACGCTGTGCCTGATGCTGCCGTCGATGCTCGCCCTTCGCCTCATTCCACCTTGCCGATCCGATCGTCTTCGCCCTGCGCCCGGACGCCGCAGGGGGCGCGTGCCGCAGCTGCTGCTCGGTCTGCTTGCCGTCGGGGCACCGCTGGGCGCGCAAGGCCGTGCTGGCGATCAAGGCCGCGCGCCCAGCGATGAACGCGGCGGACTGCGCCTCGGCAGTGAAGGCGAGGTCGATCTCACGCTCGGCGGCTATCTGCAGGTGGATGGTCGCTGGGTTTCGGGGGCCCTGCAGTCGCAGCCCGACGGCCTGTTGTTGCGACGTGCGCGCCTCATCTTCGACGCGGCCATGCCCGGCGGCTGGCACGTTCGGCTGCAACCCGACTTCGGGCAGGGACGCGTGCTCATACAGGATGCGTTCGTCGGCTTTGAAGGGACACGCACCAACGCGCGCATCGGACGCTTCCGGCCGGCGTTCGGGGTGGAGCGTTTCCAGTCGTCGGCGACGTTGCTGCACGGTGAGCGCTCGCTGGTGAACTCGCTGATGCCAAGCCGCAGCTTCGGGGCACAGGTGGTGATGCAGCGTGATGCGCTCACGCTCACCCTCGGCGCGTTTCGTACGCCCATCGGGACCGACCTGCAGGTCGTCGACACCGACGGCGACGTGGACGCTCGAGAAGGATCTGGGCATGACTGGCTGGCGCGGGTGGCGTGGGCCCGACAACGCGGAGCCCGGTACGCGTCGGCACAACTCGCGCTGCTGGCCGGTCGCGAGCGTGGAGATCTCGAGGCCACCGGCGTATCGCGGTTGCTCACGGTCGGGCAGCAGCCCCTGCTCGCGTTCCGGAGCGATGGGACGGACGACGGAACGGCGGTCGCGGATGGGGGGCGTGGACGACTCTCAGCCGGTGGTCTCGTCGGGAACGCGCAGACGCTGCTGGCCTTCGAAGGCGCGCTGTTCACGCAGGGCGCCCGCGTGGGGGCGGATCGGCGGGCGGTCACCGCCGGTGTGCTCACCTGGCGGGCAGGTCATGTGGTCGGCGGCACACGTCGGGCCTCGCAGGAGGTCCTGCCCACCAGCGACCACGGTGCAATCGACGTTGGCGCGCGCGTGTCCATGCTCGGGGTGTGGGGCGAGGACATTGGACGCGTGATCACGCGACGGTCGGTCACACACGGCGCGAGTGGTGGCCTGGCCGTGGGCTGGATTCCGACGTCGCTGACGCGCTTGTCCATGGCGTACGAGCTCACCGTCGTGTCCCCGGGCCGCGTGGTGCGCGAGCATGCGCTGCTCCTGCGGGTGCAACAGGGGTTCTGAGGGAATGAGCCGGTTTGGCGCGATGCCGGGTAAGTACTGACGTTTGACGCGCCTGTAGGCCTCAATCGAGACCTCTCGTTTGCCAACAAAGTGCTGCCCAGCAACGACTGCTTCGTGGGCCGCGACGATCCGATGGCCTCCGAGCTGCTCGACAGCGCCGCTACAGCTGGGACTTGATCGGAAGAATGAGGACCTCGGCAATGCGCTGACGCAGCGGCCGTGCCTTCCACATGGCGTGCGTGAATCGGATCGCGTCAAGCAGGTCCCGTTCGAACACGGTGGTCATGCGTGCTGCAAAGTCGACGTCAAAGACGTTGAGGCTGGCTTCGTCGTTGAGTTGAAAGGACCGCAGGTCGAAATTGGTGGAGCCGACGGACACGAGCTCGCCATCCACGATCAGCATCTTCATGTGCAGCATCGTGGGTTGATACCGATAGACCTCAACGCCGGCGCGCAACAACGGCCCCCACTCACCCTGGCTGGCCACGCGCACTGTCTCCGAATCCATGTGCGGTCCCGGCAGCAGCACACGAATGCGAACCCCGCGGCGCCGCGCCTCCACCAACGCTTCAATCAACAGATCGTCGGGCACAAAATAGGCCGCGGCCAGGTCAATCGTGCGTGCCGCAGCCGCGACCGCCATGAGGTACATCAGGTGCATGCTTTCGCTGCCGCCAGCGGGTGACGCGATGAAGAGCTGCGCGGGCATGGTCCCGGCGGAGTCGAGCATGGGGAAATAGGCCTCCCCGCCCAGCACGCGGCCAGTGATCTTCATCCAATTGTCGTTGAATGCCGCCTGGAACTGCGCCACCGCCGGTCCTTCCACCCGGAAGTGCGCGTCGCGCCAGTGCGCGGGATCCTCCGCGTTACCGCTCCACTGATCGGCAATGCCGACACCACCCGTAAACGCCACTCGTCCATCCACCACCAACAGCTTGCGATGCGTCCGATTGTTGAGGCGCCGGAGCGAATACCACTGCAGTGGCCGATAGCGCTCGATTTCCACACCGGCACTGAGCATCTCCTCGAAGAGTGCCTGATCCAGTTTCACGCTGCCGGCCCAGTCGATCGTCACGTGCACCGGGACGCCAGCCCGTGCACGTTCGCCCAGCGCGTCCGACATCTCGCGCCCAATCGTCCCTGACCAATAGATATACGTCTCGAGTGTCACCGAATGCCGAGCGCTGCGAATCGCCGCCAGCATCGCCGGAAAGATTTCGGCGCCGTTCTGAAGCGCCGTGACGTGATTGTCGTTCGTGATCGTCGGGCCAAGCATCACCGACATCTCGCGGCGGAACTGAGCGCTGGCGATCGGAAATCGGTGAGGCAGGTGCCGCGTCACGGTCTTGTCGGACCGTCCGAATGTCACGAGCAAGATCACAACCGTGGCGGTGAGGAAAATCGCGATGGTGAGCGACCAGAACACATGCTGCCGGATCCAACGCATGGGTGACGCCAAAAGGGATGAAGGAAGGTTCCCTTTTCAGTACCCGCCTTCACGTCAAACGGCTGTCATGACCCTGCTCGTTAACCGCGTGGCGCTCCAGCGCGCACCGGCCTACCCCCTACGAGCTATTCCGGCACTGGCACTTCAGTGGCAGATTCAGGTCACAGGGGTGTGTCAGGTGTGCGGGGCTGGCTCAAGGGCGGAAGGCGGGTTGTGGAGTGCCACACGCAGCGTGATGCCGGCATCCCCGACGTGCATGCCGATCTGTGCGCTGGCCGCGCGTTGTTGCGCCCACTGCGTCCAGGGACTGTCGTGTACGCAGGCGAGAGACAGTGGCTGCGTCGTGTCTCGCAGTGAGATGGAGATGTCAATTGCATGTGGGCTCAGCTCACTGGCGATCAGCACCTCCGTATGGTTGGACGCCACACAGTCGTGAATCGCATGCAGCAATGCCAATGCGATGTAGGTGAGTTCGTGGACGGCGACGGAGCCGACCTGCACGGGAAGCACCTGGCCGCGCAACGCCGCGCCACGGCCAAGCAGCGGCTGGGCAAATCGTGTCAGCAGGCCGAACCAGTGTTCGAGTGAGCCTGCGCGGGTTGGAGAGAGCGTGTCGCCACCGCGCGGACCGCTCAACTCCCGCAGTTGGGCACCAAGCATGCGCAGTTCGTTGGAGATCGCTGCACAGGCAGTGGCGGAGACCTCTGGCGCAACGTGCGGCATCACATCAGCGCGAAGCGCGAGTGCGCTTGCGAGGCCACCGAGATCATGCGCCACCGTGTCCAGCACCTTCCGAAGGAGTGCCGCTTCCAGTGCTCCCTCGCGTGGTGACACTGTCGGGGAATTCATGGGTGCCTCACAGCAATGCAGGGAAAGGCAGGTGACGCAGTGTACTCCGGAACGTAATCACCAGCTGCGCGATATCAGTACACGTGAGATCCGCGCTTGGTGCAACACCGCACGAATCTGATGCATACGAAGACACGTGAAGGGTCCGAGCGGGCAGATTGTCGAAGTGCACGACAGGGAGAAGACTCATGACAGACTCGGCTATCCGCGTCTTGTTGGTCGATGATCACGCGATCATGCGCGAGGGACTTGCGGCAGTGCTGGCAACCTACGGCATTGAAGTCGTTGGCGAAGCCGGTGACGGCGCCACGGCGCTCGAACTCTTCGATTCGGTGAAACCGGACGTGTGCGTGGTCGATCTGCGCATGACGCCGATGGATGGTGCCGAACTCACGATGCAGATCAAGCAGCGTGACCACGACGCCCGCGTAATCCTGCTGACCACGTACGACACCGATGAGGAAGTGTTTCGCGGACTGCGCGCGGGCGCCTCGAGCTACCTGCTCAAGAGTGTCAGTTCCACAGAGCTCGTGAGCACAATTCGCGCCGTCCGGGAAGGCCGCAAGGTGATCGCGCCGGCCATCGCCGCGAAGCTCGCCGAGCATGTGGCGTCGGATGTGCTCACACCCCGCCAGTCGGAAGTCCTCCGGTGCCTGTCCGAGGGGAAGTCGAATCTCGAGGTCGCGCATGCGTTGTACATCAGCGAGGGCACCGTGAAGGCGCACGTCAAGGCGATTCTTGCCAAGCTCGACGCACGCGATCGTACGCAGGCACTGATGACAGC
>JAABRL010000034.1:0-8282 GCA_011390935.1 Gemmatimonas sp.
TGCCGGCACGCTGAGGGGTCATCGTCCGAACACGGCGCCGTGCGGCACGCCCTTGACCGAGCTGCCGTGCGGCCAGCGCTTGTTGTCGAAGCGAACACCGGGCGAAGCAGCGCCGTCATCGCGGAAGCGCTCATTCCGCGCCAGTGCACCTGTCGACGGGTCGAACGTGAGCAGCTCCACACGGTGCTGCATCCCCTCGTACCCCGTCACCACCACGCGACGCTGGTCGGGCGACAGGGCGATCCAGTGCGGCACATCGTCCGGGCCGAAGGCCACGCGACTCACCTCGCGCGGCGCGGCGGGATCGGAGATGTCGAGACTCACCACGGCACTCCACGCGGGTACCGTGACCAGATAGTAGTCGCCAGCGATCACGGGAATCGCGCAGTACGCGTCCTCCTTCTCGGGAAATGACGCCACGAGGCGGCCGCTCGGCGCGTCGCTCTCGAGCCCGTCGAGCAGGTACAGGCCGCAGCTGAACGTGGACACGAGTATCGAACGTCCGTCGCGCAGCACCCGAGGTTCTGCAGTGTAGAGGCCTTCGCCGCCGCGCGGACCGTCCGGTAGCGCGAACGTGTGCAGCAGCGTCAGGTCGGAAAGTCGCCACAGCTGCAGCTGTCGCGATGCCTCCGAGTCCCCGTCCATGTCGGTGGTCGTCGTCACGATGCGATCGAGGGCGGGCACGACACCGGCGCTGTACACGCGGGTCGCCGGATCGAGACCGGGCGCGTTCGCCGAGGCACTGCGCACGCGTTCGCCAGTCGGCGTGAGCTCCACGAGACCACCGGGGGTCATGCCCGCGCTGTCGTGCCGCATCTGGAATGTGCCGAGCACGTTGCCGTTGGGGAGACGCAGGAACGAATGCGGATGTGCATAGCCGTCCACATCGCCGAACTGTGCGTCGATGCGTGGTTGCACGGGATCGGTGAGATCGAACACGAAACTCTGGCCGGAGCGGAAGCCGTTGGCGAACAGGCGCCGATCGGCCGGCATGTCGTGCTCGGTGTGATGCGGCCCGTTGCCACGCCCCGGCACGGGGGTGGTCGTCACCAGGCGCCCGTTCCCCGTCGAATCGTCGGTGATGTCGAGGACCGCGAGGAAATCGGCCTCGGTGGAATCCGCCGCGCCGGTCCACAGATACAGATACTCGCGTGGCGTGTCGGCGACCGGTGCCGGTGTGTCCGTCGTGGCGCAGGCGAGCAGTGCACAACAGGCGAGCGGCAGCGTGCGTAGGGTGGGCATGGCAGTCGTGGCGGGATGCGCCTGTCGGCGGGTCGTTGAACGGCGCGCAGGCGTTCGTGTTGGCTCCGCGCTCGGCATCGCCTAGCTTCGCTCGTATCTCCCGCGTGCGCCAGCACTCGGGCTGCACGCGTTCCCATTCTGCCCTTCGAGCCATGACCGCCTCGACCTCGCGAACCCTCGGCGCCCTGCTCTCCCTCAGTGTCCTCCTGCTTTCGGCGACGGCACGCGCGCAGCGCCCGAACGTGCCCGGCATGCAGCCGTCCGGGCCGGTGATCAACAGCACCGGCTTCTCGATCAAGGTCGAGAACCCCACGTTCGCGATTCCTGCGGGGCATGTGTTCAAGGTGCTGTGGGAGATCAACCAGGGCGACACGATGTCGGTGAATCAGCAGCTCAGCACGATTGCGCGATTCATCAACCTGCACGCGCGGCATGACATTCCGGCGTCGCAGGTACAGACGGCGGCGGTGGTGCACGGTGGCGGCTGGACGGCACTGCTCTCCGATTCCGCATACGGCGCGCGATACGGTGGCAAGGTGAACCCCAGCAAGCAGCTGGTGCAGGAGCTGCTGGCCAGTGGCACGCAGCTGGTGCTGTGTGGACAGACCGCCGGATCACGCGGCATCAAGCGCGAAGAGCTGCTGCCTGGCGTGACGGTGGCCATCTCGGCGATGACGGCCTTCAACGTGTTTCAATCGCAGGGCTATCTGTTCAATCCCTGGTGAGTCGCGACTGCAACTGCCACTGAGTCGGCAAAGCAGGGAAGAATGGATCAAGGGGAACAAGGCATCGCGGCTCGGAGCCCTTGTGGTACTTGATCTCTTCTTCCCGCCTTTCCCCACTCGGTTGCGATTTTGTGCCGATACCGAGCCGTGACCGCCGCTCAGGCGAATCGGTCCGTACGAGCCGCCTGATCAAGCGCATCCTGCCGACGCGCGGCCTCCTGCCAGTCGATCACCGGTGCGACTTCGGCGTCGGCCAACCCCAAACTCGCACGCGCACGCTCGATGACCGGCGCCCCGAGTTCCGGCGGGAGCGCTTCCCCGAACGCCAGCTCGGCGCGACGACAGAGCCGTTCCTCGCGCGCCGAGTCCCGCCCCGCGCGGCGCACCCCGAACGCCTCGACGCGTGCGTGCACGCCTTCGTGCAGAATCGAGGACGCGACGGGTGCGGCCGTGATGTCGCGCCGCGCAAGAAACGTGAGCTCGGTGATGATCTCCCGCCGCGACGGATCGTACGCCCCGCGACAGGGAAAACGCTCGACGCGAATCGCCGTGACGTCGCGCTGCAAATGGTGCAGTCGCCATGGTTGATGCGCGGCGATGAGCGCGAGCGCGTCGTTGAGGCGCTCGAGCACATCGTGCGTGGCGATGTCGTCGCGCGTGTTCACGACCTGCACCGGCACGCCGTGCAACATGGTGGCGAACAGTTCCGGGTCGGCTGGGCTAGGCATGGTCTCCGCAGGACGGTGAGAGGGAACAGGAATCATGACACGTCGCCGCTGCTGGCGCACTGGTGCGCGTCGCCACGCCGCCGTACACTCGTAGCATGTCTCGTTCCGCGATCGACCATCTCGTGTACGCCACGCCCGACCTCGAGGCGACCGTGCGCGCGATTGCCGAACAGTGCGGCGTGCACCCCTCGGTGGGCGGGCAGCACCTAGGCCTCGGCACGCGCAATGCGCTGCTTGCCCTTGGGCCACAGATGTACCTGGAAATCGTGGGCCCCGATCCCGATCAGCCAGCGCCCGACGCGCCGCGCTGGTTTCAGATCGACACGCTGGACGCGCCGCGTCTCGTGACCTGGTGCGCGTCGGCCAGCGATCTCGCGTCGCTGCATGCGAGGGCGCATGCGAGCGGCGTCCCGCTCGGCGATGTGCGGGATGGCGGACGCGTGCGTCCCGACGGCGTGCGCCTGCAGTGGCAGGTCACCAGTCCGTTCATGGTGCTGGAGGACGGCCTGGTGCCGTTCTTCATCGACTGGCTCGACTCGGCGCATCCGGCGGAGACGGCGGCGCAGGGCGTGTCGCTCGTGGAGCTGCTGGCCGAGCATCCCACGCCCGGGGCGCTGCGGGCGCAGTACGCGGCGCTCGGCCTCGAGATTTCAGTGCGCGCAGCGGCCCGTCCGGCGCTCGTGGCCACGCTCGACGGACCGACGGGACGCGTCACACTGCGGTAGAGGGGCGAGCCGGCTGCCAGTCCGGATGTCTTGGGCTCGACCACAGCGTGCAGCATCGCCGGTTACCGTGCGAGCCGATATCTTCTGTCGCCGCGCTCCGCGGCAGGCACCGCCTTTCACGGCTGCCCATCCTCCCCTGCCACCACCCGTCGTGTCTCCCCACCTGTCCTGCTCACCGCTCTATTGGCTGCGGCGCGGTATCGCCGTCACCGCGCTGCTGTTCACTGCATCAGCGAGCGCACCGCTCAGCGCCCAGCCGGCACCCACGCTCGACGCGGCGAGCGCCGACGCCTTCGCCCGCGCCGCGCGCGCTCGGCCGCGTCCGGTGACTCGCGCCACGGTCATCACCACGGCCCCGGTGATCGATGGCCGCCTCGACGATGCCGCGTGGCAGTCGATCGATCCGATCACGGATTTCATTCAGCGCGAGCTGAACGAAGGGGTGCCGGCGTCGGAGCGCACCGAGGTCCGCATCGCCACCGATGGGGAGTTCCTGTACGTGGGTGCGCGCATGTTCGACCGGGAGCCGCACCTGATCGTGCCAGGCGAAAAGGTGCGTGATGTCCCACTCGCCAACAGCGACTACTTCGCGTTCATCCTCGATACCTACCGCGATCAGCAGAACGGGTTCGTGTTTGCCACGACACCGGCCGGTGTGGAGTACGACGGACAGGTGATTCGCGAGGGCGAGGGCGGAGGATCGTTTGCGGGCGGCCAGACGCGCGCGCAGGCGGGCGCGATGGGCGGCTTCAATCTCAACTGGGATGCGAGCTGGAGCGTCGCCACGCAGATCGATTCGCTGGGGTGGACGGCCGAGTTCCGCATTCCCTTCTTCACGATTCGGTACGAGGGTGGCGGTGAGCAGACGTGGGGGTTGAACCTCTCGCGCAGCATCCGTCGCAAGAACGAGGAGCTGTACTGGTCGTTCATCCCGCGGCAGTTCAACCTCTATCGCCTGTCACTCGCGGGCGCGCTCGAAGGCGTGCAGGTGCCGCAGCGTCGCATTCAGACGATCACGCCGTATGTGCTCGGCTCCTCGCAGCAGACGTGGCCGGCGGCACCGGCCGCCCTCACGGCGCAGTCGCAGCGCGTCGGTGACGTGGGCGTGGATGCCAAGATCGGACTTACGCAAGCGCTGACGCTCGACCTCACGTACAACACCGACTTCGCGCAGGTCGAGGTGGACGACCAGCGCGTCAACCTCACGCGCTTCCCCATCTTCTTCCCCGAGAAGCGTCCGTTCTTTCTGGAGAATGCGGGCGTGTTCTCGGCCGGCACCCCGCAGGCCGTTGATCTCTTCTTCACGCGACGCATCGGTATTGACGAGTTCGGCAACCAGCAACCGATTCTTGGCGGCGGCCGACTCTCGGGGCGCGTTGGTGGGGCGACGGTCGGGCTGCTGCAGATGGTGACGGATGCGCCGGTCGAAGGGACGGATGCGCAATCGTTCACCGTCGCGCGCAGCATCAAGGAGATCGGGACGCGCTCACGCGTGGGCGGCATGTTCGTGCAGCGCATGAATGCGCGCGATGCCGCCGATGCCAATCGCACGTATGCGTTCGACGGGCGTCTCGGGATTGGCCAGGAGTGGACGATCGACGCGTGGGGTGCACGCACGGAATCGCGCGCGCGTGCCGGTGATGATCTCGGCTACAGCGTGCGGGGGGCCTACCAGACGCGCAACTGGAGCAACAGTGCGCGCGTTACGCAGGTGGGCGCGGACTTCAATCCCGAGGTTGGCTTCATGAGCCGGCCGGCGGGCTATCGGCTCACGGAGGTCAATCTGCTGCGCTGGTTCCGTCGGCCGGAGTGGGCGTGGTTCCGGCACTGGAATCCGCATTTCAGCTGGCGCGAGTTCCGTGGCTTGAGCGACAACTTCCGGCAGACGGGCTACTTCCACATCGATGTGACCGAGATCGAACTGGCGAGTGGGACACGCTTCGGACCGGAGCTGAACATCTCGCAGGAGGGGCTGCAGCAGCCGTTCGAGATCTCTCCGGGCGTGGTACTCGCACCGGGGCAGTATCAGTGGCACACCGTCGGCTTTGACTACACCACGAACCCGAGTGCGGACCTCTGGGCCACGGGGCGCTTTGATGTGGGAGAGTTCTGGACGGGTACGCGCCGTGGCGGCAGCGGAACGGTCACGCTGCGACGCGGCGCGACCTTCTCCGGCTCGGTGCTGCTCGACTACACCGATGTCCGGCTGCCTCAAGGCAACTTCGTGCGGTCGCTGTCGGCGCTGCGCTTGAACTATTTCTTCACGCCGCGGCTGTTCGTGCAGACGCTGACGCAGTTCAACAACCAGCAGCGCATCGGCAGCGCGAACATTCGCGTGGGGTGGCTCAACACGGCGGGCACCGGATTGTTCATCGTCTTCAACGACGGGCGTGTGGCAGAAAGCTTCTTCGACTGGCAGCGTCCGCAGCAGCGCACCATGTTCGTGAAGTTCACGCGACAGTTCGGCACCAGCGGCTGATGCGTCGGCACCTTCTCCTGACACCCTCTTCGCGGATCTTCGCATGATGTACTCTTCGGCTCGCGTCGGCGCGACCACTCGTGGCCGGCGGCTGACACCGATCGCCTTCGGTGTCACCGCGTCCCTGCTCACACTTGCGTCGCCCGACGTGGCGCACGCGCAGCGCCAGGTGCTTCCCGCGCAGGCTATCGTGATCGACAGCACCGATCCCGTGGCGCTCATGGTGTCGCAGCTCGACCTCGAACGCTACAAGGCCACCATCAAGGGACTCACGCAGTTCGGCGATCGACGCGCCGGCACCGATCGCAATCGTGCCGCAATCGACTGGATCGAAGCGCAGCTCAAGAGCTATGGCTGTACGAATACGGAGCGCATGACGTACGAACATCTGCAGTTTGCGCGGCCACCCGCGGCGCCGGCGGCTGGTGCGCCTGATCGTCCGAACCCTGCGGTTGCGGGGAGCGCGGCCGCGGCTCGCCGCGCTGGTCCGCCGGTCGCGGCCGGCGGCGGCCGCGCGCGCGGCGTGCGCACGCGCACCGGCGTGAACAACGATTCGCTCGCGCAGCCCGACGCGCGCCTGCGTGCGCTCAATGCACAGCCCGCCGATCCCGGTGAGCGTGAACAGGTGTACTGCACGAAGGTGGGGACCACGCGCCCCGACGAGATGTACATCGTGGGCGGCCACATGGATGGCATCGGTTGGGGCGAAGCGGCCAACGACGATGGCTCCGGCACCGCGATCGTGATGGAGCTGGCGCGCATCTTCTCGCGCCCCGACGTGCAGACGGAGCGCTCGATTCGGTTCATTCTCTTCAACAACGAGGAAACGGGACTCAACGGCGCACGCGCCTACGTGCAGCAGCGTGAGGCGCTGCAGGGGATCGAATCGCCCGCCGGCTCGGGGCAGTACCCGGAGCCGCGGTGGTTGGGCATGATCCAGCACGACATGATGCTGTTCGATCATGGCATGCCGCGCCCCGACGGCACGATCAGTCCGGTGCAGCGCCCCGAGGCCGATGTGAACATCGAGTTCCAGATGAACTCGAAGAAGACGCTCGAGTCGCAGGCGCTGGCGTGGTCGTTCCACGCGGCCAATGCACGGTACGCGACGAACTATCCGGCGCAGGTGGGACCGCACATGACCAACACCGACTCCGGCCCGTTCCAGGACATCATCGCATCGATCAGTTTGCGCGAGAACGAACGCGGCACACAGGTGGGCAGTGGCTGGAGTCCGCACTGGCACCAGCCCACCGACCTGTACAGCACCTACAGCGACGATGATTTCCGACTGGGGCTGAACGCGGCGCAGACCACACTCGGCGCACTGGGGACGCTCGTGGGCGCGACGGTGAAACGCTAACGCGACTCTGCGGACGGCGGATTGGCATCGAGCGACAACACCGTCTGCAGCAACACCTCCGCACCCTGCGTGATCTGCGCCGGGTGCGTGAGTTCCCACGGCGAATGACTGATACCGGCCACACTGGGCACGAACAGCATGCCCATCGGCCCCACGTGCGCCATGCTCTGCGCATCGTGTCCCGCGCCACTCGGCACATCGTTGGTGGTGCGTCCGAGTGCGCGTGCCTGCGTGCGCACGGCATCGCGAATGGCCGGCACGCACATGGACGGCCCACGTGACTGCGCGAGGGTGAACGAGAACGTGGTGCCGTTGGCGGCACCGATCTCTGCCGTTTCACGCTGAATCGTGTCGAACAGGCGCGTGATGCGCGCCTCGTCGAGCGAGCGTAACTCGAGGGAGGCCTCCACGCGCCCCGGAATCACATTGCGTGCGCCTGGCGCAACCGAGAGACGCCCCACCGTGCCCACGGCCTGTCCTTCCGCGCGCACGATGCGATCAACGGCACCCACATACCGCGATGCGGCCAACAGTGCATCCTTGCGATCGACCATGGCGGTTGCACCGGCGTGGTTCTGCTCGCCGGTGATGACGACGTCCCACGCGTAGATCCCCACGATCCCTTCCACCACGCCGATCTCGAGGCCATCGCGGTCGAGGGAGGCGCCCTGCTCGATGTGCAGCTCGAGGTAGGCGGCGTTTCGTCCGGGCGCCCAGACCGCGCTCTCGATTCGCGTGAGATCGCCGCCGAGTCGCACGATGCCCTCGCGATGCGTCACGCCGGAGACGGCCACCGCGTCGAGGTCCCCGTCGCGCAGCTCGCCAGCCACGATGCGACTGCCAATGAGCCCGCCCTCCTCGTTCATCCAGATCACGACTTCGAGCGGATGACGCAGCGCGGTGCGCGACTGCTGCAGTGCGTCCGCCACTTCGATGGCGGCCATCACGCCCACCGTGCCGTCATAGCGTCCGCCCGCCGGCACCGAATCGATGTGCGAGCCGATCACGATCGGCTTGCGT
>JAABRL010000034.1:8809-16359 GCA_011390935.1 Gemmatimonas sp.
CCCACCTTGAACGCGAGTGCGGGAATACCCTGCCGAATGAAGCTGTACTGATCGCTGCGCACGAAACGATTCTGCTCCGGCTCCGGATCGGGGAACACCACGAGTCCGTGCGCGGCCACCGTGGCGTCGAGATCGTCCGCGAGATCCGATTCGTCGTAGCCGTACGAGAAGAGTCCGTTGAGCGGATTGAGCGGCAGGAACATGTCCGTGTTGAGATTGGCCACGATGGTCCCGCGGGTGAGTGACGGCTTGGCCGCGAAGTAGCGTGAGCCGAGCAACCCCTTCTCCTCCGCCGTCACGGCGGCGAACACGATCGTACGCTTGTTGCCGCCACGCGCCACGACCGCACGCGCCGTCTCGATGAGGGTGGCCGTGCCCGACGCGTTGTCCATCGCACCATTGAAGATGCTGTCGCCCGTGAGTACGGGCCCCTTGAGCGTGCCCACATGATCGCTGTGCGCGGTGAGCACCACGACCTCGTCGCGCAACACCGGATCCGTGCCCGGCAGCATCGCCACCACGTTTGGCGAGGTGAACTCGCGACGAATCGTGGGGACCGTGGCACGCAGTGTCGGTCGGAGCGCAGCCGTCGGGAGCCGTTCGCCGCGTGTCGCACGCGCCTGTAGTTCACCCCAATCGAGGCCGCTGCCGGCGAGCAGCTGCGGCATGAGGGCCGGATTGATCGAACCACGCAGCCGTTGGCCACGCGCATCATCGAGCGACGTGTCCGCGAGTGACACCGTCGTACCGGCGAGCCCCGGGCCGCTCTCGGTCCAGCCGCCACCGGCTCCTATCGCGAGCATGCCAACAGCGCCGGCCTGTTGCAGCGCGACCCAGCGCGTGCGGGTGGCGTGCGCCTGCAACGGCCCCGGCAGTCCATTCGGAACACCATTCACGTACAGCACGATCTTCCCGCGAACATCGAGTCCGTCGAGATCGCCAAGCCCGGCGTCCGGGAAATGCAGACCGTAGCCCGCGAAGACCAACGGCGCGTCAACATCGCCGGTCGCGAGCGGCGCGTTCAGTCGCAGGTCGCGTCCCAGGGTGAGCGAGCGCTCGTCGCCCTCGCTGCGCAGCGTCACGCGGACGCGCGGCACATCGAGCTGCAGCTCCACGAAGCCCACGCGTTGCATGAACCCGTCGGTCCCCGCGGGTTGCAGGCCGAGCGCCGCGAACTGCGCTGCGAGATACCGTGAGGCGCTTTCGTGTCCGGGACTGCCTGCGTCACGCCCCTTCAGCGAATCATCGGCGAGTACCTGTACATGCTGCCACCAGCGCTCGGCGGGCTGCTGCGCGCGTAGCAGAGACGGGACGCAGGCGAGTGTCAGGGCCGCGCACACGAGAGAGGATCGCATCAGATACCAGGAGTGCAAGGTGTTCACGAGAGACCGAGGACGGTGCTTGTGCAAGATGCGGCGCTTCGGCGCTCCTCACCAGCGGGGAATGGGCGCGTCTCTGGCGCCGAACGGGGCCGCCCGTGATGTTATGGGGTCCGGATGCTCCCTCCTCCTGCCCCGTCGCTGCCATGGTCACCCGTCGCGATTTTCTCGTTGGCTCCCTCGCCACACTCGGCGCCGCGTCCGCCGGCTCGCTGATCGATCCGCGATCGCTGCTGGCGGCCTCACGGATGGCGGCGCCGGCTCCCAGGAAGATCCTGATCCTTGGCGGCACCGGATTCGTGGGGCCGCACCAGGTGCGACGCGCTGTGGCGCGCGGGCATCAGGTCACCATCTTCAACCGTGGTCGCAGTGCGCCCGGCATGTTCGGCAAGGATGTGGAGGAGCTCGCTGGTGATCGCGAGACCAACCTGGACGCGCTCAAGGGGCGCACCTGGGACGCCGTGATCGACGAATCCGCGTCACTCAGCAGTGCGCCGGTGTGGGTGAACAAGTCGGCGACCATGCTGCGCGACAGCACGGAACAGTATCTGTTCATTTCCACGCGATCGGTCTACGCCGACCTGAGCCGCGTGCCCATGAGCAAGGACGCGCCCGTGCTCACACGCGAGAACAGCCCGATTCCTGACGGCCGTCCGCTCCCGTACGGCCATGCCAAGGCGTATGCCGAGAAGGAAGCCCACGCGATCATGCCGAGGCGCGTCACCGTGGTGCGTCCTGGGCTCATCATCGGTCCCGGTGATGATACCGATCGCTTCACCTACTGGCCGGTGCGTATTGCGCGGGGTGGTGAAGTACTCATGCCCGGTGACGGTACCGATCACGTGCAGATCATCGACGTGCGTGATCTCGTGGCCTTCTGCATCACGCTGGTGGAGAATCGCACCTTCGGCGTGTTCAACGCGGTGGGGCCGCAGCTGGGGCAGCCATTCCGAACGTTCGCCGAGCGCATTCAGTCGGGCGTGGGTGCCACGAACGTATCGTATACGTGGGTGGACGCGGAGTTTTTGCGTACGAACGGTGCGAATCCGTACGGTCGCGAACTACCGGTCTTTCAAGTCATGCAAGGACGCACGGCCGGCTTCGCGCGCTTCGACCTCACACCCGAAATCGCGGCGGGGCTCACGTTCACGTCTACCGAGGACAGCGCGCGCGACACGCTGGCGTGGTTCCGCACGCTGCCGGCTGAGCGGCAGGCCGGCATCAAGACGGGATTCAGCCCGGAGCGCGAGAAGGCGTTGCTTGACCTCTGGAAGGCGCGATCGAAGTAACGACGCGCGAGCGGTCGGCACCAAACACACGAGGCACGCACCGACCGGTGCGTGCCTCGTGTGACATTTGGGATCGAGTTACGGCTTGGTAACCGTCAGACCAGCAACGGTCGCGTCGGTGTTGTGGCCGAAGCGCACGCCGTACACGCCATCAGTGCTCTTGAGCTTGCCCGCAGTTACGAGCGAGGCTTTGTCGTAGGTGCCGACCACCGTGCCGTTGATCGAGCAGGTGACAGTACCACCCTTCACCGACATCGCGATCTCCTGCGTGACCGGGGACAGCTTGGCGGCCGCCTTGTTCACCGCCGGATTCGCTTCGCCGCGCGGACCATTCATTTGGAACGGTGCCGGCCCGAAGCCTCGCACGATGAAGCTGCCGTTGCCGTACGCCGCACAGTACAGGTAGCTCTCGTTGGCCGTGCCCATGTCGCTGCCCGCGATCACGAGGCCGTACGGGTGTGGATGGTTGTTCACGTTCATGTACTGCGGCTCGTGGAACGTGGCCTTCACGGTGTAGTCACCCGTGGCGCGATTGGCCGGATTCCAATACGTGACGGCGGGACCGGTGGTGACCACCATCTTGCCGCCGTCCATGGCCAGCTTGGCATCGTTGAGCGTGAGGCCGGCGGTGACCTCCTTCGCGTCGATCTTGCCCATCCAGCCGGGAATCATGATTCCGCCGCCGGAGACCTTGCGCGAGTCCTCGTCGTTGGCCTGCGCGGTGAGTACGGTGGGCAGCGCCAGAACGGCCGCCAACGCCAGCATCGAACGTTGCGAAATACGCATGATCGGAATCTCTCGTCGAAGTGTGAACTGCAACTCGTGGTGAGAATGTGCACCCCGCGGGCGCATTCGTCGAGGCGTGATACACCGGACGCGGCGCTGAGTGCGCCGGCGGTGCACGGCGTATCGCGCTCAGTGCGTGCCGAATGCCTCGATGGCAGCCCGGAGCGACGCGTGGTGCTCGGCGTGTTCCTCGAGCGGCACGCCGTGCGCAATTGCCTCCCAGGCGGCGCGAATACTGGCTGCGCCCGCAGCCGGTCCCATGGGGTGCCCGAACACACCCCGACCCGGCACAAACCCGAAATCCGTGCTGCCGACGAGGCGGTGCACGGTCGCGAGCGTCCCCGCCCAGTCGCTGCCGCCCGGCACCGGCAGACTGGGGCGCAGCGATCCCATGGGCTCGAGGCAGGCGCGTACGTTCTCCAGCACCTCGGTCTCCGGTGTCATCATGCGCCCACCGAAGCCGGGCATGATGATCACATCGGCCCCGGCAAGCCGTTGCAGTCGTGTGATCACACGCGAGTGCACCCCATGTGTCGCCACGCGACTGAACGCCGCAATGAACGGAAAATGCGTCACGATCGGGACGCGCGCGTGACGTCGAAGCGCGCGGATGCCACTGAGCCCCACCGGCATCGCATTCACCATCACGGCGTTTGCCCCCGCGCTCACCGCCACGTCGTGCAACTCACACAGGCGATCGACTTCGTCCGTAATGTTCGCCAGATACATTTTGGGCACGCCCGTCTCCCGTTCCGCGCGCCGACGCGCCGCGCCGAGTGCGGCCGCTCGCACGGCAAGCGGTGACCAGGGCGCGTCGGCGAGCATCTCGTCGTCCTTCGCGATATCGAGTCCACCGCACCACCCTTCGTAGCCGAGTGCGGCGAAGGGCTCCGGCGGCAAGCCGATGTTGGGCTTGATGACGCCGAAGAAGATCGGGCGGTCGTACGCCTGCAACTGCGCGCGCACGCCAGCCACGCCGAACTGCGGCCCCTCGAAGTGTGCGAGATACGACTCGGGAAAGCGAATGTCTTCGAGTCGAACGAGCGGCACCCCGGGCGTGAAGAAGAGCCCTTCCCCCATCACCGCGCTCATGAGGTTGGGAAGCCGCGGACCGAAGTTGCCGTGCGGATGAATGATCGTGGCGCGGCAGCGGTGTACCGGGCCGCGCGGTGCATCGGTCACCGCGATCGAGAAACCGTCAGGCTGTGGCTCCGTCTGCAGCGTGATCACCTTCGCGGCAAACTGCGGCCTGAAGTCCTCGTGCACATTCACCCGCTTCCACTGCGCGGTGGACTGTTCACTGCACAGATGCGCCGCCGCGACGCGTGGATCACCCGCACACTCGAACGTGACATCGAGCTCGAGGTACGCCTCAGGATCAACGCTGCCCGGTGCGGCGAAGAACGCGCCGATGTCGTCGGGCGTCATGCGCTCACCAGCAGATGCAGCTGTACCGTGCGCGTGCGGCGCGGCCCGTCGAGTTCCACGAAGAACAGCGACTGCCAGCCACCGAGTTCGAAATCGCCGCCAACCACCGGCATCGATACCGAGGCCGGCATGAACAGACCGAGCAGGTGGGCGTGGGCGTTCGCGCGATCGTCCACCGTGTGGAGGTTGTGCTCGTAGTGTGCGTCACGGGATGCCACGCGTTCGAGAAACGTCACCATGTCGCGCTGCAGCGCCGGATCGCGCTCATTGAGCGTGATGCGCGCCGTCGTGTGCGGCGACAGCACCGTGAGCAGTCCGTCGCGCACCCCGCTCGCCTGCACCCACGTGCGCACGGCATCGGTGAGGTCGAGGATCTCGATCGGCGCGGTGGTCTCGAGTGTGAGTTCGTGGCGAAGCGGGGGCATGCGGTGCAGGCGCAGGTGAAACCCATCGGATGGCTGGCGGCGCCAACACCAATCACGCTCGCCATCGTCCCGGCGGTTTCGCAAGGGTGGCGCGTGCGGCACCCTTCCGTTGGGCGCTACGTTGATGAGCGACATGACCACTTCCCGCTGGCAGATTCCGCTTGGCGCCATTCTCGTGCATCTGGGCATCGGCTCGGTGTACGCTTGGAGCACGCTCAACCGCCCCATCATCGCAGCGCTCCCCGAGCTGCCGTGGTGGGGGGCGCCGCCCTACACCACGTTCACCGCCGCGCTGGTGCTGCTCGGGCTGAGTGCCGCCACCTGGGGCCCGTGGGTGGAGCGTCGCGGCGCGCGCGTGGCGGCCCGTACCGCCGCGCTCTGTTTCGCCGGCGGGCTGCTGCTTGGTGGTCTGGGCATGCTGTGGCGCCAACCCGTGCTGCTGTTCCTCGGACTCGGCATCCTGTGCGGCATCGGATGCGGCCTCGGCTACATCGCGCCGGTGAGCACGCTGGTGAAGTGGTTTCCGGACCGCCGCGGCATGGCCACCGGCTTTGCGATCATGGGATTCGGCGGCGGTGCGTTCCTTGCGGGCTACGCCAACGCGTTTCTGCTGGAGCGATTCGGCATTGCGCAGACGCTGTTCGTGCTGGGCGGGTGTTACCTGGTGCTGATGTTGCTCGGCGCCCAGCTGCTGCGACCGGCACCGGGCAGCACGTCGGATGCTACCGATGCGCCATCGGCCAACACGGTTCCACGCGGCCTCACACGCGGCGAAGCACTGCGCACCCCGCAGTTTGCGCTGCTCTGGGGCATGTTGTGCATCAACGTGACCGCCGGTATCGGCATTCTGGCACAGGCCTCGCCCATGATGCAGGACCTGTTCGCGCGCACGCCGGTTGAGGCGGCCGCCGTGGTCGCGCTCATCAGTCTCTTCAACGCTGGTGGACGCCTCGCGTGGTCGAGCGCGTCGGACGTGATCGGACGACGACGCACATATCTCATCTTCTTCGCCGCGCAGATTGTGCTCTTCCTGCTCATTCCGCGCTTCGCGGAAGCGGGGGCGTGGTGGCCGTTTCTCGCGTGTCTGCTGGCCGTCTTCACCATGTACGGTGGCGGCTTTGCCACGATCCCGGCGTTTCTCGCCGACCTGTTCGGCACGGCGCACGTGGGGGCGATTCACGGCGCGCTGCTCACGGCGTGGAGCGTGGCCGCGGTCGCCGGTCCGCTGATCATTACGGAGCTGTCGTCCCGTGCTCGGGACGCGCTCGCGCCCGGTGCCTCGCGGATTCACATCTACGATCAGCCGTTGCAGCTGCTGGCCATTCTGCTCGGCGTCGGGCTGGTGCTCACGCTGCTGGTGCGTCCGCTCGCAACGGCACGCGAACAGTCGTGAACGACTCCGCATCGACCCACGTCTCGCCCACGGAGATGCACTACGACGTGGCCATCGTGGGTGGCGGCCTCGCGGGGCTGACCGCCGCGTGGCAGCTTGCCGAAGCGGGGCGATCCGTGGTGCTGTTCGAGGCCCGTACTCGATTCGGTGGACGCGTGTTCACCCTGCCCGCGGCGCCGTACGATCCGTCGCACGCGTGGCTCGACGTGGGACCCACGTGGTTCTGGCCGCATCAGCAGCACATGCGTGCGCTGGTGTCGCACTTCGCGCTGGAGGTCTTCGCGCAGCACACGGACGGGTTGGCCACCTTCGATCAGGGCCTCGGTCGTGCACCGCAGCGCTTCGATGCTTCGGCGCAGATTGGCCGTTCGTTTCGACTCGTAGGCGGCATGCAATCGCTGACCGATGCAGTGGTCGCCGCCGCACGAGGCGCGCCAAAGCCTGCGGCGTTGCACGACGGTGCCGTGGTGCAGCGCGTGGAGCACACGGGCGGAGAGGTCGTGCTCCGTGGCATGCAGGCAGCGAGCAGTGCCCCGTTCATCTGTCGTGCGAACGCGGTGGTGCTCGCCATCCCGCCGCGCGTGCTGGCGCGCGATGTGCATTTCGAGCCGGCGCTTCCTGCCGCGCTGCAGCACACGCTGCTCGACACCACCACGTGGATGGGCCACGCCATGAAGTGTGTGGTGACGTACGACGCGCCCTTCTGGCGCACTGCCGGATGCTCGGGGTACGCCGTGAGCTGGACCGGCCCGTTGCAGGAGATCCACGACGCCAGCATGCCGGAGACCGCGCATGCAGCCGCCACGCACGCGATCATGGGGTTCGTGGCGCCGCGTTCGGCTCCGGCGCA
>JAABRL010000034.1:16848-26315 GCA_011390935.1 Gemmatimonas sp.
TGCGGCATACGCCGGTGGCGCCGCGGTGGCGCTCACATTGCTCGCGCTGGTGACCACGAAGCCACGCGGCGGGACCTTGGGCGTGCTGATCGCCGCGCTCGGACTTGGCGTGCTGACCTTCGGTCTTCCGTATTCGCAGCAGCGTGCTGCTCGAGCCGTGCCCCCCATTCACGACATCACCACCGATACGAACGATCCGCCGGTGTTCGTGGATGTGTTGCCGCTGCGTGCCGATGCGCCCAACCGTGCCGATTACGCAGGCGACAGCATCGCGGTGCTGCAGCGCTCGGCGTACCCTGATGTGCAGCCGGTGCAGCTGGCCGACGCGCCGGGTGTGGCGTTCACGCGTGCGCGTCGCGCGGCCGAATCGATGGGGTGGACGATGGTGGCGACCGATTCCGCCGCGGGTCGCATTGAAGCGACGGCCACCACGACCTGGTTCGGCTTCAAGGACGACGTGGTGATCCGCCTGCGCCCCGAGGGATCCGGGACGCGGGTGGATGTGCGATCGGTGTCGCGCGTGGGGCGCAGCGACGTGGGCGCCAACGCGGCGCGCATTCGGGCGTATGTGAAGGCGCTGGAAGCGCAGTAGCCGTCGTGCACCGAGTGCTGCGGTTCCGGGAGCGAAGAGCGCCGCAAACCGGAAACCGCAACCGAGTGAAGAACGGCGGGAAGAAGAGATCAAGAACAACAAGGGCTCCGAGCCGCGATGCCCTCGCCGGCGTGATCACGCCGACAGCGACGCCCGCACCGCCGACGCGAATCGTGGCGCATCCGACGCGCGCAGGCCGCAGATGCCCACGCGCACCGTCTCCGGCAGCGGCACCACGAACACACCGTGTTGCGTGAGACGCTCGGTCACCGCCTTGGGATCGGGCACATCGAACGTGATGAAGAATCCGCCGGCCCACTCCGTACCAGCGAGCCCTTCGGCACGCAGCGCCGCGTCCACCGCGTCGGCGCGCTGCTGCAGCACGGTGCGCCAGTGCGCATGTTCCGCCGCGAGGGCCGCCGAACTCTCGGCGTCGCCCATCATGCGCAGCAGCACACTCATGGGGGCGCGGGCGCAGTTGGAGAAGGTACCGCGGCAGCTCGTGGCGAGTGCGTTGAAGAGCCCGGGATCGTTGCACCACGGGAAGACGAGCGCGCCGGCACGCGCGCCATACAGCGTGAGCGCCTTGCTGAGACTGAGACACGCGCCCACCAGCACGGTGCCTTCGGCGCCGAACGCGGCGTAATCGTCGAGCGCGTCGCGCACGGTCTGCGGATCACGCGCATAATCCAGATACGCAAAGTCGAGCACGAGCGAGACGGCGCCGTGCGCGGTGAGTTCGCGCAGCAGCGTCATGAGCGACTGTCGGTCGGCGGCTGACAAACTGCGCCCGGTGGGGTTGTGGCACGGATCATTGAGCCAGAGCACCAGACGGCCCTGCGTGCGCAGGATGTCCTCGCACACCGCGCGCCACGCGTCCACATCGAGCGCACCACCGGCCGCCGGATACGGCACCGTCTCGAGCGTGAGCCCGTTCTCCACGGCGAGCGTGGCGTAGGGCGCCCAGAACGGAGCGGCCGTGACCACACGCTGGCCGGGCTCGAGCAGGTTGCGCGCGCTGACCGCAAGCGCGCCGGTGCCTCCGGGCGTGGCCACGCCGGCGCCGTAGCTGGCAAGCGACGGCCAGTGCCGCTGCGTGAGCGCCAGGAGGAACTTCGGATCACCGGCGATTGGCGCGTACGGCGCAATCTCCATGGGCGCGAGCTGACGATACTGCACCATCACCGAGTCGAGCACCACGAACTTGCCATCGTCGTCGAGCAGGGCGCCCATGGCCGCGTTGATCACCGGTGCGCCGGTGGCCGCGAGTTTGTTCGCCGCCGCGTTGGCAGTGAAGATCGGGTCGGCACCATCGAAGTGGCGACGCGCGGGAATGAGCTGCTCGAGCATGAGGCGGAGATGTCGAGGGTGAAGGGAGCGGCGCGGGCGCAGCCGAGACATTGCAAGTTGGCGAATCAGGCGCGCGAGTCCAAGGCAACCCGCGGGCGAGTTTTGGCATCGAGCAGTGCGGCCGCGGCGATGCCCACGGTGTAGCAGGCGAGGTCGCTCCACAGAAAGCCCTGACCAAGCGCGAGGGCGCCGAGCCGCGTCGCGCGCAGCGTCACGAGCCAGGGCGCCTGCAGCAGTTGGCTGCCCTCCACGGCGAAGGCCACGCCGAGCGCGGCGCCGGCGAGAGCGGTGGTGCGCGCCCGAGGCCACACCAGTGCGAGTGCCCAGAACACCATCACGGCCCACAGCACATCACCGGCGTACGTGGCCACCACATGCGGCTGCCACGCGGGGTATCGACGCGACAGCAGCCCCGCCGCGATCACCAGCACCAGGATCGCAAGCGTGCGCGCCCGCGGCCGCGGTGCAGGCGCGATGCCTACGGTTCCATCCCCGGCCGATAGCGACGAATCGTCTGCGCCTCGATGTCAGCCTCGGTGAAGGCCACGCGCTTGTACTCGCCGCGCGCAAACAGTTGCCCCTGATCGCCGTTGTGCGGATGCCCGGGCAGGTTGCTCTGCCCATACGCCAGCACGGAGAAGGCACGGGGCGTGTCGGTGAACTCCACCCCGATCACCCAGCCGTCGCCGCCTACCACCGCGCGCTTGCCATCGGACTCGGTGCGGAAGTTGAGCACACGAAAGCACCCCATCGCGCCACTGCATCCGCCGACCGGCTCATCGAAACCGCCCACACGCACACGATGCACCTCTCCCCACGGGACATCCACGCGTCCATGCCGCTTCACTGTCTCATCCACCGCCCAGGTGAACGCCTGCGCCGCACGTGCACGGTCCTTGAGGCCGCGCGGCGTGCGCACCGGATCGGCCACGTTCCACGCTACGGCAAACATCGAATCGCTCGACTCCCCTTCCACGTACTTCTGCCACCACAGCGTGAACAGCACGGCACCTCGGCTCTCCGGCGCGGCGGTGTTGTCCCACGCCGCCAGCAGATCGGCCGCACCCGCCACGGCCGTCGCGGGCGATGCCGCGCGCACCGACGTGAGCAGATCGTCCTTCACGCGATCGGCGAGCAGCATGCGATACGAGTTCTTGAGCGCCATGACCTGCTCGAGCGTCATCTTGCGCGTGTTGTCGATCAGCTCGACACTCAGCTGACTGCGAAGACGCAGCGACGGTTCCGGCATGTTGGCCGGGTACTTCGCGCGATCGAGCACCTGCTGCAGGTTGGTGTGATACGGCGCATCGTTCTCGTTGCGCACGTACCCGCCCTTGGGATTCAACAGCTGCGGGAGCGAGTCCCACGGAATGAGTTGCGTGAACACCTCGCTCGTGCGCTGCGCCGATGTCGCGGTGGTATCACCTCCACTGGGGTGCGGCAGCACCGGATTGAGCGCGTTCCACACGTAGAAGATGTTGCCGGCGCGATCGGCGTACGTGAAGTTCGACGTCTCTCGTGCACGCATGCGCATGGCGTCCTGCCACTGCTGCAGCGATTCGGCGCGCATCATGCGCAGGAACTGCTGCCCCGCGCGATTGTCGCCGTGATTGGCCAGACGTACCACGTAGATTTTGCCGTTCTCACGATGCACCACGGGGCCAATGTGCGACCGCCAGAACTCGCGCGTCTCGGTGGAGAAGCCATGGCCGTTGCGATACTCCACCGTGACCAGGTCGCGCTCGAGCGCAACACTCGCCCCGTCGAATATGTAGTAATCGGCGCGCGTGGAGTCGACGGTAAGCGCGTAGTACTCGTCGTTGTCGGGCGCGTTGTTCGTGGTGGACCAGCCGAGATGGCGGTTGAAGCCGCCGATCACCGTGAACGGGCCGCCAATGCGGAAGTCCCCGTAGAAGTCCACCACACCCGGCACCACCATGTGCGCTTCGTAGTAGCCGGCGTCCCACGCGAGATGCGGATTGCGCACGAGAATGGCGCGCCCTGATCGTGTGCGACTCGGCGCAAAGGCCCATGCATTCGAGCCTTCTTCGATGGGATCGGTGCCGGCCGTTTCCGCATCGTCCTGCTCGAACGACGAGCCGCGTGCACCGTTGCTCCGCGTGCGCGTGGGGTTCAACGCAGCCAGCAGACGGGTGGCGGCGTTCGGATTCGCCACGCGCACATCGCGCGCGGCGACATCGTAGCCGGTGAAGTGCGGGCGGAACCCGGTGGGAAACTTGTCGGGATAGCGTTCGATGTAGCGGTTCACGCCAACGGCGAACCCCTCGTACATGTCGCGCGTATCCTGATCGAGCTGTGGATACCGCGCCACCGCGATCTGGTAGGCCTGCCGCGCCGCGAAGTCCGAGTCCATGCTGTCGCGCCCGAACCACCGACCCATCTCGCCGCGCTCGCGCAGCAGCCCCAGCGCTACGCGTACGCCGTAATCCTCCAGCTGCACATAGGCGAGGGCGTAGCCAGCCGCGCGCAGATCATCCGCCTTGATGTGCGGCACGCCGTAGGCGGTGCGACGAATTTCCACACGACGGGCGAGTGCATCGGCCTCCTGCGCCCCCGCCGGCACGGTGAGCGAGAGCGCACAGAGCGCGGGGAGCAACGAGGTCAGGCGAAGGCGCATGGGGAGTCCGATCGGTGAATCGAGGCGGGAGCGCGAGGAGAATGGGGCTCGGCGCGCTCGCTGTCGAGCACCGAGCGTTCAGAGGGTGTGGCGCACGGCTCGCTGGCGGAGCACTTCGTACACCGCTACGCCCACACTCGTGGAGAGGTTGAGCGACCGGATGTGCGGCGAGTGCATGGGCATGGTCACAAACTGGCTTGCGTACGCCTCGTGCAAGGCGGCGGGCAGCCCGGCGGTCTCTCGGCCGAACACCAGCACCGCTCCTTCGGACTCGGCGAGCGGCGCGTCCCAGTACGGCACGGTGCCTTTCGTGGAGAAGAACCACGGGGTGCCGAGCGCGGGGAGGTGGGACTCGAAGGTCTCCCAGTCCGGCCAGACGCGCAGGTCTACGTGCTCCCAGTAGTCGAGCCCGGCGCGCTTGACCTCCCGTTCGTCGAGCGAAAAGCCGAGCGGCTCGATCAGGTGCAGCGTGGCGCCGGTGGCCAGGCAGGTGCGCCCCGCATTGCCGGTGTTCCAGTGAATCTCGGGGTGCACAAGCACGACATGGAGTGACACGGGCGCGTTTGGCTCGAGAAGAGGAGTACAGCGGCTCGCGCCGGCGATCGGGAACCGCAACCGCAACCGAGCGGGGGAAGATGGGAAGAATGGATCAAGGGTGACAAGGGCTCCGAGCCGTGATGCCTTGTCATGGCTTGATCTCTTCTTCCCTCCTTGTTCATCTCGGTTGCGGTTGCTGTCGCCGTCCGGCGATTGACTGCCGCGCCATGGCGTCGCCCCGCGAGCCGAGGCATACTCAGAGATCTGCACGGTCCCTGCCCTCGATGCCCCATCGTCTCATGCTCCGTCGCCTCTTTACAGTGCTCGCCGTCACCGGCGTGCTCGCCGCGCCGCTCTCGGCGCAGACCTATCCCACCAGCTGGGACCCGTCGATCATGGAGCGCCCCGATGTGAAATCGGCGCTTGCACTGCTCGAGCAGCGGTTTCCGCAGCAGGTGGAGGAGTGGATTCGCATTGCCGAGATCCCCGGCAAGTCGAAGCTGGAGCAGGCGCGTGGCGCGTATGTGAAGAAGGTGTTCGAGGAAGAAGGGCTTCAGCAGATCTCGGTCGATTCCATCGGCAACGTGACCGGAGTTCGCAAGGGCACCGGTGGTGGGCCCACGATTGCCATCGCGGCACACATCGACATCGTGTTCGGTCCGGAGGCCAGCGATGGCAAGGTGCGTCGCGTGGGTGACACGCTGTTCGCACCGGGTGTAGGCGACAACACCGCCAGCGTGGCCAACATGCTCGCCACGCTGCGCGCCATGAACGCCACGAAGTTCACCAGCAAGGGTGACATCATCTTCATCGGCACCGTGCAGGAAGAACTCGGCCTCAAGGGCATGGCCTACTGGCTCGACCACAACACGGCGCCCGACCTGCTGATCGTGCCGGACGGCGCGTACGGCGTGGTGTCGTACGGCGCGCTCGGCATTTACTGGACCAAGTACGTCTTCACGAGTCCCGGATCGCACACGTTGGGTTCACGCGGACGTCCCACGCCAGTGCGCGCCGTGGCGGAAGCCATCAACCGACTCTACGCGCTCGAGTTCCCCGCGCTCCCCGATGGTGCCGTGATGAACATCGGCCAGGTGCACGGCGGCGAGATCTTCAACTCGGTGCCGCAGGAGCTGTACTTCACCGTGGACCTGCGCAGCCCCGATCCCGTGCTGCTCGACTCGCTCGACGAGCAGATCACGCGTATCACCACAGAGGTGGCGGAGAAGCAGCAGGTGGGTCTACGCGTGGAGATCGACCAGAAGAGCCGCGCCGGTGGTACCGAGAAGCAGCTCGAGGGTGCGCGCGCGCATCCGCTCGTCCAGACCGCCATCGACATCAACCGGGCGCTTGGAATCAGCGCCGGCATGCCGGGCGCGCGTGAAGCCGTGGCCACCGGTGCTACCGACGCGAACATCGGCGTGGTGCGCAAGATTCCGAGCATTGCCATTGGCGGATCGCGCGCCTCGGGTGCGCATCAGCTCACTGAGTACGCGCTCGCGTCGACGGCGCTGCCAAGCACCAAGCTGCTATATCTGCTCACGGCCACCTTCGCCGATGGCGTCAAGACGATGCCACCGGCGCGTATCGTGCCGTAGGCGCTAGCGGCCAGCCCCCAGCGCGGCCTCGAGCCGCGCGAGGGCCTGCTTGGCCTCTGCCAGAGCGTTTCGCTGCGTACCCGTCGGTGCCTTGAAGCTCGTCTGGCGCACGCCGCTGCCAGTATAGGCACTGGTGAGCTGCCCCAGAGCAGCCCCCGGACCGCCGCCACCACGACCGCCGCGGCCACCGGGCGCCGCGGCCACGAGGCCGAGTTCGGCCGCCACCGCCTGCAGCGCTTCGGCCTCCGCCCCCGTGGCGGCCTGCAGCTTCGTGCGGAACTCCGCGGTGCGCGCGTTCAGCGCCGCCTGCACCGACACCACATCAAGCAGGAACGCCTCGCGCGCCTGATGCTCGGCCACCGTGACATCGCTCGTGGGGTCCCCGCGCACGGTGAACTCCTGTCGCGCCGCGTCGCGTCCCGCCACCATCGTCACCGTGAAGCGTCCGGGCGCCACGTGAAATCCACGCGGGCCGATGTCATGCGCGGGGAGCGGCAGGGCCGGTCGGCGCCCTGCGGACGGCGCCGGACGCGTCATGCCACCCGCGCCGGACGGCGGACCGCCCCGCCCCCCACCGAAACCACCGCCAGCCGAAGCCATCGCCCACCGCAGATCCCACTGCGCACGATGCACCATGCCGGCGGTGCCGGGCGCAGTGAACGTGCGTACCACCGCACCCTCGGCGTTCGTCACCGTGAACTGCACACGCTCCACCGGCTGCGCGAGGTGATACGAGAACGTCGCGCCTTCCGCTGGATTCTCCGCGGCATAGAATGCGTGCGCCGCGGTGGACACATCGGCGCGGTACAGCGTGAGTGTGGCCTCGCGCACCGGGAAGAGCGTGGCCGCGCGCTGCGCGGTGCCCGCCTTCCATTCTGCGAGTGGTGACGCATCATCGAGCACCCAGATGCTGCGGCCGTGCGTGCCGAGCACGATGTCCTTGGTACGCGGATGAATCACGATGTCGTCGTAACGCGTGGGCGGAAGGTTCGCGGTGAAGCGCGTCCACGAGGCGCCACTGTCGAGCGTGTAGTGCAGAAAGCGCTCCGTGCCCGCCACCAGCACGTTGGGTGCGCCCGGATACTCGGCGATCGAGCGCACCGGATTGCCGTCAGGCAGCCCATTGGTCACCCGCGTCCACGTGCGCCCGAAGTCGGTGGTGCGGAAGATGTACGGCGCGAAGTCGCCGCTGCGATGATTGTCGAACGTGACGAACGCGGTGCCTGCGCCCGCACCGCTCGCCACGATGCGGTCCACGAATGAGCCGTCCTTCACCCCGCGAATGTTACGACTCAACTCCGTCCACGTAGCGCCACCGTCGCGCGACAGCTGCACGTTGCCGTCGTCGGTACCCACCCACAACACCTTGGCATCGACGGGCGACTCGGCCATGGTCGTGATTTCGCTGAAGTTCGACTCACCATCGTTGCGCGAGTGACGAATCTCCGTGGTGAGCACGCCGGCAATGCGCAGCGTGTCGCGATTCACCGAGCGCGTGAGATCCTGCGTCGCCGTCCACGTGCTGCCGGAATCGCGCGAAATGAGCAGCTTGTTCGCGCCCAGATACACCGTGCCTTCGGTGTGCTGCGACGCCACCACCGGCGCCGTCCAGTCGAAGCGATAGCGCTCGCCCGACGGCGCCATGGGCTGAATGGTGTAACGATCGCCCGTGATCACATCTACACGCGTGATGTTGCCGCCGCTCGACGTGGAGTACACATGGCGCGCGCCTTCCTTGCCCACCGCGTGGCCGGTGCCATCGCTGAAGCCGATCTGTACCCAATCGGAGTTGAGGATGCCCATCCAGTGATTCGTGGCGCTCGGTCCCATCCACGAATGCGCGTCCTGCATGCCACCGTAGATCCAGTACGGGTCACGATCGTCCACCGCAATGCGATAGAACTGGCCGATGGAGAAGTTGTTGATGCGCGCGTAGGTGTAGCCCAGATCCCAGCTCTCGTGCAGACCGCCGTCGCCGCCGAGCAGAATGTGCCGCGGGTCATTGGGATCGATCCAGAGCGCGTGATGATCGTCCTTGAGGCCGAGGTCGTAGGTGGGCGAGTTCGGCATCGGCTCGAAGGTGTTGCCGCCGTCCTCGCTCTTGGACGGCTGCACGCCCATCATCCACACGCGCTGGTCGTTGGTGGGGTCGATGGTGGGCTTGGAGTAGTACATCGGGCGCGGATTGGTGCTGCTGAGCCGCTTCCACGTAGCGCCCGCGTCTTCCGTGCGATACGTACCACCGGCCGACGGATGTTCGATCGTGGCCACGAGCACATCGGGCTTGGAGCGCGCGATGGACAGACCGATGCGTCCCTTGTCGTCGGAAGGCACGCCATTCTCGAGGCGCGTCCACGTGGTGCCGCCGTTGGTGGACTTCCAGATCGCGCTGCCGGGCCCGCCGCCGTTGAAGCCGAAGCCGGTGCGCAGGCGCTGATAGGTGGCCGCGTACAGCACCTGCGGATCGCGCGGGTCCATCACCAGATCGGTCGCACCGGTGAGCGTGTCCACCGTGAGCACGCGCGTCCACGTGGCGCCGGCATCGGTGGTGCGGTACACGCCACGCTCGGCAGTGGGACGCCACAGGTTGCCCACGGCCGCCACATAGGCCGTGTTCGGATCGGTGGGGTGCAGCACCACCTTCGCGATGCTGCTCGTTTCACGCAGGCCGAGGAAGGTCCAGGTGGCGCCCGCATCGGTGGAGCGATAGATGCCACCACCCCAGGTGCTCGACTGTCGATTGTTCTGTTCG
>JAABRL010000034.1:26585-29881 GCA_011390935.1 Gemmatimonas sp.
AGGGCGAGCAGCGCGGCGGACAGTGGGATGGAGCGACGCATGACAGGGCGGGAAGAGGGTCTCTGCGCAATGTGCCGTGGGATCGGAGGGATGGCGAGTGCCATGAGGCAGGCGCACGCGACCGTTCACCGCGCGTCCGTCGCGCATCATGGAAGGAAGTACGCGAGGCCGAGTATCTTTGCTGATTCACGCTATGATCTGCCCCCACGCCCCTGCCATGCCGCTTTCGCCTGCTGACATCACGCCCGGACTCGTACTCCAGCTCGATACCACGCTGTTGCGCGCGCGCGGCGACAGTCAGACCAACGCCGAACTGGGCGCCGCTGGCGACCGTGCCGTCACGGGCCCGAGCGACTTTCTGGTGGTTGGCGTTGACCGCACCACCGGCGTCTGCACGGCCGTGCCGCTGTTCCCCAAGGCAGCCGTGGGCAACCAGCCGCTCGATGACGAACACAAGCGCGGCGGGGATGCGGCGTGGCGTCAGACCACCACATTCTTTTCTCGCTGGCAACATTGGCGCATTCCCGCAGACTCGCTCATTGCGGCGGCGGACACAGACGATGCCGCGCGCACGGATCGTCGCCAGTACGCGCCGGGCGACGGTCCCACGCTCGATGACATCCGCGCGTGGGAGAGTCGCAATCGCGCACCGTATCGGAGCGCCTGACCACCGCCATCGCTTGTGATTCCCTTCTTTCCCGCCCCGCACGCATCCGAATGGCCTGAGCGTTTTCCGACGCCTTTCGATCCCCGTGCGGTGCACCCGCTGGCGACGCGCGCTGCGATGGAGGTGCAGGCATCGCTGCAATCGACCGAATCGGAGTGGCGATTGCACGACGAGGGCAATGGCAAGATGTTCGGCGTGCTGGTGGTGTCTGCACCCGATGGGACCAGTGGTTACCTGCGCGGCTTCTCCGGCATGGTGCACGGGCGGTGGGACATGCACGGATGGGTGCCGCCCGCCTTCGATTCGTCGGCGCGCGACCGCGTGTGGATTGCGGGCGAAGCAGAGATGCTCGCGCTCACGGCGCAGCGTGAGGCCATGGTCTCGCAGGATGACGTTTCCCCCACCGCGCTGCGTGTGTTCGACGAGGCTCGTTCCGCGCGCTCACGTGAGCTGCTGCGACGCATTCAGGACAGCTACACGTTTCGCAGTGCGCGGGGCGAGGAGCGCGCACTGCGCACCCTCTTCGCACCTGGTGAACCACCGGCCGGTGCGGGCGACTGTGCCGCGCCGAAGCTGCTGGCGCACGCGTATCGGCTGGGGCTGCGTCCACTCGCGCTGGCGGAGTTCTGGTGGGGGGCACCGCCACGCACCGGCGATCGGCGTGCGGGTGTGTTCTACGCAGCGTGTCGCGGCAAGTGCGCACCCATTCTCGCGCACATGCTCGATGGACTGCCAGTTGATCCCCCTCCGCTCTTTGGTGCCGATGCCATCGACGCAGCGGAACCCGTCACCGTGTACGAAGACGAGCATCTGCTGGTCGTGGACAAGCCGAGTGGGCTGCTCTCGGTGCCAGGACGCAGCGCGCTGCTGCAGGATTGTGTGGCGACGCGCCTCAAGGCGCGCTATCCCGATTCGCCGGAGCTGATGCTCGCGCACCGACTCGATCTCGATACGTCGGGGTTGTTGCTGGTGGCGAAAGATCGCGCCACCGGCTCGGCGTTGCAGCGGCTCTTTTCGTTGCGTGAGATCGACAAACGCTACGTCGCGTGGCTCGACGGCATCGTGCACGGCGATCAGGGACGCATCGCACTCCCGCTGCGCGTGGACATTGACGACCGACCGCGCAACATCGTCGATCCCGTGTACGGCAGACCCGCCGAGACCGAGTGGCGGGTGCTGCGTCGAACGGTCGGACGCACGTTGGTGGGGTTCACGCCGCGCACCGGTCGCACACACCAGTTGCGCGTGCACGCGGCGCATCCGGAAGGACTCGATGCGCCGATCATTGGAGATCGGCTGTATGGGCGCACGCCACCGGCTGACGGCGAGCGGTTGCTGCTGCACGCCGAACAGGTGGCGTTTGTGCATCCCGTCACGGGCGCGCGCGTGGCGCTGCATCGCCCGGCACCGTTCGGCACGGAGTAGCGAAGCACGAGTGCTTGCCAATCGTCCGGCGACATCCCATTCTACGGAATAACCAGTAACGGGAATGCCGTGACCACGCTGCCGTCCGCCGCGCTTCGCTCTCACCTCGCTTCAGGCGCGCCAACGCATCGGCGCGCTCGGACGATCGCGCGGGCCACCTTCGCCGTGGCGCTCCTGCTCCCCGTGATGCTCGCTGCGCAGGCGCCGAGCACGGGCCAGTTGCAGGGGATCGTGCGAGGCACCACGCGCGGCGGTGAGTTGCTGGTGCCACTCAGCTACGCCGTAGTCAGCCTGCCACCGCGCGGCGTTGAGCAGTTCACCGACGCCGGAGGACGCTTTCTACTCACCACTCTGCCTGCGGGCGATCACGAGGTGCTGGTGAGGCGACTCGGCTACACCCCGTGGCGCGGCACGGTGCGCATCGTTGCCGGACAGACCACTTCGATCGAGGTCGAACTCGCGGTCATTCCGGTACGCCTCGACGCGGTGAGTGTCCAGGCGATGGCGCGCTGCGATCGTCCCGGGCTTCCCGACGCGCGCGTCGCCCCCGCGGTGTCCGTGCTCGTCTCCCTGCTGCGTGAGAACGCCGATCGATATCGACTGCTCGCCTCCGCGTATCCATTCGAGTATGAACACGTGCGCGCCGTCGGCATCGTGCGGGAGGGTGCGGCGTCGGAGTCCGCGGTTGTGTTTCAGTCCGTGGATCGGTTGCGCGATCGCAGTGTGCCCACCGCACGCTACCGGCCCGGTGCCGTCGTCACCCCGCAGCCACCGCCCGCTCCCGCCAACGAGTTCGTCATGGCGATTCCCACCATTCTCGATCTCTCGGATGACGCGTTCGCCCGCGTGCACTGCTTCGCGTACGGCGGACGCGAGACGGTGGGATCGGAGACGTGGCTTCGCCTCGACGTGCGCGCCGCCGATCGGTTGCGTGCACCCGATGTACACGGGCGGTTCTGGCTCGACAGCGCGTCCTCCGAACTGCGGCGCATGGAGCTGGAGCTGAGTCATGTGGAGCGTCTCCCGCAGCCGCTGCGACATATCGCCGAGTTGCGCGTGCAGACGCACTTCACGGAGATCGCGCCGGGATTGTCGATTCTGCGCGATGTGTGTGCGCTCACCTTCGTGGTGCCGCGCCGACGCAACCAGCCACCACGGCTGCAATCGGTCGAGCTCCAGCGGCTCAGTGAGTACTCCTTCGCCG
>JAABRL010000034.1:30741-43846 GCA_011390935.1 Gemmatimonas sp.
ACGCTCTCCGACAGTCGCTCGGCAACGCCGCGAACCGTTCCGCCGCCACGCCAAGCGCCGCGTCCGTCGCCTGGAACGCTCCCGCGCCCACCGTGCGCGCGCGTTCGGGCGCGCCGAGCCGCTTCGCGAACCAGGCTCCCACACGGCTGTTCCAAAGCAGCGCGCGCAACGCGGACCCGCACACAGCCACTCATGAATCCGGGCAACCGGCCTGTCAGACCTCCTCAGGAAAGAGCGCGACCGAACACGCGGGACATTGGCCGCTTACCAGCACCGCGCGATCTCGTCCGGCGGGCCAGAGGGTGTCAGCGAGCGGTGCGCCGCATGAGGGACAGACCAGTCCGTTGCGACGCAGCATCCAGGTGGTGACACGCGACATCATCGCGAGGCCCACACCCCAGCCGATCGCAAAGATCAGCCAGTGCGTGATCGTTGGCCAGCCACGCGACTCGGCGAGCTTCATGAGCAACCACGCGAGCGCCAGCGATCCGATGAAGGGAACGCCCCCGAGCTTCGAGTGCCAGTGATCTCGGTGCGACTGTACCAGCACCGCGAAGTCGGCGCGCGATAGCGCGACCGTCGCGTTCAGCGAACGCGCATCGCGCCCTGTCGGCGGACGATCGGTCACACCGAGCCGCGCCCGGTCACGGAGTCGTGATTCGCACGGGCGCGGTTGCCACACCGCCTCGCGTGCTCGCCACGCGTGCCGTGAGGTCAGCGTTCGCACCGGCCGGTACACGCACACGTACCGTGAGCACGCGCGACTCGAAGCCGTTGAGGAAGAACTCGACGTTCCGCGTGAGCACACGCGCCGTCGCATCGTCACCACCGCGCACGGTGAGCACGTCCGGCGGCACGATCTTCACGCGCTTGGCCTGTTCGAGCGCGGTGGGAATGCGACCCGTGTTCTTCACCGTGACCTTCACCTCGTGCGTGGCCGAATCGGCCGACATGCGCACGCGATTCACCGCCACGTTCGTGATCTCCACGAGCGGCAGGTCCATCGCCATGGCGAGGTTGAAGCGCGCCTGGCGGCTCGCCCACTTCTCGAGCACTTCGGGCGGACCGTTCTGCGCCCAGAATTTGGGATTCATGCCACCCACTTCGACCTCGCCGAGGTCGGGGTGCTGCACCTTGGTCCACGGGAGGAAGCACTTGCCGCCGAACTCCTCATCGCAGTAGCGCAGCACTTCGTACTGGTCCCAGCGTCCGTCGCCGTTGTAGTCGCGCTCGCGGCCACCGTTCCACAGCTCGTCGCCGTACCAGATCTGCCCCATCTGGAAGTAGCCGAAGTCGGGCCCGTGTCCGAACAGCGGGATCGGTCGGCCTTCGCCCGGAGGCGCAAAGCGCGTGGCGTAGGTGCGGAACACATTGCCGGCCCACGGATACTGCGTGTGTGACAGCCCGACCGAGTCGTAGTGCTGCAGCAGCTTGAGGTCGGACGGGAAGACACACTCTTCATCTTCGCATGTGCTCGGGCCGCGCAGATGCATGGGCACCTGCGTGTCCATGGAGTTGGTGACGCTGATGTTGGGGTGCGTCACCTGCCACAGAAACACCGACCGCGTTTCCGGTTCGGAGAGTGGATACTCACCAGCACCGCCCTGCGTGTAGCCACGCCCGGTTTCCTCGCGCTCGGGACGCCAGTTATACGGGTAGTTGCGATGCAGGTCGAGGCCGCCCACGCCATCTTCGTTGATGCGGCCGTCCTTGTCGTTGTCGATGCCCTCGGGAAACACGAGGTAGTCTCCCTTGCCCGCGCCGACCGCCTGCATGAGGCGTCCCTTCGCGTCCATCGTGTCCACCACGTGCGTGCCCTTGCCGGCGCCCACGAACTGGCGCATCTGCGTGATGAAGCCGTCGTTGTTCAGGTCCTCGCCCGGATCCTCATCAAACAGCCCATCGCCGTCATTGTCCATCGGACGCACAGAGCTGCGATTGGTCTGCGCGGTGTGTCGATACATGTCCGCGCCATCGGGATTGTTGTTCGGCCGCACGTACAGCGCCTTCGTGTCGAGCAAGCGGGTGATCGCCGGATCCTTGCCGTAGTTCTCGATCACGTGCCAGGCCAGCCACATCACGCTCACACTCGACGTGATCTCGCCCGAGTGGCGTCCTCCTTCGAAGAACGCCGCCGGCTTGTCCGTGTCCTTGCCGGTGGCCGTGTTGGTGAGCGTCATCTGCCAGATGGACTGCCCACCGAACGTCTTGCCCACTTCATACAGCTGCACGATGTCCGGCCGCTCGCGCGCCCATCGCTCCATCCAGTAGTTCATCTCGGCGGTCGTGTGATAGTGCTCGAAGTCCATCACCCCCCATTGCTTCGGCTGCACTTCGGGATACTCCACGAGCGGAAACATGCTGGCGCCATCGCGCTGACCGGGAACGACGAGCACCTTGCGCGTGGTGTCGCGCGTGGGTGCGTTGCTTGCGGGCTGAGCCGCCAGCGGCAGTGAACAGAGGCTCAGCGCCGCGAGGGCACGTGTGAGTCGGAGAGCGGACATTGTGCAGGGCACCAGGCAACGGGGAAGCGCAGCAACGACCAGGGGGCCGGCGCACCGATGTCGCGATGGACAACGGTCGGGTTCGCGAACACCTTACCGTGGGTGCGACGCGCAGTACTGTCAAGGGTGGCGCGCGAAGGATTCCACGCGAGCGTGTGTACGTTCGCGCGACGCACCGATTCGTACGTGCAGCACGGGCGGCCGCGTGAGGTGGAAATCCATGGCGAACACGACGCGCACAATATTCCTGGTGGTCGCGTTGACGGGCTGCGACGGGCGCACACCCGCAGCGCCGCCGCCGCGCACACCGGTGGCGCAACTCGAGCTGTCGGCCGCCACGACCACCTTGGCGGTCGGCGCGCGGCTGGCGCTGAACGCGGTGCCTCGCGATGCCAATGGAAGCGCGCTGGTGGCGCGTACCATCGACTGGCGGTCCGATGACGTACGCGTGGCCACGGTCGATCAGCGCGGTCTCGTGGACGCGCTGGCGCCAGGCAATACGATCATTCGCGCGGAGAGCGAAGGGCGCGTGGCGACGATTCCCATCACGGTCGTACCAGCCGACGCCTGCACGACGCCGACGATCGTGCTACCGCCCGTCGGGGAGGCGGTGGCGCTGCCCGTGGGGGCACGGGTGTGCCTGGGGTTCGCTGTGGGGGAGGCGACCACCGATGACAATGAGTTCGCACTCGTGGCATTCTCACCCGCGTGGGATGACGGCGTGCAGACCGAGTTCTCGATCATGGCCGATCGCGTCGAGGCGGTCAGCGCAGCGGCGCTACCGATGGTACCAGTCCAGCACGCCGCCGCGCGAACGACGGACAATCGGCGACACGATGCGTTCCACGCCGCACCGCCGGATGTCATCGCAGCATCGGCCGTGACACACCGCGGTGCCCCGCGCGGTCCCGACGCCTCACTGACGCTGCCGCGTGAAGGCGACGTGGTGCCGCTCAAGTTGCGTGCCTTCGCCAGCTGCGCCCCGCAACCCGACGCCCTGGCCCGCGTGGTGAGCGTGCTCGAGCACAGCATCGTCTACGCGGACATCGAGAACCCGGTCGGCGGCTTCACCGATGACGAACTGCGAGCGTTCGCCGTGCAGTTCGACACCCTCTCGGTGCCGCTGGCTCATCGCATGTTCGGCCCATTGCTGGATGCGGATCGTAACGGACGCGTTGCCATGGTGTTCACGCACAAGGCCGAAGACGCCGTCGGCTTCGTGGCGACGCGCGACTGGCGATCGGTCGGCGAGTGTCCCAACAGCAACGCCGGCGAATATCTGTACCTGAGCGTACCGCAGCCGGGATCCGAATCTCCGTTCACGACACGCGAGGATCTCGCACGCGTGCTGCCGAGCGTGTTGATCCATGAATACACCCACCTGATCAGCCTGTCGGCGACCGGCAGAATGAAGAGCGTGTGGCTCGAGGAGGGGGTCGCGCACATCGCGGAAGAGCTGTTGTATCGGGCCCGTACCGCGCAACACGCCGGGGTGCGCCAGACACGCGCGCTGATCGAGTCCGACCCGACGCGGCGTGAAGCATTCGCGTCCCTCCGACCCGTGGTGGAGAACCTCGCCGAGTATCTCGCCGCCCCATCCGCGTCGAGTCCGTTCGGGGCGTTGCCCACCGCCACGACACGGGGCGGGGCCTGGTCATTCCTTCGCTTCGCCTCGGATCGTCTCGGGGGCGACGAGTCGGTCCGTTGGCGGGCGCTGCTGTCGACGTCGGCGAACAACCCGCGAGCGCAACTCGGCGACCTGCTCGAGGTTTCGCGTGATTGGCTGCTCTCGCACGCGTTCGCGCACTGGGGCGATCCGACGCGCACGGCGCCACGATTCGCAACACCGAGCTGGGATATGCGTTCGGTGCTGGACGGCATGCCGAATGCCGCGCTGGTGTGGTCTCCGCTCACCAGCTCGGCAACGCGATTCTCGGTTGGCGGTCGCGGTGCGCACTATTTCCGATTCCGTCTCGCTCCCAACCGAACCGCGAGCGTGGAGACGCGACTGGAAGGGGCGACATTGGGCGCGCTGGAGCTGCACCTGCTGCGCGTACGATGAGCACGACACGACACGCGATCAACGGGTGGCCACTGCCGCTACGGTCCATCAGCGCGCTAGTGCATTCACGCCCCGCGCGCCATGTTGGAGCGACATCGCGGTCTACTGCCCATGTGACCACCACGCCGTTTCACGATCCACGCTGCGTCCTTCTTCCGATCGTCCATGTCAGCCCCCGATCCGATCCCTCCTGACACACATGTCGAACGGCTGAAAGGGCAGCGCGTCTCCACCTTCACCCAGGCTGGCGGCGCCGCGGCGCTGCAATCGCCCGACACGCCTTTGCGTCAGGTGCCGTGCGTCTCCGAACGGTTTCGCTACGCCCGCGCGTACTGGACGGCGACGTTGCGCAACCTCACCGTCACGCACGCGCTCAAGGCGGAGCACGTCGGAACGTATGCGTCGCCCATCGTGATCACGCCCGCGCTGCGCGCCGAGTGGCAGCGACTCTTCAACGATTGCGGTGATCGGACCGATCCGGATGTCCCGGTGCCGTATCTGTACAACCAGAGCGTCGGCACGCTGCTGTACACGCGCCTCATCGCGGATCTCGGCATCAACTTCCGTCATCTGCTGCACGTGCAGCACGAGACGAAACACTGGGCGAGTGTCGCCGACTGGGTGAGTACCGACCGACAGGAGCTGCATGCGTCGTTGCGCACCGCCTCGCGCCTCGGCGACGGCAAAGCGATGATTTCGTTGCGCATCGCGATTCACCGCCCGCGTGCCGATGGTGGCGTACTGCTCGGCACGGTGAACGATCGGTTCATCATTCGAAGCGTACCCGACGCCGACCTCGAGAAGCTGGCGAGTGGTCGAGCGCTGCTGCGCACGCTCGCAGAGCTGCGTCGCAAGGAGCCGCAACTCGACGCGACGGCCTCCGACAGCGTGACAGGGACGATCCACGTGCCCGCCGATATGGGCAAACGGTTCGGGCGTGTCTCCGGAGACTTCAATCCGGTGCACACCACACGTTGGGCGGCGCGACTGTTCGGAGTAAAGCGACCGTTCCTGCAGGGACTTGGACTGCGCAACGCGATGATTCGGCAACTCGCGTTGCATGGCCGTCCGCTGAAGCGCTTCACGATTTCATTCGCGAGTCCGGCGTTTCTGGGGCAGACACTGCGTGTGGTGATGCAGGGCGATGCATTCGAACTGATCGACGAGTCGGGGCTGGTAGTGGCGTTCGGCGCGGGCAACGCCACGACCTGACACCGCACACCGTGCACCAATCGCCCCCATGACGCATCTTGGGGACGTGCAGCCCATCATCGAGCGACTCTCAGCGGGTCTGTCGGGCCGATATCGCCTCGAGCGCGAGATCGGCGCCGGCGGCATGGCGTCCGTGTATCTGGCCGAGGACGAGCGGCATCACCGCCGCGTGGCGATCAAGGTGCTGCACCCCGAGCTGTCCGCGGCACTCGGCACGGCACGCTTTCTGAAGGAAATCGAGCTCACGGCCAACCTGCAGCACCCGCATATTCTACCGCTGTTCGATTCCGGCACGGCCGACGGCCTCGTGTTCTACGTCATGCCGTTCGTGGAGGGGGAGTCGCTCCGGGCGCGCCTCGACCGCGAACGACAGCTGCCGGTGGCCGATGCGGTGCGCATTGCGCAGGCCGTGGCCGCAGCGCTTGAATACGCGCACAAGCGCGGGGTGGTGCATCGCGACATCAAGCCCGAGAACATTCTGCTGCACGACGGCAGCCCGCTCGTGGCCGACTTCGGGATCGCGCTGGCGGTGCAGGAAGCCAGTGGACAGCGCCTTACACAGACCGGCCTGTCGCTTGGCACGCCGAGCTACATGGCACCCGAGCAGGCCATGGGCGAGTTGTCGGTCGATGGTCGCGCGGATCTCTGGGCCCTCGGTGCGATCACCTACGAGATGCTGGCAGGCGAACCGCCGTTTTCCGGACCGACCTCGCAGGCCATCGTAGCCAAGGTGCTCACGGCCACACCCACGCCGCTCGGCGAACTGCGCAAGAGCGTGCCCCCGCATGTGGCGCTGGCCGTCGCGAGTGCGCTCGAAAAGCTGCCGTCCGATCGGCTCGCGGGGGCGGCGGCGTTTGCAGCGGCGCTTGGTGATGCGTCGGCGCGTGCACCACAAACCATGACCGAGCGCCCCGCAGCGCGCAGTGGCCTCGCCCGCATGATGCCGTGGGTGGCGGGCATCGGCATCGGGGTGGCGCTCGGATACGGCGCCTTCGCGCAGCGAACGGACGGGGCATCGACTGCGCAGGCAGCGACGACACGGTTCCTCTTCAACCCGCCCGATTCGGTGCAGCTGCAGGCGGTGTGCTGCGGGCAGATGTTCGAGCTGTCACCCGATGGACGCACCCTCGCGTTTCAAGGGCAGAGCCAGGCGAACATCAATGACAGCACCGAGCACTCGCTCTACCTGCGCAACCTCGACGACCTCTCGATTCGCGTCATTGCGGGGACCACCGGCGCACGCGGCCTGTCGTTTTCGCCGGACGGACAGCAGCTGGCGTTCTTCATGGGCCAGCGCATCATGCGCGTGGCCGTGGCTGGTGGTGCCCCCACCCAGATGGGCGTGCTGCCACGTGGCTACATCGGCGGAAGCACGTGGGCAGACGCGGATCGAGTGATCGCCGCGGTGGGTCGATCGCTGTATGAACTGAACGTGCGGGATGCCGCGCCGCGCGAGCTGCTGGCACCGGAAGCGGCGGGACTGCAGGTGGGGGCTCCCTCGTTCGTGGCCGAGGGGAACGCCGTGCTGTTCACATATTCGAGCCTGGACGTTGCACCAGTCGTGCACTGGTTGCCGCTCGGTGGCGGGGGCCCCAGGCGTCTCGTGTCTGGCGCCACGGCGCGCTACGTGCCGTCGTGGAAGGCACTCGTGGTGGTACGCGACAATCAGCTGCTGGCGTATCCGTTCGATCCGGTGGCGGGCGACACCATCGGGCCCGGCGTGCGCATCGCCGACGGCGTGCTGCGGCGCTCCCCCGTGTTCGCCTTTGCCGAATACACCGTGTCGAGCAATGGCACGCTGGCGATCGCCCGTCGCGCCGGCAATACCCCCACCGGCGAGGTCACCATGGTGACCAACGGGGTCGCATCCACGCTCGCCTTCCCCGCCAAGGAAATCCTCTTCGATCATCCGCGCTTCTCGCCGGACGGCACGAAGTTCGTGGTCGACGCCATGGATCTCGACGAACAGCGATCGATCTACGTGTGGGAGCTCGCACGAGGTGTCCCGCAACGCATCGGAGGCGGCGCCACCCCCGCGCGCTCGGCGTGGACCGAGAAGGGCGACAGTCTCGTGGTCGCTACGCCGACCGGGTTCGGCGTGCGCAGCGCCTCGGGCACCGGCACGGTGCGCGACCTGCCCACGCCAGGTGAGTGGGCCGTGACGCGAAATTTTTCCGTGCACGGCAAGTGGCTGGCCATCGAAGGGCTGCGCACCCTCGCCTCCATGTCCAGCGATATCGTGGTCTTCGATCGCGAGACGGGCGGTGCGGTTCGTCCGTTGGCGGTGACCGACGCGGACGAAGTCGATCCGGCGATTTCCCCCGATGGCCAATGGATTGCCTACAGCTCCGACGAGACTGGCGAGTTCGAGGTGTACGTCAGCCCCTTCCCCGACGCTACCGCGCGCTACGCCGTGTCGCGGGGTGGCGGACGCGAGCCCGTCTGGAGCAAAGATGGCCGGACGCTTTCCTACGCCACCAACCGCTCCGCCATGCTCGCGCAGTCGTTCGTGCCCGGCACGCCGCCGCGGTTCGGTGCGCCGAGCATGCTGGACCAGCGGCCGTGGGTGCGCACGTGGACCATCTCACCCGATGGTACGCAGATGCTGTTCATCAACAGCCTGCAGCTATTCGATCTCGTGGGCATTGAAGTCATGCTCAACGTCTCTCCACACCGCGAGTAGGCGACAGGATCCATGCACCTCTCCGACGCCATGCGCGCCGAACTCGAGCGACGCCTCGCCCGCATCGCACATGAGCAAGCGGAAGATCCCGCGTTCCGTGACCTGCCGGCGACGGATGTCGGCTGGCTGGTGGCGTTCCTGGTGTGTTCGATCGTGGGCACTGTGCTGCTGCAGGGCTGAGTGGGCACCACGCCTCGCGCAGATGCACCAGTAGACGACGCACTCGCCGAAACGCTCCCGCTCACACGCGCCGAGCGACGGTGGAGCTTTCTCGATGTACTGAGTGTTAAGTCCGGGCTCGCCATCGCCACGTGGGCGTTTCTCTTCGGTGGCACCACGGCGCAATACGTCGGCTTTCGCGACGGCGTGCTCACGATGCTCGCCGGCAACACGATCGGTGTGGTGATTCTACTGCTCGCCCTCGTGCTCCCGTCGAGCAAGTGGGGCACCGAGTTTTTCGTGCATCAGCGATCGGTGTATGGACCGGTTGGCGCGTTGGGCTTCGTGCTCGTGGTGGTCGTGGCGACGGTCTTCGCGTGGGCCGCCATTCTGTCCACCATGATCGGCAAGTCCGCGGTCGAAGTTGTGCGTATCGTGATGCCGTCGGCATCGACGAGCGCGCACACGCTGCAGCTCATCGTGGCCGTGGGCATGCTCGCTCTGGCGTGGGCTATCCTCATTCGGGGCAGCGCGAGTGTGCGCCTGCTCAATCGCATTGCCGCGCCCGGGCTGCTGCTGTTGTGCGTGTGGCTCATGGTCGCCCTGTTCTCCACGGTCCCGCTTGCCACGCTGCTCGCGGCCCCACCGATCGCACCGCATCCGGAGCGTGCCACGAACATCATGCTCTCGGTGGAGCTGCACATTGCCAGCGGCCTCAGCTGGGGATCGCTGGCCGCCAACCTCGGCCGCTATGCCCAGACGCAGCGTGCCGTCGTGTGGGGCAGTCTGATTGCCTACGTGCCGGTGTACGTGATCGCCGCGAGCGTTGGCCTCGTTGCGGCGCTGTCGCTGGGCAGTGCCGACCCGGTAAGCTGGATGATTCCGATCACCGGACCCGTCGCGGGCGCGCTGCTGCTGACGCTGCTCGGCGTGGCCAATCTGAGCAGCCTCGTGGGCATGGTGCAGGGCAACTGTCAGACGCTGATTCAGCATTCCGGGGCGCGTCTGCAGCAACTCGGCTGGTCGCGCTTCACGCTGGTCTTTTTCGCAGGCGTGGCCGCCATGGTGCTGCTCGCGTCCGACGCGCTGTACGACCGCTTCTACACTCTCGTCGCGTTCTCCGAAGCGATTCTCGCACCCATGTGCGGGGTGGCGCTGGCGGACCGCCTCGTGCTGCGGCACAATCGGGTCGATCTGCGGGCGCTGTACGACGGAACGACGCGTGGCGCGTACGCCTACTGGGGGCGCGTGAACTGGGCCGCGTTTGCTGCCTTGCTGTCGGGTTCCGCGGTGTATCTCACGCTGCTCGACCCACTCGCCATGGAAGGGTCGGCGCTGTTCATTCGCGTATCGGCGAGCGTGCCGGCGGTGCTGGTGGCATGCCTGCTGCACGTGCTGCTCACGCGCCTGGTGGTGATCCCCGCGGGCAAAGGCGCGTACCGCGCCTGACCCCGACGCGCCGACCTGCTACCGCACGCTGGCATTCCAGGCCTGCACCCCCGAAGTTGCAGAAGGCGTTCGCCGACCACGCGAGCGCGCGAGGTTTCCCCACGCACTGCGGAGCCCAATATGTCAAAGAAGGCGCGCACCGCCGTTCCCGACTTCTCCAGTCACAAGACACCCGCGAAGTCGTCCAAAGACGCGGCACTCACGGGACAGAAGCCGACGAAGTCCGCCGCGCCGGCACCACCACCGCGTGTGAAGCCCCAAGCGACGTCCGCAAAATCCGGCCGTCGCGGCGGCTGAGTCCCGCGGCGCACCATACGCCTATCTCTCCGAGTCGCGGGCAGCGATGGCGTCGGGCAGCGACTGCCGCACTGTGAAGTAATCAGGCCACGGATCCGCGTGCTGCGCGGCGTACTTCACCGCCGCACGCACCGAGAAGTGATTGGCGTCCTCGAACTGATCGAGCGTCTGCCAGGTCACCGGCACCGCGACCGGGGCGCCTGCCCGGGCTCGCGTCGACCACGGGGCGATGGCCGTCGAGCCGCGTTCGTTGCGCAAATAGTCAATGAACAAGCGCCCTTTGCGCCGCGCCTTCGACATGGTGGCGACAAACCGTGTCGGCTCGCGCGTTGCGAACTCCTGGGCGATCGCTCGGCAGAAGTCCTTCACGACCGGCCACTCGGCGTCAGGGACAATCGGTGCGATGACATGAATGCCCTTGCCGCCGCTCAGCAGCGGATAGCTGCGCATGCCCAGCTCCTCCAGTCGTGCCGCCAGCGTGCGTGCGGCCTCGCGCACATCGCCGAAGGAAAGCGCGTCGTCGGGGTCGAGATCGAACACGAGCCGCTCAGGTTGTTCGATCGCCTCAGCGCACGAACCCCACACGTGCCACTCCAGCACATTCATCTGCACCCCCGCGAGCAGACCGGCGAGGTCACGCACCACGAAGTAGGGCTTCACGTCTCCGTCCTTCTCCGTGACCTGTACGCTCGCCATGGCCGCGGGAAAGCCGCCGCTGTCGTGCTTCTGGAAGAAACAGTGCTTGGCGCGTCCCTGTGGGCAGCGTAGCAGGCTGAGCGGACGATCGGCAATGTACGGCAGCATGTGCGCAGCCACGGCGTCGTAGTAGCCGGCCAGCTCCGCCTTCGACACGCCCTGTTCGGGATACGCCACCCGCGCCGGACTCGTGAGCGCTTGCCCCTCGCGCGCACATGCGGCGACGCCGCGAGCCGCCAGTCCGCTCACGTCGCTGGTGGACGCCGTCACCACTTCGCGGTCCCGCAGCGCTCGGAACGATGCATGGCGCAAGCGCCCATCCGCCGTGCGTTCCGTGTATGCAATGTCAGCGACGAGTGTCGGCGTCACCCATCGGGCCGATCGGGCAATCTCGCGCGGAACATCGGCGAGCGGCGTGCTCGCTTGTGCCTGCGCATCGAGCGTACGCTGCAGCGTCTCTGCCTCGTCGACCGTGAAACCGGTGCCTACCCGTCCTCGATACACGAGCTGTCCGGCGTCCCAGCTGCCCAGCAGCAGCGACGCAAACGTGTCCTTTCGCGAGGAGGGTGTCCATCCGGCGATCACATACTCGCCGCGTTTCCCGCACTTGAGCTTCAGCCAGCTGCGCGTGCGCGCACCGCGGTACTTCGCGCCGATCTGCTTCGCGATGACTCCTTCGTGACCTTCGTGGCACACGGCATCGAAGACATCCTGTCCGTTGCCCAGCACGTGCGTGGCGAAACGAACCGCGCCACGGGCGTCACTCCCGCCAAGCAGCCGTTCGAGGCGGTCCTTGCGCTCGAGCAGCGGGAGTCCTGTCAGATCTTCTCCCTCGTGTTCGAGCAGGTCGAACGCGAAATACACCAGCGGCGCGCCCGATGTCAGCGCGCTCGACAGCGTCGAAAAGTCCGCCCGTCCGTCTGCTGTGAGCGCACACACTTCACCATCGAGCAGCGCGGACGCTGATGTAAGTCGTGAGAGCGGCGCCACAAGTGCGCCGAAGCGCTCGGTCCAGTCATGCCCGTTGCGCGTGAAGAGCCGAACCGAGACACCGTGCACCGATGCGATACATCGATATCCGTCGTACTTCATTTCGAACAACCATCCGTCACCGTTGGGCACCGCGGTTGCGCTGGTCGCGAGTTGCGGCCTGCGAAAGACGGGCAGCACGCCCGGCATGTCAGCTGGCCTTGCGTCTCGCCGTCTTGCGGCGAGTTGTCGCCGCCGGTCGTGCCTTGCCGCCAGCGCCTTCGAGACTGCGCTTCAGTGCCGCCATGAGATCGAGTTCCTTCGTCTCACCGCTCGGCGGCGTTGGCGTGCCGCCCGCAACGCGCACGCGATTGTCCTTCGACGCGAGCTTTTCTTCAATCAGCTCGCGAAGCGCGATCTGATAGTTGTCCTTGAAGGCGGCAGCGTTGAACGGGGCAGACTTCTTCTTGATCAGCGCGGCCGCGACCTCCAGCATGTCATCGTCGGCCTTTTCGGCGGGAATGCTCGCGAAGAATGCGTCCGACTTGCGAATCTCGTCTTCATAGTGAAGCGTCTCGAGCATGAGCCCCGTGCCGGTGGGCTTGAGCGCAACCAGATACTCCTTGCCGCGCAGCGCCAGCTGACCCAGCCCCACCTGCTCCGATTCGCGCAACGCGTCACGAATGACACGGAAGGCATCCTCTGCCAGTGTGTCGGCCGGCACCACGAAGTACGACTTGTCGTAGTAGATCGGATCGATTTCGCATGCGCCAACGAACTGGGTCAGTTCGAGCGTCTTCCGCGTCTCCAGCTTCACGGCATTGATCTCGGCTTCGGTGAGCAAGACGTAGTCACCCTTTTCGTACTCGAAGCCTTTCATGATCTCGTCGCGATCGACCGGTCCGATGCCGGCGACCACCTTTTCGTAGTTGATCGGCTTGCCACTCGGCGCATGGATCTGGCGAAACGACGGCTTCGCGCTCGCTCTGGTCGCGGTGAACAGCTCGACGGCGATCGACACCAGCGAGAGTCGAAGCTGCCCTTTCCAGATCGGTCTGCTTGGCGGCATGCGTC
>JAABRL010000035.1:0-15174 GCA_011390935.1 Gemmatimonas sp.
TTGGCCGAGGGTGCCTTGGTCGCCACGCCGCCCTGAATGGGCACGACCTGCTGTTCACCGAGGGCCAGAGGTTTCCGGCTCACCTGCTTCAGGACGGCGAGGCCGAGTCCGAGTGTTTCCGGAGTGGCGTGCTTGCGGTCGAGCACCAGGAGCGTGGTGCCTCCGGCCTTGCGCACCAGCATCGCACGTGCGGTTGCGACCGGCATACTGTCCACCACGGCGAGTGTAATGCGTGGGGCGCGGGCATTGTTGGACTGCTGCGCGCGCAGCAGGGAGCTCGACGTGGCGAGCGCGGTGGCGAGCGCCACCAGCGACAGGGTCGGAACGATCTGCATCTATACCTCCACTCCCGGTGGGAGTCGGATCAATATGGGAATCGCGCGAGAACACAGCGCGGGGTCAGTGGGCGAGCGCCCGAGTGATGGTGTAGCGTGACGGCGAACAGGATCCGATGGCCGTCGTTCATCGGGTACTGCGTTCGTGCTCAGTACACGTTGCCATTGTAGGGCGAGCAACCGAGTTCGACGCGGCGGAGGAAGATGCCGTCTTCCGAGTAGATGTCTTCCCAGAAGCAGATATACCAGTCGTCTTCACCACCGCCGCCGCCGCGCTCGGAGGCCACGCCGCACGGGGTCTGCTGGGCCTGATCCGAGTCTGTACCCGTCTGTGCCAACAACGTGTAGACTTTCACTGGCGTGGTGAAATCGAGACGTGCCTCATGGCGGGCGTTTGCCATCGCCATATGCCCGCACTCAGTTCCGACGCCGATCGTCGTATTCGCGATCTCACCCCACGGGGACCAGAAGTGAGCGCAGAGACAGGATGCCGTTTCTTCGCCCTCGTTTTCCGAAACCGCAGCGCCCTGGTAGAACAGCCTGAGTCTGATGGAGTTTCTGTAGTAGCTGCCGCGGCTACGACCAAGCGCCTGGCCATAGGCCACCATGTGATCACCTGCGAACCCGGCATCAGCCGACGACGGCTCAGTGATCAGCGAACCAGACGCGAGTAGCTGTGCGTAGCCATCGGGCAGGTCGGCGGGATCGTACAAATACGAGGCCGCGACGGAATCGATCGATTGCGGTTCTGTCACGTTGGGGGTGACGGATGAGAGTTGTCGAAACGTGGGCACGGCAATGTCGAACGCGCGCTCCCACGGGGTATCCACGGGACTTCCACCGTCAGTGCATGCGGCGGCAGCTACGAGCAACAGCGCCGGCCACAGATTTCGTGTATGCATGAGAACAGCTCCAGTTGGTGGTGAAACATGCTCAAGGCACGCGACTGCCCTCCGGAACGGGAGAGCACTGTGCCTTGATCCAGAACACCTCGGTGGCAATCGAGGTGGCCTCCGTGATCGTGCGGCTGAGCAGCGTTACGATCACCGTCGAGTCGTTCCACCGCCCTGCGCCCATGATTTCGGCGAAGCTGGTGGAGTGACGAAGACGGACTCCCCGGGAGAGCGCGGGAAGGGTGTGAATGTCGACCTGGACCGAATCGACATGCGAGGTGTGCGAGGTCACGACGTGCACCTGGTCATTGCCCGCGGGCACGCTGACCACACGCGAGGCATCCGCGCCAAGGACGTGCGGTGGTTCTGCCACGCCATCACGCACGAACAGATGTGTCGGCACGCGTCGTTCTTGGGCATCACTGCGGTCGGCGGCGAGCCACGCCACACTCAGCGCACGCCCGACCTGAAGGATTGTCGGATCATGTGCAGGCCACGCGGGCAGCGCGGGAAACACCGAGAGCTTGATCCGGGAGTTTTGCATGCGTTCCGGATCGTACAAATAGAGTTCGTTGGAAGAGCGCGTGTCGGGAGCAGGCTCGGGATCGGGGTGTACCGCGAGCACGCGGAGCGCCCCCTTCGAACCATCAAAGGCGAGCCCGGCGTAGGCGCTGCCGTGGGTCGGCAGAAATCGCGTGCGCCATGCGTCGCGCTCGGATTCGAGCAGCAGCACGCCGGCACTGCCGCCGCGACGTTCCGCGGGCACGGCCGCGAGCACATGCCCACCGCGCGCAAGCATGGGACGCGCCACCGGCAGATTCAGGCGGATATCGGTGGGGACGGCGATAGCCTCCACCCGCTCCCAGCCAGCGGGACCAAGCACGCCGTACCACAAGGAATCGGAGGTGGCCTTCGGCGTGCGTCGCACTTCGGTGGCCTGACTGAAGAACAGCACGCCCCACCGCCGGTTGGGCAACGGCACGGCCCGCAGGTCGCGTAGCGAGGCGCCGGCCAGCGCCGCAGGCAGCGCGATGGGATGCGTGCGTCCGTCGACGGTACGCCGCACGCCTACGAAGCTTTGTGAATCCGGCGTGAACGTGTGACCGTCCGCGTTGGCGATGAATCGCGCCGTCGCCTGGCCGGCAAGCAGCAGTTCACCCTCGTGGGCCAGCACCACATCCGGGGCCACGTACAGTAACGCGCCTGTGCTGTCGCGCAGCGTCTCGCGGCGAACGACGGTGGCCGCGCACGGTTCGTCCACGGCGGGCGCTACCATACGCTGCGCCTCGGCGACGGACGCGCGCGCCGAGAGGGGCACGGCCAGCGCCAGCAGCATCGGGCGCAGTCGGATCACGTAGGTCGAGCAGGACGCGGTGGCGGTGGTAGGCATCGACGGAGGGGATCGAGCAGCGGGGGGCGGTTCGGGCTCGCTCGCCGGCGTGGCGCAGCGTGCGGCCCGGGTAACTGGATCCGAGTATACGGCGACCAGCCGCATCCGCATCATCATTTCCTTGCCGACACCATCCTGAGCGCGCACCGCCCGAAAACGGGCGCCCACGAGTGCGCGGTCGCCGCGTCCTACTGTGGCATCGGATGCGTGGAGACGCCCAACAGCGCCGCCAAGGCGTCCACCCGATCGCACACCACATCGGCCTGCACCAGCGCCGGTGCGGCCGCGTAGCCCCACGTCACGGCGATCGCGCGCACACCGGCCTCGCGCGCCGCCGACACATCGCGTTCCTCATCGCCCACGAACACGGCCGAGTGGGGCGCCACGCCCGTTCGCCGCAGCACACCGCGAAGACGCGCCGCCTTGCCGAACAGCCCGACCCCGCACCGGACCGCACTCACCTGTGACATCAACGTCGGCCCGAGCACCGTACGCACCGTGCGTTCCGCGTTGGACGACACCACCGCAATGCGCGTATCCGCGCCAATCAGCGCGTGCAGCAGGGCATCGACACCGGGGAAGAGCGTGATCTCGGACGCACGCGCCTGCATGCGCGCTCGCGCAAACCGCATGATCGCAGGCAGCTGCCACAGCGGCACCCCAAGCCAGCGCAAGATCTCCGACGTGGGCTGCGCGCGCAGCCAGTGCACATCGGCCTCGTCCGGGCGACGCAGCGCATAGCGATCGATCACCGCGTCGAACACCTCGCGAAACACCGGAAACGTGTTCGCGAGCGTGCCGTCGAAGTCGAAGATCACGAGGCGCGCGGCCATCGCCGTCACTCAGGGGGTCTGGCGCGACCGGCGCACGCGCGCCGTGACTGGGAAATGGTCTGACGGCCACAGCTGCTGCACCTGACGGCGATCAATGCGTGCCGAGTCGACGATCCACTCGCTGCTCACAAGCACCGCATCGATCTTGTCGCCGAGGGAGTCGCCCCGAAACGCGTTGAAGGTGCCGACGATCGTGGCGTCAGGGGATCGCTCGCGGTAGCTGTCGCGAAGGGCACGTCGCGTGTCGGTCACCAGGGCGCGGAAGGCCGCGTTGTCTTCACCCGCGTTGAAATCACCAGTGACCAGCACGCCATCGCGTGCGCCCGTGTCGCGTGCGATGCGCTCGAGCAGCAGAGCGGCACTCCGTTCGCGTGATGGTTGCGATTCATGGTCCCAGTGCACGTTGTACACGCGCACCGTATCATCCGTGCGGCGGTCATGCAGGCGCGCCCAGCTACAGATGCGCGTGATGCGGTTTCCCCAGTGCATGGAACCGGGCACGTGCGGCGTGTCGGAAAACCAGAAGGTGCCTTCGGCAATGACCGTAAAGCGCGTGGTGTCCACAAGCAACGGCGCGAACTCGCCGGCCGCTACGCCATCATCGCGTCCCACCCCGATCACGCGATAGGTCGGCAGCGCGTCCGCGATCTCGCGCAGCTGGAAGTCCAGCACCTCCTGCAAACCGATCAGCGGAATTGCTGACGTGCGCAGCAGGTCGAGCACGATCTGTCGCCGGTTCGGCCACACGTGCGCCCCATCGTCCCCGCGCCCGTGGCGAATATTGAACGACATCACGTCAATCGCCGCACTCGACTGCGACTCGACACGATGCGGCGCGACCTGCAGACCGATGAAGCCGACCAACGCAGCCACGGACACGCGATGCGAAGGTCTCACCGGCTCGTCGACTCCGGCAGTCCGCTCACGCCATTGATCCACCGCACCAGCGGCAACATCACCGTGTAGTCCTTCACCAGCACGTCAATGAGGCGACGTGATCCGATCTCGGCTTCGTCGAGTGCGCGCCCCACCGTGAACGACTGAAAGCGCAACCACTCGCCGGCCGGATGATCGGGCGCGAATCCGCGTGGCATGCGCTGCAGCATGTGCTCCCGCTCGAGTCCGCCAAAGCGTCGCTTGAACGCCGGCGCCTTCATGAAGTCTGCAAACACCTCCGGTGCCTCGGCGATCGCGTCGCGAATCCGCAACAGCGCCGGCCTCGGCGGCATCCACACCCCGCCGCCCGTGAACACCTCACCAGGCGCGAAGTGGAAGTAGAAACCCGCGCCACCGTGCGCCGCATTCTCCCCCACCGATCGCCCGGCGTCGCGATGGTAGAACCAGCACGCCGCATGCGTCTTGTACGGCCGCTTGTCCTTGCTGAAGCGCACGTCGCGATGAATGCGAAAGAGCGACTTCTTCGTGCCCACGATCTCGGGCGCGAACGACGCCAACCGCACATCGACCTCTTCGATCAACGCCAACAACGGTCGTTTGATCTCGCGCTCGTAATCGGCGCGGTGCGCTTCGAACCACTCCTTGCGGTTGTTGCGCGTGAGCGAGCGCAGGAACCGCAGCGCGCCCGGTCCGAATCCCTCGAATCGTTCTGGTTCCACCAGCTTCTTCACCGCCATCACACATCACCCCGGAAACAGGAACCGCAGCACGCGACCGATTCGCAGCCCCCACGACCGCTCGTCGTGGAGCCCGCCTTCCACTTCTTCGTACTCGAGATCCTCACCAAGCCGCCATCCGCGTCGCTGCAGAACACGCACCAGCAGACGCGATCCGCGCAGCATGCGCGATTCGTGCGTGCCCACATCGAGCCAGATCGTGAGATCGGGGCGACCGCCCACTGCCGTCACCAGTTGCCGTACGATCCAGCGGTCATCCCACCACACCGACGGCGACATGAGCGCCAGCTTGCCGAACACCGCCGGGTGTGTGAGGCCGAGATGCAGCGTGAGCAGGCCGCCCAGCGAACTGCCCACGAGTCCGGTGTTCGCCGCATCACGCTTCGTACGATAGTGTCGATCGATGAATGGCTTGATCTCGTACGTGAGCATCTGCCCGTAGCGATCGGCAAGTCCGCCGGCATCGTGTCCCGCATCGCGCGTGGGCGTGTATTCGTCGATGCGCTCGCGACCGCCATTCCCGATCGCGACAAGAATCAGCGGCTCGATCGCCTGCGCATGGGCCAGTGCGCGCGCGGTAGTGTCCACGCCCCACTGCACACCGAACGGCGCCATGGGATACTCGTCGAACACGTTCTGTCCGTCGTGCAGATACACCACCGGATAGCGGCGCGTGGTATCCTGCTCGTACCCGGGTGGCGTGCACACCACCACGTCATGCGGCTGCGGCAGAAAGCGTGACGTGACGGCGGCGTAATGGGCCAATCCACCCACGGCGGTCGCCGTGGGCATGTCGCGCGCCAGCCCGGCGTGCACCGGCGTGTTGAACGCCGGCGTGGGCACGGGCCTGGCCATGGGCTCCATGATCACGCCACGCGATCGGGTGGCTCGTCACCTGCCAGCACCGCCTGCAAGTTGCGCAGCGCGCTCGCCCCCATCGCAACACGCGTCTCCATGGTGGAGGTGCCCATGTGCGGCAGCAGCACGACCTGTTCGAAGTCACGCAGATCGGGCAACACCGTGGGCTCGAATTCGTACACATCGAGACCGGCGCCGGCGATGGTACGCTCACGCAGCGCCTGCACCAGCGCATGTTCGTCGACGATGTCACCACGTGCGGTGTTGATCAGCACCGCATGCGACGGCATGAGCTGCAGCCGCTCCGCATTGATCAGATGACGCGTATCGGCCGTGGACGGACAGTGTAGCGAAACCACATCCGACGTGCGCAGCAACGCATCGAGTGTGTCCACGCGTGTCGCGCTGGCCGGCCCGTCATCGTCAGGCCCGTCCACCTTGGGATCACGCGGTGCCCACCACTGCACGTGCATGCCCAACGCATCGTGCGCCCGTCGCGCGAGCGCTCGGCCGATTCGGCCATAGCCCACGATGCCGAGCGTCTTGCCTCGCGGGGAGTGGCCCAGCATGAACGTGGGCCGCCATCCGCTCCACGAACCGGTGCGCAGCAACCGCTCACCTTCTCCCAAACGCCGCAGCGTCATGAGAATGAGTGCCAGTGCCACGTCGGCCGTGTCGTCGGTGAGCACGCCGGGCGTGTTGGTCACGATGATCCCGGCAGCGCGTGCAGCAGCGAGATCGATGTGGTTCACGCCCACCCCGAAGTTCGCCAGCACCTTTGCGCGTCGCACCGGCACCGCAAAGTGCTGCGCCGTGAAACGATCGGTCACCGTGCACAACACACCATCTGCCAGTCGGAGTGCATCGGCGAGCGCATTCGCCGAGAGTGGGGTGTCGGTGCGATTGAGATGTGCGTCGAAATGCTCCTGCAGCTGCGCTTCGATCGAATCGGGCAGCTTGCGCGTGACCACCACCATGGGCCGGCTCATGTGCGCACCGCCGTCTCACGCCAGTACGTCGTGGCCGCCGCAACGCCAGCACCAACTGGCACATCGATGCCCGCGTCAAGCAGCGAGAGCTCCACGCCTGAGAGTGCACCGGCGAGCATGAGTTCGTTCACATCGCCCATGTGCCCAATGCGAAACACCTTGCCGGCGAGCTGTGCCAGCCCGGAGCCGAGCGCCAGGTTCCACTGACGCGCTGCAATATCGATCACGGTTCGCGCGTCGGCACCGTCGGGAACGAGTACCGCGGACACCGTGTCGCTGTACAGCGACGGATGTGCGGCACACAGTCGCAGCCCCCACGCGTGCACCGCTCGCCGGACCCCTTCGGCCAGACGATGATGTCGCGCGACCACTCGTGACATCCCTTCCTCGTGCAGCATGGTGAGCGCTTCGTCGAGCGCCCAGAGGAGCGTGGTTGGCGGCGTGGCCGGGTAGTACCCCTGCGCGTTCGTGTCGCGCATGGGACGCAAATCGAAATAGGCGCGCGGCATCGTGATGCCATCGAGCCCTGCCATCACACGCCCGCTGCAATACAGAATGCCCAGCCCCGCCGGCATCATGAATCCCTTTTGCGAACCGGTGATCGCGCAGTCCACCCCCCAGGCATCCATCTGGAAATCGAGACTCGCGATTGAACTCACACCATCCACGAACAGCAGGGCGGGATGCGACGCGCGGTCGATGGCGGCACGCACCGCGCCGACATCGGTTGTGACGCCCGTGGCGGTCTCGTTGTGCACGAGCAGCACGCCCTGAATCTCATGTGCGTGGTCACCGCGCAGCGCGGCTTCGATCGCATCGGCTGGCGCTCCTTCACCCCACGGCACATCGAGCACCTGCACCCGATAGCCCAGCTTCTCGGCCGTCGTGATGAACAGGTGTGAGAACTGACCGTAGCGCGGTGCCAGCAGCAACCCACCGGGCTGCACGCTGTTGATGAGCGCCGTCTCCCACATCGCGCTCCCGGAAGACGCGAAGACGAACGGCGTGGCCGTCGTACTCCCTACGATCGCCGGCAGGCGGTCGAGAACGGAGCGGGTGAGCGCAGGGAACGACGCGGACCGATGATCTTCCTGCGCGCGATACATGGCGCGCAGGACACGGTCGGGGACGTTCGTGGGTCCTGGGATGTAGAGATGATGTCGTCCGGGCATACCCGGAAGTTACTCGCCGCGCGCTCCCGCCGCGTCGTGCGCGAGCGTCTCCGGATCATCCGCAGGCGAGAGGCTCCCCTCCGCGGCCTCGACCGCATCGTCGTGCTCCGCGAGCGGCGCCTCGGCATCCACGGCACTGCCCGACTCGTCGTCGTCATCCGTGTCCCGTGCGTCCTCCTCCGGCGCGAGCGACTTCACGAGGCGGCGACACAACCGGCCGAGCCGCGTGCGCTGGTCGCCCGAGAGGACGCTCATGATCTCGGCGACCGCGCTCGCACGCACCGGCATGGCCTCGGCCAACAGCGCCGAACCGCCCTCGGTGAGATGCACCGTGGTGAAACGACGATCGGTCGGGTGTCGCTCGCGCACGGCCAGCCCCCGCTTCTCGAGGGCGTCGATGATCGCCGTCATCTGTGCCTTGCTCCGGCCGAGCGCACGCGCGAGCTCCTGCTGATGCAGCGGACCGCGTGTCTCGAGCGTTTCAAGCACGCCCAGTTGGCTGGCCGAGAGCCCGAAGGAGGCAATCGCGGCGTCAGCTGCCGTGGCCGTGAGCGTCGCCGCCCGCTGCAGGCGTGCGTAGGCGTCGAGCGCGCGACGACGCTTGCGCTGGGCCTTGTCACGCGAACGGGGAGCGTCGGATTTGCGCGTCATGCAAGTTCTCCGTGAAGCGGGACGGTACGCCCGTAGCGGGCGGCCAGGCGTTCGGACACGAGTGTCGCGACCGCCATGATGGTTTCCTGAGGATTGACGCCAAGCGCCGTGGGGAGCAGCGATCCGTCACACACGTAGACCCCACGGACACCGAACCGTTCGCCCTCGGGCGAGGTGGCGGCGGTGCGCGGATCACGGCCCATGCGACAGGTGCCGTTCACATGGGCGCTGAACAGCCCCACGCGATTGGCCCCTACCGATGCCTGCCGAATCTGTGCCAGTTCCGTGGCTCGGCGCACCACGATCGGTTCCGTGTGCAACGTATGCACTTCGCGTGCACCGGCGGCCAGCTGCAATCGAGCCGCCGCCTCGATTGACGCACGCACACGCTCCGCATCGGGGGCGGTGAGCGCGTACCGAATGGACACACGCCCATCGCGGGCGGCCGTCACGCTGCCACTCGAGACGCGGGGGGCGGCGCCATCACGCGTGAGGGCAATCACGCTCGACAGATGACGAAACTGCATCATGCGCGACGCGTGCGCTCGACCGAAGCCGGGCACGGCCACCGCGCCCAGTGCGGGCAGGAACGGCGGACATTCCAGCCAGAAGCCGTAGTTGCTGTCGTTCCAGCGCAGGTGTTCGTCGCACATCGTGGACAGGGGGATGCCGGCGCTGCCCACGATCTCGTCATCGAACACGCCGATCGTGGCCGTGGTCGGGTGCAGTCGCAGGTAGCGGCCCACGGCATCGCCGCCGAGCCCGGAGCGCTGCAGCAATACCGGTGACCCGACCGCGCCAGCGGCCACGATCACGAGCGGCGCGTCGATGGTAAGCGAGTGCGTGCGCGTTCCGTGTCGCACCGTTGCGTGCACCCGCTTCCTCGGCGCGGTGCCGCGACCACTGTCGCGCTCGAGCACGTCGATGCGATCGGCACGCGTGTCGGCATACAGTGTGGCGCCCGCGGCCAGCGCCTGCGGCACGTACGTGAGCAGCGTGCCCTGCTTGGCGTCGTATCGGCAACCGATGCCGCAGAACCCGCTGCGCACGCACCCCTTCGCATTCACGATCGCCGTGCTCGCGCGCCAGCCGAGCGCCCGAGCCCCGTCGAGGATCACGCGGTTGTTCGGCGAATGCGCATCGTCGCTCACGCGGCGCGCGTGCACCTCCTGTTCCACGCGATCGAACACGGGCGCGAGCGTAGCGGCGTCGAACTCGCGGAGACCGTGCGCCGTTTGCCATTCGTCGAGCACGAACTCGGGCGTGCGCAGCATGATCATCCAGTTGATCGTCGTCGACCCGCCAACGGCCCGCCCTTGCAGCAGCTGCACGGCCAGGTCGTCGGTGGCGCGCATGGCCGAGTCGGCGTACAGCTGTTCAGCCAGCGGCGCTTCCTGCTCCGTGAAGTCCGCCGCCTGATGCAACCCGCCGTCTTCGAGGATCACGACCTCGAAGCCCGCGCGCGCCAGGCGCGCCGCGGCCACCGCACCGCCCGCGCCAGTGCCGATCACCACCACGTCGGCGGTGCGGTGCTCGTCGCGCGCGACGTCGCAGCCGCGAACTACCCCAGCCGGAGGGGCGGCGGCGCGCATGGTAAGGCGCAGATCGGTTGTGCCGATCGCCACCGGGCCGTCGGGCAGCGCCGAGCTGTTCGATGGCAGCGGCCCTTCCCACGGCACCTCGGGGGCGCGTGTATGCAGCGGCCCGGCGTGTCCGATCGCCGTGGTGACCGCCGGATCGCTGTAGTGCACCGCCAGCGCGAGCCGACGAAACGCCTGAAACGCGGACCGTAGCGCGGGCACGCGCGAGCTGGCCCACCCGGTCAACCAACGCCCTTGTGCGTCTTCGCTGGCGGTCGTGAACGACTCTGGGCGGCCGATCGACAGCAGCCCCGCGAGCCGCGACGCGAAGAGATCGAGCGCCTGTCCCAACTCGCGCTGCTGGTGTCCGGCCAGCCCGGCCACTCGGCGCTCGACCTCTTGCACGACCGCATCGAGACGCGGCGTCGCCAGCGGGGCGCCGTCGATGAGGCGCGCCACAAGGGCCGTCAACGTCGCGCGGCGACGTGGGGACCAACCGACCGGCGACAGAGAACTGGCCGCAGACATTCGTTCGTCCACGACCGATTCGGCGGGCGCCGGCGGCACCGCAAGTTCAGGCACGGGCGGTCACAGCGAGTAGCACAGCAGGTCCCTCCTCCCTCCCTCGGTCGTGTCGGACGCTCCGACGCGTCGCCCAAGGCTCTCTGAACCTGTGCCCAACTTCCTCAACCCGCCAGCGGGCCGTTCGTAACGAAACAAGTGTGCCGAATCACAGACAGGTCATACCTCGCCGGGGATTCCCCCTCGCCGCGCGCCTCGGCGTGTGCCACATTCGGCGTCTCCCCGTAGCCGGCGCCCGGCGCCAAGCGAGCTGCCATGACCCAGTCGAATGCCCCAGCCACCCGTCGTTTCGACGACGGCGTCTCCCTCCCGGAGCTCGTGCGCTATCTGCGTGAGGGGGTCTATCTCATGACCGCCGATGGTGTAGTGCTCGACGCCAATCCGGTCGCGCTCGACCTCTTCGGCCTGGTGCAGGCCGGCCCGGACTCGCATCCGGTGCACGATGCGTCGCGCTCTCAGAGCGAGTGGCGCGCCGAGCTGGACACGCTGGCCGCCAACGGCACGGTGCGCGAGTTCACCCGGGAGTTTCTGCGGTCGGACGGGACCCGGCGCACCGTCCTCGACACCTGTTATGCGCGCACCGACCAGGGCACCGTCACCTTTCACGGCGTGCTGGTGGACGTCACCGTGGAAGCCCCGCGCGCACGGAGCGCATCCGCTGACGATGTGCACACACGCGACCCCGGCACTGGCGCCTATACCGCCGCGTACCTGAACGCGCTCGACGCCGACTACGCGCCGCGTCCCGCTGCCCAGATCGGACTGTGCGTGGTCCAGGTCGACACGCCGACCGCCGCCGATGATCATCTGGAGCGCATGGCGCGATTCCTGTTGCGGCACATTCGCGTGTCGGAGGCCGTGGTGCGTTCCGGTCCATCGCAGCTGGTGGTGCTCTTGCCGCAGGCCGACGAGCGCGGCACCGAAGCCGTTGCCCGCCGACTGCAGCTGGCCGCGTTGCGCAGCGCGCCGTGCCCCTTTCACCTCGGGTGGGCGTCGCGACAGAGCGGCGAAGCGCTCACGGCCAGCTGTGAACGCGCACTGCGCGGGGCGGTGCCGGTACGAGTGGTGGAGCGCACGTTCGACACGCCGCGGCACGGCTGAGTAGCGGAGGTCTCCGGCGGACTTGAGCGGCGCATGTGCAAGCCCATGCGCCGCTGGCGTCTCCCGCATGTCCACTCCACTCGCTCTCGGGAGCCCACATGCGCCGTCGTCTGCTCGCTCACCTGCACCGCATCCGTGCGCTGCACGTCGCCACGTTCCTCACCCTGCTCGCCTCCCCGCTCGCCGCGCAGGGACGCGTGCTGGTGCCCTGCGGCACCCCGCGCCCCCACCCCGCCCAGCCTCATCGCCCGTGCAGCGGTCAGGTGGTGCGCCTCGCCAACAGCACCGTGATCGACGTGGACGGCCGCGTTGCCCGCACCACCATCACGGAAACGTTCGAAAATCGCGGCGGTCGGCTTGGCGAAGCCGACGTCATCTTCCCGCTGCCAAGCGGCGCCGCCTTCGAAGAGCTGCGCCTCGAGATTGACGGGAAGCTGGTGGCCGGCGAGGTGCTCGATGCCAGCCGCGCACGCGATACGTACGAACGCATCGTGCGCGAGCAGCGTGATCCCGCACTCGTGGAGTGGGCCGGCCTCGGCTTGCTGCGCACGCGCATCTTTCCGTTCGGTGCCGGCGAACGCCGCACCATCGTGGTGCGCTATCGCAGTCTGCTGCCGCGCGACGGTGACGCGCTGCGTGTGCAAGGACGACTCGTGGGTGTTGATGACCCCGCCGATGAACGCGCCACCGGTTCCTTTCGCGTTCGGTGGCGCGATGACGCCATCGGCACACCGTGGTCACCCACGCACGACGTACGCACACGCGTGCACGGTGCGCAGCGTGAAGCCACCTTCGCGGGTCGTGCGCAGGACGTGGTCGCCTATCTTCCCGTCCGCACCACGACAGACGCTGCCGGTCTCACGGTCCTCACCCATCAGGATCGCGATGGTGAGCGCCACGCGCTCGTGATCGTGTCGCCGCCGCGCACCACACCACGCGTGATGCCGCGCGACATCACACTCGTGCTCGATGTCTCCGGCAGCATGAACGGCGAGAAGCTCACGCAGGCCGTCGCCGCCGGCCATGCGCTGCTCGCCACGCTTGGCCCGCAGGACCGTGTGCGCCTCATCGCCTTCGCCGATGAGATCGACGCGCATACCTCGGCGCCGGTCCCCGTCACGCCTGCCACGATGCGCGCTGCGGCGACGTGGCTCGACGGACTCACCGCGGGCGGCGGCACGAACATTGGCGATGCGATGCGTACCGCACTCGCCTCCGCACGATCGCGCGAGACCACGAGTACGCGACTGCCGCTCGTGCTGCTGCTTACCGACGGGCAGCCCACCACTGGCCTGCGCGCTGATGCCATCGTGGACAGCACGCCGTCATGGCGCGGTCGGGCACGACTCTTCACCTTCGGCATCGGCGCCGATGTGGATGCGTCGCTCGTTGAAACGCTCGCGCTCGAGGGACGTGGTGCCGCGCACTTCGTGCGTCCCGAAGAGTCAATCGAACGCGCGGTATCACTCGCCGCGCAGCGCCTCGCCGCACCATTGCTGAGCGATGTCGCCGTGCACTTCGACGGCGGCACCGTGCGCCAGCTGTACACCCCGCTCGGCGCCGATCTCATGGCCGGCCAGGAGTTGGTCTTCCTCGCCCGCTACCGCGGCAACGCGAGCGGTCGCGTACGCATGACCGGTTCGAGCGACGGCCGCGAACGCACCGTGCATGCCGAGTACACCTTCGCCCGCCGCGACTCGTCGAATGCGTTCGTGCCGCGCCTGTGGGCGGTACAGCGCGTGGCCGCGCTCGACGCCGACCGGCGTCGCCACGGTCCCTCCGCCGAGCGCGACGCGGAGCTGAAAGCCCTCGGGGAACGCTTTGGCATTCCGACGGCGCTCACGTCGTATCTCGTGCTCGAGCCAGGCGCCTCGTCGATACCCACGCGGATCGGGAGCGGTCGCGGTGTTCCCATGAGCGGTGTGCCCATGAGCGGCGTGCCGGCGCGCGCCATGCCCGTCGGCGCGCTGCCCCAGAGTGCCGCACCCGCACCGTCCACCGTGGCGTTCGAAGCCGCCCGCACCGCCTCCGAACAGCGGCGCGCCGTCACGCTCTCCGCCGCCGATGCCATGCTCGAGTCGGCCGATCGTTCGGCCAAGGCGGGCGAACGGTCCGCCGTGGCCAGCGGCACCGCGTTCACGTTACGCGACAGCGTGTGGACGGATCAGCGACTGCTGCGCGACGTGGCCTGGCGCCCGACACTGACAGTGCGGGTGCGCGCCTTCAGCGACGCCTGGACGGCGCTGGCGCGCGAGCTCCCCACGCTCCGAGAAGCGCTGGCGCTCGGCGAACGCGTGCGCGTGCGCGGCCGAACCGTGCTCATCGAGGTCGCGCCGGACGGAAACACGTCGATCGACGCGACCACACGGCGCGCGATTCGGAGCCAGTGGTGAGCCCGGATCGTGGCCCGCGCCGCGCCACAACGGCCGTTGTCGGGTAGCATATTCCCGTATGGACGACGTCGACCGCCTGTTCCGCCTCTATCACGAACCGCTCGTGCGCTATCTCACGCGCCGACTGGGCGATCGGGATTGGGCCGAGGAGATCGCGCAGGAAACATTCCTGCGCGCGCTCCGACAGGAGTCGCTCACCAGCGAGCGTTCGTGGCTGTTCGCCGTGGCGACCAACCTGGTGCGCGACGACGCCCGCAAATCGCAGCGGCAGCGGGCGCGTCTGGCGCTGCTCGCGGCCGAGGAACGCGATCGGGTGGTGGAGCCGGATGTGACGGCGCAGGAGAAGGCCGAGTCGCGCGCGATGGCGCGGCAGGCGATCGACGCCCTGGCAGAAAAGGACCGACTCGCGCTGCTCATGCGCGAAGAAGGGCTCGACTACGACGAGATCGCCGCCGCACTCGACATTGCGCGCTCCTCGGTGGGCACCACGCTGTCGCGCGCACGTCGTCGATTGGCGGAACACTACGACGCGCTGGAGCGGCGCGACGAGGGACGAGATCATGTCGCCGGATGACCGCGCACCGCACACTGGAGCGGACGAAATGAACACGCCGCACGACGAGCTCCCGGACGAGGGCATGATTCACGAGTGGCTCGATGGCCAGCTCGATGCGGAGACGTCTGCGCACTGCGAGGCGCTCGTGCAACGCTCGCCCGAGTTTGCGGCGCGCGTGGCCGAGGCGCGTGGCTTCGTGGCGGCGTC
>JAABRL010000035.1:15476-19701 GCA_011390935.1 Gemmatimonas sp.
CGGTGGAGATGGCAGCGCCCGAGGCGATGGCAGACGCGCGGCCCCCGAGCGGCGGCACACCGGCCGCCGCGGCGGCAGCGCCCAGTGTGTCATCGGTCGCGACACGAGCGCCGGCTCCATCACCGCCTGCCGCGCCACCCCCAATCGCGCCGGCCGCCGATGCCGTGCTCTCCGCGCAGGTTGCGCGAGCCGGACGGGTCGCCGCGGCGGACATGGCATCCGCGAGATGGCATCCGCCGAGGTTGCTGCGAAGTCGTCCGCACCGGCTCGCGCCGCTGCGCCGGCTGAGACGCAGGCGCTGCTCGGTGCCGCCGCTTCGCGCGCCCCCGCCAGCGCGGGAATGGCGCGCTCGCTCAGCGAGGCGCCCGACGCAGCGACCGAGCTCACATCCATGCGTTCCGATCTGCTGGCGGAGGACCTGCTCGTGGCCGTGCAGCGCGTGGCGTGCACCACGCAGTGCCGGCAGATTCGAGTGGAAGTGGCGAGCGACGGGCGGCTTCGCCGGTGGACGGCAACGCTTGGACCCAGCAGCTCCCCTGATTCGGCACGCATCACGCAGACGGCGCGCACGCGACTGAGCGCGCTCGCCGATTCGCTGTCGCTGCAGTCGCTTCCGCCGGTGGTCCCGTTGATGGGGGTGCAGTGCCGCACGGTGGGCTCACTGCGTGAATCGCTCCGGCTGGAGTTCCGGTATGAGGGGCGCTTGCGCTCGGTGACGGCGCTCCCGTGGTGTGATGCACCGCAGCATCCGCTGGCCATCATGGCGCGCGCGGTGGAGCAGGCGGCGACGGAACAGCTGGGCGCGCCGTAAGGCGCACGGCGCGCCGACCCGCCTCAGTCCGACATCTCCATCTTCGTGCCGTCGTGGAACAGCACCCACAGCGCATACACGCTGAGCGCCGTGCCGATCGGAAACTTGAACAGCCCGATGGCCGACGTCACGATGAGCACGTAGCGCGCCCACTGCTTTCTGGCGAGCAGTCCCACGCCACCGATGATCTGCGGCAGGGAAATCGCGACCAGGACAATCCCCCCGACGACGCCCGCCGTGCCCAACACGAGACTGCCGACCAAATCACCCGTGGTGATGCCGAGCAGGCCGAGGCCGAGCGCCAACACCACGCCCGCAAACGTGAGGAGCGCGCCGAACACGATGTTCATCAGCGCCACGATGGTGATGTGTGTCCTCATCTCGATCTCTGGAGTCAGGGGGAGGTGCGCCGTACGCGAACATCATTCACTACGAAGACGGCGCCGCCCCGGTTTCGGCGCCAGCGACACCAGCGCCACGCCCCCCACAATTACCGTCATCGCGAGCACGCCGCGTGCCGGCAGCTGCTCACCTGCGAACACCGTGCCGAGCAGCACCGCCACCGCCGGGTTCACGTACGCGTACGTGCCCACCGCCGTGGGACTCGCCTTCTGCAACAGCCACATGTACGTGCTGAAGCCCACCAGCGAGCCGAACACCACCAGGTACGCCACGGCCAGCGTCGATTGCGTCGACACGGTGTCGAACGAGAGACGCGACGGTTCACCCGTGAGCACGCCGAGCATCGCGAGCAGCAGTCCGCCGCTGATCATCTGCAGGGCGCTGGCCATGGGCGCATACGGCGCTTGCTCGGCCGACCGTGAGTACAGCGAACCAGCCGTCCACGAGAAGGAACCGAGCATGAGTACGGCGGCGCCAATCGGATCGATCGGTGCGTTGCGCCACGAGCCGTCGGCCGGCAGTACGAGCAGACTCACGCCCACCAGTCCGACCGCGACGCCCGCGAGCTGAGCGGCCGTTGGGCGTCGTCCGCGCGCACCCTCGATGAGCACGAGCCACAGCGGCACGGTGGCCACCAGTAGCGAGATCAGCCCCGAGGGCACACGCTGCGACGACCACGCGATCGCGCCGTTGCCCACCAGCAGCAGCAGCGCCCCCACGATAGCCGCGTTGCGGACGGCCGCGCGCGACACACGCGCCTTGCCGCGCCATGCGCTCCACCCAGCGAGCAGTCCGCCGGCAATCAGGAACCGCACCGCGCCCATGAGGAACGGCGGAATGGTATCGACCGCAAACTTCATGGCCAGATACGTGGAGCCCCACACCACGTAGATGCACAGGAAGGCGAGGACGAGTTGCCAGCGGGGCGGCGGTGAGACGGACGGCAGCGTCACGCGACCTGGCCGGCGTGCGACGATCGATGGTCGGGCGAGGTGCCGGACGACCGCATCGCGAGCAGGCGGCGCACCGTCTCACCAGCCGCCACGCCACCCACCAGCAGGTACACGTAGTATGTGTAGAAGCGCCACCAGAGCAGCGAGGCGGCGAAGATGCCGGCCGGAATCGCGTCGCCCAGCGCCATCGCGAACGCCCCCTCGATCACGCCGCCGCCACCCGGTGCGGGCACTACCACCCCGCCGTAGAAGAGCGCCAGCGGCCAGAGCACCAGCGGCGCGAGCGTCTCGATCGAGAGCGGGAACGACGCATCACCCAGGTACACGAGCGCCGGCAGCACCGCCACCTTGCCGATCACGTGCAGCACCGAGGCCCCGTAGGCCACCAGCATCCGCCCCACGTTCGCTCCGCGCAGCGCCTGCACCGAGTCACGCAGCTGGCGCACCTGGCGCTGCACCGAGCGCCAGCGGCCGGCGTGCAATCCCACGCGTCGCGCCCACGCTGGCGGTGGGCCGTTCGCATGACGTCGTGACAGCAGCAGGCCGAAGGCTCCCGCCCCCAGCACGGCCACGGAGTAGCCACCCACGAGCGCCAGCAACCCCGACGCCGAGGCCCCGTATCCCGAGAACACCAGGGCCAGCACCAGGCACACCAGCGCCAACGAGCACATTTCGAGGAACAGCTCGAGGAACAGCACCAGCAGCCGATTCGCGGTGCTCAGTCCGGCCTCCCCCAGCACCAGAAACCGCGCCGGCTCGGCCCCGGAGCGCGCGGGCGTGACCGCGGCCGCGAAGTCGCCGGCCAGACACACCCGCAGCGCCGTGCCATAGCGCAGCGGACACCCCACCGCCCACGCCGACGCCTGAATCTTGAAGGCGCGCGTCAGCACCTCGGCGGCCGTGATCAGCACCGCGGCCACATGGGCGATCCACGGCAGCCACGGCATACCCCCATGGGGCCAGTGCGAGCGCACCACCCAGAGGGAGGCGCCCACCATGGCCAGGAAGGAGAGCAGGGTGAACAGGCGGCGCGCAGACATGCGGATCACAAGTCGAAGGCAAGCGGTGGTAGCGCAAGCAAGGTAGTTGGTCGCACATTCGAAGAACGCGAGCCCGACAGCTCGCGCTCCCGCCGACTCTCCCTCCCACTCGAGGTCGCCCGCTCATGTCGTCGCCCGTCTCTCGCCGTGCCTGGCTCCGAACCACGTCGCTTGGCCTTGGCGCCGGTGCCCTGCTTCCGTCCGCACTGCCGGCCGCGAGCGCCCTCGACGTGTTCACCAGCTCCGGCGGAGATCTCGAGCAGTACGCCCACGCGGTGGCCGCCGAACGTCGCGCCGCGGGCATGGTACGGCTGGCCTCCAACGAGAATCCGTTCGGCATGTCGCCGCGCGCCAAGCAGGCCATGTTCGATGCGTATGACGAACACAACAAGTACGGCAGTCTGGCATTCGACGTCCTGAAGGCCGCGTTCGCCGAACAGAACAACGTGCCGGTGGATCACGTCATGGTCACGCAGGGATCGCGCGAGGTGCTGTGCGTCGCGGCGCTCGCGCATGGCATCAAGGGCGCCGACATCGTGACGGCCTCGCCCACCTTCGAGGCGTTGCCCGACTACGCGGAGCACATGGGGCTCACCGTGCATCGCGTGCCGCTCGACAGTGACCACAAGCACGATCTCGTCGCGATGGAGCGCCGTGTCACCAACGCCGTGGGCCTCGTGTTCGTGTGCAACCCCAACAACCCCACCGGTACGCTCGTCCCGGACGGCGTGCTGCACGACTTCGTGTCGAGCACGGCGCGCCGCACCACCGTGCTCGTGGACGAAGCGTATCATGACTTCGTGACCGATCCGTCGTATCGCAGCATGATCGATCTGGTCGTGCGCGGTGAGAGTGTGATCGTGTTGCGCACGGCCTCCAAGATTCACGGACTCGCCGGATGCCGTATCGGATTCGCGGTCGCACGTCCCGATATCCTCGCGCGCATGCAGGGATTCACCACCGGCGTGCCGAACGCACTCGCCGCCCGGGCTGCGATCGCCGCCATCGCCGACACCGAC
>JAABRL010000035.1:20041-27785 GCA_011390935.1 Gemmatimonas sp.
CCGTCGCGGCTCACCCACACTCATGGCCGAGCTGCTGGCCGGCGAAGCCACGTACGTGGGGGAGGCCACCGTTTCCGGTGTGCTGTACGACACCGGGTCCTTTCCGGCATGCGTGCCCGCCACCGACTTCTCACAGCGTGTGCACGGCGACGTGTACGCACTGCGTGACGACTCGGCGGGCACGTTGCTCGCACAGCTCGATCAGTATGAGGGCTACTCGCCCGACGAACGCTTTGGTTCGCTGTTCGTGCGTGAGTACGCGCGTGTGCGTTTTGACGACGGGAGCGAAGAGTTGGCGTGGATCTACCGCTTCAACGACTCACTCGAACACGCGCGCGTGATTCCATCGGGCGACTGGAACCAGCGCTGAGGCGGCCGACGCCCCAGTGCGCGCACGTCTTCGCTACTGCCCGCGCGGCTTCGCGCGCCGCGTCGCCTGCGCAGTCAGCGGATCGTCGGGCCACGGATGGCGTGGATACCGCCCGCGCAGCTCCTTCCGTACCGCGAAGTATCCGTCGCGCCAGAACCCTGCCAGGTCGCGCGTGACCTGTACCGGACGCTGTGCCGGTGACAGCAGGTGCAGCGTCAGCGGCACACGCTCGTTGAGCAGCATCGGCGTGCGCGTCCAGCCGAACACCTCCTGCAGCTTCACCGCCAGCACCGGCGCCGCCGCATCGGTGTAGTCGACCGCGATGCGTGACCCACTCGGCACCTCCACATGCGTGGGCGCGAGTGTCTCGAGGGCCGCACGCTGCGACCAGCTCAGCATCGACAACAACGCGTCGCGCAATCGTTCGCTGTCCAGCTGCGAGAGCCGATCGACACCATCGAGCGACGGGCCCAGCCACTCCTCGAGCGACTGCAACAGCGCGTCGTCGGACACCTCGGGCCAACTCGGGTCGTGCAGTCGAACGAACGCGAGTCGCTCGCGCAATCGCGCACTCGCGCTCGACCACGGGAGCGCGGCCATGCCCTGCCGTCGCAGCGCTTCCAGCAACGCTTCACGCACCGCGGCCGGCGGCACATCGCGTACCGGTGCCTCGTCGAGCACAATCGCGCCAAGCATCGTGCGCGTGAGCGCCCGAACGCGCGCGGCTTCGTCGTCCCAGCGCACCTCCGTGCGCACGGTGATCGCGTCGGCGCAGCGCGCGCGCATCTGCGTCTCCGTGAGCGGTACGGCTCGCGCCACCCGATACTCTGGCGGTACGCCCTCCAGCTCCGCCACGGCGAGCCACTCCGCACCCTGCAGCGCGTCCGACGGCGCCAGCGCAGCCCCTGTGCCGCTGCGCAACAGAAACCGTGCACCGCCCGCACGGCGAACGCGTGCCACACGATCGGGATACGCCAGCGCGAGCAGGTCGCCACACGCCTCCACCGCGGACAGATCGGGCGTCCACCGCGCGCCGAGCCGGCTCGCCAGATCTCGCGCCGTTTCGCGCACGCGTCGTACCGCGTCGCGATCCACGGTGGCTCCGTGCAGCGCGTGACCGAGCGCCGATTCCGACGCGCCCAGGACCAACTCCACGCGCAGACGCAAATCGGCGGGCGGCGGTGCACCGGCCCCTCGCAGCACATCACGCTCCTCGAGACACGCCGCGAGTACCGCGCCAAGCGTGGCCAGCCCCTCGCGCTCCGCGTACACGAGCATGTGTGCCAGGCGCGGATGCACCGGCAGAGCGATCATGGCGCGTCCGTGCTCCGTGATGCGCCCGCTCTCGTCGAGCGCAGCCAGCCAGCGCAGCAAGGTGTGCGCCTGCGCCATGCCGGCGGCCGACGGCGCATCGAGCCAGCGCAACGTGGCCGCATCGTGCACGCCGGCCTCGGCCAGTTCCAGCGCGAGTGGCGCCAGATCGGCGTCGAGGATCTCGGGACGCGTACGCGGCACGAGCATCGCCGCTTCGTGCGCATCCCACAGCCGATAGCACGTACCCGGGGCAATACGACCCGCACGACCGCGCCGCTGCTCTGCACTCGCGGCGCTCACGCGGATCGTTTCAAGGCGTGTGAGCCCCACCCGGGCATCGTGGCGCGGCACACGGGATCGACCCGCGTCCACCACCACACGCACGCCTTCGATCGTGAGACTCGTCTCCGCGATCGCCGTGGAGAGCACCACCTTGCGCGTGCCGGTGGGCGCCGGCGCGATCGCGGCATCCTGCGCGCCGAGGGAGAGCATACCGAACAGCTCGTGCACACGCACGGCCGAGCCGTTCGGATCGGTCGGCTCGCCCAGTAACGCTGCCGTTCGCGTGATCTCACGCGCGCCCGGCAGGAACACGAGCACATCGCCCTCGTGCTGCTGCACTGCTTCCCGAACCACGCGCGCGACATGCCCTTCCAGTCGTTCCTGCGCACGGGCCGGTCGGTATTCGGTGTGCACGGGAAAGAGACGTCCGTGACTACGAATGATCGGCGCGTCTCCCGCGGCATCGCGCAGCAGGCGCGCCACCGCATCACCATCGAGCGTGGCCGACATCACGAGGACGCGCAGCTCGGGACGCAGCAGCGACTGCAGCTGCAGCGTGAGCGCAAGCCCGAGGTCGGCACTGAGCGACCGTTCATGAAACTCGTCGAAGAGTACCGCACCGACACCATCGAGTGTGGGATCGTGCGCGAGCAGGCGCGTGAGCACCCCTTCGGTCACCACCTCCACGCGCGTGGCCGCACTCACGCGCGTTTCCCCGCGCACGCGATAGCCCACCGTCTCGCCCACGCGTTCACCAAGCGTGCGCGCCATGTAGTGCGCGGCGGCACGCGCCGCGAGACGACGCGGCTCGAGCATGAGCACGCGCGCTCCACGAAGCCACGGCGCCTCTCGCAGCGCAAGCGGCACGCGGGTCGTCTTGCCGGCACCCGGAGGTGCTTCGAGTACCGCGACCGAACGTGTCGCCAGTGCGGTCAGCAGCGCCGGAAGCGCGTCGTCAATCGGCAGTGCAGCGTTCACAACGCGCCCGCTCGGCTCACGAACACCCGCTCACCGACGACGCAGAGGCGGTGGTGGGGCCAACTGCTGCGTGATCCACCGCTGCGCCGCTTCGAGTGTTTCATCGCGCCCCGCGCGCACCCCTGCGACCGTCGGGGCGGCAACCACCGTTGGCGTGAGACCGAGGCGCTGAATGAACCGTCCGTCGGCATGGCGCACCTCACTCACCGGAAACGTGACCTGCACACTGCCTGGCAGCGCCAGCGTGACCACGTCGCCAACCGCCCCCGCCGTGGGCGTGCCCACCAGCACGCGTCGCGGTCCACCGGCCAGGATGCGCAGCGCCAGCAACTCACCATCGCCAGCCGTGTTGGCATCCACCAGCACCGCCACCGGCCCGCTGAAGGGTGCCGACGACGACGGCGCGATGCGCTCGCTGCGGATCGTCGCCCGCTCCGGGTCGAGTTCCGGCGTGCGCAACGACACCGTGGGTGGCGCCTGCAGCAACGCGCGATCATCGCGCGCGTACGCCTGCGCATCGGCATCGAGTATCGATCCCGCGAGCCACGTCTGCGACTCCGCGCTCGTGACACCACGGGCGTCCACGATGATCGCGTTGGCGCGCGCCACATCGGCCGGCAACGGGGTGGCGGCTTCGCCCAATCGCACGCGCACCACGCCGCCGCCGAGCGTCTCCACCTGCCGTCGCGCCGTGAACGTGCGCGCGCCACTCGCCTGCTCCGCATACGAGAACTCCACATCACGCGGTGCGCCGGTCGCGCCTCGCACCTGATACGTGGCGCGTATCGTGGCCGGTCCGCTCTCGAACCACGTGGCCAGCAGTTGTTCTCGAGACCACGCATTCGACGCGGACACCAGCTCGCGCAGCCGACCGAAGCGTTTGTCGATCGGTTCGCCACCGATCGCCATGATTTCGTCGCCCACCCGCACACCGCTTCGCGTTGCGGCTGTGTCGTCGATGCTCACCACGAGCGAACGCCGATCCACCAATCGGGTGCGAAAGGGCACGTATCCGATGCGGCGTCCGAACTCGGGGTGATCCGGCACCACGATCCCCACCTGCGATGCGTCGAAGGTGGCGACCAATCGAAACAGCGCGGTGCCGAACGCACGTGCATTCGCTGCCGTCTCCACCTCGGTCAGGGCGCGAACGAACGCCTCGTCCCACGACGCATCGGAGAGCGGCAAGTACGGATTGAAGGCGCGCGCGGCACCCCACAGTGCACTCACCGCGAGCAGCCGTTCCGGGTGCGACGGATACGCCGCTGACACCATCGGCGCCACGCCGGCACTCGGCATGATGGCGAGACGCGCAGGCGTGCTCAACCGTGCGGGCGCTGCGCGTTCACCACGCACCATTCCCAGTGCCAGCGACACGGCACCGTCGAGTGTGTCGGGCACCACACTCGGCGACGCGGAGGCGGCGAACACGGTGTCGGCACGCACCGGCACCGCACGTCCATCCGCCAGCAGCAGCTCTTCCAGGCGAACTCGTGCGAAGAAGCCGCCGCCGAGTGGCAGATGCGTCGCGCGCGAATCGCTGTGCACCACCCCACTGCCCGTTGACACCAATCGTGCGTACCCCGCCGCGTGCAACGAGAAGAGCAACGACGGGACGCGCGTGTCATCGTTCACCAGCACCACGAGCGACGGTGCCGCCTCACCGGTGCGTCCCCTCGGCGGGAGCACTCCCTCGCGGGCGCGCGCCGAGTCGGGGGCCGACGCATCGATCACGGCCGGCGACGACGTGAGCGTCCATGACGCGCAGCAGGCGCGCGCCGTGCCGCGCATGCCATCGGGACCGGCGCGGCGCACCGTGCGCCGCAGTGGCGCCAACAGCGTCCCCTCGGGCAAGGGATACTCCGAGGCATCGAGCGCGCGCAGCCACCACGACGACTCATCGCCACGCATCGGCCCACGCAGGTCGAGTACGGCCACGGTGCGCGGCACGCGGGCCGGCAGGGCCAGTCGTGCGTTTTCGCCAACCGCCACCGGTCGCGCCACCACGAGGTCGTCGCCGGTTCGCACCAGCGCCGCCAACGCATCACCAGCCGACGCTGCGGGCATGGTGTCGCGCACCACGCGGGTTTCGGCGTCGGCGAGTTCCCCGAGCATGCCCTGCACCGCGTCCGCGAAGGCCTGGTCCGTGGCCGCTGTGCGCGCCCGCTCCACGTGCCGCAGATACGCCGTATCCCACGGTGCCGGATCGGTCGCCACCGCCGGGTGGAACCACCGGACCGCGTGCCACACCTCGGCCAGCCGCATGAGTCGCTGCGTGCCCTCGTCGGTGCTCGCCGTCACGGCCGCCGGAGCGGGCGCTTCCCATGGCGGCCGACGCGGCTCCTCGACGACCGGCGCGATCGGCTCCGGAGCGCGCGCGCCAAAGGGCAGCGCGGTGCACGCGGCGATGGTGCTGGTGGCCAACAGCGCGCCGAATGTGGCGCGAAGGCGGGGTGCGAGGACAGTGTTCGAACGACGCGTCATGAGCAGGAGTGGAGGCGGGCGTCGGACCACGGCCCAGTCACCGGTGCAGGGCCACACGCGCCCCGCAACCTCCGCAACCGCTGCACGGGCGTCAAGCGTATTCCTCCTCTCTTTCGCTCACGCGCATGACCGACCGGCTCTACTACACCGATGCCAACCGCCTCGCGTTCCATGCGGTGGTGCAGCACCTCGACGCGTCCCGCCTGCAGGTGGTGCTCGATCGCTCCGCATTCTACCCCACCTCGGGGGGGCAGCCCCACGATACCGGCATGCTCGCGGGCATTCCCGTCGTCGACGTCACCGAATCGGGCGACGACGTGGTGCACCACCTCAGTGCGCCGCTGTCGGCCCCGGTGGGCGAACGCATCGAGGCGGTGGTGGACGCCGCGCGTCGACTCGATCACATGCAGCAGCACAGCGGACAGCATCTGCTGTCGGCCGTGCTCGAGGATCGCTACGGCTGGCCGACGGTGAGCGTGCACATCGGTACCGACAGCTGCTCGCTCGACCTGCGCGCCGATGCCATCGCGCCGCATGATCTGGTGGAGGCCGAACGCATCGTCAACGCGCATGTGTTCGAGAATCGTGCGATCCGCGTCGGCTTCGAAGAGGCCGACACGGCCGCGGGGCTGCGCAAGCCCAGCGAGCGAGGGGGCCTGCTGCGCATCGTCACCATTGACGGACTCGATCGCAACGCGTGCGGCGGGACGCACGTCTCACGCACCGGCGAGATCGGTCCGATCCTGCTCAGGCGTACGGAACGCATGCGAGGCACGACGCGCGTGGAGTTTCGATGCGGACATCGTGCCATCACGCGGGCCAGGCACGACATGGAGCTGCTGCTCGACGTCGCGAGCACGCTGTCGGCCGGCGTGGAGGATGTGCCGGCGCTCGTGCGCAGCATGAGCGAAGATCGACGTGCGCTCGACAAGGAACTCACCCGCGCGACGGAGCAGCTGCTCGCGTACGATGCGCGCGCGTTGCACGCCGACACGCCACTCGATGCCAACGGCCGTCGCGTGATCGTGATCACGCGCGATGACGTGCCGGTGAAGGCGCTGCAGCCGATGGCGCAACAGGTGGTGGCGTGTGGCAACGCGGTCTACCTCGCGGTGAGCACGTCGCCACCGGCGGTGTTGCTCGCGGCGAGCGCCGATACCGGACTCACCTGTGGCACGCTGCTGCGCGAGGCGCTGCAGGCCGTGGGGGGACGGGGCGGCGGCACCCCACAGCTGGCGCAGGGCAGCGCACCCACGCCGGAATCGGCGCTCGCGTGCCGAGCGCAGCTGCTCGCCGTCCTGCGCGACGCATCGGCGACGGCGTGAAGCCGACGCCGAGCTGGCGCGGCGTTTCTTTCGGCGCCACGTTAAGGCCTGCGACGGCTGGGCAACGCCGTCGGGGTGTCGATGATCACCGCTACCGGACCCCACCATGCGCGTTCGCTCCCTGTTCGCCGCCGCGCTGATCGCGGTTGCCGTGGTCGGCGCTCGCGCCGACGCACAGTCCGCTCGTGTCGGCGTGTACCTCGGCTCGTCCATCGCCACGATCGCCAGTGACGAAGGACCGATCGTGTCAGAAGCTGTGCTCGGCTTCGAGCAGAAGCGCCGTATCGGACTGCAAGGCGGCCTCTGGCTCAACAAACCGCTCAGCGGTTCACTCTCGCTGCAACCCGAGCTCCACTTCACCCAGAAGGGCTTGGGCTTTTCGGGCAGCGCGTTTGAACCGGGCGAGGGGTCGACGGACTTTGACCTCTCCCTGAATCTGTCGTACGCGGAGCTCCCCGTACTGCTGCGCGCGGACTTTGGCCAGGCCGATGGTGGTGTCCGCCCCTTCGTGCTGGCCGGCCCGGTCGTGTCCTATCAGATCAGCTGCTCGATCGAGGCGTCCATCGCGACGTTCAGCACGTCGCGGGACTGTAGCGAGGACTTGGACGCCGACGAGCAAATCAACAAACTCGACGTCGGTGCCGCGCTCGGCGGCGGTCTCGCCTTCCGGCTCTCCGGGCGAGAGGTCACGGCCGGCCTGCGGTATACGCATGGCTTGCGCAGTCTGTCCAAGCAAGGGGAAAGCGCCACCAACCAGAACTTCTCCGTCCTCTTTGGCCTCGGCTTCTGACCGGCCGCGGGTCACAACCGCGCTGTAGCTTTCTGTCATGTCCATCCCACGCCCCGCCCCCGATGAGTTTCCGCCGTACGCGCTCACGTACGTGCAGGCCGCCGCTGACGCGCTCACGCGTCACGGCTTCACCGCGCTGCACGACCTGCTCGTGCGCCAGCCCGCCGACCTCGCCGCCCTGCTCGCCGGCGTGAGCGACGA
>JAABRL010000035.1:28199-43760 GCA_011390935.1 Gemmatimonas sp.
CTGAATTCGGCTAACTTTCAGATCTGCCCATGCTGCCCACCGGAACGTCCCGGTGGGCGCCTGTCTGTTCGCCATCTCGATCCTTGCCGGAGCCGTCCGTGTCCGTTTCTGCTGTGAGTGCGTCGCCGTCCACCGTGCGCCTGTCCATCGACACCGTGCGCACCCTCGCCATGGACGCCGTCCAGCAGGCCAACTCGGGACACCCCGGCACGCCGATGGCGCTGGCCCCGCTGGCCTACGCGCTCTACACGCGCCATCTGCGTCACGACCCGGCCAATCCGAACTGGATCGACCGCGACCGCTTCGTGCTCTCCGTCGGCCACGCGTCCATGCTGCTGTACGCTTCGCTGCATCTCGCCGGCTACGACGTGTCGCTCGACGATCTGAAGGCCTTCCGTCAGTGGGGCTCCAACACCGCCGGCCACCCCGAGTACGGCCACACCGACGGCGTGGAGACCACCACCGGCCCGCTTGGACAAGGGGTCGCCAACGCGGTGGGCTTCGCGCTCGCCGAGTCGCACCTCGCGGCCCAGTTCAATCGCGATGGACTCGCCGTGGTCGATCACTACACGTACTTCATTGCCGGCGACGGCTGCCTCATGGAAGGCATCTCGCACGAAGCGGCGTCGTTCGCGGGCCACTTCAAGCTCGGCAAGCTCATCGGCTTCTTCGATGACAACCGCATCACCATCGACGGGCGCACCGATCTCACCTGCAGCGATGATGCCGCCGCGCGCTTCGCGAGCTACGGATGGCAGGTGCTGCACCTCGCCGACGTCAACGATCAGGACGCGATCGATCGCGTGATCGCCGAGGCGAAGGCCGACACCGAACGCCCCACGCTCGTCATCACGCGCACCATCATCGGCTTCGGCTCGCCGAATCGTGCCGATACGGCCAAGGCGCACGGCGAGCCGCTCGGCGCTGCTGAAATCGTGCTGACCAAGGACGTGTACGCGTGGCCAAGCCACGAACCGTTTCACGTGCCGGCCGAGGCCGTCGCCCACTGGCGTGATGCCGTCGCCACACGCGCCGAAACGCACGCCGCGTGGCACGCACGCTGGGACGCGTACCGTGCCGAACACGCCGATCTCGCCGATGCACTCACCCGACGCATGCAGGGTGTGCTGCCGTCCGGCTGGGAAGAAGCGCTGCCCGCATTCAACGCGGCGAACGGGTCGATGGCGAGCCGTGCCGCCAGCGGCGCCGTGCTCGCCGCGCTGGCTCCCTCGCTCCCCGAACTCTTCGGTGGTTCGGCCGACCTCACGGGATCGAATCTCACCCAGCTCAAGGGTGGCGGCATCTACTCCGCGGCGGAGCCGGCCGGCCGATACGTGCACTACGGTATTCGCGAGCATGCCATGGGCGCGATCATGAACGGCGTGGCGCTGCACGGCGGCAGCATTCCGTTCGGCGGCACGTTCCTCGTGTTCGCCGACTACATGCGTCCCGCCATTCGGTTGGCGGCGCTCATGAAGCAGCGTGTGATTTATGTGTTCACGCACGATTCGATCGGTCTCGGCGAAGACGGTCCCACGCACCAGCCGGTGGAGCATCTCACGTCGCTGCGCTGCATTCCCGGACTTACCGTGCTGCGTCCGGCCGATGCGGCCGAAGTGGCGGAATCGTGGAAGGTGGCGATCAATCATCGCAGCGGACCGGTGGCGCTGGTGCTGTCGCGTCAGTCGTTGCCGTGGCTCGAGATCGCAGATCGCGCGCAGATCGGCGTCGCGCGTGGTGCGTATGTGCTGCAGCAGACCGAGGGTGGTGCGCCGCAGGTGGTGCTGATGAGCACCGGCAGCGAAGTCGGTGTGGCGATCAACGCAGCCGCAATGCTCGCAGCACAGGGCGTTCGCGTACGCGTGGTGAGCGCGCCGAGCCTCGAACTGTTCGCCGCGCAGGATGCGGCGTATCGCACCTCGGTGCTGCCGAGTGGTGTGCCGCGTGTGGCCGTTGAGGCCGCCCATTCCATGTCTTGGCATCGCTGGGTGGGCGACGCGGGCGCGATCATCGGCATCGACACGTTCGGTGCGAGTGCGCCAGCGCCGACGCTGTTCAAGGAATTCGGCATCACGGCGGAAAAGGTGGTCGAAGCGGCGCGCACGCTCGTTTCGTAGCGAACCGTAAACGGCGCGGCGACACGTCTGTGCGCCGCGCCGTATACTGGGGGAAATCGAGTCCACTCGACTCTCTCCCCCAGCCCCGAGTGCCATGGCCATCGACTACGATCGCTGGATGAAGGACACGAGCCGCATTGGCTTGACGCGCAGCGCCGAATTGAAAGCCGTCGACGCCGCCTTCCTCGCCTTCGCCAAGCTCGGCACCGCCGATGCGAAGGCCGCACTGCAACAGGCGTTCGATGCCTGGAAGCGCAAGGAAGGCCCGGGTGATGCGTGGCGTCGCTCGTCGCGCAATCGCAGTCGTGCCGCCGACAAGCTGGCCGGGCTGCTCAGCGGGCACGGCGATGATGACACCGCCTTCAGCATGGGTCGCACCCCCGACTTCATGCACGAAGAGCTCATCAACTCGCGACTGGGCGTGCTCTATCTCTTCAGCCGCATCAGCGTCGCGCCAGGCCTCTTCAAGATGCTGCTCGAAGGCGGGCTCGATATCGCCGGCCAGGCGCTCGAGATCGGCAACGCCAGCGATACCGCGCAGTCCGTGGTCGGAAAGATCGACAAGGGCAAAGGCGTGCTTGGGGCGATCGGCAACAAGATCGAAGGCAAGCTCGTACCCACCAATACGCCCAGGAATGTGTATCTGCCCGCGGGCGCCGCACCAAGCATCATGGCCGGTGCTCGCGCCACGTTGGTGACGTCGGAGCAGATCCAGCGCGAGGCCGAGGCGGCGCAAGCGCTCGCCAACCGGCCGTTCGTCACCAAGATCAAGGACAAGGTGCAGGAATGGTTCGATCAGCTCGTGCAGAAGCTGCTCGACATGCTCCGCCAGAAGTTCGGGACGATCGAAGGTGTGGCGGGCACGATCAAGCAGGTGGTCAAGGGGATCGTCACGTTGGTGGCGGCAAAGGCCGCGCCCTTCGTGGGCGCCGGTCTGGACATCGCGTCCGCGATCGGCAAGACGGTCGATGCCTCCGTCACGCGCTTCCGGGCCTGGAAGGACAGCCGAGGGGTTGAAGTCGCGCAGGGTCATCCCGCGACCGTGGTGGACTCCATCACACGCGCCATGACACTCAGTCTCTTTCAAGGGCTGTGGGACATGCTGAAGGGTGCAGGGGCACTCGCCATGGACGTCGTGGGCTTCGGCGCGGGTGGCGTGGTCAACCTGATCATCTCCGCGAGCGAGATGCTCATCAAGTTCATCTGGCGTCTCGTGGAAACCGTGCGGATCAACGCGTTCTGTCGTGAGGCGCGCGGTCATTGGGAACGAAGTGATTCACTCGACAGCCTGCATCGCCAGCCGTTTGCGTTCAGCGAGTGGTATCGCGGCTATGCGCTGAACCTGCCGCTCATTTCCGTGCTCACGCTCAACACCGGCATCTGTGGTGACAAGATGCGCTACTTGAGCATGTTCTCGGCGAGTGGGCAGTCGATCAGCAGCGACATGTTCCTGCACGGCAGCCGCTTCCTCGACAGTCTCAAGCCGTGGGGCGCGAAGTACCTCGACGACGCCGGCTTCAGCATCCGGACTGGTGGCGATGTGCTGGTGGATCAGCTCGTGAACACCTTCGCGTCCTCGCACTCGAAAGAGCAAACGGCCTTCGACAAGATCATTGCCGTCGTGACCGCGTAGCGTCGGAAGCCGCCGCGCCGTGCCCCAGTGACGCTGGCGCGGCGACGGCGTAGTTTGGGTGGCATGCTGGCCCATGACGCGGCTCCGTTCCCTCCCACGCGGCATTCGCTCGTTGCGCGGCTCGGTCATGCGTCCACGGCCGAGCGGCGTGACGCGTTCGATGAGCTCACGCGTGCCTATCGCCCCGCGATACTCGGGTACCTGCGGCAGCGCTGGCACCTTGACGATGCGGACGCCGAGGACGCGACGCAGTCGCTGCTCCTTCGGCTCTGGGAGCGCGATACGCTCGAAGCCTTCGATCCCGCGCGGGCGCGCTTTCGCACGTTCATCCGCACCTGCATCGATCGGCACGCGCTCAATCGCCTGCGCGACGCGCGGGCGCAGCGCCGTGGCGGCGGTGCGCCGCATCTGCCACTGGACCACGATGACGCCGCCACGGCCCTCGACGCACAGTCGGCGCACGCGGCTGCGGTCGAGGCCGAACGCGCTGACGCCTGCTTCCGCGACGAGGTCGCGCGCGCCGTACTCGCGCGCGCGATCGCGCGCCTGCAGCAGGAGCTGGTGCAGCGCGATCGGGCCATCGTGTTCGAGGTGTTACGCCGCTACGATCTCGAGCCGACACCCGAGCTGCGGTATGCGCAGCTCGCCGAGTCACTCGGCATCTCGGTCACACAGGTCACCAACCATCTGCACGGCGCGCGGCGGCGGTTGCGTGCGCTCGCGCTCGAGGAAGTGCGCGCCCTGTGTGCCAGCGACGACGAATACCGCGACGAGGCGCGCGATCTGCTCGGCGTGCAGCTCGCATGACGAGACCGCCTGATCGCGCGGAGGCCGTGGGATACCCACGCGTGCCGAGCGTGGTGCTCGATGATGCCGCGCTCGCGCGCGTGCGTGACGCGTTGGCGCTCGTCCCAAACGAGACTGGGCTCGATGAGCCCGTGCAGCACGCGCGCTACCGACCGCTCGACGTGCTCGGCGAAGGGGGGATGGGCACGGTCTATCGGTGTATGGACGACGTGCTCGGCCGCGAAGTAGCCTTGAAGGTGGTGCGCGCCGCGACCCCCGCGCGAGAGGCCGTGTTTGCGGCGCGCCTGCAGGCGGAATCGCGCATTCTGGCACGACTGGAGCACGCCGGCATCGTGCCGATTCACGATGCCGGGCGCCTCCCCGATGGTCGCGCGTTCTATGTCATGCAACGGCTTCGCGGCCGGACACTGCACGAGGTGCTCGAGGCGCAGATCACGGCACACCCCCCCTTGCCGCTCACGCGACGCCTCGACCTGCTCGAGCGCATCACGGAGGCCGTGGCGTTCGCACACGAGCAGGGGGTGGTGCACCGCGATCTCAAGCCGGACAACGTGATGGTGGGTGAGTTCGGTGAAGTGCATGTCACCGATTGGGGCGTGGCGCGCGTGCTCTTCGATGCCGAACAGGAGTCCGCGCTCCGTGAGGCAGAGTCTGTGCACACGGGCGATACACCGAGCGAGCGGCTCACAAGCGCAGGCACGGTGCTCGGCACCCCGGGCTTCATGGCGCCTGAACAGGCGGCGGGCCTGGCGCACACGGTCGGACCACCCGCCGACGTCTACGCTCTCGGCGCCCTGCTCGTGACCGTCCTCACGGGGCGAGTGCCCCTGCCAGGAGGTGATCCATTCGCGCTGCTCGTCTCCGCCTCCACGTCGGTTGAGGTGCCGCCGCCGCTGCGCGCGATTGCCGAACGGTGCCTCCACACCGATCCCGCGCAGCGGTATCCGCACGGGGGCTCGCTGCTCGAGGAACTCCGGCGCTATCGCAGTGGTGACCCGGTCGCGGCATACCGGGAAGGCGTCTTCGAACGACTGCTTCGCGTGCTGCGCCCCTGGCGGACGGCGCTGGTGCTGCTCGTGGCCTACCTCGCGATGCGCATGATCGTGGCCTGGCTTGGCAGTGGCCGGTTTGCGGCCGAGGGCGGGGCATGATCACGAGCCCGGATGGGTCGGCGGTCCCCGCGTGAACGCCGTCTAAAGGATTCGTGCACCGCCGTGAACAGAAGGGTGCGGACCTTACGGTCACGCGTCACCTCGTATCCTCTCACCATGTTCGGGTACCGCGTCATGAACAAACCCCTGATCGGACTGTTGCTCGGCGGCATTCTCGGCGTCTTCGACGGCTTGTCGTCGCTGATCTCCGAACCGAGTGTCGCACCGGAGATCGTGAGCATCGTGATCGGCTCCACCATGAAAGGGCTGGTGGCCGGCGCCATCATCGGCTGGTTCGCGCGTCGCGTGCCGAACCTGATGCTTGGCGTGCTCTTCGGCGTGCTGGTGGCCGGTACGTTTGCGGCCCTCGTGGTGCTGCTCGACGGGCGTGGGCTCTGGTGGCAGCTCATGTTGCCCGGCTGCACGCTCGGCGCCATCGTCGGCTTTGCCACGCAGAAGTACGGCGTGCGCACGCGTCCCGCCTGATCGCGGACCGGAGATCATCATGGCAGATCCGGAGAAGGCGCTGGCCACCCAGCTGGCCAACATGCAGACGCGTACCGGCAAGACGCTCGCGGAACTCACAACGCTCGTGCAGACCTGCGGACTCAGCAGACACGGCGAGATCGTGCAGATGCTCAAGACCACACTCGGCATGGGACATGGCGACGCCACGACGCTCGTGCAGGTGGTGAAACAGTCCAGCTCCACGGCAGGATCCGCCGCTGTGCCCGTATCCAGCGACGAGGTGCTCGGCGGACTCTATACGGGGGCCAAGGCTGTGCTCCGGCCGATTCATGACGCCCTGCTCACCGCCATGCGCACGCTTGGGCCGTTCGAGGAGGCGCCGAAGAAAACCTACGTGAGCTATCGGCGCGCGAAGCAGTTCTGCATGGTCGGTCCGGCCACCAACACACGCGTCGACGTGAGTTTGAATATGAAGGGTGTACCGGCGACCGATCGCCTCGAAGCGCTGCCTGCCGGTCAGATGTGCCAGTACAAGGTGCGCGTCACCGATGTCCGTCAGGTCGACGACGAGCTGCTCGGCTGGATCCGAATCGCCTACGATGCCGCTGGCGGAACTCAGTCGCGTTCCGCCGTGTAGAACAATAGGTGCGTGACAGCACGCGGCGTTGACAACGCCTGTACGCCGCCATCGTGTGGCGCCGTATACCTCGCTCGGGCAATAGTCTTCCCGCCCTTGAGCGCTGAACTTTCGGTGGGCAGCGCAAGGAGTACGCTGCACCGACGGGGCGCCTACTTCCCACGAAGGAGCCGGTCATGAAGAGCATCGGGATCAGTGTCGGCGCGGCATTGCTCGCGCTCACTGTCGGTTGCAGCAATACGGCCGACGGCGTACGGCGAGACTCCGAGATCGCCGCAGACAGAACGGCAGAGGCCGCATCGTCATCGGCAGACGCCATGGGTGGCGCGCTGGAGACCGCGTCCGTCAAAGCGGCCATCATTGCCGACGATCGCGTCAGCGCGAGCGATATCAATGTGGATACGGACGAACCGAGCAAGACTGTCACGCTCAACGGCGCTGTGCAAACAGACGCGCAGAAGCGCATCGCCGGCGAGATCGCCACGGCCAAGGCGTCTGGTTACACGATCGTGAACAATCTCGCAGTTCGGCCGTAGCGATCGAAGTGCACGCAGCAGCTCATCGATTTGAATGAACGGTGGGTGCAACACTCAGCACGTCAGAGGAGATCACACCATGAACACACAGATCAGCGAAGGCAACTGGATGCAGTTCAAAGGCAAGGTGCGCGAGCAGTGGGGCAAGCTCACCAACGATGACATGGACGTCATCGCCGGCAAGCGCGATCAGCTCATCGGCAAGCTCCGTGAACGCTACGGCAAGAGCGCCGAAGCGCTCAACGATGAAATCGAAGCGTTCGAGAAGACGCTGCCGGAGCATGAGCGCAGCGACGCTGCAGAGACCTCGCGCGCCTGACGCGGAGTTGTCCGTGCCGTCGTGAGCCGCAGTTCCCCTCACGGCGGCGCCTGCCGATCGAGCGGTCCGTCGACGTTTGCCGACGGACCGCTCGCTCGTTGCTCTCTCACCGAAGGGTCGTCTCATGCTCCAGACTGCCACGAATCCGCTCCACGCCCTGATCGCCCCGCAGACGCCGCCGTGCATTTCGTTGTACCAGCCCACGCACCGGCATCACCCGGACAATGCGCAGGATCCCATACGGTTTCGGAATCTCCTGCGCGAGATCGACCAATCGTTGCATGCGGCGCATCCCGACGCAGACTTCGGTGCGCTGCTCGCGCCGTTCGAAGCGCTTGCTGCCGACGATGCGTTCTGGAACCATCGCACCGATGGACTCGCCGTATTGGGGTCGGCCTCCACGTTCGAGGTATTCTCGCTGCAACGATCGGTGCAGCCACTTGCCGTGGTCGCCGACAGCTTCCACACCAAGCCGCTGCTGCGCATTCTGCAGTCCGCCGACCGGTTTCACACGCTCTGGGTGAGTCGCCATTCCGCCAGACTCTTCGAAGGCAACCGGGACGCGTTCGACGAAGTTGTGCTGGGTCAGGAAGCTGAGGCGCTTCCGCTTGCGGAAGGCGAGGAGATCGATGCCGATACGCAGCGATTCTTCCGCGGTATCGACCGCCGTGTGCTCGAACTGCACTCGCGTCCTACCGGCCTGCCGCTCATGCTCGCCACACTCGGCGAGCATCACACCATGTTCCGCACTGTCAGCAAGAATCCGTTTCTCATTCCGGAGGGCATCGCATTGAACGTCGATGCGCTGGAGGTCGATGCGCTTCGTGCACTGGCGTGGCAGCACATGGAGCCCGTCTATCTCGCTCGGCTTGCGGCGCTGGTCGATGCGTATCACACCGCGAGCGCCAACGAACTCGCGTCCGACGAGCTGCAGACGGTCGCCATGGCGGCCTTGGCCGGACGCGTGGCCACACTGCTCGTGGAGGCCGATCGTGAGATTCCGGGACGAATCGACGTCGATACCGGCGCCGTGGAACTCGCGGATGGTGCCGATGCGTCGATCGACGACCTGCTCGACGATCTCGCCGAATCCGTGCTGCGGACCCAAGGCGACGTGGTGATCGTGCCCACGGAGCGCATGCCGACGAGAACCGGTGTCGCCGCGATCTATCGTTTCTGACCGCGGTGGGTGTTGAACCCTCGCGCCTCGAGACTCGAGGCTTTGGCCTTCTACCAAATGAGCCGCGATCGCGACACGTCGGGGAGAAGGAGGAAGCCGCGAGGGGCGAGGCGCGAGGGTTTAGCGGCACTCGAGACCAGACCGACACCCACCGAACACCATCGCAGCATAAATTGCAGAATGCCCCGCACTTGCGTGTGCCCAATTCCGCTTTGATCCGCTCGATGCCCCGCTCCACACCGATTACACAACCGCCCGAACCCACAGAGTCTGCGGTCGTCTCGGCAACCGTCGCCGACACGCACTCCGATACCGACGCCGCCTCGCCCGCGTTCCTCGCCGAACTCCACCAGGCGACCGCACTGCTCGCCCGCGTCGCCGACGATCGTGGACTGCTCGTTGGCGTGCCGGTGGAGGATCGCCTGCGCTTTCTGAAGCTCGTCGCCGAGGTGTTCAACCCCGACGCCAAGGCGCGTCGGGCCATGGTGAAGGCCACCGCCAAGGAGCGCAAACTTGCGGCCGCACGCAAGGACGACGAGGTGCTGCAGGAAACCGGCATCCGCGCGCTCCGTCGCCAGCCGGTGTTCACGACCCCGAACGTGTATCGCCTGAATGATCCACGCGACGCGGACGTGGTGTCGAACGAAGAATCGATCGACACTGGCGATGACGGCGCCCGGGAAGTGAACACGACAGCCGCGCGTGACGAGGCTCGTACGGACAGCTCGTCGGCACACGTGCGCAAAGCGGTCGTCCCGCAGCACTGCTACATCTGCAAGCAGTCGTTCACCACGCTGCACCCGTTCTACGATCAGATGTGCGTGCCCTGCGGCGACTTCAATTTCGCCAAGCGCACCGAACTCGTCGACCTTTCCGGACGCACCGCCCTGCTCACCGGCGGCCGCGTGAAGATCGGCTATCAGGCCGGCCTCAAAATGCTGCGCTGTGGTGCTCGGCTCATCGTCACCACGCGCTTTCCGCGCGACGCCGCCATGCGCTTCGAGGCGGAACCCGACTTCACCGACTGGAGCGACCGTCTCGCTGTGTTCGGTCTCGACCTGCGCCACACGCCGAGTGTGGAGGCGTTCTGCCACTCGCTGTGCAACACCGAGTCGCGTCTCGATTACATCATCAACAACGCCTGCCAGACTGTGCGCCGGCCGCCCGCGTTCTACGCCCACATGATGGCGCGGGAAGATGCGTCGCTGGCCTCGCTCTCCCCCGCTGCGCAGCGCCTGCTCGGGAGCTACGAGGCGTCACGTGGTGATCGCCGACTCGGCAGTGCCGTGAGCGATTCGATCGCCGAGGCTGCCTACGCGCCGGAGCACATCGGCCTCACGCAGGCCGCCGCGCTGTCGCAGGTGCCGCTGCTCCCCGACGACATCATCACCGATGCGGCCCTCTTCCCCGAGGGACGACTCGATCAGGACCTGCAGCAGATCGATCTGCGCGATCGCAACTCGTGGCGCCTGCTGCTGCATGAGGTGCCAAGTGTGGAGCTGCTCGAAGTGCAGCTGGTGAACGCCATCGCGCCGTTCCTCATCAATGCGCGACTCAAGCCGCTGATGCTGCGCACGGACAACCACGACAAGCACATCGTGAATGTGTCGGCCATGGAAGGCCAGTTCTATCGCAACAGCAAGACCACGCGGCACCCGCACACCAACATGGCCAAGGCGGCGCTCAACATGATGACGCGCACCTCGGCCACCGACTACGTGCAGGACGGCATCCACATGAACAGCGTGGACACCGGGTGGGTGACCGACGAAGACGTGGCCACACTCGCCGCGCGCAAGGTGGCCAACCATCGGTTTCACCCGCCGCTCGACATCATCGACGGCGCCGCGCGCATCACTGATCCGATCATTGCCGGCACTCGCACCGGTGAGCACGTGTGGGGGCAGTTCCTGAAAGACTATCGTCCCACGGACTGGTAGTCGGGTGCTGTACGCTCGGCGTCCGACGACGTGCGCGGGCGCCGATACTGATGTTCGATCTCGAGCAGTCGCTGCTTGCGCCACAGGCCGCCCGCGTAGCCGGTGAGCGATCCGTCAGCCCCGATCACCCGGTGACACGGAATGAGCAGCGCGATCTGGTTGGCCCCGTTGGCCCGCGCCACCGCGCGCGTCGCCGACGGTCGGCCGATTCGTTTGGCGATGTCGAGATAGCTGCGCGTTTCGCCGGCCGGAATCAGGCGCAGTTCGCTCCACACCTCGCGACTGAACGCACTGCCGTGCAGTGCCAACGGCGTGTCGAACAGCGCGCGCGCACCGGCGAAATACTCCGCGAGCTCTGCGGCGGCCTGTTCGGTGGGCTCGAAGCGTCCGATGCCGAGGCCACCCGGTGTTCCCGCGGTCAGCGATTGCAGTTCGCGCGGCAGCCCCTTGCGTTCGATGAACTCGAGCAGGTGCAGATGGGTGCGACTGCTCACGGCCATCATGTCACCGAGCGGCGTGGCGATCCAGCTCGCGCGCAGCGCCGCGTCGGGATTGAGCGAACCAGGCGCGCAGCCGAGCAGTCTCGCGAACGCGTCGCGAAACGCGCTGGGCGAATCGAACCCCGCTTCGTGCTGTGCCGTGATCACGGCGCGACCCTTGCCGAGCATGTCGAACCCTTCGCGCAGGCGCCGATGTCGCGCCATCTCCAGGAACGTGAGCCCGAACTGCCGCTTGAAGCTGCGGCGCACGGTGGAGAGGTCGTACCCGAGCGCGGTAATGTCATCTTCACTCCACCGCTTTTGTGGCTCCGCCTCGAGCGCGGCCAGCAGCACGGCAATGGCCGGATCGGCATTCGCCGATGGCTGCAGCGGGTGGCACCGCTTGCACGCGCGGTAGCCGGCTTCGAGACATTCGGCCACTGTGGGGAAGAAGGCGCAGTGCTCGCGCTTCGGCTTGCGCGCCGGACAGGTGAGCCGACAGAAGATGCCGGTGGACGAGACGCCCACGTACGCCTGACCGTCGTAGCGGTCATCGCGGCGGAGCAGCGCCTCGTAGAGCGTGTCGGGATCTGGCAGGTCGAAGAGCATGGGGGCAAGTTAGCGCGGCCGGCGGAGGCGCTCAGCCGGAAATCGGGCGTCTATTCGTCGCCAGGCTTTGCTGCGACGTCTACCGGTGCGCGGCTTGAGGCCTCCCACGGCGCCATCAATCGCCGCTTCGCGAGCATGACCACCCCCTCACGAGCGCCCGAGAGGCAGATTTCCCTCATATGCACCCTTCGGGCACCATCGCGGCAGTTCGCCCGTTGCTCGGCAGGTCGGCGACGCACCCTTTCGTGTCGCCCCTGCGTTCACTTCCCCTGCAGGAGTTTGCTCATGCGTCGTACCGCCAAGGCCGTCTGGAACGGCACCGGCCTCGAAGGCTCCGGCTCGCTCACCACGCCCAGCGGCGTGCTGGCCAGCCAGCCCTATTCCACCAAGATGCGATTCGCCGACGCCGAAGGGCGCTCCGGCACCAACCCCGAAGAACTCATCGCTGCCGCCCACGCCGGCTGCTTCGCCATGGCGCTGTCGTTCCAGCTTACCGGCGCCGGCTTCCCACCGACCGAACTGGCCGTGGAAGCGGTGATCACGATGAGCAAGGAAGGCAATGACTGGTCGTTCGCATCGATCGAGCTGCACCTCGATGCGCACGTGCCGGGGATCGACGAGGCGAAGTTTGCGGAGTTGGCCGGCAATGCGAAGGTCGGGTGCCCGGTGTCCAAGGCGCTCTCGGCCGTACCGATCACGCTGACATCCACACTGCGAGCGTAAACACGTAGTCGTACCCTCGCGCCTCGCGCCTCACGGCTTCCCCCTTCGCCCCAATGAGTCGCGATCCCGGCTCATCGGGACGAAGGGCGAAGCCGTGAGGCGTGAGGCGTGAGGGTGCAACTGCAGTGCCGCTGCATCCTCACGGCTCCTCGCTACTCACTCCGCTTGTGGTACTGCCGAACGGCGAGCGTCATCACCGCGACGCCGGCCGCGGCCAATCCGGCCATCGTGGGCCCCACCTCGGCCAGCCCGCCGCCGCGCACCAGCACCGTGCGCATGATGAACACGAAGTACTTCACCGGGTTCGCCGCCGCGATCCACTGCGCCCACGCCGGTGCCGACTCCAGCGGCGTGAAGATCCCGCTCAGCAGCAGGAACAGCAGCAGCAGAAAGAACGCCACGAACATCACCTGCTGCTGCGTGCGCGCGATCGTGCTGATGTACAAGCCGATTCCCAGAATCACCACCAGGTAGATCGCCGCCGACGCGAACACGAGCGGCACGCTGCCGCGTGTGGGGATCTCGAACACGAACACGCCCACCGTCATGCCGAGCGAGAAGATCGTCATGGCCAGGATCCAGAACGGCAGCAGTTTGCCCACCAGAAATTGTGTGCGCGTGAGCGGCGTGACATTCAGCTGCTCGATCGTGCCGAGCTCCTTCTCGCGCACGATGCTCTGCGACGTGATGAGCAGGCCAATGATCGAGGTAAGCGACACCAGCAGCCCCGGCACCATGAAGTGCTTGTAGTTGCGCGTGGGGTTGAACCACAGCGTGCCGCGCACATCGAGCGCCGGTGAGGCGCGCACCGTCACCGCCGCCGTACCACCGCGCGCCACGCGCACCGTGCGTGCAACGTCCCCGATGATCGCCATGGCAGCCGTCTGCAGAATGCCCGCTGCCGCGCCGTCCTCGGCGTCCACCGAAAACGACACCGACGCGGCACCAGTGCGCTCCAGATCGCGCGCGAAATCGTGCGGGATGCGCAGCACTGCACGCGCCTCGCGATCGAGGAACGCCTGCTCCACCCCCGCTTCGGTGGGCGTCACCGCCACCACCTGAAACCGTCCGCTGCCATTCAACCGGTCGATCATCTGCGCCGACACGGTGGAGCGATCTTCGTCCACCACAAGCAAGCCGGCGCGCGGCACATCGAACGTGGCCGCATTCGACAGGATCAGCAGCTGAATCACCGGGATCACGAACACCTGCACCGCCGTGGCCGGGTCGCGGAACACTTGCAGAAACTCCTTCTGCACCAGCGCTCGAATCGCGCGCCACATCACGTCGTTCCTCGCTCACAATCAGCGATGCGCATCAGTCGAGCCTCACCGACAGACGCTTGATGCCCACCGCCAGCAGCGCCGTCGTGAGTCCCGCCAGCACCAGCGTTTCCTGCCAGAGCACCGCCATCCCGGACCCCTTGAGCATGATGCCGCGCACGATCACCAGAAACCACCGCGCCGGCACGATGTTCGACACGGCCTTGAGCGGCGTGGGCAGCGAATCGATCGGAAAAATGAACCCAGACAGCATGATCGTGGGCAGCAGCAAGCCGCCCAGCGCGGCCAGCATCGCCGTGCGCTGCGTGCGCGCTCCCGTGGAGATCACGATGCCGAGCGCGAGTGTGGTCACCACGTAGAGCGCACACTGTGCCAGCAGCAGCGCCACGCTGCCGCGCACCGGCACATCGAACACCACACGCGCCGCACCGAGCACAATCGCGATGTTGAGAAAGCCGAGCGCCGCGTACGGCACCACCTTGCCCAGCACGATTGTAGCCGGACGCAGCGGCGACACCAGCAGCATCTCCATCGTGCCCAGCTCCTTCTCGCGCGTGATGGCAATGGCCGTCATCATCGCCGACACGATCGTGACCACGAGCGCGATCAATCCGGGCACGAACAGGTTCGCGCTCTCCATGGTGGGATTGAAGCGCATGCGCGACTCGATGGCGATCTGCGCCCCGCTACTGCTCCGTAGCGCGCTCGGACCACGCTCCGCCACCACCGACTCGGCGTACCACCGCTGCACGATCGCCTCGGCGTACGACGCCATCGAACTGCCGGCGTTGGGATCGCTGCCATCGGTGATCACCTGAATCGACAGCGGCTCGCCGCGCGCGATTTGTCGCGACACGTTGGTGGGCAGCACGATGGCCTGCCGGATCTTTCCCGAAGCGAACGCCCCCTCGAGCGCCTCGTCGGTGGGGGACACGTCGAGCACCGCGTAGCGCAGCGACCCGTCCACGCGCAGCACGAGTGCGCGCGTGAGCGCGTCCGGCGTGGGGTCCACCACCGCCACGTTCACGCCGCGCACATCGGTGCGAATCGCGAATCCGTACAGCAGCACCTGCACCAGCGGCATGAGCAGCAGGATCGCCAGCGTCTGCCGGTCGCGCAGCACGTGCCGCGTCTCCTTCACCACGAGACCGCGTAGCGAGGCGAACAGGCGGGTGATGCTCATGTCGTTACCACCTTCGCACGCAGAGCGGCGAACCACGGTGCGCCGCTCATGTCGCCACCGCCGGCCGCGTGAGTTGCAGAAAGGCCTCATCGAGCGTACGCACGCCGAGCGATCGCTTCACGTCCCCCGGTGATCCGGCCACGGCAATGAAGCCGTCCACCATGATCGTGAGGCGATCGCAGTACTCGGCTTCATCGAGATAGTGCGTGGTCACCAGCACCGTCGTACCGGCGGCCGCCGTTTCGTAGATCAGCTCCCAGAATACCCGACGCGTGATCGGATCCACGCCACCCGTGGGCTCATCGAGAAACAGCACCTGCGGCTCGTGCAGCAGCGCCACCGAGAAGGCCAGCTGCTGCCGCCACCCCCAGGGAATGCGACGCACCAGCTCCTTGCGTGAATCGGCCAGTCCGATGCGTGCCAGCAGCACCTCGGCACGCTCGGCGATGCGCTGATCGCTCAATCCGTAGATTGCCCCGAACAGCCGGATGTTCTC
>JAABRL010000036.1 GCA_011390935.1 Gemmatimonas sp.
GCCTCGCTGCTCGCGGGCAATCCCCACCCGATCACAGCGGCCGCGTGACCGCTGGGCGCACGACGCTCTACCTGCGTGCGCTGGCCATCGACCGGCATGCCGAGCTGCGCGAGCGCTTCGCGCGCATCGGCCTCGGCAACAGCTGACGGCGCGATGATCGCGATCGACGGCGGATCGCGCTGATCGAGGAACGTGCGCAGCGCCGCCGAGCGAGCGGCTGGCGCCACGAGCTGATAGTGAGGCGTCACATTGAAGGCGACGGTGTCCGGCTTCACGAGCGGCGTCACGCGGCGCGCCTTGCGCAGATGCCGCTCGAGGAAGGCGTTGACGGTGGCATCGTCTTCGGTGGCGCTGAGCGCAATGCGCGTGGCGCTGGCCGGCACATCGGCCAACAGCGATTCGATCGTGTCGGTGCTGGTGCCGGTGGCGAGCAGCTCTTCGAGACCGAGCAGCACGATCGCCTGCACATCACCCACCGCGAGTGCCGACGTGCGACGCAGCGCGAGCAGATCACTCGGTGTGCCGATCGCGACAGCCACCGGGCCGAGCGCCAGCACGCGCGTACCACGCGGGACTGCGGTGACGGGCACGACGCGAAGCGACGGCGAGTCGAGCAGAGCGCGGGCCTCGGTGACGGCCAGCTGAGTGGCGGCCGCCGAGGAGGTGATGATCAGGCACGCCGGCGCCGCCGGTGCTCCACCGTCGCGGCTGCGCTCCACGCCGGGACGCAGTGCCGCCTGCACTGTGCGCGGTTCCATTGCGCCAAGGACTACCACATGCTGGCTGCGCGTACCGCCAGCCGCTCCGGACTCCCCGCCCGGTGCCGTTCCTACCCGTTCATCGCCCACGTCCCGCTCCCGTCAGTTGTCGGACAGCAAATGCGCGCCACCGCCCAACGGTGGCGCGGAGAGCGGACGCCGCAGCGTGCGCTCCTCGATGTCGATTCGCCTCGTGCGAATCGGCGTGCGACTCGCGCGTAGCGAGTCCGTGCGGTGCAGCGCGCCGAGTGTCCGGTTCACCACCGGCGGATCGCCCTGCACGATTGGCGCCCCAACCAACGGCGCGTGTAAGTTCGTCCTGCTCCCGTGCCGCCCTTCGGCACATCCCTGAATCATAGTCGATTCGTCGTCCCCGTACCATGTGCTCTCGGCAGATCGCCCGGAGCCTGTCCCGCGCCCTCATGTCGAGACCGTTCACGCCGTCCGTCAACATCGCCCGCCTCAAGGAATCCGCCACGCTCGCCGTGGCGGCGAAGGCGCGGTCGTTGCGCGCGCAGGGCATTCCGGTGATTGACCTGGGCGCGGGCGAGCCCGACTTCGACACGCCCGCGTTCATTCGCGAGGCGGCGGCGGCGGCTGTGGAGGCCGGCGCCACGCGCTACACGGCCACCGAGGGCATCCCGGCACTTCGGGAGGCAATCGCCGCCGACGCCAACCGACTCCTGCCGAGCGGCGCCGAGCCCTTCACCGGCGCGCAGGTGGTGGTGTCCAACGGCAGCAAGCAGTCGCTCTACAACGCCTGTGTTGCCTGTTTCGGGCCTGGCGACGAAGTGCTCGTTCCCACGCCCAGCTGGACCAGCTACTACGAAATGCTGGAGTTGGCGCGGGCCACCGCCGTGCCCGTGTTCGGCACCGCGGCGCAGGGCCTCAAGGTGACCGCCGAGCAGCTGGCCGCGGCCGCGACCCCGCGCACGCGCGGACTCATGCTCAACTCGCCCTGCAATCCCACGGGCGCGGTGTACACCCGTGCGGAGCTCGATGCCATCCTGTCGCTCGCCGACCAGCACGGCTGGTGGGTGATCTCCGACGAGATCTACCTGCGCATTGCGTACGACGCGCCGGCGACGTCGGTGCTGCAATGTGCGCCGGCGCGCGATCGCCTCATCCTGATCAACGGTGTCGCCAAAGCGTACGCCATGACCGGCTGGCGCATCGGCTGGTCGATCGCGCCGCTCGAGGTCACGCGCGCCATGATCGCGGTGCAGTCACACACCACGTCCAACCCGGCCGCCGTGTCCCAGCACGCCGCGCTCGCCGCACTCACGCGCGTGGACGACGCCAACGCCGCCATCGATGCGATGGTGCGCGCGTTTCATCGTCGGCGTGATGCGGTACTCGAGGCGCTCGGTGCCGCGCGGGCGCTGGCGGTCCACCCGGCGGGCGCGTTCTATCTGTATCTCGACGTGTCTTCGTTCGGCGGCGACGACCCGGGAGCACGGTTTTCCGCTGCCCTGCTCGATGCCCATCAGGTGGCGGTCGTGCCGGGCAGTGCCTTCCTCACGCCCTCATGGATTCGCGCCTCGTACGCGACCACCGAGGCCATTGCCGTGGACGGCGTGCAGCGCATGGTGCGTCTGCTCGCCGCCGGCGCCTGACTCCGGAGCGTTCTCATGATCACGACCATCGTGCTGATTCAGGCGGATCCGCGAAAGATCCGCGAGTGCGCCATGAACCTCGCGGGCATTGACGGGGTGGCCGAGGTGTATTCCGTGTCCGGCGCGTGGGATCTCGTGGCGATCCTGCGCGTCGCCGATCTGGAGAAGATCGCCGATGTGGTCACGCATCACTTCGCCACGGTGCCCGGCATCGAGCGTACCCAGACGCTCACCGCATTTCGCGCCTACTCCAAGGGTGACCTGGAACAGGCGTGGGATATCGGCGTGGAGTGAGGCGACGGCGCGCGCCGCCGGTCGATCAGAAGTCGCAGCGGTTGCCGACCGTGCGGTACAGCTCGCGCCACGCTTCGTTCTCGTAGCGCAGCACGAGCGTGTACAGCGGCGCCAGCGCGCGCTCGCGCAGTCCGAAGAAGAGTTCGGGGACGCCGTCGTTGTCCACGTCGAGATAGTCGAGAAACTCGAGCCGTGGTGGCGTCTCGCGAGAACCGACCGTCGAAAAGGAATACGTGGGCCGAAAGCCGTACGTGCCGCGATCGAGCGCCACGATGAACTGTCGCGGTCGTTCGCCGAACGGCTTGAGCGAGTCGGGCAGCGGAGCGGGGTCGTTGTACTCCACGAGCAAGGTGGAGCTGCCGTTGACGCCCGTGGGGACCTGCACCACGCGTCGCTCGTAGCGCGCGAGCTGCCCCGGCGGGATGCCGGACGACGGAGCGACCAACGTGCCGATGTTTTCGAGGGCCTTGGCGATCTCCGCGGGCGACAGCGTGAGCGCGTGCGCGAGCGGCGGACGTCCACCCGTCGTGGCGAGTGGTGCGAAGCCTCGACCTTCATCCGCGCCCGTGAGGATTGCCCGGGCCATCGGAATCACCACCGGACAGTTGAGGGTGTCGAGCGGTGCCGCCCCCGGCTGCCACATGCCCCGGAACATGCGAATCGACTCGGCTTGGCGTCCGCGGCGATACGCCGTCAGCGTCTTGCCGGCGTGCATGTACTCAGCGTCCACACGCCGCCACCCGCGCTCCGACAGCTTGAGCGCGCGCAGCCCCTCCGCGCCCACGGTGCCGAGAGGGACGACCAACGCACTCCCGCCGTCGGGCAGCACGCGGAAGAGGATCTCCGGGCGTTCCTCGAGCAACACGCTGTCACGCGTCCACCGCGACACGCTCGGATCACTCGAAAAGATCCGTCCCACGGCGCTGTCGCTGCCGCAGCCGACACCAGTGAGCACCGCGATGGCCAGCGCCGCGATCGGTGTACGGCGAAGCGTCGTGCAGGAAGGGGCAGGGAACAGGCGTCGGACTCCGAAGGATCGCACTGACAGGCTCGCGAGAGAGAGGGATACGTGAATAAGTTCGCGGGTCCGGGGGGGCGGCGCCACGGGGCAGACGGATCGCCCGCGGTTGCCCCGGGGTAGGACGACGCACGACGTACGGGGGCACGCCCCGATTTTCCCTCAGCCATTCGCATGATCAATCGCCCGTTCGCAGTGCTGGCGGCACTCGCGCTTGCCGTGACCCCATCGTTCGCGGTTGCTCAGGAACGTGCGCCACGGAGCGCACCGGCCGTCGTGCTGACCGTTCGACCGGCCGTGGGGGACATGTTCACGCTGCTGCTCGAACAGACGCTGGAGGTCTCCGGCGTGCGCCGTGAGCCCATGCCGCTACCGGCCTTGGGCGGCAGAGCCTCGGAACCTGTGCGGGAACCCGATCTCGGACCACGCCGCAACCGGACGCCGAGCCGCCTCACGGTCATGTCCGTTCACGGGCATTCGGTGGTGGAGTCCAGCGATCGCACCGGGACAGTGATGCTCGCGACGATCGACTCCATGCGGGTGCAGGCGGGTGAGTCGGGCGCAGCGCTCTCCTCGCAGCTCGTTCCGCTCACGGCGAATCGTCAATCCCGGCTGCGCGTGGCGCCCAACGGCGCCATGTCGTTGCTCGAGGGTACCGCCGGAGCGACAGCCGTGGGGCCCACCCTCTCCGCGATGCCCGCCATGCTGCCCGACGGTGTGGTCGATGTGGGCGACAGCTGGGAACACGAGGTCGCGATGCCCCCGCTGCCGTTCACCGCGTATCGCACCGACGGTGTGCTCCATACGGTCTTTCGCCTCGATAGTGTGCAGAAGCGCACCGGCGATGCCTGGGTGAGCGTGCGCGGCACCATGCGTCGTGATGGTCCCACGCGTGATCTGCCCGGTGGCACGCGGGTGATCACGGCGGGCACGATGGAGGGCACGTTGTTCTTCGATCGGGGACGAGGCTGGATCACGGACGCCAGCACCACGGTGTTTCTGCAAAGCGAAATCGTGAACGCGGCCGATGCGTCGCTCCCCACGCACGTGGGGATTCGGCTCACGCAGCGCATGCGCGTGCGATAGCAGACGGGCGAAGCGGGGCGACTCATCAGGTCGGATCTCGTCGTCCCGCAGGTCGCCCGCTAGCTTACCCACGACCCGACGACCTGCCCTCCGCGATGCGACTTGTTCATCTGTCCGACCTTCATCTCGGCTTTCGCCAGTTCGCGCGCCAAACGTCGGCGGGCGGCAATCAGCGTGAAGCCGATGTCGCCGCCACGTGTGCGCGCGCGATCGGACAGGTGATCACGCTCGCACCGGAGGTCGTGCTGGTGGGGGGGGACGTCTTTCACAGCGTTCGCCCACCCAACTCGGCCATCGTGGACGCCTTCCAGCAGTTCGGACGGCTGCGCGCCGCGCTTCCCGATGCGCTGATCGTGATGATTGCCGGCAACCACGATGTGCCGCGCGCCTCCGATGCGGGATGCATTCTGCAGCTCTTTGCCGAACTCGGCGTGCACGTGGTGTACCGTGGCCCCGAACGCATCGATGATCCGCAGCGCGATCTGTCCGTCATGGCTGTGCCCTACGCCACACCGGGCACGGCGCCAGAGACGCCGGTCTTCACGGCTGATGCCAATCGGCGATTCAACGTGCTGCTCGTGCACGATGAGGTGCGTGGCGTGGTACCGGAGGCGGCGCAGCCGGGCGACCGCCTGTACACGCCGATCGATCCGGTGTCGTTCGAAGACGCGCCGTGGGACTACATCGGACTTGGTCACTATCATGTCTATCGCCCGATCAATGTCACGCATGCCGCGACGGGACGACGCATTCCCACGTACTACAGCGGGTCGCTCGACTACACGAGCACCAACCCCTGGTCCGATGTGCGCGAAGAAACGTTGCGCAACGGTGCTGCGCCTGGTGAGGGCAAGGGCTTCATCGAGCATGATCTGGCCACGGGGGCGCATCGCTTTCATGCGGTGACGGTGTCGCGGCGCCTGCTCGATCTTCCGCGCATTGACGCGGCGAACCTTCTGGCTCCGGAACTCGACGCGCGCATTGCCGCCACCGTGGCGGACGCGGGCGATGCCATCACCGATGCCATCGTGCGACTCGTGGTCACCAACGTGTCGCGACACGTGCTGCGCACACTCGACTACGCCCCCCTGCGCGAGCTGCGGCGGCGCGCCATGCACTTCCAGCTCGACGCCCGCCGCCCCGAGTCGGCCGACGCGGCCGGTGGCGCATCGGCACCGGGCCGTCGCATCACCCTCCGCGATCGCCTCGCTGAACGATTGCGCGACCGTCCACTCGCACCCGGTCTCGATCGCGATCGGCTCGTGGAACTGGGGCTCACGTATCTCACGCGTGCGGAAGAACAGGTGGCGGCGGCGCTCCCCGTGGCGGAGGGCTGACCATGCGCCTGCATGCCCTCGCGCTGCGCAACTTCCGGCAACACGTCGAGACGAACATTCGTTTCGCACCCGGACTCACGGGCATCATCGGCGCCAACGGCGCTGGCAAGACGACGATTCTCGAAGCGATCGCGTGGGCGCTGTATGGCAACAGCGCGGCGCGCGGCACACGCGATTCGTTGCGTCACGCGCGTGCGGCAGACAATGCGCCCGTTCGCGTCGAGCTCGATTTCGAGTTGGCCGGTCATCGCTATCGTGTGGAGCGCACGTTGCGGGGCGCCGAGCTCTTTCTCGATGGCGGCAGCACGCCGATTGCGCGCAGCATCAAAGCGGTGAACGAACTGCTGCAGCGACGGCTCGGCATGTCGCGCGCCGAGTTCTTCAATACGTATTTCACGGGTCAGAAGGAACTCGATGTCATGGCCGCGCTGGGCCCGACGGATCGCGCGCGCTTTCTGGCGCGGGTGCTCGGGTACGATCGCCTGACCGCCGCGCAGGAGTTGCTGCGTGAGCAGCGCCGAACGCTCATCGCCGAGCTCAACGGATTGCGCAGCGGCATGCCCGATCCGGTGGTCGTGGCGCAGCGTGAGCACGATGCGGACCTTGCGCTGTCGGAAGCGCGGGATCGGGCCGAGCTCGCGAGCGCCGCGCATGCATCGGCGCTGCAGCGACTCGCAACGATCGGGCCCACGTGGGAGGCTGCCGACGCCGCACGCGAGCAGTGGCACGCGCTCGAGGCCGAGCGTCGACTCGTGGAGCAAGCCATCGAGGGCGCGACGCGCGAACGCGAGCGCGTGACGATTGAGCGTGCGGGCGTCGATGCGGCGAGCGCGGAACTTGCACCCTTGTTGCCGCTCGTGTCCGCGCTGCCCGCACGGCGCGACGCGCTCGAAGAGTTGGAGCGACTGGCTGCGGCCGATGGCGAACGCCGCGCGCTCGCCGAGCGCGTCGCGTCACTGGAAGAGGAGCGCACGCGACTGGCGGAGCGCCTCGGCAAACTCGAGAGCGCGCCGGCACTCGAGGTCGAACAGCGTGCCGTACTGGAGACCTCGCGCCGTGCGCTCTCCGCCCTGGAGTCGGCGCTCGACGATGCGCGCACGGCGTGGGCGCGTGATCGGCAAGAGGCGGAAACGCGGCATGACGCGCTGAACACACAGCATGACGAACTCGCAGCGCAGCAAAGCACGCTGGAGGGGCTCGGCGAAGAGAGTCCGTGCCCGACGTGCGCACGGCCGCTTGGCGCGTCGTACCGCGACGTGCTCGGACTCATCACGGAGCAGCTCGAAACGGTGGTGGTGGACCGCAGCTACTTCCGCAATCGCGCCCGTCAACTGGCAACGGTACCGGAAGGGATCGCCGACCTCGAGCAGCGCCGGCTCGCGCAGCAACAGGACATCGCGTCAGCGGAGCGTCGATATGCCCGCATCACGGCGGCGGTCCAGGAGCGTGAGCAGTTGCAGCCGCTGTACCTCGTGCTGCAGCGGCGTGTCGACGAGGCCACGCAGCGGCTGGCGACGCTCCCCGAGGGATACGATGCGACGGCGCACCGCACCCTGCGCCTCGAAGTGAGCCGTCTCAATGCGCTGTTCACGCGCGTGGCGCAGCTACAGGCCACGGTGGAGCGCGCCGAGCCCCTGGAGCAGCGCGCCGAGGCGATCACGCGCGACCTCGCCACGCACGGTGCCCGGCGCGAGGAAATTTCCGGTCGCCTCGCCGCGCTCGCCTTCGATGTCGAGCACCATGCCACGCTGCGCCAGGAGTATGCCGGCGCCTCGCAAGCGGTGCATCAGGCGGAACTCGCGCAGGCCGAGGCGCGCGGCGCGGTCCAGCGCGCGGAACAGCAGCGGGAAGGGGCGCGGCGTGTACGCGCGGAGCTGCACACGCTGCAAGCGCGGGCCGGATTGCTCGAGGGTGAGCGGTCGTTGCATGATGAGCTCGATGATGAGTTCGCGGCGTTGCGCAGCGAGCTGAATGCGCGCCTCCGCCCCGAGCTGTCCGAACTCGCCAGCGGGTTCCTCGAATCGCTCACCGATGGTCGGTACGCCGCGCTGGAGCTCGACGAGGACTACGCGGTGCAGGTGCTCGAAGACGGGCTGCCCAAGAGCGTGCTGTCCGGCGGTGAGGAGGATCTGTGCAATCTGGTGTTACGGCTCGCGATTTCGCAGATGATTGCGGAGCGCGCCGGACAGGAGTTTTCGCTGCTGATTCTCGACGAGGTGTTCGGGTCACTCGATGAATCGCGACGTGAGAACGTACTGGCGCTGCTGCGTCGTCTGCACGATCGTTTCGAGCAGGTCATGGTGATCACGCACATCGAAGACGTTCGCGAGGGATTGGATCGAGTGCTCATGGTAACGTACGATGCGGAGACGGGAGCCAGCCGCGTGCACGCATCCGCGGGCGGCGCGGCTGGCGCGGAGGCGGCGGCTTGGGATGTCGAGGCGGTTGCATGACGGCCACGCCGCGCACCTGGCGCACCACGCGTTCGATCGAGGGGCCGCTGCCGGTTACCGCGTCGGACATTCCGGAGCTCAACACCGTCTTCACCGATGCGTTCAGCGATCGCTATCGGCGCGATGGCATGACGGGGGTGCGTGTTCCGCCGCTCAATCCCGCGATCTGGCGCTATGCCATCACGGGAGCCGGTGAGGGGGCGATGGGCTGGCGCGATGAGCGAGGCAAGCTCGTGGCGTTCAACATCGCGCATCACTCGGGTGCCGAGGGGTGGATGGGTCCGCTGTGCGTGCGCCCCGATCATCAGGGCGCAGGCCTTGGCAGCACCGTGGTGCGCGCGGGCATGTCATGGTTGCGGCGACAGGGGGCGCGCGTGATCGGATTGGAAACCATGCCGCGGACCACCGACAACATCGGGTTCTATGCGTCGCTCGGCTTTGCCCCCGGTGCTCTCACGATTACCCTGACGCTCGAAGCGGTCGGCGATGACCGTCCCCTGGAGCTGTTGTCGCGCCGCTCGCCGCTGGAGCGCGAGCAGTCGGTGCATGCGTGCCGCGCGCTGACGGAGCGTCTGCTCCCGGGATACGATTTCTCGCGCGAGATCGACTTGACAGAACGGATGGCGCTCGGGGACACGGTACTGCTCGGTGATCCGCTCGCCCCCAGCGGCTTCGCGGTGTGTCACAGCGTTTCGCTCGTGGAAGGTCGCACGCGCGATGAACTGCGCGTGCTCAAGCTTGTGCTCGAACGCCGCAGCGATCTGCCCGCCATGATGCGCGCGCTTACCCATTTTGCCAAGCGGGCGGGGACGGCGCGCGTGGCGGTGCGCTTGCAAGGGGAGTACGCCGATGCCTTCCGTGTGCTGGTGGCGATTGGCGCGCGCGTGCGCTGGACCGACCTGCGCATGAGCCTGCACGGCTGGGATGAACATCCGCCGGCCGAAGGACTCGTGCTGTCAAACTGGGAAATCTGAAGCGCGGCCGTCGCGACGGTTTGCGTCGCGTCGGTCGCGTCAGCGCTTGCCGTCGGGACGGACTGACGGGGGCGGTGCCGCCGGCTCGGGGGTTCCGCGTACCACGATGCGCCAGATCACCAGAAAGACGCCCGCCGTGAGCAGCAGATGCAACCATCCCGGTGCTGTGGTGGTATACGTCAGCCAGCCCCAAACGGCGAGCATCGTGACGCCAGCGAGTGTCCAGAAGTCCATCGGTCAGTGGCTGAGGCGCGATTGCGCGCCGGTGTGCGAGTCGGGTACGTTACGAAAGGTAGTCGGCGGAGCTCGTTGCCGCTGACGCCACCATTGGTTCGGGACGGAGAGATTTATTTCTTGAGCCGATAAGCTCTTGGAGTGGGCCTGACAGACTGTGTGGACGCCATGCCCCAGTGCGGGGAAGACGGAAGCGTGGTGAGGGTCTCATTATTTCCTCTGGGCTTCAAGATCACCTCTTCGCTCCCGGTTTCTGCGCAGCGGCTCCGCCTTCGGGCGGGGCCGTTGTCGTTTCGTGGCGGGCCGATTGTTGCGGAAATCGGGACGAACCCATTCGGGAACGCGGCGCCGCGTCTCGGGGTTGTCTACCCACGTGGGTCGTGACCGGCCGGCTCACCGATGATACGTTGACGCTGCGTAGGCGCTGACTCGTCGGCGCTCCCCTTCGGAGTGCTCCCCTGACTGGCCGGATTCGAATGTCGATGCCCATGGTCACCGTGACCCGGCGGCTGCGCTTCAATGCGGCGCACCGGGTGCACAATCCCGCCCTCTCGGACGACGAGAATGCGCGGCTGTTCGGCAAGTGCAACAACCGCAACTGGCACGGGCACAACTACGTGCTCGAGGTCTCGCTGCGGGGGCCGATCGATCCGATCACCGGGTACGTGATCGATCTCGGTCGCGTTCGCGATATCGTCGAACGCGAGGTCATTGAAAAAACCGACCATCGCAATCTGAATCTCGAAGTGGATTATCTGTCGGGGATCAACCCGACATCGGAGAATATCGTCGTGGCCATGTGGCGTGTGCTCGAGCCGTCGTTGCGGCCGGCGCAGCTGCAGCGGCTCCGCCTCTGGGAAACCGAGAACAACTATGTCGAATACGACGGGGAGTGAACGCATGATCCGGCCCAGCCGCGATCTCATCGACCCGGCGCTCTTGCGCGCCGCCACCGAGCTGGACACCGATGAGCTGTCGGTGGACACGGACCGCATGCGCGAGTTCGAACAGGTGGTGCGTCGTCAGCTCGAACTTGTGGGCGAGGACCCTGATCGCGAGGGGTTGCTCAAGACGCCAAGCCGCGTCGCGAAGGCGCTGTCGTGGCTGACGCGTGGGTATGAACTCGATCCGGCCGAAGTGATCGGCGATGCGCTGTTTGCCGAAAACCATGAAAACATGGTGATGGTCCGCGACATCGAGTTGTACTCCATGTGCGAGCATCACATGCTGCCGTTCTTCGGTCGCGCGCACGTGGCCTACATCCCCGATGGCAAAATCGTGGGGCTCTCCAAGATTCCGCGCGTGGTCGAGGTGTTCGCGCGTCGCCTGCAGGTGCAGGAGCGACTCGGTGAGCAGGTCGCCGACGCCCTCGAAGAAGTGCTCAAGCCCAAGGGCGTGGGCGTGGTGATCGAAGCGGTGCATCTCTGCATGATGATGCGCGGCGTGGAGAAGCAGAACTCGCGCACCATCACATCATCGCTGCGTGGGGTGTTCCGTGACGATGCGCGCACGCGCAGCGAGTTCCTGCGACTCGCGCACCCGAACGGCGTGAGCTACTGATGGCGATGGCGTGCGGGGACCAGGCGTGACGTCCCCGATCGCCGGTCGGACGGCCGTCGTCACGGGCGCGTCGCGCGGGATCGGCTTTGCCGTATCGGCGGCCCTCACCGCGGCCGGGGTGCGGACGTGGATGATCGCGCGCCGCCCCGACGCGCTGCATGAGGCCGCGCGTCGGCTCGGCAGCAACGCCTTTACGCGCCCGTGCGACCTTACCGACGGGGAAGCCGTCTCGCGCGCGGCCTCGGAAATCGAAGACGCACTCGGCGCCGCGCCCGACATGCTGGTCAACAACGCGGGACTCTTTCCGCTCGTGAGCATCGAAGCCACGAGTCCGGAGCTGTTCAGCGATACGATGCAGGTCAATGTGATCGCGCCGTTTCGGTTGGTGCGTGCGTTCGTCGGCGGCATGCGTGCGCGTGGTCACGGACACATCGTCACGATCGGGTCCGTGGCCGATCGCCACGCCTTTCCCGAGAATGGGGCGTATGCCGCGAGCAAGACCGCGCAACGCGCGTTTCACGAGGTGCTGCGACAGGAGCTGCGTGGGAGCGGGGTGCGGGCATCGCTGATCAGCCCCGGCCCGACTGACACGCAGATCTGGGATCCGGTCGATCCGGACAATCGGGAGGGGTTCCCGCCGCGGTCGCTCATGCTGCGCGATACTGACGTGGCTGATGCCGTGTTGTGGGCCGTGACTCGTCCGGTGCACGTGAATGTGGACGAGCTGCGGCTGGGGCACAGCTGACCGACCGCGCACTACGATCGGCGCATGCACGTTGACCTGATCGAGTCGCTGCGGTGTCCGCATCCCCACGCCGATGGGTGGCTGGTGGCGAGTGCCGACGTCGTGGTGGATCGACGGATCGTACACGGCACGGTGGGGTGTCCCATCTGCGGCGCGGAGTGGGCGATCACCGAGGGGGCGCTGCACATCATCGACCCGTCATCGCTCGGGCGCAGCGCGTTGTCCCATCCGATCGCCGACCCTGGTGATGTGCGCGCCGATGCGCTGCGTACGGCCGCGCTGCTCGACATGCGCGATGCGACCGGTGTGGTGCTGCTCGCAGGTGCGAGTGCCTACGCGGCCGATGCACTCGCTTCGCTGACCGGCGTGCTGGTGCTGGTCGTGAATCCGCCTGCGGGTGTGGCGCGCGCCCATTCGCGACTGTATGTGCGCGACGCACTGCCATTTGGGGTCGGATCGATGCGTGGCGCGCGACTCGATGGCGCGCATGCCACCGACGCGTGGTTGGAGAGCGCGTCGCGCGCGGTGCTGCGAGGTGGGCGCGTGATCGCGCCCGTGTCCTGCTCGGTGCCGCCGGCGCTGTGCGAGCTGGCGCGCGACGCACACGAGTGGGTGGCCGAAGTGCGTGTTGCCGCGAGTGGGCTCGTGCCGCTACGGCGCGGCTGACGCGACCAAGGCGAACCACGGGATATCGTAGCGTTCGCCGCGCCACACCGAGAGTGCGCCCACGCGCACCTCGGTGAACTTCGATTGCCCCGTGATCATGACGCGCATGGGCAGGTCCATCGGAATGGTGCGCCGAGACAAGGCAACAACCTGGCCGTCGATTGCAGCGCCGCAACGACCATCGCGAAAAAGCTGGATGCGGAGTGTATGCCACTCGCCATCGGTGACGGTGATCGGGAAGTCATGCACCGGTGTTGACTGACGGCCACCGGTGAGCTTGAGCTGACTCGCATAGTCGCCAAGCTCGCCGCGGGGGATCGTGATCTGGCAAGTACGATCGTCGCTTGCTCGATCGATGATGACATCTTCGAAGGGGCCGGCACGACCGGTCCACGCCTTGAGCTGCGCGTCGGTGCCCTTGGGCGCGAATCCGATGTCGAGATTCTGCCACTGCAGTTCGGTCATGGGCAGCTGGAAACGCAGCTCGAGTCCCATGCCCTCCTCAGGCCGGATGGTGAGCCAGCTGATGACCCCGCTTTGCAGATGATGATCGCCGTTCACCCGCAGCGTGCCGTTTTCCGTGAAGGGTTCCGGTGTACCCACGGTCAGCCACCGCGTGCTGTCCAGCGCGCGCCACCGCTCCTCCAGCACCGTCTCGCCGACCCGCGGTGGAGTGATCGTGACGATCGTCGTGTCGGAGCGCCAGCCACCCGCTGAGGCCACGATTCGTGCCGTACCTGGCGAACGTGCCATGAGCAGGCCGTCTCGGTCCACTGCCGCGCGCGCGGTGTCGAGCGATTCCCACCACACGGCAGCGGGTGAGAAGTCGACGCCACGCTGCGTGCGTGACCCGAGCGCAAGTTGAATGCGTGCGTCGGCGGGCACTTCCGGCGGGACGCCGCGGATGTGCACCTCCGCGATGCGCTCCGCCTGCGCGCTCGCCTCACGCCACAGATGCGTCCCCGTCCGAAACGGAATGGTGCGACCGCGCCATCGAATGGGGACGCGTCGCGAGGGACGATCCGTGTCGAAGACCACCAGATCGGCCTCTCGAACACCATCCGAGCGAAAGCCGGCGAGCACGAACTGCCCCGACGGCGACACATGATAGAAGTCGGCGCCCTCGTCGAGGACGGTGGTCAGTGCGGTGCGCAAGTGCACTCGCACCAGCCGATTCGATGCACCATCCGTCGATTCACTGACCACGAGCACCTGCTCCGGACTGTACCAACTTGCCGGCATCGGTCGCAACAGCGTCGGATCGGGCGGCAGGCACTCTTCGAGTCGACCATCGAGGCTGATCCAGCACAACGTGGATGGCCGCAACGTCGTGTAGACCCGCATGAAGACGATGCGCGTGCCGTCAGGACTGAGGATTGCCCCACTTTCGACATCGGGAGTTCGCGTGAGTTGCCGAACTTCGCGGGTACGCCGGTCGAGCAGTGCAATCTCCGCACGTTGCAAGCTGTCCCATCGTGCGGACAGAAACAGCACCGTGTGATCATCGGGGCCGGCGCTGGCGCCATAGGCATCCCCCGGCGCTTCCGTCAGGCGCACCGGCGTGCCGCCGTGCAGAGAGACCGCCTGCAGCTCCCCGCCCGCATCGCCGCCGTATTCGTAGGTTGTGCCGACGACCGTGTCGCCGGGCGCCAGCAGCAGGGCCCGCATGCGCGACAACGCGCGGAGCGATGCTTGCGACACCTGTTCTGCACGCGCTTCCAGGTACGGGACGCGCCGCAGTTCATCCGCGCGCAGCTCAACGTTGACCAGCGTGGACTCCTCGGCCGTGAACACCGGTATGTACAGCGTCGCGTCCGGGGCCAGCGCAGCGGCCTGCCCGCCCCGCTGCCAGGCGGTCAAGGCCGCCAGCAGCACGACCGCGGTGGCCGCGGTGGCCGTCGCCACGCGCCCGATGCTCGTCCGTGTGCGCCACGGCGTGGCCGCGATCAGCGCGTCTCGCTGCGCTCGCGTCCCTTCAGCGCCAATGATGCTCTGTGCCAGCGCGCCGAGCGCCGCGCGATCGCCGACGGCGTCGGTCAGTCGCGCGATGCGCGCCAACAGCATCGACGCCTCCGCCTGATCACCGGCCGCATGCCGATGCTGCGCTGCGCGCAGCAGCAGATTGGGCGAGTCCTGCGCGCTTGCCTCGAGCAGCGACGCCGCCTGCCGATGGGCGCGCGCGAGACGGGCCTCGCTGGCGAGCTCGCGCGTGCGTTCCGCGATCTCATCATGCGCGATGATCCACTTGCCGCTGCGATGCGCGAGCAAACCACGCGATTCCAGCTCCTGCAGCGCCGCAGTCCCGTCGGCACCTGCCGCCCGCTCGACCGCTGCGGCATCCAGCTCCGTACCGATGACGGCGAACAACAGTAGCGTGCCCTGATGCGCGTCACCCACCGCGAGCAGTCGGTCCTGCATCGCGCTGCTACTGTTCAGAATGGCAGTGAGGGCGTCTGGATCAGGGCACTGCCACCGCCGCTCGTGCAGGCGCAGTGCGTCACGCTCGAGCGCAAGTTGCAGTGTCTCGAGCAGCAACAGGGGCGATCCGCCGGTCGCGGCGTGCAACCGCTGATGAAAAGTGTCCGCCCACGCACTCGTGGCCCCCGCGTCATCGGCGCCGCTCGGCAGGTCGCCCAGACTGCGAAGCAGCAGGCTGACCTCGTCATCGGCGAGCGGGGCCAACTGCAGCTGCTGCGCTCGTTCGTTCGCGCCGATTTGCGGGTCCAGCTGCCGACTTGCGGTCACGAGCAGCACGGGCGCCCCCTCGATCGCCGCGGCCAGACTGGCGAGCATCGTGCGCGAGGCGGCATCACCCCAGTGCACGTCATCCACCAGCATGGCAACCGGGGCATCCTCGGCGATGGTGGCGACCAGCTCCTGCAGAGCGAGCGCGCGTCGGCGCAAGGCGTCATCCCCTGTGGTGCGGTCTGGCACCGCCGAGAGATAGGTGCTCACGCCCGGCGCGAGAGCCACGAGCGTGCTCGCCACATCGGGTGATACGCCAGCCGCTCCGCGCAGTCGCGCCAGCGCGAGCGTGAGATCCGCCGCCAACGCAAACGGCAGCTCCCGGTTGGCCTGCAGCGCACGCACGGTAATGACTCGCGCTTTCGCGGCGCGAAGGCGTCGAGCCAGTCCGTCGAGCAGGCGACTCTTCCCCAGCCCCGCGCGCGCGGTCACGTGCACGTGGGCCGCGCGACCACGACGTGCGTTCGTCCACGCATCCATCAGGACCGAGAACTCGCGCTCTCGCCCCACCAACTCGGCGGCCAACGCTTCGTCCGGCGCGACTGGTGCCGGCTTGGCGGATCCACTGCGAACCTGTCGCAGCAACGTGGCCGTCGCGGCCTCCAGGGGGATATCGTCGCGGGCCAGCCACTGCTCGAGTTGCTCGGCCTCGCTCAGTGCCGACAGCCGGTCATCGGCCGCGAGCAACGACTCCAGCAGCAGGCGCCAGGTTGCCTGGGTGTCGGGAGCAAGCTCGCGTGCGCGACGCGCGCCGGTGACGGCATCCCGCGGTCGCCACTCGTTGATGAGCTGGCGCACCAGCACCTCGGCCGCTCGCACGAAGAGGCCCCGAAGCCGCTGCCGCTCCACGTCGGCCCATTGTTCGAACTCCGCGCCACCGGGGGCTGCAAAGCCGGGAAAGAAATCGCCGCCGTACAGCTCGAAGGCCGCCGCATGCTCGCCGGCGTCCAGCGCCGAGAGGAAGGCGTCACGATCCGACCCGATGTCCACGGTCAGGGTGAGCGTATCGCCTCGGCTCGTGAACGGGTCTCTGCCCAGACGACGCTTGATGTACCACAGCGACTGTCGGAGGGTGTGTCGCGCGGGCTCGCGTTCCACGTCGGACCAGAGCAGGTCAATCAACTGCTCTCGGGTAGCCGAGCGGCCGGGTGCGCAGGTCAAAAAGGTGAAGAGAGCGAGCGGTTTTCCCGTCGGGAGAACGGAGCGTTCATTGTCGGCGGCGCCGATGACCAGACTCGTCTGGCCAAGACAGCGAAGGGAGACTTCCAGGTCGGCGACTTCGTCTGCCATCGCATCATTTGGCTGGGGACAAGCCGCGCCAGTCAGGCAGGCCCGTCATTCACGTCGTCAATGCTGCCGTCATCGGCGCCATCACTTGAGATCGTGAAAGTGCAATCAGACCGTCACTCGACCGTCAATCGAACAAACTTCAGGTCACTGGGACGAACGGATCGCAGATTGGCGGATCTCGTACACAAGTACCGAGGGACGCCCATCGGCGTCTTCCACCACAACCGCGACTCGATCCAGTCCCCACGCGATCGGCGAGTAATCGTGGCGTGACCAGTCCGATTTCGGGATCCTGACCACGTCCACCCACCGACGGTCTGCGTCAAAAAGGTCGAACTCGGCGTGACTGGCCGTGTCAGGCATCAAACGAGCGATCCACGTGCGCCCCCGACCATCGCTGTGGAACTGCTCAAAGGCAGGGCGGCGATCCGGGATCTTCTCCGTCGTCATGCCGGCGCGCAGCATGGCTTCAGATATGTCGCCATCCTCGGCCATGGCTGACACCCGAACGTCCACCAATCGTCGCTTTTCCGACGCGCTCACCGCCGCCGGGGCGAAGGGTCGTCCGAAGAGGGCCACCGTGTCGTCGCCGGTGCTGGTGGCGCGCAGCAGGTACTGACCGGTCCAGGCGGTCACCCACCCGCCCTGCCGGTCCACCGTCTCGACCTCGCGCGGCACATACGGCACCGGCATCCGCATCTGCATGGTCTGGCCATCCCCGACTTCCCAGAACACCCGGTCGCTGCGGGCGCGCCCTTCCCAGACGAAAACCGTGTCGGCGTCGGTGCCGTTGAAGGCAAGTCGTATCCAGGCCGTGGCTGAGCGGGAGGCCGTGTCGTCCGGGGCATGATTCGCCGGCAGCACGGCTCGCCCGCGGCGATCGCGTCCAACGGGTTCCCAGTAGCAGCACGTCGTCGGAATGGATCCCAGGAAGGCCCCGTCGCTGATGCGGAAGGTGCTGGCACGCCCGGCCTGCGGGTCCTGCACCAAGAGGGTGTCTCCACGAGCTGCCAGAAACCCGACGCGGAACTCTCCGGGGCCTTGGCCGCTGCGGCCGATGCGCCGAAGGAACCGGCCGCTCGCGTCGAACACTTTCACGTGTGCGTCGCCGGTTTCGCTGACCAGCAGCGTGCCGTCGTCCGCCAGCGCGAGATCCTGAGGTTGGAGCAGCTCTCCGCTATCGCCTTCGGCCGGCTGCACGCGGTGGAGCAGCGCCAACTGCCACTGCCCCGGCTGCGTCGGGGCGTTGGAGATGGTGCGCACGGCGCCGTTTGGCAGCGTATCGATCACGACCGCGGCGCCAGACGGTGACGCCGCATCGCCGCACCCGCTGAGTAGCGCGCCGAGGGCCAATCCGGTGAAGCTGAATCCGGCAAAGCCGAATCCGGCAAAGCGGAGCGCCGCGGCTCTGGCGATGAGTCGCTGCATAACGCAAGGCATTGATCGTGAGCGTCGGGAAACGGAGCGCGAGACGACGTCGCCTCGCGCGTGCAGCTACTCCACGTACAGCTGTTCGATGATCTCGGCGTTCGTTTTCTCGACCACGCGACGCTTCACGCTCAGCTTCGGCGTCAGCTCCCCGCGCTCGATGCTGAAATCGTGCTCCAGCAGCCCCACCTTCTTCGGCGTTTCGTAGCTGCCCAGTCCCGTGAGTTCGCCCTTCACTTCCTTTTCCATCTTCGACTGGATCGTGGGCATGTTGAGCAACTCCGCACGACTCGTCCACACGATGTTCTGCTCAGCGGCCCACTTCTCGACCTGATCCCAGTTCGGCACGATCAGCACGATCAGGAACTTGCGCTTGTCGCCGATCATCACGGCCTGACTCACGTACTTGTTGGTCTTGAGCCGGTTTTCGATCGGTTGCGGCGCGATGTTCTTGCCGCCCGCGGTCACGATGATGTCCTTCTTGCGATCGGTGATCTTCACGAACCCATCTTGAATCTCACCGATATCACCCGTATGAAACCACCCTTCCGGATCAATCGCGTCGGCCGTGGCTTCGGGCGCCTTGTAGTACCCCTTCATCACGTGCGGACCACGCGTAAGAATCTCACCGTCGCTGGCAATGCGCACCTCGACACCAGCGAGCGGTTTACCCACGGTACCGATGCGGAAGTCTGCGACGGTGTTCGCCGAGATCACCGGTGACGTTTCGGTGAGCCCATAGCCTTCGAGAATCGTGAGGCCTGCGGAATAGAAGAACTTGTTGATCTGCGGCGAGAGCGGGGCACCGCCGGAGATGAAGAAGCGCATGCGACCGCCCGTACGCTCCTTGAGCTTGGAGAACACCAGCTTCTGCGCGAGTCCGTACTGCCATGCGAGCAATCCACCCGGCTCGCGTCCCGCCAGCTTTTCGTCGGCCCAGCGCTCGCCCACGGCGCGCGCCCAGAAGAAGATGCGCGCCTTCAATCCGCCGGATGCCACCGCATTCTCCAGGACGCGCGCATAGATCTTCTCGTACAGGCGCGGCACCGACATCATGAGGGTGGGACGCACCTCCTGCATGTTGATCGGCACCGTGTCGATCGACTCGGCATAGGCAATCGTCACACCGTTGGAGAACAGGTAGTAGTCACCCATGCGCTCGAAGATGTGACTCAGTGGCAGGAAGCTGAGCGCCACGTCACCACCGGCCAGCGGAATGCTGTTCTGCGTGGCGATGCAGTTCGAGTACACGTTGTCGTGCGTGAGCATCACCCCTTTGGGGTTGCCCGTCGTGCCCGATGTGTAGATGAGCGTGAGCAAATGGTCGGGCTTCACCGCGAGCGCATCGGCTTTGAACTTGGCGGCGGCTTCGGGGCTGTCCTGCTTCGCGCCCATCGCTTCCAGTTCGGCCAACGTCACGTCGCACCCGTCGGCCTTCGTAGCGTCGAAGCCGATCACCCACTGCAGTCCGGGCATCTCGCTGCGGATCGACGCCACCTTTTGCGCCTGCGCCACGGTGGACACGAACAACACCTTGGTGCCGGAGTCGTTCAGAATGTACGGCACCTGTTCCGCCGGCAGCGTGGGATACACCGGCACGTCGATCACACCTGAGCAGATGCACGCGTAGTCCGTCAGCGCCCACTCCGGTCGATTCTCCGCGAGAATGCCCACGCGGTCGCCGGGCGCGACGCCCAGCTGAGCCATGCCGAGCGCGATGTGCCGCACGCGTTCGAGGACCGTGGCGTGCGAGAGGGACCGCCACGCGCCGCCCACCTTGTGCATGAGCGCGTTCGGCAGCGCGTGCTTTTCGATCGCGTTGAAGAAGAGCGCGTTGACGATGCCGGGCGGCTCGTGCCGAGGACCACCACTCGCGTATCGATTGGGCGCCGGCACGGATGAGAGCGTGTTCGCGAGCGACGCGTAGGGGCTACCGACGGGAGCGGTCAAGGCCACCTCCGGGCAGGTTGTGGAAGGGGACAGCGGAACGGGGCGCGAGGCGTGTGCGAAATGATCGTGCGCCTCCTGTTACCCCGGAAACTGGGCGATGGACGGCTCGGGCGCGAGTCCCGGACGGCCGTGGGAATCGAGCGGTCGCGGATCAGGGATCCGACGGAGTCGCCGGCGTGCCAACCGGTACACGGATTCGGACCGGGGCGCCGGGTACCGGCTCCCCTCGGCGCATCACCGCCGCCTCTACTTCGATCGTGTCCACCGTGACCCCGGCGGCAGGGAAGCGACTCGACCGCACACGCACGCTGCGAGACGCGAAGCCATCGGTTCCCGTCGTGTCGATCTGGCCGGCGCGCCCGCGGTCATCGACCAGATACACGGCTGCTGCGGTATCGTTGGTGCGATTCGCCGGGTACACGACGGCGAATCGCACGAGCCACGCGTTCACGTTCTGAAACGCGACGGTGTCGGTGCGAAAGCGTAGTTGCACCTGCACGGCCACGGTATTCGAATCCGCCGCGCCGATCACCGCTTCCGAGACCAGTGACGGGAATGACGCCGAGTCGGTGCGGAACGCCGTGTCCGGCGCATTCGTGACGCGGACCTGCGCCAGGATCTGCAGCGCCTGCTCGAAGCGCGCGGCCACGCTCGCCGGGTTCTGTGCCGGTAGCGCACGCGCGAACACGTGACCGGTGATCGAATCCACCAGCAGCATCGTATCGCGCGAGAGATAGCGCAGCGGCGCATCCTCGATCACACCACCCGAGATGTTGCGCACGATGGCGCGCAGCGGAAACGCCACGCCCAAGGTATCTCGCAACGAATCGCCCACCGCCACCGACGGAAACGGAAAGCGTGCGACTTCGAGCGACGCGGGGACTGACGGATCCGTGCCGATCTCTGCACACGCCACGCTGGCGACGGTCAGACCGAGCGCCGTCAGCAGCAGCGACCGACCGAGGCGCGTGCGGCGCACGTCACCCACCCAGTCGTTCGGCGAGCACCGTCGCGAGATTCACATACGCTTGCGCCGCGGCGTCCGCGGGCGTGCGCAGTACCACGGGCTGACCGGCAGCAAAGGCATCGGCTGTGGCCGGTGTGCGTGGAATGCGTGTCTCGAACACCAGGTGCGCCGGCAGGTGCTCGCGGACGTAATGCACCACGCGTTCGGTTGCCGGACTGCCCGCTTCGAACATCGTGAGCAGCAGTCCCTCGAGCACCAGCTCGTCGTTCTCCGCCACGACATCCTGAATCGCGCGCAGAATCTGCGGCGTGGTCTGCAGCGCCAACGGTTCACATTGCAGCGGCACGATCACATGCTGACTTGCCGCGAGCACGCGACGCGTGATCGCGCCCAGACCGGGTGGCGTGTCGACCACAACCACGTGGCATCGGTCGCGCGCCGTCGCCAGCAGGTCGGCCAACACCCGTGAACCGCCGACGCGCGTCTGAAACTCACTGTGGTCGGCCTGATCGCTGACGCTGCCGGCAAGAATTACGCGCAGCCATGGTAACGCAGTGGGCAGAATGACCTCGCGCAACGCTGCGGAGCCGCGCAGATAGTCGTCGAACCCCGCGGTGGGGTGCCCGCGACGCAGCCCGACGCCGTAGCGCACCGCGCCCTGTGGGTCGGTGTCAATGAGCAGCGTCTTCAACCCACGCCGTGCGAAGGCCGCCGCAAGATTGACTGCAGTGGTCGTCTTGCCGACCCCGCCTTTCTGGCTGACGACGGAGAGAACGCGCCCCACGCTAGCGACCGGGGCCCGGCCCAGCCGGACCCGCGTTACGGTCGGTGAACGGCTGCGCGTCGTCGTCCGGGTGCGTTGACTCACGCCACGCGTCGTGCGCATGCAGATCGTCGGGCCCCGGGGCCTCGCCCGTGAGCGCCGCGAGCGTCCGCTCCGCGTGCGCGACAAAGGCCGCCGATTCCTCGTCGTGCCGTGTGGTGCGCAGAAACGCCTCGAGATGCGCCGCGCAGCCCGCGCTGTCGCTTCGCTTGAGCAGCAGGAACGCCAGTCCGTAGTGCGCGCCCGCCAACGATGGCTCTACCTCGAGCGCCCGCCGATAGTGGCGAATCGCCTCTTCCGGTTGCCCCGTCTTGGAGAACGCGATCGCGATGTTCTGCAGCACGCGCGGATCATCCGGGTGCTGCCGCAACGCGAGCCGATACGACGTCAGGGCGTTGGCGTAGTCACCACGTGCCTCGAGGTCGATCGCTTCGCTTAGATAGTTGGGGGCGCGGGACGAACCGTCGCGCCCGGTCGTGCCGCCGGTGAGGCGGTGCCACCAGGACATGCGCTCGCGCGGGGTCGGAGAGGAACACGTACAAGGCAGCTCGGCGCAGCGCGTCGAGCGGGGATTGGACAAGCTACCCAGCGGTCCGGTTCGCTACAAGGCGACTGGCCTCCGACGGGCGGCTGGAGTACACTCCCATTCGCAGGTGCGCGCCGTTGCGCCTCGATCTCCCCGCACTCGGAGCCGCTCATGTCGCACGCCACCTACCGCCCGGGCGCCTCACGCGGCGTGCTGATCGTGGACTGGCCCCTCTTCGGGGAACTATCCCGCGCGCTCGCACTCAAGGTGGCGCGCGACTATGCACCCGATCTCGTGGTCGGTGTGGCCACCGCGGGCGTGGTGCCTGGCGCCACCATCGCGGCCATCCTCGATCGACCGTTCTACTCGATTCTCGTAAGCCGTCGTTTCAGCGCGGAGCGCATTCGGGAGACGCCGGCCGTCTTCGGCGCCGCGCCCCCGGAAGTGCGCGGCAAGCGCGCGCTCATCGTGGATGAAACGTGTGGCTCCGGTGATACGCTGCGCCTGGCCGTGGGCGCGTTGGTGAACGCGGGTGTGCGAGAGGTGCGCACCGCCGTGGGCTTCAAGACCGGCAGCTACGAGCCCGACTTTCACGGGCTGGCCACCGACTCCGCCATCGTCTTGCCGTGGGACCGCGAGATTCTGGCGGGGCACGATCTGGTGCCCAATCCCAAATACGCCGGCCTGCTACCGGAGTGACTCGGGACGCGCGGCGGTCGGCTCAGCCGGTGGCCGCGCTCGCCGCGGCGTGTTCATAGCTCACGCCGCGCTCCATCGCCTCGTACACGTACTGCATCACGTCCACGCTGCCCACGAGGAACCGGCAGCGCGAGTGCCCCGCCGAGCGGCACTCCACCTCCAGCACGGACAGCGGGGCATTGGCGACGCGTCCCAGCAGCCCTGCCAGCAGTCCGGTACCCACGTGGCACGACGGCGTGGCGGCCGTCGCCTCGGCGTCCGCCTCGGCCCACTCGTCGGCATCGATCACCATCACGGCCTCGCTCAGCGCGGACACCTGAACGGATCCCCACCCGGAGGCGCTGAGGAACTCCGCGAGCACGACGCTGAAGCGATCGTCGGGGAGCAAGTCGGCGGGGAGTTCGCCGTGTGTCTCGAGCCACTGCCCAAAGCTGTCATGCAGCCCCACACCAGCCGCGTAGCCCGCATCACGCAGTGCAGTGACGGCAGTCGCATCGGTGGTCGCCAGCGCGCGCAGTGCGCCGAAGAACTCGGCGGGCACAGCCACGGTGCGGGTGCTGAGAAAGGGAAGCGTGCTGGTCATGGCGCGGTCTGGGTGCAGCGGAATGGAGGCGCGGCCAGGACGGCCGTGCCGAGGTCGTGTGGGCGCACGCGACGTCACGGTTGGTCGCCAACCGCTGCCGCCGATGCATGGGTGACGCTCGCGACGCGATGGCGTCACGTCAAGCCGTCGTCGCGCGGCTCAGGGCATGACGAGGATTGCCCGGAGTGTAACAGCACTGCGCGCCCTCACCCAGTCACACGTCGCTGCAGCTCGGCCTCGTCAATGACGGCGATGCCGAGCGCCTGCGCCTTTTCGAGCTTGCTGCCGGCCTCGGCGCCGGCCACCACGAACGTGGTCTTTTTGGAGACCGACCCCGTCACGCGCCCAGCGGCCCGCTCCACCAGCGCCGTGGCCTCGGTCCGTGAGAGGGTGGGGAGCGTGCCCGTGATGACCACCACGGCGCCGTCGAGCGTACCGCTGGCCTGCTGCGCCTCCGGCTCATCGAACCGCAGTCCGTGGGCGCGCAGGCGCTCCACCAGCGACTGCGAGGTGGGGTTGTCGAAGAAGGCGCGCACCGAGCGGGCAATCACCTCGCCGATCCCGCGGACGGCCGTGATCTCCTCGAGACTCGCGCCCGCAATCGCGTCCAGCGTACCGAAGCGGCGTGCCAACAGCTGCGCGGCCTGTCCACCCACATGTCGGATGCCCAGCGCAAACATCAGGCGTGACAGTGGCTGCTGCTTCGAGGCGGCAATCGCGGTGACGAGATTCTCTGCGCTCTTCTCCGCGAACCGATCGAGCGATACCACCTGCGCTACGGACAGTTCGTACAGGTCGGCTGGGTCATGCACCAGCTCCGCTTCAAGCAACTGCGCAATGCGCTGATAGCTCAATCCCTCCACGTCCATGCAATCGCGGGCGGCGAAGTGCACCAGTCCCTCGAGTTGGCGTCCGGGGCAGGCGACGTTCGGGCAGTACACACCGACGCCATCTTCTTCGCGCGCCACCACCGTGTGGCAGGAGGGGCACTCCAGTGGCGGCGTCCATGGGTGCTGCGTACCGTCTCGCTTGTCCGGCACAGGACCGATCACCTGCGGAATCACGTCCCCCGCGCGCTTGATCTGCACGGTGTCGCCCACCCGCAGGTCTTTCGTGGCGACCAGGTCGGCGTTGTGCAGCGTGGCGTAGGTCACGGTGGTACCGCCAACCAGCACGGGCTCGAGTACGGCATACGGCGTGAGCACACCGGTGCGTCCGGTGTTCACCTTGATATCGAGCAGTCGCGTTTCGGCAATGTCGGCAGCGAACTTTCGGGCGGTCGCCCAACGTGGTTCACGACCCCCGATGATGCCCAGGTCCTGTTGCACCGCGACGCGGTCCACCTTCACCACGCCGCCATCAATCGCAAAGTTGAGTTCGGCGCGCACGGTGTGCTCCACATCATGGGCCCAGGCATTGACGTCGGCAATCGTGGCACACCGGACGCGATGTGGCGCCACCGGGATACCCCACGCCGCGAGCTGGTCGAGCAGCGCCCACTGCGTCTCGCAGGGCGGTCGACCATCGGGCAGCACCGCGGTGTAGCCGAAAAAGCGAAGGGGGCGCTGTGCCGTGATGCCGGGGTCGAGCTGGCGAAGTGCGCCGGCCGCCGCGTTCCGCGGATTCGCGAATACCGGCTCGCCCGATTGCACGCGCGCTTCATTCATGCGCTCGAACTTGTCGAATGGCAGATAAATCTCGCCGCGGATTTCGAGGCGCGGCGGAGCGTCGCCGGTCAACCGCAACGGCACGTCGCGTACCGTGCGAATGTTGGCCGTGATGTTTTCGCCCGTGGTCCCATCGCCCCGAGTGGCACCGGTGACGAGCAGCCCGTGCTCGTAGGTAAGCGCCACCGCCGCTCCATCAATCTTGAGCTCCACCGTGTAGCCACTGTCGACCACATCGCGCCCCGCCATCCGCACGAGCTTCGCTTCCCACTCGATGAGTTCATCGGCGGAGAACGCATTGCCCAACGACAGCATTGGCACCAGATGCGCATGGCGACCGAACCCACTTTGCACCGGCGCGCCGACGCGCACGGTCGGTGAATCGGGGGTGCGCAAGGCAGGCCAGGTGGTTTCGAGCCCCTGCAGCTCGCGAAAGCGCGCGTCGTACTCGGCGTCACTCAGCGAGGGACGGTCGAGCACGTAGTAGTCGTGCGACGCGCGGGTGAGCAGCGCGTGCAACTCGGCGCTCCGGGTGAGGGCCGCCGGTGGCACGGGAGGGCTCGCGGAATGGTCAGCGGTGTCGTCGGTCACAGTGCGAAACGGCAGGTGAGGGCGAGAGTACAGCACGGGCAGCGACGCGGGGCGCCGTCGCCGACTCGATGGCACTTCAGGACGTGTTCCGGGTACTACCTGAGGTTCCGGATTTTAAGCGCTATCTTTCCGTTGTGCCCCGCGATGCGGCCGATTGGTGGAGGATGCACTTCCCAGCCAGGTCGCAGGCCGGCGCACTTTCCCGCAGGAGGTCACGCATGTTCGAATCAATTCGCCGTGAACGCCACCACGAAACCGAGAAGCTGCAGATTCTCGGCATTGGACTGTTGGTCGGCGCTGTGCTGGGTGCGGCCTCGGCGCTGCTGCTGGCCCCGGCGTCTGGCGAGGAAACCCGCCGTGCGCTGGCCAAGCGCGCGCGCAAGGCGTACAGCGAAGGCACCGAGTTGTTGGAGGACTCGTGGGAAGACGCGGAGCGTGCGGCTCGCCGCGCCGCCCGCATGGGCATGAAGCGGGCTCGCCGTCAGGCGTCCAAGCTGCGCGATCTGGGCGAGGAAACGCTCGCCAGTGGTCGTCAGCGATTGCGCGATCTCGGCGAAGAGGCCGTCGAGAACGGGCGCAAGCGCATGCGCGTCTGACCTGACGCTTCCACGTTCGTGTTCGAGTGGGGGCCGCAACGCCCCCACTGATCAGCGGAGCGCGGCGAGATCGCGCTCCGCTTCTCGTTTGTAGGCTTCATCGTTCACGTCGAACAACGGCGCTTCGATCGCAGACTGCAAGGCGCGTCGGGCCGCTGGTTTGTCACCCGCATCGCGGTACACCTGGCCGAGTGCCAGCAGGTGCACGGTGCGCGCGGGTTCGGCAGCGCAGGCGGCCTCCAGCAGACGCACGGCCTCGCGCCAGCTGGCTTCGCCGAACACCTTTCCACCCATGAACGTCTTGGCAATAGCGCGCATCACGCCATTGAGTCGCATGATCTCGGCGTGCCAGCGCCCGAGCACATGCAATGCCCCGGCATGTTGCGGCTCGATTTCGAGTGCGCGCTTCGCCGCCTCGCGGATGTCGATCGCGTACTGGGTGCGCTCGCGAACCGGAGCCGACAACGCGACGCGCCCCAGGGTGCGGGAGAGCTGAAAGTGCCCCTCCGGATGCGACGGATTCACGCGCGTGGCGCGACGGGCCAGCGTGTCGGCGCGTCCGAACATGGCTTTGCGACGCCCCGTGTTGCTGTCGTATTCGGCGACATCCACCAGCGTGCTCGCCGTGCGCCAGAGCGCTTCGTATCGCTCGGGCTCGAGCGCCAATGCGCCCTCGTAGTACGCCAGTGCCGCGGCGGCGCGACGTGCGGCCAGCTCGCGGTTGCCGGCCGCGAGCAGCTCATCGACGCTGGTTGGGACGGCGGCGCTTGCCTGGGCCTGCAGTGTGGCGCCGATCGGCACTGGGCCGGTCATCACCACCACGCCGCACGCTACAGCGCCCAGCAGGCGTCGCCAGCGCGCTCTGGTCACATTCTGTCTCATGCAGATTCCCGTGCCGATAGAGTCGCCCCGCTGCCAGGCTGGCACGCGAGCACCGTGCGAAGGTACTTCCTGAACTCCCGTTGACCCATGTTGGCCCGCCCCCTCATTGAACGAAAGCGCGACGGTGGTCGCATCGGTTCCGGCGAATGGCGCCAGCTCATGGCCGCCTACGCCGCCGGCGACATCCCGGACTATCAGATGGCCGCTCTCGCCATGGCCATCTATTTTCGCGGCCTCGACCGCGCCGAAACCGGTGCCCTCACCGACGCCATGCTGCGTTCCGGCGCAACACTCGAACTCGCGCATCTCACCAAGCCGAGACTCGACAAGCACAGCACCGGCGGGGTGGGCGACAAGGTGTCGCTCGTGCTCGCCCCGCTGATCGCGTGCCTTGGTGTGGCCGTGCCGATGATGTCCGGACGCGGCCTTGGACATACTGGTGGTACCCTCGACAAGCTGGAGTCGATCCCCGGCTTTCGCACGGGACTCTCGCTCGCCGAGGCCACGCAGCAGCTCGAAGAGCTGGGCTGTGCCCTCATCGGGCAGACCGGCGAGATCGCGCCGGCCGATCGCAAGCTGTACGCGTTGCGCGACGCCACGGGCACGGTGGAATCGATTCCCCTCATCGCCGCCAGCATCATGAGCAAGAAGCTCGCGGAGGGGCTCACCGGACTGGTGCTCGACGTGAAGTTCGGCTCTGGCGCGTTCCTCCCGGCGCAGGAACGGGGCCTCGAGTTGGCGCGCACCATGATCGAGTTGGGCGCGGACCACGGCTGCCCTGTCATCGCCCTGCTCACCGCGATGGACCGACCGCTCGGTCGTGCCTGCGGCAATGCGGTGGAGGTGGAGGAGTCCATCATGGCGCTCAAAGGCGAGGGTCCGCCCGACCTCATGCGGGTGACCTACGCGCTCGGCGCCGAAATGCTGCTGCTCGCCGGCACCGTGCGCGATCGGGATGACGCGCGTCGCCGCATGGAGGTGGCCATTTCGAGCGGGCGGGCCGCTGAATACCTGCAGCGCCTCATCCAAGCGCAGGGGGGCGACCCTCGCGTGGTGGACGACCCGGGGCTCCTCCCCGAGGCGCCGGAGTGCGACGTGTACGTCGCCCCTCGGGCCGGCGTGGTAGCCTGCGTGGAGCCACGTGCTGTGGGCCACGGCATCATCGCCCTCGGCGGCGGCCGCACCCGGGTGGAGGACGTGATCGATCCGGCCGTGGGGTTCGTGATCACGGCCCGGCCGGGCGATGTGGTGAAGGCCGGGGAGCCGCTCGCCACGATCTACGCACGCGATGAAGCTGGGTTGGCAGCGGGGCGTGAGGCGCTGACCCGTGCGATCGTGGTGGCCGACGACGCCGAGCCGCCGCTGCCGCTGATTGCGTACCGGATTACCGAGGCGGGCGTCGAAGCGTACACGGACGGTTGATGACCCCAACGCCGGGAACCCGTCGCGTACCCTCCCGTCTTGAGCTTCAAGTGGTTACTCTCGTAACTGATTCGCCGCCCTGACTGTTCGGGCGAGACCGTCGGCCTCAACTCCGCGCTTCATGTCTCCTTCCACGCTCCGCCTGCTCAGCTTCGTCGCCATGGGCGCCGTGCTGCCACTCCTTGGCATCTACGCGCTGCTGCTCATGATCTCCACTCCGAACGCCACGGGCGGCGTGGAGCCGATCGTGGCCACGGTCTGCTATACGGCCTTCACCTGCATCTTCGGGGCGCTGATCGTCGTGGCGATCAACTTCTCGCGCCAGCTCAGCCGCGAGGCGAAGGGGCAGCACCAGCTGCCGTGAGCGACGGCAGGCCATGATGCAGAACGGGCGGGACTCTTCGCGAGTCCTGCCCGTTTTTGCTTTCGTTCGCAGCGTCGCTATCGCGCGTCGCCGGATTCTGCTGCCTGAAACACCGTTCGCCCGCCTGCGCGCATCTCCTGCACTTCGCCGCGCGTTCGCAGGATTCCCGTCAAGCGACCACCAACGAACTCGCTGGAGAAGGGACTACGTCGAACGGCCCCCTCCACGACTGGTGAGCGAATCTCCCATCGGCGCACGAACCATACGCCGTTCTCAAGGCGTGCGTAGTCCACGCGTCCGCCGGGCCGCGCGCGCGACATGACAGGCTCCGCGCCGACGTACACATACTCGATGTGCCGGAGTGCATACGTTGACGCGTCCAGCCAGAGCGTGCCGCGAATGTCGACAACACCGCGCCGTGGCTGGGCGGGCTCGAACGTCACGCCCACCAGCGAGTCGTTCGCCGCCGACTCGCTGTCGTCGGCGGTTCGCAGGCAGTAGCCGGACAGGAATGAATCGGCGGTGAGCACCGCGGCGTCCGGTCCGCGCCAAGCGAGGGAGCCGTCGACCGCCACGGTGCGAAACCCCTCGGCGGCGAGCGTGTCGGGGGCGCTGGTGCGAAACGGCGTCAGCGAGCTGTCGCGTCGCTCTTCCACGACCTCCTCGCCGACTCGCCGCTCGCGCGTGTCAAGGCGCTGGACGCCCAGGTGATACCAACTGACGGGTGACTCGACCGAGTCGAGTGCCACCAGCTGTGACGCCACCAAAGCGGTGCGCGCTGCGTCGAACAGCTGCGCCACACGGGTCGCGCCGTCGGGCCGCACCTGGCAACGCGTGGCGGCTCGCGTATCGAGTGCGGTGAGCCGGACCGGCACGTCCTCAAGCGTGGCCTCGACTCGACTCGTCTCGCCCGCGCGAAGACGAAGCACGGCGATCTCCTGAGGGCGCTGCCCCACGCGAAGCGCCTGCACCACCAGCGAGTCGGCGTGCACCGTCACCACGAATCGGCCGGACGGTCCCGTCAGCGCGCGAGCGGCGATCGCCGAATCACCAACGATGCGCACGGCGACCACGACACCCTCCGCCGGTTGACCATCGATCGCGCGAGTGAGCGTTCCGGTCAGCGTGCCGGTTGTCTGTGCCGACACAGGCGTTGCGGCCATGCTGAGCAGAAACGCAACGAGTCGACACGTCAGCGATGCGCGCATTCCCTCGTCCTCCCCACGTGGTTCCTGACAGGCTACGGCGATGGCTCCAGCCGCACAATCGTGCCCGGTCCGCCGTCGCGATCCAGCGCCAAATAGATGTACCCATCGGGGCCCTGCCGCACATCACGAATGCGTCCCACCGCACCGCGCAGCAGTGTCTCCTCCGAAACCTTCGTGGTGCCGTTCACCGTCACGCGCGCCAACTGCTCGCCCGCCAGACCGCCCACAAACAGGTCGCCGCGCCACGCCGGAAACGCATCCCCGCTGTAGCGCAGCAGCCCCGACGTCGCGATGCTCGGCACCCAGTAGGTCACCGGCTGCTCCATGCCAGCGCGTGCCGTGTCGCTCGTGATCGACGTCCCGCTGTAGTTGCGCCCGAACGTGATCACCGGCCATCCGTAGTTTCGTCCGGGTAAAACCACGTTCAGTTCGTCGCCGCCACGCGGACCATGCTCAGTCGACCAGAGCGTGCCGGACTCGGCGTCGTACACCAGCCCCTGCGGGTTGCGGTGCCCATACGACCAGATCTCCGGCAGCACACCAGCCTCGCCGACGAACGGATTGTCCGCCGGCACCGTGCCGTCGTCGCGCAGGCGCACAATGGTGCCCTGATGATTCGACCGATCCTGCGATGGATGCCGTTCGAGATCGCCACTTGGCGACGCGCCCCGATCGCCGACCGACAGGAACAGATGGCCCGCGCCGTCGAACGCGATGCGTCCGCCAAAGTGCTGTCCCGCCGAACTGTTGGTTTGCGCGACGAACAGCTCCTGCACGTCCACGAGCGCGTCGCCCTCGAGACGGCCGCGCATCAGCACGGTCGTGGCGCGCCCGCCACCGGTTTCCTTCGCATGCGCGAGGTACACGAGGTTGTTCACCGCGAACTCCGGGTGAAGCGCCACCTCGTGCAGCCCGCCCTGTCCACCGCTGTACACACGTGGTACGCCGCTGATCGACGCTGGCGACACGACGCCGTTCACCACACGTCGCAACGCTCCCTCCTTCTCGGTCACCAGCAGGTCACCGTTGGGAAGGAACGCCATCGACAGCGGTGACCGGATGTCGTCGGCCACCGGAACCACACGATACGACTGCGAGGCCTCAGTGACCGCCAGCGTGTCGCCGCCGCGCGCGTTGCCCGACGACGCACTGCACGCCACACTGCTTGCGAGGAGCAGCAGCAGCGAACTCGTGTTCGCGACGTCACGGGCGGCACGCCGGATCATGGGAAGACGCCGCGCTCGTTATACGCCGTCGCCACCTTCAGAATCGATGTGGCCAGCGCGGCACTGCGGAAGTCGGCCTGCCTGCTCGCCGCGAACTCGCGCATCTGGTGAAAGCCCGACACCATCGTTTCCTCGAGCCCCGAGTTCACGATGTCCACCTCACTCGCGCCCACGGCGACCTGCTCGAACACCCGCTGATTGAACGACGCCCCCGTGAGCTCTTCCACGGCGCGCAACAGCCGCGCGTTCGACGACGCTTCGAAGCGCTGTTCCATGCGCCCGAAACGCACGTGCGAGAGGTTCTTCAGCCATTCGAAGTAGCTCACCGTGACGCCGCCCGAGTTCAGAAACAGATCGGGCAGCACCATGATGCCGCGTTCGTTCAGCACGTCACCGCCATCGGCCGTGGTGGGGCCGTTGGCGCCCTCGGCCACGATCTTTGCCTGAATGCGCGACGCGTTGTCGGCGGTGATCACGTTCTCCACCGCGGCCGGCAGCAGAATGTCGCAGGGCCATTCGAGGCCGGCCAGCCCATCGCTGCCGGTGAGCTTCTGCTCGGCCGGCAGGTCGAGCAGCGAACCGCCCGCGGCGCGATGCTGGTAGGCGTGTTCGAAGTCGATGCCGCGCGAGTCGTAGATGGCGCCTTCGCGCTCCACGATGCCCACTACGCGTGCGCCGTCTTCCACCAGGAACTTGGCGCCGAAGTAGCCCACGTTGCCGAGGCCTTGCACCACCACCGTCTTGCCCTCGAGTCCGTGCGACAGCCCGAGTCGCGCCATATCGTCCTTCACGCCCACCGCTTCGCGCACGCCGAAGTGCACACCGCGGCCGGTGGCTTCGAGTCGTCCGCGCACACCGCCAAGCGCCACCGGCTTGCCGGTCACGCAGCCGGCCGCCGAGACTTCGCCCCCCTTCATCGCGATGTAGGTGTCGGCAATCCACGCGACTTCACGCGGCCCCACCCCCATGTCGGGGCCCGGTACATCCACGCCGGGTCCGATACAGTTGCGCTGCACGAGCTCGAACGTGTAGCGGCGCACGATGCGCTCGAGTTCGCCGTCGGAGTACTTGCTCTTGTCCACCTTGATGGCGCCCTTCGCACCGCCAAAGGGCACGTCCACGAGCGCACATTTGTAGGTCATGAGCGCGGCGAGCGCGGTCACTTCATCTTCGTTGGCGTGGGCGGCGAGGCGAATGCCGCCCTTCACTGGCAGGCGATGCTGCGAATGATGGGCGCGCCAGCCGTGAATCACTTCGATTGTGCCGTCGTCGCGGCGCAGCGGAAAGCTCACGTGATACACGGCGTTGCACGCCTTGATCTGCTGCAACAGGCCGTCGGGCAATGAGAGCAGACGGGCCGCGCGATCCACGTAGCGATTGACTTGTTCGAAGAACTTGGGTTGGGCCGACATGGGGATGGGGTCCGGGGTGGTGGGTGGCGCCCGCTCGGCGCCACGGTTGAATGTCGGTCCGTGACCGCGCGCGCGCCACGATTTGACGCTCCGTCGCCCATGCAGACCGAAACCCTCTTGACTCGGCGGCGCGCTCGGCGCTGGTTACGAACAAGCGCACGCACGGCCGACGCGGCGGTGACGCGGTGTCGTACCGTACGGGCATGCGATACACAAAATCACGACGGACGGCCCGCATGACCGTACACACGGCAGGGTCCATGACGGCAGAGGAGCTGCTCTCGCTCAACCTGCCCAACAAGCGCACCGAGCTGGTGCGCGGCCGACTCATGGTGCGTGAGCCGGCGGGGTACGAGCATGGGCGGGTGGCGGCGGAGATCCTGGTGCGCGTGGCCATGCATGTGCGCCTGCACGATCTGGGCACCGTGCTCGCCGCCGAGACCGGCTTCACGCTCCAGCGCCGCCCCGACACGGTGCGCGCCCCCGATGTCGCCTATCTGCGCGCCGACCGCGCGCCGGCCCCCGGCACACGCGGCTTCCCCGAGTTGGCCCCCGATCTCGCCGTCGAGGTACGCTCCCCCGACGACAGTCGGCGCGAGGTCGCCGAGAAGGTGGCCGACTGGCTGGCCGCCGGTACGCGGGTGGTGTGGGTGGTCGATCCCCTCGCACGCACGCTCGTGGTGCACGAGGCGGGCAGCGTGCCGCGCACACTCGGCGAGGGGGACACCCTCACCGGCGGCGATGTGCTCCCGGGGTTCAGTGTGGTCGTGCGGGAGTTGCTGGGGTAGGGGGCCGACCGCGCCCCCGCCCCTCAGATATCCAGGTTCGAGACGAACCGCGCGTTGGTCTCGATGAAGTGCCGACGCGGCTCCACGTCGTCGCCCATGAGCATCTGGAACGTCTGGTCTGCCAGCACCGCATCTTCCATCGTCACGCGGAACATGCTGCGCGTCTCCGGATCCATCGTGGTCTTCCAGAGCTGCTCGGGGTTCATTTCGCCGAGACCCTTGTAGCGCTGGATGTTGAGGTTCGCCCGCCCGTCACCCATGCGCTCGGTGATCACATCGCGCTCCTTCTCGGTATAGGCGTAGTACTCTTCCTTGCCCTTGGCCACGCGATACAGCGGCGGCTGCGCGATGTACATGAAGCCGGCTTCGATGAGCTCGGGCATCTGCCGGAAGAAGAAGGTGAGCAGCAGCGTGCGAATGTGCGCCCCGTCCACGTCGGCGTCGGTCATGATGATGACCTTGTGATACCGCGCCTTCGCGATGTCGAACTCTTCACGAATGCCGGTACCGAGTGCCGTGATGATGGTGCGGATTTCTTCGTTGCTCAGCACCTTGTCAATGCGCGCCTTCTCCACGTTGATGATCTTGCCGCGCAGCGGCAGGATCGCCTGGAAGTCGCGCTTGCGCCCCTGCTTGGCGGAACCACCGGCCGAGTCACCCTCGACGAGGTAGATCTCGCACAGCGACGGGTCGGAGAGTGAGCAGTCGGCCAGCTTGCCGGGCAGGTTGCCCACGTCGAGCGCCGACTTCTTGCGCGTGAGGTCGCGTGCCTTGCGCGCCGCTTCGCGTGCGCGCGCCGCCGACACGGCCTTCTCGATGATCGCGTTGGCCGTCTTGGGGTGCTCTTCGAGATACGTGCTCAGCAGTTCCGCCACCACGCTGCGCACCGCGCCTTCGACTTCGGAGTTGCCCAGCTTGGTTTTGGTCTGCCCTTCGAACTGCGGCTCGCGCACCTTCACCGAAATCACGGCGATGATGCCCTCACGCACGTCGTCACCGCTGAGGCGGATGTCCTTGTCCTTCTTGTTGAGGACGGTGGACTTCTCGATGTACTTGTTGATCACCGAGGTGAGCGCGCTCTTGAACCCTGTGAGGTGCGTGCCGCCTTCGTGCGTGTTGATGTTGTTCACGAACGAGAACACCGTGTCGGCGTAGCCGTCGTTGTACTGCAGCGCCACGTCGATCGCGATCTCATTCGGGTGCTCGGCCGTGCCGGTGTCCACGCTCGTCTCGAGCGCGACGACGTCCTGGTGCAGCACCTTGCGGTTGGCGTTGAGATAGCGAATGAACCCCTTGATGCCATCTTCGGCGAGGAACGTCTCGGTCTGCTCGTCGCCCACGCGCTCGTCGGTGAGCGTGATCGAGATCCCCTTGTTGAGGAACGCGAGCTCGCGCAGGCGCGACGCCAGCGTGGACCAGTCGTAGCGCAGCGTTTCGGTGAAGATCGAGCCGTCGGGCTTGAACCACACCGTGGTACCCGTTTCCTCGGCCGGCACATCGCGCAGCACCGTGAGCGGTGTGGTGGTGATGCCGGTCGCAAAGTCCATGTAGTGCTCTTTGCCTTCGCGCTTCACCCACACCTTGAGCTGCGTGGACAGCGCATTCACCACGGACACGCCGACGCCGTGCAAACCACCTGACACCTTGTACGTGTTCTTGTCGAACTTGCCGCCGGCGTGCAATACCGTCATGGCCAGCTCGAGCCCCGGCTTCTTCTCCACCGGGTGCATGTCGGTGGGAATGCCGCGGCCGTCGTCGGTCACGGTGATGGAGTCGTCGGGGTGAATGACCACCGTGACCTTGGTGGCGTAGCCCGCGAGTGCTTCGTCGATCGAGTTGTCGACGACTTCGTACACGAGATGGTGCAAGCCGCGCGCCGACGTGGAACCGATGTACATGCCCGGGCGCATGCGGACGGCTTCAAGACCCTTGAGGACCTGAATGCTGCCGGCGCCGTAGCCGTTGGTCGGCGTGTCGTTCTCGTTGGCCATGTGTGCGTGGGGCGGGGGAACTGGAACAAGGAAACGCGGTCCGGCTGGCTCGGAATCACGGATCGGACCGACCACCGGGTAACCCCGAAAAATAACCCGATCAAGGGGGGCGCGCAACTCTGAGGCATGCTTGCAAGTTGTTGCCAATCAACAACTTGCAAGCTGACCCATCAGCGACGCAGCACGAGGCGCAGCTTCGCGATCGGTGGACGGGCCGGATCGGCGTTCAGCGACCGCAGCAGCTCCGGCTCCAACAACGACAGCTCCGTCATCCACCCGTGCGTACGCACGGCCACCACCAGCGTGCCATCGCGCTGCAGACTCACCGGCTCGGTCACGGCCGCGATTTGCGGTCCCACCAACGATCCCCATTCGGGAAATACCTGAGCCTGTGCCATGCGATCGGTCAGGCCGGCGCGCTCCAGCACCGACGCCAACACGTCGCCTACCTTCGACGGCCGCCGCGCGCGATCGTCGGCGCTCATGCCTTCCCCCCCGCGTGCGCCGAGCTCATGACAGCGTCCCCTCGCGCATCGTGCGGCGCGGCAATCGCGTGAACGCCGCCGGAATGTCTTCCGTGCGCGGCACCGCCAGCAGTACCTGACCCACCCCTTCCGCCGCCAGCAGTTCGAGAATCGCCGCCGATCGATGCGTGTCGAGTTCGGCGAAGGGATCATCGAGGAGCAGCAGCGGCGGCGCCCCCAGCACACCACGCACCGTGGCCGACTCCCGCATGCGCAGCGCAATGGCCGCGGTGCGTTGCTGTCCCGCCGAGCCGAACGTGCGCAGCTCTCGGCCGCCGAGCAGCAGCTGCAGTTCATCACGATGCGGACCCACCAGCGTGCTCCCGCGCCGCATCTCCTGCGCGCGCTGCGACTCCAGCTGTCCACGCAGCGACTCGGCCACGTGCTCGGCATCCGATTCGCCGGCGTCACCCTCGTAGGCCAGCGACACCGGCTGCGATTCGCCGATTGCTGCGCACAGCTGCGCAAACGGATCTGCATGCAACGCCGCCCACGTGCGGCGGGCGATCACCAACTGTGCGCCGTGCTCGGCGAGCGCCGGTTCCCACACCGCGACACGCGCGGCCGCCTCGGCGCCCGTGCGGCCGGCGCGCTGCAGTTCGCGCAGCGTGGCGTTGCGTCGCGCGAGCGCCGCGCGGTACGTCTGCAGCGATTGCAAGTAGGAGGACGACGTGAGCGCCAACGCCACATCGAGAAATCGCCGCCGTTCACCGGGTCCCTCCGCCACCAGCGCCAAGTCGGCCGGCGAGAAGCACACGCTCGGCAGCGCGCCGAGCGCGTCGGCCAAGCGCGGCTGCTCCACGCCATCGAGCAGCGCGCGCTTCTTCTTGCTCGCGCGTTCGAAGCCCACAGCCGCACTGTGCACACGTGCAGGCGCGCGCAGCGTGGCCCGCACATGAAAGCCTGCGGCGCCAAAGCGCACGACATCGGCGTCGCGTGCACCGCGCCAGGAGCGCAGCAGCCGCAGGTACGCCACCGCTTCGAGCAGATTCGTCTTCCCGTGCCCGTTGTCCCCCACGATCGCGAGTCCCGCCGCGTCTATCGATAGATCGAGAGCGGCGAGATTGCGAAACTCGCGCACCGTGAGGGTGTCGAGCACGAAGCGCGGTCAGCGACCCGTGAAGGTGGCGGGGCGCTTGTCCAGAAACGCCTGCATCCCTTCGCGCATGTCGGCGGTGGCCGAGAGCAGCCCGAACAGGTCGCTCTCGATGCGGCACCCTTCCTCGAGCGACGTATCCAGGCCGCGATTCACCGCGTCGATGCAGCCGGCCAGCGCGAGCGGGCCGTTCGCAAGCATGGTGGTGGCGAGCGCACGCACGCGGTCCATGAGCTGGTCGGCCGGCACGACGTCATCGGCGAGGCCGAGGCGATGCGCTTCGGTGGCGTCGATCATGTCGCCGGTGAGCAGCAGCTTGAGCGCGGCGCCGCGACCGATCAGGCGCGGCAGTCGCTGCGAGCCGCCAAAGCCGGGCACGATGCCGAGCTTGGCTTCGGGCTGGCCGAACTTGGCTTTGTCGCTCGCAATGCGCAGATGACACGCCATGGCGAGTTCGCAGCCACCGCCCAGCGAGAAGCCGTTCACCGCGGCGATGGTGGGCTTGGGGCTGGTCTCGAACTTCCGGAACACCGTCTGTCCCGCGCGCGCGCGCGCCTGCGCTTCGAGGGGGCTCTGGCTGGCCAGCTCGCTGATGTCAGCGCCCGCGACGAAGGCTCGTCCGGCACCGGTGAGAATCACGGCGCCGACCGAGTCGTTGGCGATGGCCGCGTCGATGGCCACGCCCAGCTCGGCGATGGTGGCATCGTTGAGCGCGTTGAGCTTGTCGGGCCGGTTCACGGTGATCGTCGCGATCCGGTCGGCGATGTCGACGGTGAGGTTGGAGTAGGTCATGGTCGCGGTCAGGGGTGAGCGGTGAAATGTAGCGAACGCCTCGGCTGGCCGACGCGCCCCTCCCAACCGTCGCGGCGTGCGCTACACTCCCTGCCATGCACATCCCAACACCTCCGGCCAATGTGGTCGCCTGGTTGCCAGATCGCCGCGGCATTCGGGTGCTCGATCAGCGCGCGCTGCCGCTGGCTGAGACCTACGTCGACGTGCAGACCCTCGACGAACTCGTGCACGCGATTCGAACCCTGACCGTGCGTGGAGCGCCCGCCATCGGCGTGGCCGCCGCCATGGGCGTGGCCGGTGTCTACGCCCATGAACGGGCGCCCGGGCGTGCACGACTGGCCGCCATCGCGCACGCGGTCGCCGAAGCGCGGCCCACAGCAGTCAATCTGCGGTGGGCGATCACGCGCCTGCTGGACCGTGCGGCGCAGGCCCCTGACGACGAGCTGGTGCATGCCCTCGCGCACGAAGCGCAGTGTATTCACGGCGAAGATGTGGCCATGTGCGTGGCCATCGGCGAAGCGGGGGCGGCCCTGCTGCATCCCGGCATGTGCGTGCTGACGCACTGTAACGCGGGAGCGCTCGCCACGGCCGGCATCGGGACCGCGTTGGCGCCGGTGTATGTGGCGCACGCGCGTGGCGTACCACTCACGGTGTATGCCGACGAAACGCGACCATTGCTGCAGGGCGCACGCCTCACGGCCTGGGAACTGCAGCGTGCGGGCATTCCCGTGACCGTGCTCCCCGACGGCGCCGCCGCGTCCCTGCTCGCGCGCGGCGTGATCGACGCGGTGTTCGTGGGCGCCGATCGCATCGCCGCCAACGGCGATACGGCCAACAAGGTAGGCACCTATCCGCTCGCACTCGCGGCGCGCGCACATGGCGTACCATTTCATGTCTGCGCACCGTGGAGCACGGTCGATGTCGCCACCCGCGATGGCGCGGCGATCGAGATCGAACAGCGGCACCGCGACGAACTCGCGTTCGCTGGCGATCGACGCGTGCTCCCGGATGGTGTACCGGTGTACAATCCCGCGTTCGATGTCACGCCGCGTGCGCTCGTGACGCACTACATCACCGATCGTGGCGTGGTCACGCCGCCTTTCCTTCTGTAAGGAGCAGTCGCATGCACGTGCTCGCCATCGATCAGGGTACCACCGGTTCCACCTGTCTCGTGCTCGCCGCCGATGGTCGCATTGTCGGCCGCGCGTACCGCGAGATCACGCAGCACTATCCGCAGCCGGGCTGGGTGGAGCACGACGCGCTCGAGATTGTGCAGCGTACGTTCGAGGCGGCGCGCGAGGCGATCGCGGCGGCCGGCGTGACGCCCACCGCGATCGGCATCACGAATCAGCGCGAAACGATCGTGCTGTGGGACCGCGCGACGGGTGAGCCGGTGCACCGCGCGATCGTATGGCAGGACCGGCGCACCGCCGATCGCTGCCGCGCACTCGAACCACACGCCGCCGACATTCAGCGGCGCACCGGCCTGGTCACCGATCCGTATTTCAGCGCCACCAAGCTGGAGTGGCTGCTCGGACAGCCTGCGCTCGCCGCCCGCGCGCAACGCGGTGAGCTCGCCGCCGGCACGATCGACAGCTTCCTCATCTGGCACCTCACGGGTGGTGCCGTGCACGCGACCGACCCTACCAATGCGTCGCGCACCATGCTGTACGACATCGACGAGAAGGCGTGGAGCCCATCGCTGCTCTCGCTCTTCGGCGTGCCGCGACAGCTGCTCCCCGACGTGCGTCGCTCGAGTGGCTTCTTCGGCACGAGCACCACGGCGGCCATTGGCGCCGAGATCCCCATCTTGGGCGTGGCCGGCGACCAGCAGGCGGCACTCTTCGGGCAGGGCGGCTGGCAGGCCGGGGGCGGCAAAAACACCTACGGCACGGGCGCGTTCCTGTTGCTGAACACTGGAAATACCCGCCCGGAGTCGGGCGACGGGCTGCTCACCACCATCGCGTGCGACGCCGCCGGCAACCCGACCTACGCGTTGGAGGCGTCCATCTTCGTAGCCGGTGCGGCCGTCCAATGGTTGCGCGACGGTCTCGGCCTCATTCAGACGGCCAGCGAGACAGAAGCAATCGCCCGGTCCGTTCCCAGCACCGACGGCGTGTACTTCGTGCCGGCGCTCACCGGCCTTGGCGCCCCCGACTGGGAGCCGCACGCCCGCGGGACCATTGTGGGCCTCACCCGCGGGACCACCTCGGCGCATCTGGTGCGGGCCGCGCTCGAAGCCATGGCCTATGGCACCGCCGATGTCCTGGGGCTCATGCGGGCCAAGGGGCGAGTCCCCTTCGACCGACTGCGCGTGGACGGCGGCGCCACGAGTAATGATTGGCTCATGCAGTTTCAGTCCGATGTGCTCGGCGTGCCGGTCGAGCGGCCCGATATCGTGGAGACGACCGCGCTCGGAGCGGCCGGGCTGGCGGGCATCGCCGGCGGCGTCTGGAAGGACGCCGATGCCTTTCTCGCTGCCCGTCGCTTTACGCGCTTCGTGCCGGGCGACGGCGGGGCGGCGGCGCGGACGGGGCACGTGGGCTGGCGTCGGGCGGTCCGCGGCGCGCTCGCGTGGGCGCGGGACCGGAGCTGATCTGCGGAACCGCCGCTGATCTGCGGAACCGCCGCGAGCGGTCGCTGGTGACGGCGGCGCGCATTGGTACTATCTTGTCACAGATGACGCAGGGATCCCGAACGCTCTGTTCGGGGTTAGCGTAATGCAACGGGGAGCAATGGCGCTCCCACGACGGTCGAGTGGCGCGGTTGCCCGCGACAGCTCGAACCCGGACGGCAGCGGCCGGTCTTCCGCTGCAGGGCGGAGTCTCGTGAAAGCTCGCAGCAAGTTCCTCATTGGCGGGTTGCTCATCCTTGGGTCGTCGGGCATTCTCATGGCCAGTTCGGCCAAGGAGACGGCGCAGTATTTCCTCACGCCCACCGAACTCGCCACCAAGATTTCGGACAACCCGCGCTTCGTGAAAACGGGCGTGAAGGTGGGTGCGGCGGTGGTGAACGGTACGATCGTGCGCGCCGAAGACGGTCGCTCCGTCACGTTCCAGATGACCGACAGCACGACCACGTACAACGTGATCTATCGCGGCGTCATTCCGGACACGTTCACGGAAGGGGTCGAGGTTGTCGTCGAAGGGCGCCTGAACGACGAAGGCACGTTCGAGGCCACCACGCTGCTCGCCAAATGCGCGTCACGTTACGAAAACGAGCCCGATCGTCCCGGCGCGTCGTCGTATCCGTCATCGCCGAGCTATCCTGCCAGCAAGACGCCCGCCAGCTAAGCTGGCGGCCACACCCCACATATCGTGACTCTCGTCGGCGAGCTGTCGCTCTGGGTGGCCATCCTCATGGCCGCCTGGACGACCACCGTCTCGTGGGCGGGCGCCTATCAGCGCCGCCCCGATCTGGTCTTCAGCGGCGAACGGGCGATGTACGCCACGTTTGCCTTCACTCTCGTGGCGTCGCTCGGGCTGTGGTACGCCCTGTTCACGCACGACTTCTCGCTGCGCTTCGTGTCCTCGTACACGAGCCGCAATCTGCCGTCGGTCTACACCTTCACGGCGTTCTGGGCGGGACAGGCGGGGTCCATGCTGTTCTGGACACTCATCCTGTCCATGTACGGCGCGATTGCGGTGTTCCTCAATCGACGCAACCTGCGGCAGATGATGCCGTGGGTGACCGGGACGCTGGGCCTGATCACGCTGTTCTTCCTGCTCACGACCGCGTTCGGCGCCAATCCGTTCGAACGACTCGACTGGGTGCCGGTTGACGGACGTGGCATGAATCCGCAGCTGCAGAACCCGGGCATGGCGATTCATCCGCCCATGCTCTACCTCGGGTACGTCGCCACCGCCGTCCCCTTTGCCTTTGCCATCGGTGCGCTGGTCACACGGCAGCTTGACGGTGAATGGCTCGGGGCCGTGCGCCGCTGGTCGCTGCTGTCGTGGTTCTTCCTCACGATCGGCATCGCCCTCGGCATGTGGTGGGCGTATGTGGAGCTCGGCTGGTCGGGCTACTGGGCCTGGGATCCCGTCGAGAACTCGTCGGCGCTGCCGTGGTTCACCGGGACCGCGTTCCTGCATTCGATCATGATTCAGGAAAAGCGCGGCATGCTCAAGAAGTGGAA
>JAABRL010000037.1 GCA_011390935.1 Gemmatimonas sp.
CAAGACACCACGTACCGTTGCTACCTGCGGGGTCCTGGCGGAGTTGGCGGGCTTGCACCCTCCGGGACCTGAGACTCTGTAGTGTACCCAAAACTCGCCGTCGTAGCAAGCCGGAGGGGCGCCGACGCCGCTTGAACCGCTTCGGATCACCCGGCCATGCTGCGGCACGCGGCTGCACACCGACGGCAGGCCTCCGCGCAACGCTGGCAGTGCGCCATGTCGTGCGCCTCGCACTCTGAGGCGCACCAGTCGCAAATGTCCGCGCAGAGCGCGCAGAGCTGCTTCGCGAACGGACTGTTGCGCGCCATCGCATCGCTGCACAACCGCGCAATCGCGGCGCACTCGATACAGCACGCCGGACAATCGTTGTGGCTGGCCTTGCCCGTCATCTCGGCAAAACATTGGCCACAGGCCGTGGCACACGCATCACAGGCGTCGATGCACTCCTGCACCGCCGGCGCGAGCTGTTCGTTCATGACGCGTCTCCATTGCTGGTGAGTCAGGCAGGACGTTCGTGCACCGCCAGCTGCGACGAATGTCTTGCATAGTTGAAGTCGCAGCCGCTCCAGCGCAACTAGCCGAACGAGCTAGTGCGCCGCCTGTGCAACCACTGAGCGCAACGCCGCGAGCACCGCACGGAGACGTTCTCCATCCACATCCCGATGCGTCACGAAGCGCAGTCGCGTGGGCGACCACGCCGAACAGCGCACCCCGATCGCCCGCGCCTCGCGCACGATCTCGTCGGCGCACGCGTGCGGCAGGTCGAGCATCACGATGTTGGTATCGGGCGGCACCACGCGCGCTCCCCCCGCGCCATCGAGTGCGTCGGCCAGTAGCCGTGCGTGCGCATGATCCGTGGCGAGCGCGCCCAGATGCTGCTCCAGTCCATGCAGCGCCGCCGCGGCGAGCACCCCCGACTGCCGCATGCCGCCGCCCAGCCGTTTCCGCACGCGATCGGCCTGCGCGATCACCGCCTGCGAGCCCGCGAGTGCGGCGCCCACCGGCGCGCCCAGCCCCTTCGAAAACGACACCATGACCGTGTCCGCACAGGCCGCGAACGCAGAGAGCGGCGTGCCGGTGACCACATGCGCATTCCACAAGCGCGCGCCATCGAGGTGCACGGGCACGCCGAGTTCCCGGGCCACACTCTGCAGCGCCTGCAGCTCGGTGAGCGGCGTGACCATGCCGCCCGCTCCGTTGTGCGTGTTCTCCAGACAGACCAGCCCGAGATCGACCTCGTAGCGACCGCGGGGACGCGCCGCATGGTGCAGCTGCGCCGCGGTCATCACCGGCGTATCGCCACGCACAGGACGCACCTGCACACCGGCAATCGCCGCGACACCGCCAAGTTCCCAGTGCACGATGTGCGCGTCGGCATCGAGCAGCACTTCGGCGCCCGGGCGAGTATGCACACACACCGCGGCCAGGTTGGCCATGGTGCCGCTCGGGAAGAACAGCGCAGCCTCCTTGCCAAGCAACTCCGCGACACGCGCCTCGAGGCCGCGTGTCGTGGGATCACCGTCGAGCACATCATCGCCCACCTCGGCGGCAGCCATCGCGGCGCGCATACCGGCGGAGGGACGCGTCACGGTATCGCTGCGAAGGTCGAGCACGTCAGTCATGACTCAGGAATGCAGAAGATGGGACGGCGGCATGCGCCCGATGCGCACGCAACGCGTCTACGAGGAGCGACGTCCGCGCGTTGCAGGCGAGGGATCCGGCACCGACGCGAGTCGCACCAGTTCTTCACGGCGCAGTTCATGCGCCTGCGCGACCTCGGCGCCGAGCAGAAAGAGCAGTGCGCCGTAGTACACCCAGAACACCACCGAGACAATCACGGCAATGGTGCCAGTGTACAGCGTGCTCGGCGACACCTGCACGAGGAAGATCGTGTAGAGGTGCCGCGCCAGTTCGAACAAGGTCGCGGCGACGAGCGCGGCAATGAGCGCCGCTTCGCGTGACGGGCGCCTGCGCGGCAGACCGCGATACAGCCCGAAGAAGGTGAGGCAGAGCAGCGCGAAGCCGATGGCACGACCGAACCAGTAGCTCAACGCACTGAGCGCATCGAGGCGGACACCCAGATCCGCCAGAAACGTGGTGCCGCGGTCGCCGGCAATGGAGAGATAGGTGGAGATCACCACCCAGAGCACCACGAGCGCGGTGGTGATGAACGCCGCGCCCACATCGAAGAGCTTGCCAGCCACAATGCTGCGCTCGTCGCGATCGAGCACGATGGCCAGCACTGCACGGAGCGAGCCGAAGAGGCGCGTGGCGGTCCACACGAAGCCGAGTCCGGCACCGATCCCGACGGCGCCACGGGTGCGCAGCACGTCTTCCACGATCGTGCGCAACACGGCCGCCGCTTCGAACGCATCGCGGGGCAGAAACGATTCGGTGAGCGCGACCACGGTCGTTGTGGCCTGCTCCGGTGAACGCCCGAGCGCGAACGACAACCCCACCACCAGCAGCAGCACGAACGGAACCAGCGCGAGCAGCAGGCTGAAGGCCACGCCGCCCGCGAGAAAGAACGCGTTGTCGTCGGCGAGTCCGTTGAAGACGCGCCGCACGTAGTCTTTCACCGTGTCCAGGCGGGGGCGCGCCGAAGCGACGCGCCCTCCGCCGGACTCAGGCCGGGCCGGCGGTTTCGTCGGCGGCCTCGTCGGCGGCGTCACGCAAGTCGATGTCGTCGATCACGCGCGTGCTCTGCCGCGCATCGGTGTACGCACGTTTGGTCTCATCGACCGCCCGTTCGAGTTCGACCTTGGCCTGTCGCGCCGCCACCCGGCCGGCATCGACCGCATCACCAACGGCACGCGTGCGCGTCTCGACCGCATCGCCCACCGCACGTGCCTTCGACTTGACCGCACCACGCGCCTGCGCCGCCTTGCGCTCCACCGCCTCGAGCGTGCGCTCGTAGGTTTCGGAGATCTCGTCGGTCATCTCGTCGAACTTGTCGCGCGCGCGGGTCTGCGCCCGCTTGGCCTCACGGCGAATGCGCGCGCGCGTCGCCTCCCCCGAGTCGGGGGCGAGCAGGAGCGCCGCACCGGCACCGATCGCGAGCCCGAGCAGAAGCGCACCGAGCCCGCTACCCGTGCTCTCGCGCTCCACAAACACCACGCGCTCGTCATCGTAGTCGTCGTACCGTCCCATGCTGCCTCCTTGGTTCAATCGCTGAGATCTGCGTCGTCGGGCGCGGCGGCCACCGAGGGCACACCGTCCACAGGCATCTTGCGGCGCAGCGCCGTCGGCGTCACGAAGCGCGAGACGATCTCGCGCGTGCCGGGAATACCGAGCTGGCGGAAGAGGAAGGCGAACTTTTCATCGTACGCCTTGCCAAGCGCGTCCTTCACGTCGGAAGGCAGCGCCCACAGCTGCCGCTTGAAGGGACCAAGCGCCTTCTTGCGGGTCTTGTAGTAGAACTGTTCGTCGGAATCGGTGGCCTTGCGCTCGTCCTTCGCATTGTCATCGAGCCAGGCATAGATCTCCGCCCGCATGCTCTCGGGCAGATGATCGAACAGCATGTTCTGGAAGTTGGTGGCGAGATGAATCTCCGCCGTTTCCGTGCGCGGAAAATTGCCGAACGCCGTGTCGGGCAACGTGGACGCGCCGTGCTGCACCGCACCCGCCATACCATACCGCTCGCGCGCGATCGTGCTGAGGTTGGCCAGCGTATCGAGATCGAGCGCCACTTCGGCGATGGACCCATCGGCCAGCACGATGCCGCCGTGCGACGTGCCCGACTGTACGCTGATCTTGGAAAGCCCCGCGGTGCCCGGCGCCTGCGCCTCGAGCGTGCGATTGAACCCTTCCATGAACGCTTCGAGCTCTTCGGGCGTGGAGTTCTCCGTGCCCACTTCGCCGATTTCCCCGCCCACCGAAATGGTCACGCCCTTGGGTTCGGCGGCGCGTACTTCGCGCGTGATCTCCACGCAGCGCTCGTAGTTGCGCCGCTGCTGTTCATCGAGCGTGGCCTGCGACAGATCCACGAGCGTGCTCGTGTCCACGTCGATGTTGTAGAAGCCGGCCGCGACCGCTTCGCGCACCAGCTGCTTCACGGCGTCGACTTCGGTGACCGGGTCGACCGCAAATTTCTTGACGTTCACCTGAAAGTGATCGCCCTGAATGAACACGGGACCGACAAACCCCTCGCGCATCGCGGCCGCGAGCATCACGGTCACGTATTCGGCCGGTCGCTGGTCGGTGTAGGCGATCTCCGAGCGTGCGATTTCGAGCAGAAACGCACCCGCCTCGAGGGCGATCGCCTGACGGAAGATCGAGCGCGCCGTATCGTACGAGGCACCGCGCACGTTGATGGCCGGCACGGTGAAGCCGCCGCACTTGCCCTGCCCACGGGCGATGTACAGGTCGTGGATGCTGGCGGGGCGCACGCCCACTTCCTGCCCGATTTCCCAGATGAGCCAGCGAGCCTGCTCGCGTTCGATGGGCTCGCCGAACACGGCCTCGTGCACCAGTCGATCCATATCCGCCGACTGCAAGGCGGCCGGGTTGTGCACGCGCACCACACCGTCGGTCACCGACACGGCACCACCGAACAGTTGCGTGGACGAAAGGGTCTGCTGCGTCATCGAGTCCTCGAGCGCCGCCGGAACGGGCAGCGGAAGGGTGGCCCATACGGGCCGGAAGCGGGTGAGCCGGCGCGGGGCCGACAGGACACGGTCAGAGATGCAACATCGACAGGACGGACACGATTGGGAAGCCCGATCGGCCCCCCACCATGTGTCAGACCTGCCAGCGGGGATCGGGCTTGGGAAGCGCGTCCCACTGTGCCCTGGCCGCCTCGCTGCCCGGACGGCCAAGCATGGCGTAGGCGAACTGCTTGCCGAGTTCTACCCCCGGCTGGTCGAAGGCGTTCACTTCGTACAACTCGCCCGCGTAGGCCGTGGCCAGCTCGAACAAATAGAGCAGCGCACCAACGCTCTGCGCCGTGACCGCGGGCACGGTGATCGTGGCATTGAGCCGACCGCGAGCCGCGAGCGCCCCAGCCGTCGCCTGCCGCTCCACCTCGAGCAGCCGACCCAGCGTATGCCCTCCGAGATAGCCGAGTTCGGGACGCTCCGCATGACGCGACGGGATCAGCCCCTCCCCCTCCCGCCCATCCACCTTGATGAAGGTGACGGTCTTGTCGGCCGGTCCCTCCATGAACAGCTGCACCTGCGCGTGCTGATCGGTGGCACCGAGTGCAGGCAACGGTGTGGGGCCCACGCTCGTGCCGTCCGCGCGGATCTTCCCCAGGCTTTCCGCCCACAGCTGCACGAACCACGCGGCGATGTCGCGCAGCGGATCGGCATAGGGCATGAGCGCCTGCACATGCGCGCCATGCTCCCGATCGGCCAGCCACTGCATCACGGCGAAGACGCCGGCCGGGTTCGTGGCCAGCTCGGGCGAGGCGCAGCGGGCAGCGCACGCGGCCGCACCGGCGAGCACGCCGCGCACATCGATGCCGATCAGCGCGGCCGGCAGCAGCCCCACGGGCGAGAGCACACTGAACCGGCCGCCAACGTTCGCCGGGATATCGAGCGTGGTGATGCCTTCGGCGCGCGCCACCGCCCGCAGCGCGCCGACCTCGGGGTCGGTGACGAACAGCAGGCGCGCGCGGGCCTCGCGCTCACCGAGCGTTTCGTCGAGCGCTGCACGCACGATCAGATACTGCGCCATGGTTTCCACCGTGCCACCCGACTTGGACACCACGAGCACCAGCGTGCGCGCCAGCGACAGGCGGGACAACATGGCACTGATCGACGCGGGATCGACGTTGTCGAGCGTGTGCAGGCGCGGCAGGCCGTCGCGCTGCTCCACGGTGAGCTCATTCCAGTGCGGCGGGCGGAGCGCGGAGCGCAGCGCAATCGGGCCGAGCGCCGATCCGCCAATGCCAAGCAGCAGCACATCGTCCACCTGTCCACCGTGTCGGCGGGCCACCGCGAGCGTGGCCGCCAGCGCGTCCTCATCGGTTGGCAGATCGATAAAGCCGAGTGTGCCGGCGGCGTGTTGTGCGAGCACGCGCGCGTGGGCCGTGGCAAAGCGCGAGGCCCCGTGCGCCCACTGCGACGGCGTGATACCGGCGCCGCCGGGCAGCTGGCCGGCCATCATGTTCGTGAAGTCGAGGTGCAGAGGCATGGCAGCGGGAGTCAGTCGGGGATGGTGACGGTGAGGCCGTCGTACGCGGGTTCGATGCCCGCGGGGAGTTCGGCCAGGAGCGTCGCGTGCGCGTGATCGTGCGTGAGGTGCGTAAAGAACGTGCGCGGCGCCCCGATGTCCTGCGCCACGGCGATCGCCTCCGGGATGGACAGATGCGTGGGGTGCGCGTGTCGAAACAGCGCGTTCAGCACGAGCACCTCCACGCCACGCAACGCGTCGATCACCGTCGGTGACAGCAATTTGGCATCGGTCACGTAGCCGAAGCGGCCAATGCGGAACGCGAGCACGGTGGTCCGTCCGTGCGGCACGGCCAGCGGCAGAATCTGCGCATCGCCGATGGTGAAGGCCTTACCGTCCGTGATTTCGTGCAGCGCGCCTTCCGGCTTGGTGGTGCCAGGAAGCGGGCGCATGGACGGATCTACCACATACGGGAACCGCGCTCGCAGCGTGTCGAGCGTTTCGCGCGAGCCGTACAGCGGTAGCGCCGCGCCGTGCCGCACGCTGAGTGCGCGCAGATCGTCGATGCCGTGAATATGATCGGCGTGCTCGTGCGTGTAGAGCACGGCATCGGCGCGATCCACACCGGCCGCCACGAGCTGCAGTCGCAACTCCGGTGGTGTATCGATCAGCAGGTTCGTGCCGCCCGATGTCCGCACGAACGCCGCGCATCGCGTCCGCCGATCACGCGGATCGGTGGAGCGACACACGGCGCAGGCGCAGCCGATCTGCGGCACGCCAAAGCTCGTGCCGGTGCCGAGGAGCGTGACGATCACGCCCTCATCTCCCTCACACGACCTCGACCTTGAGCAGATTGGTGGTGCCGGGCACGTCGAACGGCGCGCCGGCCGTCACCACCACGCGATCGCCCGGGAACGCGAGACGCAGGTCGGTGGCGTCACGCGTCGCCATGGCCACCATGTGGTCATAGCCGCGCGCCGTTGGCACGAGGCGCGGAATCACGCCCCACACGAGCGACAGCTGGCGGCACACGCGCGGTTCGTCGGTGAGCGCCAGAATCGGCACCGCGGGACGGTACGAGGACACGATGCGTGCGCTGAACCCGCTCTTGGTAAACACCACCACGAGCGGGGCGTGCAGCATGCGCACCGCCGCCGTGGTTGCCGCGGCGATCGCCTCTTCGGTGTTGACGGGGCCTTCGCTGCGATGCTCGAGGCGCTGCGCGTACGGCGGGCGCGGGCTCGACTCGATTTCGAGAATGATGCGACGCATCGCTTCCACGGCCAGCCGCGGATACTGTCCCGCCGCCGTTTCAGCCGACAGCATGACCGCGTCCGTGCCATCGAGAATCGCATTCGCCACATCGCTGGCTTCGGCGCGCGTGGGACGCGGATGCGTGATCATGGACTCGAGCATCTGCGTGGCCGTGATCACCGGGCGGCCCATGCGGTTCGCGAGCGCAATGATGCGCTTCTGCGCAATCGGCACTTCTTCGAACGGGAGTTCCACACCGAGATCGCCGCGCGCGACCATCACCGCATCGGATGCCGTGAGAATCTCCTCGATGTTCTGCAGCGCCACGTCCTTTTCGATCTTGGCGACCAGCAGCATGTGCTTGGGCACGAGCGTGCGCAGTTCATGCAGGTCGGCGGCCACACGCACGAAGCTCAGCGCGACGGCGTCGAGATCATGCTCGACGGCAAACGCGAGGTCGGCACGATCCTTCTCGGTGAGCGACGGCGCCGACACGTGCACACCCGGCAGGTTCATGCCCTTGTTGCTGCTCAGCATGCCACCATGCAACACGCGGCAGCGCACCGACCGTCCTTCGATCGCCACGACGGCGACCTCGATGAGGCCGTCGTTGATCAGAATCCGCTTGCCGGGCGATACGTCATCGGCGAGCATGTCGTAGGTGACCGGCACCTCATCACTCGTGGCAATTTCCTCGGGCGCCAACACCAGCTCCGCGTCCTCGAGCAGCTCCATCGGTGCCGGCAGCACACCAATACGAATGCGCGGGCCCTGCAGGTCGCCGAGAATGGCCACGGCACGGCCCAGCTCTGCCGACACGCGCCGAATATCGGCGATCACACGCGCGTGCTGCTCGTGCGTGCCGTGCGAAAAGTTGATGCGCGCGACATCCAGTCCCGACTGAATGAGCTCGCGAATCATGGCCGGTGTGTTGCTCGCCGGTCCGAGCGTGCACACGATCTTGGTACGTGGAAACAGGCGACGGCCGGCGGGCGACACATGCGTGCCCGTCTCGGTGACGAAGCGGCCCGCTTCCTCCGGACCGGTCCGCGGAATGCTGATCACATCATCACTCATGCAGACACTCCGGCCGCGAGCTGTGTGCGCTTGGCCTCGAGGCCGGCGAGCAGCGTCTCGAACGACTTGGCAAAGGACGCCAGCCCATCGGCGAGCAACGTGTCGGTCACGGCGTTCAGATCCACGTGGGCCTCGGCAAGCGTCGCCAGATGCGCTTCGGCGGCCTCGACATCAGCATCGACCGTACGCGCGGTCTCGCCATGATCGCGGAACGCTTCGAGCGTGGCCGGCGGCAACGTATTGACCGTGTGCGGTCCAATGAGCGCTTCCACGTAGATCACGTCGCGATACGCGGGATTCTTGGTGCTGGTGCTGGCCCAGAGCGGGCGCTGCACGCGGGCGCCGAGCGCATGGAGCGCAGCCCAACGCGCACCGCTGAACTCGCGCGCGAAGAGGGCGTAGGCGCGCTTGGCATTGGCGATCGCGGTCTTGCCGTGCAGTGCGGCACGCTCAGCGCCGAGCAGTCCGTCCACCGTGCTGTCCACTCGGCTCACGAAAAAGCTGGCGACGGACGCGATGTGATTGATGGAGTGCCCAGAGGCCGCCCGCGCTTCGAGCCCTTGCAGATAGGCCTCGATGATGCGTGCATGCGCGGCCACGCTGAAGAGCAGCGTGACGTTCACATTGATGCCGTCGGCAATGAGGGTACGCGTGGCCGTTGCGCCGGCGTCGGTACCCGGCACCTTGATCATGAGGTTCGGACGATTCACCGCCGTCCAGAGACGGTGCGCTTCGGCGATGGTGCCGGCCGCGTCGTGCGCGAGATCGGGACCGACTTCGAGCGACACGTAGCCGTCGAGGCCATCCGTATCGGCGTACACACCGGCAAAGGCGTCGCAGGCAGCCTGCACATCGGTGGTGGCAAGACGCTCGAAGCACTCGCGTGGCGAGAGCGACGCCGGCAAGGACGCCAGTTCGGCATCGTACGCCGTGCCCTCGGCCAGCGCTTTTTCGAAAATCGTGGGGTTGGACGTCATCCCCATGAGCGCATCGTCACGGATGCGTCGCGCCAGCTCGCCGTTGCCGAGCATGGTACGATCGATGTAGTCGAGCCAGGGAGAGGTGCCGGCGTCGCGCAGAGCGTGCAAGCGGGTGGTCATGAGTAGAGTCGGGCTATTTGAATCGGCGCAGGGCGTGCAGTGCACGGCGCCTTGGGAAGGATGGCGGACAGATCAGGGCTTGGCGGTGTAACCCACCGTGGCGTCCACGGTGCCCCACCGGATGCGTAGCGTGCCGCCGAGTGGCGCGGCCTCACCGGTGGGCTCGAGCGCGATGTGCAGCGCCTCGGCTGTTTCGCCGCGCAGCACGCGCTGCATGGGAATGCGCACGAAATCCTGCGCGGCGTCGTACACGTTGGCCGTCGGGCCAACTTTGCGGCTCACGATGAGCTGCATGTCGGACGCGGTCGCCAGTGCGAAGAGCGAATACGTCCCCTTGGGCACCGACTGTCCCCCGATCTCCAGATCGACGGCCGTGGTGAGCGTGGTGGCCTCATTGGCGCCGAGGCGCCACACCTCGCCATCGGGAATGAGCGCACCGGCGATCACGCGACCGCGCGCATGGGGCTGACCGTAGTCGATGGCGATGGTCAGTGGTGCGGCGCGGCGATCCGCAGGGGTGTCCTGCGGAACGACTTGCGTGAGCGTGACGGTGGTGGAGGCGCGGCCGCTTGGCGCCTGCTGCCAGGGAGCCTGTGCATCGGCGAGTGACGTCCAGAGGGACGACACCAGCACGGCACCGGCCAGCGAACGCAGCGAATCGCGGAATCCGAAGGGGCGCATGACGTTGAACAAGGGCGGAGCGACGAGGGGGGCGGAGGCGAAGGCGTCGGCCCATCCGAAGACCGTCGCGTTCCGACTGCCGGACGCAAATGACGCCTCGGTGGGCGTCGTCGTCCGGGATGTGTAATGTACCGTGATGCGCGCCCGCGAGGGTGTGCGCCGATCGTGACCGTCCTGCGACTGCACGGGCCACCCCGCCTGTGTCCCCACCGCCCAGAATCCGTGCCTCGACCTCACGCAGTGGCCCTTGGTGGCCGACTTGCCACGACCCTGCTGCTCGGCGCCCTGCTGGCGGGGTGCGGCCGCTCCACGGAGGCGCCGCGCGTCGCGGCCGCGCCCGTCCCCGAGCCGCCCTCGACGCCGGCCATCGAGCCGCTCGCCACCTTTGATTCGGCGTGGACGATCATCGGGCGCACCCATTGGGACACCGCGTACAACGGCGTGGACTGGGCGGCGCTGCGCGACAGCTTGCGCCCGAAGGCCGCGGCGGCCACGACCCAGCGGGCCTTGCGGGGCGTGCTGCTGCAGCTTGTGGGTTCGCTGGGCCAGTCGCACTTCGACATCATCCCGCAGGAGCTCGCCGATGTGGCGACCGGCGACGATCGGCGGCTGGAGCTCCCCCGAACCGCGCAGGTGGGATTGACCACGCGCTGGTCGCCGGAGGGCGTGCTCGTCACGCAGGTGCTGCCGGGGAGCGCCGCGGACCGTGCGGGAATTCGGGCGGGTTGGCTGCTCGACATCATCAATGACGACACGCTGGCCGTGCAGCTGGCGCGCCTGCCGCAGGAGACCGATCCGCGGCGCGTGATGCTCTCGGCGTACCGGCTGAGCGAAGGAGGACTGCGTGGCGCCCCCGGCAGCACCCTCACGCTCGAGCTGCGGGACGGGGCGAATCGCAAGCAGACGCGCACCCTCGACCGCGAGCCCATCGTGGGGCAGGAGGTGAAGTACGGCAACTTGCCCACGCAGTTGGCCTCCCTGAGCTGGGAGCGTCGTCAGGTTGGTGACAAGCGGGTGGGGATCATTCGCTTTGACATCTGGATGCCGGTACTGGCCCGCGAGTTCGATGTGGCCATGGATTCCCTGCGTGACAGCGATGGTCTGGTCATCGACATTCGGGGCAACTTCGGTGGCGTGGCCGGCATGGCCATGGGCATTGGTGGCCATCTGGTGGATTCCGCGGTGCCGGTGGGTCGCATGATTACGCGTACCCAGACGCTCAAGTTCACCATGAACCCTCGACGCGTCAGCACGTCGAATGAGCGCGTGGAGCCATACGGCGGGCCCGTGGCGATCGTGGTGGACGCGCTGTCGGTGAGCACCAGCGAGATCTTCGCCGGCGGGTTGCAGGACCTGTCACGCGTCCGCGTGTTCGGGGAGCAGACCGCCGGGCAGGCGCTGCCCGCGGTCGCTGGACGCCTGCCCAACGGCGACATCCTGTATCACGCCATCGCCAACTTCGTCGGCCCCTCAGGTCGCAGCATGGAGGGGGATGGGGTCATTCCCGACGAACGGGTCGCCCCCGAGCGTTCGGCGTTGCTTCAGGGACGTGACCCGGCGGTGGACCGAGCCGTCAGCTGGGCGGCCGCCGCGCCTCGTCCGGGCGCTGGAACCAAGCTGCGGGTGACGCCGTAGGGACCACCATGCGAGCCCGGCTTCACCGCGGGATCGTGCAGCGCGAATGCCGGACCGGTTCGCACCGACAACTCTTCAAGGAGTCTCATTCATGATGCAGATCACGCGCGCCATCGCGTCGACGTTTGCGGTTGCCGTTCTCTCGTTGCCGTCGCTGGCCGGCGCACAGGCCCTTCCCTCGGTCACCGAGATTCTCGATCGTCACGTGACCGCCATTGGCGGTCGCGAGGCAGCGCTCGCCGTGAGCAGCATCCAGCAGCGCGGCACGCTGGAGATGGCCGCGATGGGCATCTCCGCCGAAGTCACCATGGCCGCGGCGAAGCCGAATCGGTCGTCCATGGTCATGTCGATTCCCGGGCTGGGCGAGATTCAGCAGGGATTCAACGGTGACATCGCGTGGAGCAACGATCCCATGAGCGGCCCGCGTCTGGCCGAAGGGGAGGAGCTCGCGGCTCGCAAGGCCGCCTCCAACTTCGAAGAGGCCTTTGGGATTTACGACATGGAGAAGTTCACCAGCATCACGGTGGTGGAGAAGACCATGTTCGGCGGGGAAGATGCGTACAAGCTGGAGTTCGTGCGCAAGGTTGGTCCCAAGGTGCTCACGTACTACTCCGTGTCCACCGGCCTGTACATCGGTTCACAGACGAGCATCGTGTCGCCGATGGGCACGATCGACGTGAACGCGGTGGCGTCCAACTACAAGGCGTTCGGCAATCTCAAGCTGCCCACGCGCATCGAACAGTCGCAGGCGGGTCAGGATGTCGTGATCACGATGAGCGACGTCACGTTCAACGAAGTCAAGGACGACGCGTTTGCGGTGCCGGCTGCCGTGCAGGCGCTGATCAAGCCGTAACGTTCACATTTGCAGATGAAGAACGGCGCGTGTCTCTCGAGAGACACGCGCCGTTTTCATGTGACGCGCTCGGCTGCCGCTACGGGCGTCCGCCGGGATGCCAGCGCGGCACCTCCGGCGCGTCCGCCAGCGCGCGGAGCGCCACGATCGCCGCCTCGATCACGCGCGCCATGTGCACCGGATCGAGCGTCGCGGCCTCGTCCTTCACCGTGTGGTATTCCGGGTGCAGGTTGTACGTGGAGAGCGTGTGCGCCGGAATCCCGCGACGGGCGAAGTCGATGTTGTCGCTGCGCTCGAAGAAGCGTTGGGCGGGTCGCGGATCGGGCACGATGGGCACGCCTGCATCGGCGAGCATGTCGCCGAAGGTGCTGCGTTCATAGCCGGTGAGCCAGGCGGTGCCGGCGCCACCGGTGAGGGTATCCGGGCGGCCGATCATTTCGAGGTTGAGGTTGGCCACCGTGCGCTCGAGTGGACGGACGGGGTAACTGGTGTACCAGCGGGTGCCGATCAACCCCACCTCTTCTCCCGTGACGGCGGCGAACACGATGGTGCGTGCCGGCCGCGGCCCACGCGCCATGGCGCGTGCGAGTTCGAGCACGCCGATCGTGCCGGACGCGTCGTCGTCCGCCCCGTTGTTGATCGAGTCGCCGTTGACGGCGCGTCCGATCCCGATGTGATCGTAGTGCGCGGTCACAAGGACGACCTCGTCGCGTCGCGCAGGGTCCGCGCCCTCCAGCACGCCCACGACATTCGCGGTGCGCAGCTGCTGCTCGGCCGGCAACGTGTCCCACGCGGCCCAGCTGGCCACGGCGCGCGGCGCACTGCGCCCCGTTGGCACGAAGGCCGGAGAGCGCTGCAGCGGGAGCTGCTGCAGGAAGGTGCCGGAGTCGCCGGCCGGCGTGAGGCCGGCCTTCGCGAACTCGGCGGCCAACCAACGCGCCGCGCGTGCGCCGCCCGGCGTGCCAGTACCGCGCCCCTCCATGGAGTCGGCCGCGAGGATCGCGATGTCGCGGCGTACGTCGTCGGCATTCACCGCAGCACGTGGGGCAGCCTCGCGACGCGCCACCTGTGCGCGCGGCGCCTGCACGGCGGTCACCGCCAGCCACGTTGGCGTGCGCGCATTGGCCGCGCGACTGACGGCGATACGCGTGATGTCGCCGAGTCGCGCAAAGCCGAAGTCGGCGAGCGGCGTCCAATCGGCCGCGCCCAGTGTGTATGTGAACAGTTGGGCACCGTCGCCCATCACGATCGTAGTGGCATCGAGCCACGCATGGTCTTCACGGCGCGGACGCGTGGACACCAGCGTATCGATCGCGCCGGTCGTCACGTTGAGGCGCATGATGTGCCACGATGCGCTGCCCTTTTGCACGAAGCTGATGTGCTCGGTGCCGGGAATGCGGTGCAGCGAGCGCCCGATGTTGCGCGCCACGGTGCGTGCGCCAGGGCGGCCGATCGTGGCGACCTGCAGCGTGGCGGGGGAGCCAAGCACGAACATCGCCAGCGTGGAATCGTTGGCGTACGCGAAGTACCCTACGGGTGCCACGTCGGGCACGAGCAGCGTCGGCGCGCTGCCATCGAGCGGCAAACGCCACAGGCGCTGCGTGGAATCCGATTCGACGCGCACCACGGCGAGCGCGGCGCTGTCGGGGGTGGGAAAGGCGGAGTACTCACTCTCCGGCGTGACCTGCACCGGCGCGGCGCGTCCGGTACTGAAGTCGCTGCGCCAGATGTCGGCCTGACCATCGGGGCCCACGCGCGTGAAGAAGAGCGCGCGCGCGTCGATGGCGAACGCAGGCTGATTATCGTAGCCCTCGAATCGCGAGACATTGGCAGGCACGCCGACGCGCCACTCGGTATTGCTGGGGCGCGTCAGCGGCACGAGGAACACGTCGGAGGCCGGTACGGGCTGGGCGGCGAGCCGAGGAGCCAGCAGCGCCGAGAGCAGCAGGGCGGCCGTGCGGAATCGGGAGACGGTGCAGGTCATGTCACAAACATACGGAAACCGGTCGAAGGGGGGACCCCGGCGGGCGTCCCCGGTTGCCCTGCCCCGAACCACACCGTAGCCTCTGGTCATGCTCCGACGTCGAATCCTGCCCGCCACCCTCCTGGCAATGCTGGCGCTGGTCGCCTGCGACACCGATCCGCCGGTCGAACCCCCCTCGGGTACGGTGGTGGCGAGTGTGGCGATCGTCCCGGCGACCACGTTCCTGCAGCCCGGACAGACTCGGCAACTCACCCTCGACGTGCGCGACAGTCTGGGCCGACCAGTGCCGCAGTACTCGGCCATCTGGCAGTCCGATGCCCCGGCAGTCGCGAGTGTCTCCGCCGTCGGCGAGCTGTCAGCGCTCGCACCGGGCAGCGCACGGATCACGGTGACCATCGCCCCCATCACGGTCACGCTCGTGGTCGGTGTGACCGCGCTGACGCCCGGTGCCGAGGCCTGGGAGGTGATTCGTGCCGGGGCGAGCGAATCGTCGCTGCTGGCCATCTGGGACGACGGCGCGGGTACCGCATGGGCGGGCGGCTCGGGGGGCACGATGCTCAAGTCGGTCGGGGGCGGACCGTGGGAGCGGGTGGCGATCAATACGGAAGAGATCGTGGTGAGCATCTGGGGCGCGAGCCCCACCGACCTCTGGGCGGTCGGTTCCGGGGGGCTGCTGCTGCGCGGCAACGGCACCACGTGGACCCGTCTGCCGGCGATCACATCGGGCACGTTACTGAACGTGTGGGGGCTGTCGTCGACGGAGGTGTACGCGTCGGGGGATAACGGCTTCATCGCGCGTTGGGACGGTACACTTTGGAGCGTGCAGGGCACGCCCACGAACAACGAACTCTGGGCGCTCGGCGGCACGAGCCGCGACGATCTCTGGGCCGTGGGCAACAACGGCACGATCTTGCGGTATGCCGGACTGACCTGGCAATCGGTGGACAATCCGGCCACGGCGACGCTGCTGCTCGGCGTATGGGCCGAGAGCGATCGGAACGTGTTCGTCGTCGGTACGCAGGGCACCGCGCTGCGTTGGGACGGAGACGACTGGCGGCGCCTCACCACGCCGAGCAATGCCAACCTGTTCGCGGTGTGGGGGCGCAGTGGCTCAGAGGTGTACGCGGCCGGGAATGGCGGCACCTTCTGGCGTTTCGATGGCAGCCAGTGGGAATCGATCGGCATTGGATCGGGGCAGAACCTGCGCGCGATCTCGTCGTCGAGCGTGCACCCGGACGGCGTGCGAGTCGCCGGCTGGTACAACAGCATTTTCAGCTATCGGGACGGCGTGCGGCCTACCGTTGAACTGTTGGATGCGTTGCTGCTGTCCGCTTGGCAGCCACCTGACGCCGCCGAGGACGCGCCGGTGTTCGCGGTTGGGCTCGGCGGCGCGGTGGGCCGTCGAACGGGCGCGCAGTTCGACTGGCTGGACGTGCCCGGCGTCAACGATCTGTACGGCATCAGTGGCAGTGCGCCGGACGACATCGTGGCCGTGGGCGACACGGGGGCGATCCTGCGGTTCGATGGCACCACGTGGCGTGTGGAGGGCGAGCGCAATCCCATCCTGCTGCGCAGCGTGTGGTCAACGGGGCGCAACGAACACGTGATCGTGGGGCAAGGTGGTCTCATTCTGCGCTCGTCGGGTAGCGGCTGGATTCCACAGGCCAGCGGCACGCAGCGCTTCCTGCGCGATGTGTGGGGCACCGACGCGTCCACGCTCTTTGCGGTTGGTGATTCGGGGCTGTTGCTGCGCTACGACGGGGAGCGGTGGCGCTCCACGCCCACACCGACGAGCGTGACATTGCGCGGCGTGTGGGGATCGTCGTCCACCGACGTGTTCCTGGCGGGGGATCGTGGAGTGCTGCTGCGCTGGGACGGTCAGCGCGCGACGCAGCTTGCGTCACCGACCACGCGCGACCTGCGTGGCGTGTGGGGGCGCAGCCCAACGGAGGTCTACGCGGTCGGCGACAGCGGCACGGTGCTGCGCTACGATGGCGACCGATGGCGGGTCATCGACGCCGGCGCCTCGGTCTACCTGTTCGACGTGACCGGCGGCGCTGCGGGGAGTGCGGTGACGGCCGTTGGCGACCGCGGCACGGTGGTCAGCGGGCGGGATTGAGCGGGACCGCTGCAACCACAACTGCAACCGAGTTGAGGGAAGAAGAGATCGAGGGGAATACGGCGTCGGAGCCGTGATTCCTTGTTCCGCTTGATCCATTCTTCCCGGCTTGCCGGGCTCGGTTGCTTTTGCCGTCATGTTGTGGAAGGGCCTCACTCGAAGACGCCCTACCACCCCCGACGTGCGCGCAACTCGGTGATGTGCGCCACGTGATGCGCGCCGTGCCACGCGTACAGTGCGAGCAGCACGTCGAGCGAGAGCGAGCCGTTCTCGGGATGCACGATGGTGCGATCGCCAGTGACGGCGGTGACCGTGCGCGCCACGCGTACAAGTCGCGCGTGCAGCACATCGAGGAACTCCAGCGCCTCGTCGATGGAATCGCCGGCCGCGTCGCCGACCTGCACCCACGCGGACTCGTCGTATACACGAATCGTGGGCGCCTCCTCGGTGAGGCCGAGCATCAATCGCGCGAGACAGTTGAGATGGCTGTCCCCCAGATGATACACCACCTGCCGGACGGTCCACCCACCATCACGATACGGCGTGTCGCGCTGTGCCGCATCGAGTCCGTGCACCGCCGCACGGAGTTGCGCCGGAAGCGCCGCCAGCTGCGCGATGCACTCGGCGCGTGATGCGTCTGTCGCGTTGACCGGGCGAACGAAGCGTCCGATCGGATACCGAAGCGAGTCGTTGGTCATGAAGGGCTCATGGTTGGACGCGGCGATGCACGACGGATCCGTCGCGCGCGACGCACGAGATACACCAGCAGCAGCGCACTCAAGGCCAGCCCGATGAATGGCAGCAGCACCGCCATGGCCGCCACGACGAGTGCACCAACCCACTCGCCCGTGGACACGACCGGATTCGCCATGCCGCCCGTGAGCGTGGTGGACTTGAGTCGCGTCAGCACACTCATGCCCTGGGTGAGCCCCGCGACGCCACCACCACCCACGATGACCACCGCCCACTTGAGCAACGGCGGCACATCAATCAGCACGGACGCCGTGGCAATCATGCCGGCGATCACGGCAGCAGGCGTGGCCACCACATCGAGCGCCTGGTCCACCCACGGCACGTAGTAGGCCGCGATTTCAAGCGCCATGGCGGTTCCCAAGCCAATGAGCGCCGCCGATGAGGCGACCCACTCCCAGCCGGGCGCGAGTGGCACCACGCCCGACGAACCCGCGAGCCCGAGCACGAACAGTGGCAGGAACACTCGCATGCCGGCGGCAGCGGCGAGCCCCAGTCCGACCGACACGGCAATCAGTGTCTCCATGAGCGCGTGCCGCTCGCGTCAGTCGGGCGATACCGGTGTGCAGCCATCGCGCCGTCGCGTATCGGCGAGCGCGATGATCTGCCACGCGTCACCAATGCGCACGAGATGGAACGCGTCCACGCCGCAGTGGATGAATCGTGTGCCGAGAAACAGATCGTACTCGGTCCACACCACCGCGAGTGTACCATCGAGAAAGACGCGCGGGTTCTTGATGCGCTCATCGAGGGGCTCGGGACGTCGCGTGCCGACGCTGCGAAAGAACACCACCAGCGAGTCCTGCTGCACCGTGGGCACGCCATCGCGCACCAGCGTCGTCACCAGCTGTGCCTTCGGATGAAACAGTGAGCGCACCAGCGCACTATCGGCGGTGCGCATGCCATCGAACAAGCGCGTCACCACCGACAGGATCTCGGCGTGGCGCGGATCGTCAGCGGCCAGGGCGCCCTGCGCGCGCGCCGATACGGTGACCAACGCGAGCGCCACAAGCGTGGCGACACCGTGCCGCGAAGCGCGGCGCATGTGCTGCAGCAGCGCCGGCATCAGAGTCGGCGCATGGCGATGGTGAGACCGATGAGGGAGAGCACGAGCCCCCACGCGAACAGGGCGGCCAGCACGCCGAACAGCCGCAGCCCGACTCCGCCTGTGCGCCAGCGCGCAACCCAGCTGAGTACGGGCAGCAGCGGAAGCGGCAGCAGGACGGTCACGATCAGCGACAGTGGCCACGCCGTTTCGCCAATGGCGCGCAGGGCGGTACTGCCGGTGAACGCGATCACGAAGCGATCGGCGACGCCGAGCATCAAGCCGCCCGGAATGCCCATCCCCGGCATGATACCGAGCAGCATGAGCAGGCCAGTGGTGAAGAGTGCGCGCCGCCGAGGCGACACCGGCGTGGCCGTGGCAGTGGGAGCGCCCGACGTCTGGGTCATGATGGAACGGCTGAGGGAACGATCACAAGCACGCATGGAACGTAACCCCCACGCGCCCCACCTCGCCGCTCCCGGGGACGAGAGGCGATCCGAGAGGCGCCAGCCCCGCCCTGCTTGAGCCGGTCGGTGCAGGGCGCTACGTTCGCCTCGACTCCGTCCTCGCCCCCGCCCCTCCCTCTCCATGTCACGCTCACACCTCCGGACCCTGCGCGCGCTGACGCGTGCACTCCCTGCCGTCGCCCTGCTCGCCGCCTGCACCGGCGATGCCGATGCCTCAGCCGACGCCACCACAACCGGTGAAGCCTCGATTACGATCGAAGCGCAGGATTGGCGCCCCCTGTTCGATGGCCAGTCGCTGACGGGTTGGCATGGACACCAGACGCCCGATGTCGTGCCGGCCGGTTGGGCCGTCGTGGACGGCGCCATCACCCGAGTCGCCGCAGGCGGTGACCTCGTCACGGCCGAGCAGTTCGCCAACTTCGAACTCGAGTTCGAATGGATGGTCACGCCGGGCGGCAACAGCGGCGTGTTCTATCGCATCGATCCCGCCGTCGAGGTCACGTACATGAGCGCGCCCGAATATCAGGTGCTCGACGACTCCGCACATGCAGACGGACGGTCGCCGCTGACCTCCGCTGGCGCGGCATACGGACTGTACCCGTCGCCGGAGGGTCAGACGAAACCAGTGGGCGACTGGAACGCCGGTCGCATCGTGGTGAACGGTGCGAATGTGGAGCACTGGCTCAATGGCACGCAGACGGCCGGCTATACGCTCTGGTCGCCCGAGTGGGAACAGAAGGTGAAGGACAGCAAGTTCGCCGCATGGCCTGCGTACGGTCGCGCCACGCGCGGACACATCGGCCTGCAGGACCACGGCGATCGTGTGGCCTTCCGCAACATCCGCATCAAGGTGCTGCCGTGAGTGCACCGGCCGTAGCGGCACCGCGGCTCAAGCTGTCGATCCTGATGTTTCTGCAGTACTTCGTGTGGGGCGCCTGGGCCGTCACCATGGGCACATGGCTCGGCACCGAGCTCGGCTTCGACGGCGGACAGATCGGTCTCGCGTACGGAGCCAACGCCGTCGCCGCGATCGTGTCGCCGTTTTTCGTGGGCATGGTGGCCGACCGCTTCTTCCCCACGCAACGTGTGCTGGCCGTGCTGCATCTGGCCGGCGGGTCGTTCCTCTGGCTCGCGTCCACCCAGCAGAGCTTCGGCGCATTCTACGCACTGCTACTGGCGTACGCGCTCTGCTTCATGCCTACGCTCGCGCTCAGCAACTCGATCTCGTTCGACCACCTCCCCGACGCCGCGCGCGATTTTCCGCGCGTGCGCGTGCTCGGCACCGTGGGGTGGATCGTCGCCGGCCTGCTGATCGGTTGGCTCGGCGTGGAGGCCACCGCGTTGCCCATGCGGATCGCGGCGGGTGCCTCACTGCTGCTCGGCCTGTTCTGCTTCGCGCTGCCGCACACCCCGCCGCACGCGGCCGGTCAGGCGTTCACCGCACGCGACGCACTCGGCCTCGATGCGCTCCAGCTGCTGCGCGACAAGTCGTTCACCATGTTCGTGTTCGGCTCGTTCCTGCTGTGCATTCCGCTGCAGTTCTACTACGCCTTCACCAACCCCTTCCTGAACGAACTCGGCGTGCCCGCGCCGGCGGCCATGCAGACGCTCGGGCAAATGTCGGAGATCGGCTTTTTGCTGCTGCTGCCGTGGTTCCTTGCACGGTTTGGCGTGAAGCGCATTCTGCTCATCGGCATGGCGGCGTGGTCGCTTCGCTATCTCGCCTTTGCCTACGGGAATGCCGGCAGCGGCATGGCGCTGTTGTACATCGGAATTCTCCTGCACGGCGTGTGTTACGACTTCTTCTTCGTGACCGGACAGATCTACGTGGATCAGCAGGCGCCCAAGGCGATTCGCGCTTCGGCGCAGGGGTTCCTCGCCTTCGTGACGCTGGGGCTCGGCAACTTCATCGGCTCCTACTCCGCAGGCCGCATCGTGGAGGCCAACCGCGTCGGTGACGCGCACGACTGGACCGCGATCTGGCAGGTACCGGCCGCGATGGCCGCGGTCGTGCTCGTGGTGTTCCTGCTGCTGTTCCGCCCGCGCGTGTCCGCCAGCGCTGCGGTCGCGTGACCGATCGCCATACGCTGGTCGAAGCGTGCGTCGCCAGTCTCGGTGACGTGCGCGCGGCCGTAGCGGCCGGCGCAGACCGTCTTGAACTGTGCGGCCCGGGCGACGGAGGAACCACGCCGAGTCTCGGGTTGCTGGAAGCAGTGCTCAGCGACGTGAGTACGCCGGTGCATGTGATGATTCGACCGCACGCTCACAGCTTCGTGATCGCCCCCGAGTGGCGTGCCATCATGCGCCGAGACATCACGCTCGCGAGGCGCAGCGGTGCGCGCGGTGTGGTGATTGGCCCGCTGCAGACCGACGGCACCATCGACATGCCGTTGCTCGAGCAGTTCGTGTACGAGGCTGGCGACATGGCGGTGGTGTTCCACCGCGCGTTCGATCGCCTTGCCGATCAGGATCGCGCGCTCGATCAGCTGCGCACGCTCGGCGTATCGACGGTGCTGACGTCCGGAGGCGCCACGCGCGCGGTGGATGCTGCCGATCGGTTGCGTGCGTGGCAACGTCACGCCGGCGCCGCCATGGAGATTCTCGCGGGCGGTGGTGTGCGCGCGCACACGGTAGCGCCGCTGCTGCAGCCCAGCGGCCTGCGTGCGGTGCACGCCGCGGCGGTCGAGCACGCCACCTTTGCCGAACTGGTGCGCACCGTGCGCACGATAGACGCGGCACCGACCGATTTCACCTGATCACGCCCCCCATGCTTCGATTCGCTCGTGCCGTTGGTGTGCTCCTCCTGTTCGGCGTGACGCAGACACCTGTTCGTGCGCAGGGCGTCGCGTCGAATGACGAGCGCTACACGATCATTCCGCGCCCCTCGCTCCTTGAACCACGCGACGGCGCCTTCCGGCTGCAGGCGAACACTGCCGTGCTTGTGAGCGCGTCCGACTCCATGCTCGGCCACCAGCTCGCGCGCGACCTCGCCCCCGCCACCGGGTTCGCGCTGCGTGTGCAGGTGGGTGATGCACCAGATGGCGTTCGCACAAACACCGATGCACCGCGCATCGTACTGCGACGCGATCCTGCGCGCGAGGCCCTCGGGCGTGAGGGCTATGCGCTGACGGTGTCCCCCACCGAGGTACGCATTGTCGCGAGTGACGCCCCCGGACTGTTCTACGGCGTGCAGTCGCTGCGGCAACTGCTGCCCGCCGCGATCTATCGGTCGGCGCGGCAGAACGCCGTGGCGTGGACCATTCCCGCCGTACATATCGAAGACACCCCCCGTTTTTCGTGGCGCGGTGCACACCTCGATGTGGCGCGACACTTCATGCCCGTGGATTTCGTGAAGCGGTGGATCGACCTGCTCGCGATGCACAAGCTCAACACGTTTCACTGGCACCTCACGGAGGATCAGGGGTGGCGCATCGCGATCAACAAGTACCCGCGCCTCACGGACATCGGGGGCTGTCGCGAGCGCACGCTGCTCGGGGCGTACACCACCAGCGAGGCCACGCGTCGCTACGATGAAGCGCGTCACTGCGGCTTCTACACGCAGGATGACATCCGCGAGGTGGTGCAGTATGCAGCCGAGCGCCACATCACGGTCGTCCCCGAGATCGAGATGCCGGGGCATGCCCAGGCGATGCTCGCGGCGTATCCCGAACTGGGGGTGTATCCGGATAGCGTCATCAAACCCATGGAAGTGTGGGGGGTGAGCGATTTCATCCTCAACGTGGAAGAGTCAACCATCGCCTTCATGCACGATGTGCTGACCGAAGTGCTTGAGCTGTTCCCGAGCCCGTTCATTCACGTTGGTGGCGACGAGGCGAAAAAGGCGCAGTGGATTGCCAGCCCGCGCGTGCAGCAGCGCATGCGCGAACTGGGTGTGAAGGACGAACACGAACTGCAGAGCTGGTTCATTCGGCGCATGGATACCTTTCTCACGGCACGCGGACGTCGCCTCATCGGGTGGGACGAAATCCTGGAAGGTGGGCTCGCGCCGAATGCCACCGTGATGTCGTGGCGGGGCACCGCGGGCGCGATCGCAGCCGCGCGGCAGGGGCATGATGTGGTCATGGCGCCCACGTCACACACCTACTTCGACTACTACCAGTCGCAGGACCACAGCACCGAACCGCGCGCCTTCGGCGGCTTTCTTCCGCTGGACACGGTGTACGCCTACGAACCCATCCCGCCGGAACTCACCACCGAGCAGTCGCGCCACGTACTCGGCGCACAGGCGCAGCATTGGACGGAGTACATGCGCACACCGCGGCACGTGGAGTACATGGCGTTTCCGCGGCTGAGCGCGCTCGCTGAGGTGGTCTGGACGCCCGCGGCGCGCAAGGACTTCGCGCACTTCCGTCGCCGCCTCGACACGCACATGACACGACTGGCCGCGCTGGGCGTGAACGCGCGACCGGTGGTTCCAACCGGCACCCCGCAGCCGGCGCGATGACCGCGAGTGAATCCTCCACACGCGCATCTGGCTCCGTGCTGGTGTGAACACTCCCGATGCCGACCTGCTGGCGCGCTCCGCGTCAGGCGACTCGCGCGCGTTCGATGCGCTCGTCGTGCGTTATGCGGCCGACGTCCATCGCTTCGTGGGTTCACTGGGCGTGCATGGCGCCGACGCCGAGGACGTGCTGCAGGACACGTTTCTATCGGCGTGGCGCGGTGCGGCCACGTATCGCGGTGACGGCAGCGCTCGTGCCTGGCTGTTCAGTGTGGCGCGCAACGCGGTGCGGCACAGTGTGCGGCGTCGCGTGGGTGAGCCCGACCGCTTTGCGCCGCTCGAGGCCGTGGACTCGCTCGAGGCGATCGCCGAGGCGGCGGGCTGGGGCAGCAGTGCCGAGTCGACGGCGCGCGACACCGCTGAGCTGGTGCGCACCGCGTTGGCGCGCCTCGCTCCTGCGGACCGCGAGATCCTTGTATTGCGCGACATGGAAGGGCTGTCGGGGGACGAAACCGCGGCCGCGCTCTCCCTTTCGCTCGCGGGCATGAAGAGTCGGCTGCACCGTGCGCGGTTGCGGTTGGCCGCGCTGGTGCGCGCGCTCGAGCAGTCCCCCGATCCGACCAGCGCAACCCGCGCACCCGACTCACGTACTGGCCACGACGCCAAGGGAGCCTCGCATGCCTGACCTTGATCGCCTGGTGGCCGGCCTGCGCTGCCGTGACGTGCTGGCCGATCTGTCGGAGTTTCTCGACGGCAATCTTGGCTCCGAGCGCGTATCCGCGATTCAGGCGCATCTTGCGGGGTGCGACAACTGCGCACGTTTCGGAGGCAACGTGGCGGAGATTGTGGCCGCGCTACGATCCGAGGGCGCGCGTGCACCGCGGCTGGATGCCTCGGCGCTCGGATCGCTGCGTGCGCGGCTGCAGCAGGCCATTGTCACGCCCGCGAGCCACGACGACTAGCCGCGCGCGTCTGCGCTGGATCGCGCACATGCGTTGCATGTGAATCCTTTGGCGGCACGATCGGCTCCGTGGAGTAGCAGCACACCGTGCTCGCATTCCGACACCTTTCCGGAGACGCATCTCATGGCCAGCTTCCTTGCCCGCAACGAACACCCGATCGAGCGCGTCGTGCGCGTCGCCCTTGGCCTGGGTCTGATCTCGATCGCGTTTGTCGGACCGCAGACACCGTGGGGCTGGCTCGGCGTGATTCCCCTGGCGACCGGCCTGCTCGGCAGCTGCCCGCTCTACTCGCTCGTGGGCATCAATACCTGCCCGGTGGCGAAGCGCTGAGATCGCCAGGACGGCGCTTCGGGGCGCCCGCGAAGCGGAGCGCCCCGATGAAGCCGCTGGACATCAGGGCTCCCACGCCCCCCGCGCCACCGCTGGCACGAACTTCTCCAACCCGCGTGGCGGAAAGTTCAGCGTCTTCCCCTGCTCGGCGCTCTGATACGCCGCCATCAGCAGTTGCACCACCTCGAGCCCGTCGTGCCACGTGAGCTTGGGCGCCTCTTTGCCCAGAAACGCCCGTACGAAGTGCCGATCTTCGGCCTCATAGCCGTATGCCACCGCCTCATCGGCCACCACGGGCATCTGCCCCACTTCGGCGTTCTGCTTCTCCACCAGATCCTCGCCCGCCTTGCCCTTCACCTCGCGCGAGAAGAACAGGTCGAGCCCCGACTCGAGCGAGTTCCATCGCATGGAGTATTCGGGGCCGAGCAGCTCGGCCGACAGTCGCAGACCGGGGCCGACAAAGCTCCAGCTCGTGGTCGCCTCGCCGATCGCAACACGCCCATCGGGGCCTTCGAACTCCACCGTCACGCTGGCGAAGTCTTCGGACGGCGTCTTGCGATAGTCCACGCCGCTCGACGCCCGCAGGGCCTTCGCGTACGCCGGCTGCGACCACTTGAGCGACGCGATGCGCGCGGTCACGCGACGCGGTACGAGCGCGGACAACGACTCACCAGGCGCTGTGAGCAGGTGCCGCACCACGAGCACCGAATGACACATCATGTCGTTCAGCACGCCGCCGCCCTGCTGCACGCCGCTCCAGAACCACGGCATGTGCGGGCCACTGTGCTCTTCGGCAGCACGTGCGAGATACGGACGACCCGTCGTGGCGGCACCTCGCTTCCAGAGCAGCTCATGCCCGCGCACGATCTGCGGCGCAAAGAGCTGATTTTCGAGGTAACCGTGCATGATGCCGGCCGACTCCACGAGCTTGAGCAGGTGCCGAGCCTCGGCGACGGTGCGGCCGAGCGGCTTCTCGCAGGCAATGCCCTTGAGCGTGCCGGCACCGCTGCGCACCGCGTCCACGATCTCTTCCACGTTCTCGATGCGCGCGTGATTCGGACCGTTGATCCAGATCGCATCGATGGCCGGATCGGCCACCATGGCCGTGATGCTCTTGTACGCCTTGCACGCGCCCACATCGAGCTCACGGGCAAAGCGCGCCGCCGACGCCGCGTTCTTCGGGTTGGGGCTCCACACGCCGAGCACGTCGGCGTCGCGTACGCCGCGAAAGGCCTGCATGTGAAAGCGCGTGTTGAATCCGGAGCCGATGAAGCCGATGCCGAGGCGAGAAATCGTCATGAGAACAGGTGCGAGAGCGAACGCGCCGACGCCACCGTGGCGCGGCGCCGGAGAGTGATCAATAGCGCCAGCTGAGTGTGTCGGCGCCGGCGGGCGCCCGGGCCCGCATGCGATCGAGGATGCGTGGGATGTACATCTGGTGGTAGCGCAGTCGCGAGATCGCATTGCTGCGCGTGGGGTCGCCGTTCCAGCAGTGTTCGGCGCGATCGCCGTACGTGATCTCGCCCGTCCACTTGGGGTTGGACAACGCACGCAGTCGCTCCTCGGTGAGGTAGACGGCGTTGTTGAGGTAGTAGTTGTCCATGTCACCCACATAGACGTTGATCTTGTCGTGCAGCTTGGGGCCGAGCGTGGCCCAGTCGCGCTCGAGGATGTACGACAGGTCGTAGTTCTCGCGCCAGTACGTGGCGACCTCCTTGTCGATCACGCCGGTGGCCTTGTCCCAGATCGGCTTGGGATAGCCATCATCCCCGACCGGTGAATACGTGGCCTGCCAGATGTCCCACTGATCACCAGACCGTCCCTTCGAGCCGAGCGCGGCCTCCTTCTGATTCATCTGCTCGAGCGTGGTGTTCAGGTGTCCGAGATAGTTGCGGCTTCCCGGTCGCGGCGTGCGCTTCCACGGACCGTTGGGATAGTAAGCGTTGTCGTCCTCGTACAGGTTCACCACCGTGTACGCGCGGAAGTCGATCGGATCGGGGCACGCCGCGAACGCGCCGTTGAACTCGTCGGGATACATCACCTGCACGGCCATGGCTTCCCATCCACCGGTGCTGCCGCCGTAGGTGATGCGCGCCCACCCCTGCCCGATGCCACGGAAACGCTTTTCGATCTCGGGGATGAGTTCGTACATGATCGCATCGCCGTACGGCCCCTGCGCTGCCGAGTTCACCGCGTAGGAGTCGTCGTAGTACGGCGTGGGGTGGCGAATCTCGATGAGGAGCACGCGCGGGAAGCCGGGGCCGGTCCAGTCCTTGTAGAACTGGTGTGCCTGCTCCTGCTGAATGCGGTTGTACCCACTCAGGTTGAAGCGCGCGGCGAAATCGGGCTTGAGGTTCGGATCAGGTGCTTCTTCGCGAAACCCGGTGAACGTCGCCGGAAAATGTCCGTGATACACCACGAGTGGATAGCGTGCGTCCGGGTGATCATCGAAGCCGGCGGGCAGCAGGATGTTGGCGCCGATTTCCATGTCGCGTCCCCAGAACTTCGAGAGCCGTTCGCTGCGAATGGTGACGTGCTTGATCCAGCGTGTGTCTTCCGGTGGCGTGATCGGTCCGATCTCCTGGTCGAGTACGAGTGGTTCAACCGCGCGCCCGTTGGCATCGAGCGTGATCCAACGCGGCGTGCTGTACAAGTTGCCAGGCTTGCGATTCCACACCTGCCCCTCGCCCTTGTCAGGCGGCAGCTTCACTGTGTGGCCATCGCTGCGCGTAAACGTTTCATAGCGATTGAGCACCGCCTGCACCCAGTAGCGACCCGGCGGTACGTCGGCGAGCGAGTGCAATGGATAGCCGGTGGCTGCGCCATCCACCGTGACGTCGGTATCGGGCGTCCAGCCATCGACATCGGTGCCGAACACCAACTGCGTGGCCGCGCCGTCGCTTACCTGAAAGCGCGGTTCGTTGGCCGAATCCGTGGACACCAGCAGCAGCAGCCGGCCGTCGAGCGGCTCGGCGCTGCGTGCCGCCGGGAAGCGCACCGGCACGCGAAGCGCGGCGTTGGGCCCGGTGGCGCCCGCGTTTGTGGATGATGTCTGCTTGGGTGACGCACATGCGGCCAGCGCACTCAGCGCGACGATGGCGCTCACACAGCCGAACGAGGCGCTTCGACGGGGGGCCCGAAGCAGTTTCCGATGCGTAGCGAGCATGGCCAGACTACTCCTTGATGCCGAAGTGAGCGAGCACCTCCGGCGGGCATCTCGGCCAGCCGAAGTGTGGCGTGTTGGGACCGGCTTCGAGCGTGATGACATCGGCGCCGACCTTGGTGCCCATGTCGGCGGCAGTCGCGCCGCCGGCACCGGAGCCGACGATGGCAACATCGTAGACAGGGCGAGGTTGGGTGACAGTCATCCGACGAAACTGCGCACGGGACGCCCGATGGCAAGGGCTTGCCGCCACGCGCTAGGGCAACCGCTCGAGTGCCGACACACTCACTCGCACGCTCGTCATCGGATCGGAGGCGTTGTCGTGCTCGATGAAGGCGTGCTGCAGGCCGGCCTGTGCGCCAGCGGCGAAGAGCGCGGTGAAGTCGATCGTACCGGCGCCCACATCAGTCATGGTACGCTCTGGCGCGGGGCCGGCGTCTTTCAGGTGCCACAACGGGAACCGACCCGGCCGGTCCGCGAACAGGCGCCGCGGGTCCTGGCCGGCCTTCACAGCCCAATACAGATCGAGTTCGAGGTCCACCGTCGCTGGGTCGAGCCGTTCCACGAACACCTCGTACGCCACGGAACCATCGGTGATGGCGAACTCGAAGTCGTGGTTGTGGTAGGCCATGCGCAGGTTGCGCGCGTGCGCCAGGCGGCCGGCCTCATTGAGCGAGTCGGCGAGCCGCCGCCACCCGTCGAGCGACGCACGTACCTCGTTGCCCACCCACGGGATCACGAGCCACCGATGCCCCAACGCCTCGGCCGCATCGAACACCGGGGTCCACGCCGTCAGGCTGGCTGGAAGGGGGACGTGCGCCGCTGGTGCCTTCATTCCGTGCCGCTCGAGCAGCGCCCGCAACGCCGCGGGCTGGCGATCGAAGTAACCCGCAAACTCCACATCGCGCACGCCCGCTGCGGCGAGCGCTGCCATCGTGCCTTCCAGATCGCGTGCCATGAGCCCGCGCACCGTGTACAGCTGCAAGCCGATGGGCGGACGGACCGTCACTCCATCGCCACGTTCGGCGGCACGAGTGAGCGCTGACACGAGCTTCGGCACCGAGAGCGCCCCAACCGCAGCTGCCGACAGCCCCTGCAGCAACCGCCGACGCGACACGCCGCCTCCGATGTCGTGGTCAACCATGCGTGTCCCCCTCGGCGGCGAGCGCGTGCAGGGCATCACCAGTGAGGCGGTGCACCGTCCAATCGGTCATGCCGCGCGCCCCCAGCTTCTCGTAGAAGCCGATGGCATCCGTGTTCCAATCGAGCACCGACCACTCGAGGCGGCCGCAGTGCCGTTCAACCGCCAACGCCGCCAAGCGCGACAGCAGCGCCTTGCCGACGCCAAGCCCGCGATAGCGCGGCTCCACGAAGAGGTCTTCGAGGTAGATCCCGGGCTGCGCCAGGAACGTGCTGTAGTTGTGAAAGAAGAGCGCGAAGCCGGCCGGCTCTCCGTTGACGTGCGCCAGCTGCACTTCGGCGGCCGGCCGTTCCCCGAAGAGCGTCGCCCGCAGCTGCTCCTCCGTGGCCACGCACTCGTGGGCAAGCCGCTCGTATTCGGCCAACCCCCGAATGCAACGCAGGATCAGCGGCACATCGTCAACCGTCGCGGGGCGGAGCGAAATCGTGGGTACGGTATCGGCGTAGCTCATGCGGACAACCTGCGCCGAGGCACGCCGGTGCGCCAGCGCACGCGCCGCGTGCTCAGCGAGCAGGTCGCAATGTGCGACCGGGACGCGCGCTGGTGAGCGCCCCCTCGGCAATGACGGCGTCGCCATTCACGAAGACCCAGCGCATCCCGTCGGCCGGACGCTCCGGGTCGGTATACGTGGAGCGATCACGGACAGCAGCCGGATCGAAGACGATCACGTCTGCAAAGTGACCGGCGGCGATGACACCACGATCGGCGATCCCGAAAATGCGCGCGGTGTTCGCGCTCGATCTCGCGATAAACGCTTCGATCGACAGCACCGGACGGTCGAGTGCGAACTCGCGCATCGCTTTGGGAAAGGCGCCGAACTTGCGCGGATGCCCGCCTGAGCCATCGCTGCCGGTGACCACCCAGGGCTCCACGGCAAAGGCGTCGAGATCGGACTGCTGCATATTGAACGACGCCACGCTCGGTGCCTCACGCTCGAGGATGCGCATGGCCGTCGTGATGGCGTCCGCGTTCTCGCGCGCCGCGAGCTCCTCGAGCGTCCGGCCCTCGAGAGCGCTGTCACGCGCGGAGGTGATCAGCAACGCAGCCGGTCCGCCACGACGACGCAGGTTCTCCGTCATGTCGGCGCGCAGTCGCGGCGCCACCGCCGGATCGGTGAGGCGACGTACGAGCGAGTCGCGGCCGCCGGCTTCCGCCCAGCGCGGTAAAAGTGCGGCGCCCAACCCGGTACCCGACGCGAGATACGGATATTGATCGGCGGTGACCGTCACCCCGCGTGCGCGTGCCGCACGCACAATGGCGATGACACTGTCGCTGCGTCCCCACACATCGACACCGAGCGCCTTCACGTGCGCAATGTGCGCGGGGACGCCGCCTTCTTCTCCCACGCGAATGGCTTCACGCACCGCGCCGAGCAAGCCAACCGTGTAGCTCGACTCATCGCGCATGTGCGTGTCGTACACGCCACCAAACGGTGCCACCTCTCGCGCCAGCGCGATCACTTCGTCGGTGCTACCATAGCTGCCGGGGGCGTAGTACAAGCCAGACGACAATCCGAACGCGCCGCCCTGCATCGCGCCTCGCACCAATGTCCGCATACTATCGAGGGCCGCGGCATCGGCACGGACATCGCGCATCCCGAGCACACGCTGCCGCACCGTACCGTGTCCCACGAACACGCCGGCGTTGGCGCCCAGACCATTGGCCTGCCAGCGGGCAAGCGTGCCGGCCGCATCGATCGGGCCGCCGCCGTCGTTCCCCGTGAGCACCGTGGTGACGCCCTGCGCGAGATAGCCGTCGAGGCGACTCGTGCCCGTGGCGCCGAGATCGAGCAGCACATGCGCGTGCGGGTCGATGAAACCCGGCGCCACGACCAGCCCGGAGACATCGAGCGTGCGCCGAGCCACCCTCCCTTCCGAGGCCGCCGTCCCCACAAACACGATGCGATCGCCGCGCATCCCCACATCGGCGACACGCGTCGGTGTGCCAGTGCCATCGATCACGCGACCGCCGAGCAGCAGCACGTCGAGCGTATCGGGCTGCGCCGACATTCCGCGCGGAGAAGCGGCCATTGCAACGGCCGAGAGGAGCAGACACGAAAACCGCGCACGAGGAGTCATACCCGGAAATGTGCGGTTCCCCGCCCCGCACCGGAAGCGGGCACGCAACGCCGTCCGCAGACGGCGCCGCCGCCGCTGCATCAGCCGTTGTACAGCGGACGCTTCAGATCGCAGAAGCGCTGCAGTACGGCGCGCGCCGCTTCCCGTTCCACCCCGTCGGTGAATCGGATCCCCCGCGCCTCGAGGTAGCGCAGCGACTCCGGAAACACCGGTCCTTCATCGAAACCGATCGCCGTGGCGTCTTCGCGCGACGCACCGATGAGCACGCGCGTGACGCCACTCCAGTGCACCGCCCCCAGACACATCGCACACGGCGCGCAGGAGGTCGCGAGCATGTGCGCCGTTGCCAGGGGCGGCGATGAGAGCGTGAACGAACCGACCGCCCGCTGCGCGAACATGAGCGCGACGACTTCGGCGTGCAGTGCGGCGTTGTTCGCGGGCTCCACCAGATTCACCCCTGCCGCCACGAGGCGTCCCGTGGTCTCGTCGAAGACCGCGGCGCCGAACGGCCCTCCCGTGCCGCGCTCCACGTTCTCGGCGGCCAGCTGCACCACGAACTGCATGCGCTCGCGGTCGCTCACACACGGCCCCTGCGAGGCAACGAGCAGCACGAGCCACTCCGGCAGTGCGATGTGCAGCGGGTCCGTGCACAAACTCACGGAGCGCGACCCACCGATAGACGTTCCGTGATACGTGTCATGCGCTTGCGATTCACACCGAGGTCGCTTTTCCCGACGCGCGACGCGGAGCGGAAGCGGAACACGCGAGCCTCGGCATCCACCACGATCCGCACGTCGTCAACAAAGCGGAACAGAAAGCTCTTCGACTCGGCCTCGAGCACGCCGGGTTCATCACGCACGATGCGCGTGCGAGGCTCGGCGAGCAGCGCGGTGCGGGCGCGCGCCTGCGCCGACTCCGCGGCGTCGGTGAACGGGATCGCGTTCATGCGCTGCCCGTCCGCTGTGGCCTCGGTGGACACGCAGTTGGGCGTGTTCGGACAGGCGAGATCCTGACGGGGAGCGGACACGGCAACGATGGCAAAGGTCGAGAGCAGCAGAAGCGAGCGCATGCTGCACGCTCGCTGATCAGGACCGTCAAGTCAACGCGGCACGCCGGGATCCGACCCGTGCAACCACGCGGCGAGCGCCCGAATCGCGGTGCCGTCGAGTTGCCCGCCGCGCTCCTTCGCGAACGGCATCATGGCCGTGCCCGTGACGCCTCGCGCTATGATCGAGTACACGGAATCGGTGTTGGCCTGCAGCGCCACCGACAGTGGCCGCACCGCCGGCGCAATCGGCGTGCCTTCACCGCTCGCTCCGTGACATGCCGCACAACGTGACGCGTACACACGTTCGGTTTCTTCCTCCGCGACGACGCGCACCACGACACTATCCGTCGGTACACCGGACGCCGCCACCGATTCCTGCGTGGCGCCAGTGCTTGTATCCACGGTCGCCAGAACGCGTGCCGGCGCCTCCTCGCCGCGATACCACCCGGGCACACTCGGCGCCCCCTCTTCGAGCGACCGCAAGTACGTCACCACACGCGAAATCTCCTGCGCGGTGAACGGACCGCCGAGGTCGAGATCGTACGCGACCATGGCAGATCCCGGGATGCCGCCCGACACCAGCCACTGCAGCTGCTTGTCCGACACCGACGTGAGAAACTCCTTGGCGCCAAGCGTTGGGAAGCCGCGACCGCCGCGCGCCTCGTCACCGTGACATGCAGCACAGTGCTGCGCAAACATGCTGGCCCCGATCGTGATGTTCTCCTCACGCATTGCCTCGAGCGTGCGTTCGCGACGCGCCGGCTCACCCATCTTGTAGATCGGGAAGGCCACGATGAGTGCAAGCATGCACGCGAGCCCGACCATGTAGTAGCGGTCGAGGGCACGCTCCTGCTCCGGCGTATCGAGCGGTCGCGGGGTGGGACGAGGTGCCGTCACCGAACTACGCCTCGTCTGCCGGTGCGCAACTGCCGCCACGGCTCGGCGTATCGTACTCGCGCGTGCCGAGTGGCGCGCCCTGCTCGAGTACCGCCGTGTTCACCACGACGCGCCCGTCCACAATCTGCAGCGGGTGCTTGTCCATGCCACGAGGCGCCGGACCGCTCATCCACTCGCCTCCGAGATTGTACACCGATCCATGACACGGACATTCGAAGTGTCCGGAGGCCTCGCAGAACGGAACCGCGCACCCCAGATGCGGACACTTCTGCGAGACGGCGAAGAGCTCATCCTTGGCCCGCGTCACGAAGAAGCGCCCCTCGCGCACGAAGGTGGCGGACCCTTCCGGATACGCATCGGCGGGCAGCAGTGGCAGCAGCCCACCGCCGCTCACGTCGGCGAGCGGCTTGAGCGCTTCGAACGAGGTCCAGCCGGCAGCGACCACCAGCAGCCCGCCCCCCACCTTCCATCCTGCTTCCAGCAGTTCGCGACGCGTCGGGCTCATGCGCGCTCTCCTTGCAGTGAATGACTCATGGTTCGAAGTAGAGATGTTCCCACGGGAGCACGAAGCCCCAGCCGGGACCACGGAAGAGCGCGCCGATCACGGTGAGCACAACGAGCGCGAGGAAGATCGTCCAGAACAGCACCAGCGCCACGCGCCGATCTTCCGGACGACGCGATGGGTTGCGATCCACATACGGCAGCAGCAGCAGCGCCCCGACGAGCACGGCCGGCGCCAGCACACCAGCCACCAGTGGATCGAAGTGCGCCAGCAGCTCCTGCAGCCCCACGAAATACCACGGCGCCTTCGACGGCTCCGGCGTCACATTGGGATTGGCCAACTCGCGCAGCGGTGCTTCGAACGCAATGCCCAGCGCCAGCACAAGCGCGATCACCGCGAGCGCCACCACCTGATGGCGAATGAGCAGGTGCGGCCAGGCAAACACCTCGTGCTCGGGCTCGCGCGCATGGCCGGGGCCATCCTCGGTTTCCACCACGCCGAGCACACGACGTCCGTCGGCCAACCAGTGCGCATCGGCGGCCACGGGGGTGCGCACAGCTTCCGTCGCGCGTGTCGTGACATCGTGCGCCACGTCGGGATCGCCCACGGCGAGACCATCCTTGCGCAGGCGCCAGAGGTGCACCGCCATCAGCGCGAAGAACGCGGCGGTGAGCACCGCCACATGAATCACATAGAAACGCAGCAGGGCGCTCTGGCCGATCGTGCTGCCACCGAGCAGGAAGTTGCGCAGCCAGCCGCCCACACCGGGCGCGTACTGCACCAGGTCCGAGCCCACGGTCACTGCCCAATAGGCGAGCTGGTCCCATGGCAACAGGTAGCCAGTGAACGAATACGCCAGCGTGATCACGAGCAGGCCGACGCCAATCACCCAGTTGAACTGCCGCGGTGCCTTGTACGCGCCGTCCACAAACACGCGCACGAGGTGAAACACCACGGCCAGCACCATGAGATGGGCGCCCCATCGATGCACGTTGCGAATGAGCTGTCCGAACCCCACCTGTGAACGCAGCAGCTGCATATCACCATACGCCATGCTCACGGCCGGCGTATAGAAGAACATGAGATACACGCCGGTGATCAGCAGGATCGCGAACAGCACCGAGGAGATGAAGCCGAGGCGCCACGTGCTGCGAAAACGAAGCAGCGCACGGGGAACGCGCACCGGATACACATGCAGAAAGACGTTGCCGAAGGCACGCTGCGCGCGACCGCGCGGCGAATCGAACGGCGGCGTGCGCACCACCGAGCGGTAGACGGCACTCTCCTGCAGCCGTGTACGCCACGACGTCGTCCCGGAATCAGGGCGATCAGACATGAGTGAGTCGAGTGGACGACGCCGAGTCGGCATCGGGCAAGGTCGGTGACACGTCGGCGGGCGCGAGGGTGAAGAGCAGCGCGTCGGTCGGGCAGCGATGCACACACAGTCCGCATCGAATGCAGGTGCGGTCGTCGAAGATCAGCGCCAGCGCCCCCCCGTCGGCGGGCGACAGCGCGAGCGACGATTGCGGACACACGTCCACGCACAGCGCACACGCGATGCAGCGCGTCACCGCGAACTGGAGCTGTTCGTCGCAGCGCAGACAGCGCGCGCCTTCAACCCGCCCGTCGTGCAGGGAGAATCCGTGCTCCACTTCGGCGATGGCATCGCGCTGCGACGTGTGCAGCACGGGGAGAGCCGTGCGCCGCACATCGTCATAGCGGCTCCAGAAGCGCGTGTCGGCCACGAGCGGCGGTGCCCGATGCACGGCGGCGGTCTCGCGCACCACGCCGCCAAGCGCGCGAATGATTCCGCGCGCGGCACGCTGGCCCGCCGCGACGGCATCGATGAGATCGCGCGGTCCCGTGGCCACGTCTCCAGCGGCCCACACACGCGGATCGGTGGCGCGAAGTTCGTGATCCACCACGAGTCCGCCCCATGGCGTGCGCGCAATCGTTGCGTGATCCGCCAGGAAATCGGTGTCGGATTGCTGACCGATGGCCAACACCACGGTCTGTGCCGATACAACCGTGGTCTTCGACAGATCGAGCTGCGGGTTGAAGCGTCCCTCGGCATCGAAGAGTGACAGCACCGGCGCGACTTCCACGCCGGTCACGGCCTGCTCGCCGACAATGCGCACCACTCCCATGCCGTCACGTAGCGCAACGCCCTCGAGCGTGGCCTCGTGCAACTCTTCCACCGGCACCGGGAGCGCCGCACGGGCCTCGGGGGCCACGAGCGTCACCATGCGCTCCGTGGACCGCAGCGCGCTGCGTGCGGCATCGAGTGCCGTCTGACCGTCGTACGCACTCGTGGCCTGCGTGCGCCACGCACTGCGCGCCGCATCGAAGGCCACGCTGCCTCCACCGATCACCACCACATCGCCCGCCGGCATGGAGGCAGGGGCCGCGGGATCATCTTCGAGGCGTGCGTTCTCACGTCGCAAGAAATCCACGGCGCGCATCACACCGGGAAGCTCCGCGCCTGGTGCGCGAATCGTGCGCCCCTGCTGGCACCCAACAGTGATCAGCACGGCCGCATGTCGCTCCAACAGCGTAGCGAACGACACGTCACGACCGATCGCGCACCCGAGTTGCAACTCGATGCCGAGCGCGAGAATCGCATTGATCTCGGCGTCCAGCACCACGCGTGGCAAGCGAAAGGCCGGAATGCCGAAGCGCATCATCCCGCCCGGCGCGTCCATGGCCTCGTAGACCGTGACCGCGTGTCCGACAAGCCGCAGATCGTGCGCCGCCGCCAGCCCCGCGGGCCCGGAGCCGATGATGCCGACCGACGCGCGCGTCACCGGTGGCACGACGCCAACGGCGCGCTGCCAGCGCGAGGCCGAGCCCTGCTCCGCACCGTGTTCGTCGCAGAGCACGCGCTTGAGTGCGCGAATGGACACCGCCGAGTCGATCACTCCACGGCGACACGCCCGCTCGCACGGCGCCGAGCAGATGCGTCCACACACCGACGCGAACGGATTGGGCGCTCGCGCTACATCGTAGGCATCGGCCGTCCGCCCTTCCGCGAGCAGCGCCACGTACGCCGCTGCGTCGGTCCCCACGGGGCACGCACCGCGACACGGCGCCGGCGTGCCGGTCACCGGGGCACCAAACCCCTCATCGTACCGGCTCATGGCGATTCGCGGGTAGGACCTGAGGTGCGCCACCCCACCCAACTGGAGCCCGCCAACGCCAGCAGCACCCAGCCCGTGGCCATCCATACGCGCCATTCGCGCGCCGGCGCCGAAAGCTTGGTCAGAATCCAGTGCGGGATGTAGAAGAACAGCAGCACCAGCACGAGGACCGCGAGCAGGCCTATGCCTGCGGCTCTCCACCAGGAGGTGGAGCCGCCAGCCGACGCCCGCGCTTCATGCAGTGCCATGACGTGTGCCCAGGTCTCGCATGTGTCGCTCCGAAATCCCCTGACACGCGAGCCGTCCGCGATGAACGGGCAACCGCGTGATCACACGAGGCAAGCTCGCCGAATCGGAGCGCCGGTGGCATCGGCACGCTCCCCCTCGAATCGTCAGGGAATGACTGACAGCTCACATGACCCGAGCGCCGCTGCGCTACGCGCGCTTGCGCACCAGCTGCCGATGCAACACCGCGACCTCAGGTGAATCCTGCAACAGCTGCTGGAACTCCTGCTGAAACCCGGACCCCTCGGCATCAGGGCGCAGCAGACGTTGCGCTTCCGCAAGCAACGCGGACGCTTCCACCGCCGTCACCGGCTCCTGGCCGCGGTCGAGCAGGCGCGAGTCCACTTCGGAAACCAGACGCATCATGGGACGCAGCCACGTGAACCACGGATCGTGCAAGGCAAGCTGCAGAAACGCGCCGTTTCCATTGATGCGGCCGAACAGCTTCTCGTACCGCACGCGTTCAGCGTTGAGCAACACCCGATGCAGCGCGAGCAGATCCGTCCGCGCGGCGTCGAGCTTCGGGAGAATCTCTGCGAGCGCGGCGGCGTCTTCAGAAGGGGTGCCAGCGGCAGCGTCGGTCATGGGTTGTAACTCCTGATAAGGACGGCGGTATCGAGGACGGCCCGGTCGGCAGGGACAGTCGGTGAGATCGCCCCCCGCGCGGCACTCGCCCTCTCGCTACCGGGCATGAGATGAAACTCCTTGACCACGTTGCCCAGCCACGACGCGCTCACCGTGGTGACGGCACGTAGGGCCACCGTTTCCGGCTTGCCCTGCCCGGGCTGCAACTGCCCGAGCATCAGCGAGCCCGCGGTGGCGCCCACAAAGCGTGGCCACGCCGCGCGACGTTGTCCAGCCACGTCGAAGTCGGTGAAGACACCGGCGGTCGCGTGGCCAAGTCGGCGCCAGATCCCATCACAGGCGCAGCGCACGTACGAGGGATCGCGCCCCAGCACCGCGGCGGCGGCGTGTCGTGTGGCCTCGATCGTGACCAGCTGCGCCGATCGCGTGGCAAAGCGTCGGCCATACGACTCGGCATCTTGCGGCCACACCGTGGGCGAGCCCGCCACCTGATCATATCCGGATGACCAGAGCACGCGGCCCAGGGCGAGCCATCCGACCACGTCGGCGCCAAACTCGCGACCGCGCGGGATCTCGGCCGCACGGCGAGTGCCCGGATACGGCGTCGCCGGCGTCTGCACTGTTGGCGTGGACACCGGCTGCGCGCCGAGCGACGAGGAGACCAGCATGGCGCTCAGCGCAGCGGCGAAGCCCCCCCACCAGCGGGCGCGAACGAAGGAACAGCGAGGAAAGGGCATGCGCGAATCCTCGCGGATCACACGCGCCCACGCCAGCGCCCGCTACGAGCGACGCGACCGCCTCACCATCCAGATCACGGCGATCACGAGCAGCGCGGGCACCAGCAACGCGATGAAGGCTTTTACAGCAAACACGGTGATCAGACCGACCGCCAGCAGCACCACCACGGGCACACCGAGCACGGCCATGCCGAGCAGCGGGCGAAGGGCGAGCAGGCGAAGCAGGGACGCAATCACTTCAGCACCTCGGGTAGGAGATGCGTACACTACGTAGACGGAGCCGTTGGGTTTCCCGCGTCCGCCTCGGTTGCGCTTCCGGGTGCGACACACGAACATCGGTCTGCCCTGCCGGGTATCACCCGCATCCTGCCAAGATGGCACGCGCGACTGCTGCCTAAATCCCTCCTCGTACCAAGGACCTCTCGTGAGCATTGCCCGCTTCGCACCTTTCGCCGCCGGTGGCGCGTTGGTGGTCGGCCTTCTGGGTTTGTCCTCCTGGTCACCACGAGTCGCGACCGCCGCCGCACCGGCGCCGGATCGCCTCACTCCCGCCCCCGAGTCGCAGCAGGTCGCACTGCGCTTCGTGGCGTCCGGACCCGGGAACAAGGCCCGCTATCGGGTGCGTGAACGCCTCCTGGGCAAAGAGCTCGACAACGACGCGGTGGGCGAGACGAGCGCGATCACCGGCAGCATCGCGCTCGACGCGCAGGGCGCGGTGGTGCGTACCGGTTCCGGTTTCAGCGTGGAAATGGCGGGGCTCAAGAGCGATCAATCGCGGCGGGACAACTACGTGCGGAACCGCCTGCTCGCTACCGATTCCTTCCCCACCACGCGCTTCGCCATCACGAGCGTGCGGGGGTTGCCCTCGCCGCTGCCCACCAGCGGCAAGGTACAGTTTCAGCTGCTCGGCGATCTCACGGTGAAGGGCGTCACGCGTCCCACCACGTGGAACGTGGCCGCGCAGGTCAACGGCGACCGACTCACCGGCACCGCCGGCACCGTCTTCACCTTTGAACAGTTTCGACTCACGCAGCCCAAAGTGCGCATCGTGCTCAGCGTGAACGATACAATCCGCCTCGAGTACGACTTCGCCATGCAGAAGCAGGCACCCTGACCTTCGGGCAGTCGGCGGCGCAGGACAGGCCGCCGGTGCCGCTCAGGAACGAATGAAGAGATCGCGAATCAGCGTGAACGCGCTTTCGCGCTGCCAGTCTCGCGCGGACATCTGCTCGCCGAGGCCTTGGCGCCCGGGATCCATGGCCGAACGCATTAGCCGTTCGCGCTCGAGGCGACGCCGCTCCGTGGCCAGCTGCTCGGTTTCCCGTGCACGCGCCCGATCCAGTCCGCCGCGCTTCACGAACTCCAACAGCGCCGGCAGCTCGTGCACATCGAACCAGGTGCCGTGATCGCGGCACACATCCACGATGATGCCGGAGATGCGCGCGTAGTTCACGCGGTTCATCATCGTGCGACACTCCGGGCACGGGCGATATCGCACGTTCGGATCGCTTACGCCGATCGCGCGCGTGGCGCGTGTGGCCGCGATGCCGGGGGCGAGCGCCAGCAGCAGTGTATCGTCGGCATGGCTTGCGACCATGCGATCGATCGATTCGCGCGTCACCCACACGCCATGGCACGTGGCGCATTCGGCAAGATAGAGGTCGTCTCCCGCGCTACCCGATCGCACCGGCAGGATGCGCTGCACCAGATCGCCGTCGCCGCAGGGACACCGCATCGTGGTGAGCTCCACTGCGGGCGTGACTGTCCCCGTGCCGCAGAATGGGCAGTACGTCACGCCGGGCGCCATGCGACAGTGACAGCGCGGACACGCCCGCTTGCCGAGCGATACGCGACAGTACGCGCAGGTGGTGAGCGCGGGATCGCCGGCGGGCGCACCGCAGCCGGGGCAGCGGACGTGCGTGGCGTTCAGGATCGGGGCGGCGGTAGCAGTCATGGTGAGCGACGGGTCGCTGTGATGACGAACGGGGCCGCCCGACGGTTACGCCGGACGGCCCCGAGCGACCGAGCCAAAGGACGGAGCGACGACGCCGCTAGTCGCGCATGGACGCGGTACGGCCACGCTGCACGGCCATCATCGTGAACGCCTGCATGGGGCTGCTCATTGCTGCTCCTCCATGCTGTTGATGACCTCCGTCAACTTGGACGCCATCTCCGGCGTCACCTTGCCCAGCCCCGGCAGTTCGATGCCCGTAACGTGCCGAATCAGGTCCATCGCGGGGGGAATGGAGCGCACCAGATCGTTCGTGACACGGCTGACGCCACCACCGTTTCCGTTGCCGCCCCCCCCATCCCACACGATCACCTTCTCCACCTGCACACCCTTCACCGCTTCGGCGGCCTTCTCCACGAGCGTCGGCACCATGTCGACGAGCAGCAGCGCAAACGCCTGCTCGGGGGATCCCGCGGCCTCCACCAGCTCCTTGAGACCCTTGGCGCGCTGCGACAGCAGTGCATACTGCCCCTCGGCCTCCGCCTCGAGCTTCACCCGCACCGCCGTGGCATCGGCTTCGGCAGCAATCGTGACCTGCTGCGCCTGGCCTTCGGCAGCCACGATCGCCGTGGCCGCCGCAGCCTTCGCGGGCGCCTCAAGGCGGGCTCGCTCGGACGCTTCGATCTGCTTCGCTTCCGCGAGGGCCGCCGATTCGCGCGCCTTCGCGGTGGCTTCCGCCACCTGACCATCGGCAATCGCGCGCGCCGTCTCGGCACGCTTGCGCGCGTCCGCCGCCGTCACGGCCAGCGTGGCCTCGGACTCCGCCACCTGGGCCTTGGCCTGCGTCTCGCCCTTCACGGCATCAGCGTTCGTTTCGGCAATGCGCACGCGCTTCTGCGCCTCGGCCACCGCTTCACCGGCCACGGCCGTCGCGTTGGCTTCGGCCACCGCGACACGTCGCTCGCGGTCAAGCGATGCGACCTCACGATCACGCTGCGTTTCCTGCG
>JAABRL010000038.1 GCA_011390935.1 Gemmatimonas sp.
GTGCCAGCCGTTCGGCAGCGACACTCCCCGCAAACCCTGCACCGACAATGAGGTAGTCGTACGACGTCGGCATCGCCGCTCAGGCGGCGACGGCGGCAGATCGGGACATGATGCCTTCCATTCGCCCCCAGGTGATGTCCCAGGACAGCTGCGCCAGGGCGGTATCCACCAGCATCCGCCAGCGTTCATCCGTGTGCGCCAGACACTCGGCGAGCGCGGCAACACACTCGTCAGTGTCGCGTACGAGATGCACGAGCTGGTCAGCGCCCCAGGTGCGCGCGACATCCCGCACCGGCGTGGACACGACCTGCAGGCCCGCGGCGAGATACTCCGGCGTTTTCGTCGGGCTGATGTAGCGCGTGGACTCGTTGATGGCGAAGGGCATCCAGGCCACGTCCCAGCCGGCCATCTCCAGTGGCAGCGCGTCGTACGTGCGCGCGCCGAGGTAGTGGATGTTGGCCCGACGTGGCAGCGACGACTCGTCGATCTTGGTGACCGGGCCGATGAACACCAGCTGCCAGTCCGGTCGTGCGTCAGCGACCGAAGCAATGAGGTCCAGGTCGATGCGTTCGTCGATCACGCCGCAGTAGCCGATGCGCGGGTGCGGGAGCGCGGCCTGTGCTGCGGGCTCCGGATCGGCGGTGCGGGCTCGTGCAAAGTGCTGGACATCCACACTGCTCGGCATCGCGTGGCAGTTCGCGTGCAGCAGCATCTTGGCTTCGTACAGACTCCAGCCGCCGGTGAAGACGATTTCGCAGTGCTGCAGCAGATGCCGCTCCAGCAGGCGCAACGCGGGTGGCGCGCCGGCAAATGCCGTGAGTTCATCCATGCAATCGTAGACGCGTACCTTGGCGCTGAGGTGCCGCGTGAAAGGCAGCGACATCGGTGTGTAGTACCAGAGTGTGCCCACGGTGATGCTCTGCTCCGCGATGAACGCGTCGAGCAGGGCGCGCTGTGCGTTGTCGATATGGCGTTCGGTCATGCCCTCGGGCAGCTGTGGCTGCAGCACGACCACGTTGTCGGCGACGGTGCGCGCGTCGAGTCGGGGTTCGGCCGCCCCAAAGACCGGTTCTTCGAAGTAGTACACGCGTCTGGTACGCGCGGCGCGCGTGAGCAGATGCTGCGGGCGCTGATACACCCAACTCCAACGCAAATGCGAAAAGCAGATCAGATCGTCGAGATCCGGCGTGTTGAGTGGAGCGGGTCGCGGTGTCATGAACGGTCTGGTTGTAGTGTGGCTCGTGAACATCGCGATACGAGCCGAGCGAAACCAGAATCCGCAGGGGGGAACGGCGGGTACTCCTATTGGGCAGGCGACAGGATGTCGTGCAGTACTGCGATCAGTCGGTCGCGCCGTTCGCCAGCACGCGCGCTCAGCGCCCGCTGTCGGCGCTGGTACTCGTCACGTCCTTCGGGAGTCTCCACACACACGGGCGTGAATCCAAACGCGCGCAGGTCGTACGGACTGGCCTGCATGTCGAGCGTGCGCAGTTCGGTCGCCAGCGCGAAGCAGTCCCACAACAGGTCGCTCCCGATCCACGGCATGGCCGTGTGCGCCCAGCGATACAGGTCCATGTTGGCGTGGATGCATCCCGGCTGTTCCTGCGCCGGTCGCGCGGCCCTGGTGAGCTGCACGCGATTGAGTGGCACCGCGTCGGGCGCGAAGAAGCGGAACGCATCGAAGTGGCTGCACACGATGGGGCGACTCTCCACGAAGTCATCCACGTCGGCCTGCGGCAGACGCAGCGGCGCGACCTGTGCGTGCCGGACGTTGTGGCCGCGATACACCATGGCCCATTCGTGCACGCCATAGCACCGGAAGTTGGGCGGGCGGTCGCGTGTGGCGGTGAGTGTGTGGAGCGCGGTCGCGAGCGTCTCACGCTGGCGAGGCGAAATGGCGCCGGGGTCGCGCGCGATCACACCGTGGCGTGCGTGATAGTCCGGTTCGCGAAAGCGCGCGCGTGCATCCGGTGTGTCGAGCAGACGTTCGTGCGGCGCCGGGTGCCACGTCTCGAGCAGCCCGGTCGAGTACATGTAGTACTGGAACAGGAAGTCGTGCACCGGGTGCGATTCGCCGCGGGAGCGTCGGTCGCGCCACGGGCGGGTCCACGGTTGTACGCGCGTGCGATGCGCGTCGGCGCGCGCCTGCCACTCGGCGGGGGAGAGCGTCGATGTTGCGGCGGTGCCGAGGCTACTCCGGTTCACGGCCCGTCAACCGGGATGGTCGGCGGGATCGTCGCGGGCGCCGTCGCATTTCATGGTGCGCGCACCGGATCAAAGCCCGCCAACGCGGTCTGCTCCACGGCAATGACGCCGCACGACGCCCCCTCGAGTGCGCAGAGTGCCTCACCGAGGCGGTAGGTGACCTGCGCACAGCTCGCGCCCGTCACGTTGATGTTCCATGCGTCTGCCGTGGTCGCCCCGGGGGCGAGCGGCAGTCCGCGAGCGCCCGCATTCTGCACGCCCACGAACTGCAGCGGTTCACCCGTCTGCGCGTGCACGGGCTCGAAGGGTGCGGAGAACACGACCAGCGCCTTGTCGCTGAGGTTGGCCACGGTGAGTGCCGTCATGCACGACGGCGCGTCCGCGAAGGTGCCATCTGTGCCGGTCGCGATCAGGCGGATGGACGGATCGCCCTGCGGTGCCTCGCCCGTCGAAGTTGCCGCCGAGCGGTCGCTGACGGCATCGGATGATTCGCCGCATGCCGTGACGGTCAAACACGCAAAAAGGGCAATCGCGCAGAGGGAACGGTCGAGCATGCGGTAGCTCCGGGTGGGGGAAGGGGACCGAACTCTTCCGAACATATCGCGCAGCGCGCCTGATCGGGCGGTGGGCGCGGCGGTGCAGCGGTACGCCGTCACGTCGTCTGACCGGTGTCCGGCGCCGACCGCGATACCAGCGGAAACGCGGCCGAGCTGCGACTCGAGGCCACCGAGCGGTCGACGTTTCGCAGCGGCCAATGCACGTGGTCGGGGGTGGGCCACTGGTTGGTCGTGATCGGCGGGATGGTCGCGTCGCGGAACCACAGGTGCGATCGGGACGACACGTCAGCGCACGTTCTTGAGGACCACCCGCGCAGTCCGCTTGAGCCCCGCGAGCTTCGCCCGCTTCACTGCGCTGCCGCGGAACGCAGTGCGGTACGTGTCGTCATCCATGGCGAGAATCTCCGTCGCGAGGGTACGCGCGTCGTTGCCGCCGATGAACTCCCGCGCCGCAAACGCCGGCTCCCGCACCTCCCGCGCGAACTTCACGTTCCACGGACACACCTCCTGAGAGGTGTCGCGGGATAGCGGTATTGTGATCGAGCTGGTGACCGGGATCCGAACGCTCCGGAGGGCAGGCGCGTAGGCAGCTGTACTCGATGGTCGATGAGCGCTCTGGCGCAGACACCGGAGGCGGTTCCGTCCGTCAGTCGTCCGGCCGCGTGTACTTGCGCGTGTAGTAGCGCCGCGCCGCTTCTCCTGCCGCCTCATCCTCCACGAACAGCGTCTCGCCGCGCTCGATGAGCCACGCCCGCTCATCCGGGTTGCGGGCAGGGCGGTGCAGTCCAGTCAGGACCACGCGCGCGCACTGCCGTTGCCGCCGCCTCTCGGACGGCCTACGTGCGCCGGAGCGCCGTCAGGTCGAGCGTCGCCGCGGTTTCAGTGGGCTTCAGGTTGGGCCTCGTGTCCTTTCCGACGGTCAGGCCGTGTTCTCAAGCTCCGAGTTCGCCCGCGACACGAGCGGAAATGCGGCCGGATTCCGGATCGAGGCGACCGAGAGGTCGACGTCGAGCAACGGCCAATGCAGGTGATCGGCCGTGGGCCACTCAACCGTCGTGATCTGCGCGATGGTCGCGTCGCGGAACCACGGGAAATCGGCGAACGGCACCAGCAGCTCCTGCCCGTCGAGGAGCAACCAGAACCCGTGTCGCGACACGTGCGTGACTTCAGCGACCGAAGTGTCGGATCCAGGCATCTCGAACCTCCTGTTCGTGGCGGGTGACGATCTCTCGCGCCTCGCGCAGTTGATGCGCCGACAGCCCGATCACGACCGCCACCTCGATGATCGGATCGAGCCAGAACTTCGCCTCGCCATCTGGGTGGGCAACATGGACGTGAGGTCGTTCCTCCTCGCGCGAGAAGAAGAACAACCGGTAGGCTCCCACCCGCAAGACCGTCGGCGACATCCTCGGAATGTACCCCACCCGGACGCGCCTCGCAGCCAACGTGGCCGGGATCGGGACCGCGCGTCAGCCCACGTCTCCGAGCACCACCCGCGCATTCCGCTGCAAGCCCGCCAGCTTCGCCCGCTTCATCGCGCTCCCGCGGAACGCGGCGCGGTACGCGTCCTCGTCCATCGCGAGAATCTCCTGCGCGAGCGTACGCGCGTCCTTGTCGCCAATCACCGCGCGCGGCGAGAACGCCGGCTCTCGCACCGCCCGCGCAAACGACACATTCCACGGACACACCTCCTGACACACGTCGCACCCGTACAGCCACTCTCCCACCAGCGGCTTCAGCGCCTCCGGCATCTCCCCGCGGTGCTCGATGGTGAGATAACTGATGCACCGACCCGCATCGAGCACACGCGGCGCCACGAACGCCTGCGTGGGACACGCGTCCAGACACCGCGTGCAGCTCCCGCACCGGTCTGCTTCGAACGGCGCGTCCACCGGCAACGCGACATTCACCACCAGCGCGCCAAGAAAAAACATCGACCCCTGCTGCGGATTGATCAGCATGGTGTTCTTGCCGAACCACCCCAGCCCCGCGCGTCGTCCGAGGTCGCGCTCGAGCAGCGGCCCGCTGTCCACATACGGACGCGCGTCCACCGACACACCGAGCTCCGCTTCCAGCCACGGCACGAAGCCGCGCAGCCGCTCGCGCATCACCTCGTGGTAATCATCACCTCGGGCATATCGCGCCACCGGGCCGCTCGGCGTGCCGCCCCCATAGTGCATGCCCACCACGATCGCGTGCGTCGCGCCCGGGTGCGGTCGCCGTGCATCGCGCCGCAGCTCGGCGCCGCGCGCCATGTACTCCATGCTCGCGTGATGTCCCGCCTCCAGCCACGCGTCGAAGTGCGACACGGTATCGGGCACGCCGAGGTCGGTCACACCAACGAGATCGAAGCCCAGCCCGTACGCCTGCCCCTCGAGGCGCGTGCGAAAGCCCTCGCGCACCACGGGCATGGCGGACTCGACGCTGCCGCCCTCGGCGCCGCGCGCGCTCATGGCTTCAGGGCTGCCGCCCCGTCCATCGCGCGTAGGCGATCACGTCGTCGGCCGGTGGGATGGCGTCTTCTTTCCCGTAGGCGGTGTACATGCGCCACCGCACGTATCGTACGCTCGGCACCGGCAGGAACGGGAAGCGCGCGTACCAGCCGCGGATGCGAAAACGCCACGCCACGCGCAGCAGGTCGACGGCAAGGCGCGGGTTGAGCACCGCGCGAACGGTGAGGGCGAAGACGAGGCGAATCCACGGCATGATGAAATGTACTCGCCACATGACATAGGGATGCGCGCGGCTGGCGTGTTGTCTTGGCACAACGCATGTTCACCACATCATCCCAATGGAGGGAGACCCATGATCCGCGTTCTTCGCTCACGCACCCTGCTCGCTGCCGCCGCCGTCACGCTGCTGGCGGCCTGCGACAGTACACCGGCTGTTGCGCCCGTCGAACCCGCTGCGGAAGCGGCCCTTGGCACCTTCACGGCGCAGGTTGCCGGCACGGGCAGCGCGGTGGTGCTCGCCGGCTCGGCCGACGCCGATCGCAGTCCCAATGGCGCCGATTTCACGGGCACGTTCCAGAGCTACCCGATTGGCCGCGAGGCGGCCTCGGGGCACTTCTTCACCATGATCCGCCTGCGGTCGGGCGACGGCGGTGGGCTGCTGCTCGGCCATATCGCGCCCAACGCCGATCTGCCCAATGGCGAGTACGGCATCGAGCCCGGCCGCGACCTGCGCCCGCCGTACGATTTCGTGGCGCGCTTCATCGAGAAGGGCCCCGACGGTGCGCTACGACACGTTGTGGCGCGCGACGGACGCGTGACCGTGACCTCGGGCGACGCCCGCCTCGGCGGCCGTTTCGAGCTGGTGCTCGTGGACGGGCGCACGGTGACCGGCACGTTCGCCGCGAGAACACGTCGCTGAGCCGACGGTGGCAGCAGGCCGACCACCGGCCTGCTGCCACCCCGCGGCACCGCAGGCGACCGCTCCGGCCGTCGCTCGGCCGCAGTACATTGGCTGCCATGGACTTTGCCACCTACCAGGAGCTGGCCGCCCGCACGCTCGGCCGCGACCGCACCCACGAACAGCAGCTCGCCAACGCCGCCCTCGGCCTCACCGGGGAAGCCGGCGAAACCGCCGAGCTGATCAAGAAGCACCTCTTTCACGCCACGCCGCTCGACCGCGATGCGATGGTGAAGGAGCTCGGCGACTGCCTGTGGTACATCGCCGCGTTCGCGACGGTGCTCGAGATTCCGATGGCCGAGATCGCGGACAGGAACATCGAGAAACTGCGCAAGCGCTATCCGGAGGGGTTCGATCCGGCGCGCAGTCGAAATCGCACGGAATAGCGTCGCCGCGCGGTCACTCCCGCGCGAGTCGACGCAGGTGCACGGACATCACGTCCAACTCGTCACGCAGCTGCATGAGCACCCAGTCGGCGCCGACATCGAGCAGCACGGCGCGGTCGGGGAGCGCAACGCGTGCCAGCGCGTGTCCGTCGCTGCCAAGGACCGTCCACTGCGACCGCTCCGTTCCGGGCTCCGGATGATCGGCCACCCAGATGGTGCTGTCGTGCCCCACGCGCACCTCGCCGAAGGCCGGCAGGTGCGACGGAAGCTGCATGGCTTCAAAGCCGGCGCGAATCGACGCGCGGCCGTCGGCGGGGGCTGATGCGAGCACGCGCTCGAGATGCGCGTCGAGGTGCGCTCTGGTCACCGGCTGCACCTCGGTGCCGATTCGGACAATGCGCTCGAGCGCGCCATCACGACCGAACAGGCGCAGCTCGGGTTGTGCCTGATCCGCCACCACATATCCATTGCCGAACGCCGCGAAGACCGTGCGTCGCGCGAATGGTGGCGTCCTGATGATCGCCCGTTGCCCCGATACGCTCACGCCACTCTCGTTGGAGGCGTACTCGTCGAGCGCGCGGATCAGCGCGCCATCTGCCGAGAGCAGCCGCAGCTGCGCCTGCGGTCGCACGAGCCCATCGGTGGGTTGCAGCAGCCCTCCCGCGGAGCCGCTCCCGATCATTCCGCCGTCCGGAAGCACGACCACGACACGGCCCGCGTCGCTCGGCAGCGACTGCTCGCGCACGATGCCTGACTCAGGGTGCAGGACGCTGACGCGCCGCTGCCCGGCATCGTACACCACGAGGGTGTCGCCCGGGCGTCGGGCAAGCAGCGTCAGCGTCCGGAACTCGCCCGGTCCACCGCCGGACCGTCCGAAGGTCGCGCGGTGTTCGCCGGATGCGTCGAACAGGCGAATCTCCCCGGTGCCACCGTTGGCGATGGCTACGCCGCCATCGTGGAGGCGAACCCCGCCCGAGACGCGGAACAGGGCGCGCGGACCCTCGTCCTCGCCCTCGCCGATCGGCGGGAAGAGCGAGTCGGTCACGCGCCACTCGGCGAGGGCACTGCGGTCGATCGGCGTAACGTGCTCCACGATTGCCACGCCGGCGCTGTCGCGCACGATGGCGTTCGTGGTGCGCGGGGATGCGTCCCCGGTGCACCCACTCACGAATGCCGCCACGAGCAGCAGGGCGACATGCCGTTCGACCAGATCCCGGTTCACGCATCCATGCATCGACCGCCTCCGCTTGTACTGGGTTTTCCGTAGTTTGCGGCGCGCGTGCGCGGCTGGCAAGGCGTGGAGCGCAGATCGGTGCACGTGTCGTGCCGCTGGCCTGTCAGATCCGGCGCAGAACTCGCGGCTCGTGTGCGCGCGTGAGCCAAAACGGGTCGCGGCTACGCGTTGAATCGGTGTGAGCGCCTGTGGGCACTCCCATCACTCGCCCAGGCGGCCTTCGTGCCGCTGCCGTGCCTCGACCGGAGACGACACGTATGCGCAGGAGCACCACACGCCATCGCACAGGACACCCAATGCGCCGCGCGGCGTTCGCCGGGCTGTGGCTGCTCGCCAGCGCCTGCGGCGGGAGTGACTCGGGCGGCGGCCCGCCGGTGGCGCCTCCGCCCCCGCCGCCGCCGGAGGCCCTGACGGCGGTGAGCGTGAGTCCCGCGACGTCCACGCTCGTCGTTGGCAGTTCGGCCCCGCTCACGCCCACGCCGACCATGCGCAGCAGCGTCGTGGCCGTGAGCTACACTTACACCTCGAGCGCGACCGCCGTCGCCACTGTAAACGGCAGCGGCGTGGTCACGGCGGTCGCTCCGGGCACCGCCACCATCACCGTGGCGGCCACCGGCAGCGGAACCGGGTTCACCACCAGCACTCGCCAGGCCACGACCACGGTCACGGTCACCGCGCCGCTACCGGCGCTGAGCGCGCTCGCCGTGAGCCCGGACAGCATCGCCCTGCAGACGGGTGGCAGCGCCACGCTCACCCCGACGGCGACCACGGCCGGAGCGGGTGTGAGCGTGCAGTACACGTACGCCTCGAGTGCCCCGACGATCGCCACCGTGAACGCAGCCGGCATGGTCACCGCCGTGAGCCCGGGCACGGCGAGCATCATGGTGACCGCCACCGGCAGCGGCCCCGGCTTTGCAACGAGTGAGCGGCAGGCCACGGCGACCGTGACGGTGACCGCGCCGCCACCAGCGGTGACCGCACTCACCGTGAGCCCGGACAGCATCGCGCTGCTCACCGGCGGCAGTGCCTCGCTCACGCCGACGGCCACGACCGCCGGCGCCGGCGTGAGCGTGCAGTACGCCTACGCGTCGAGCGCCTCAACCGTCGCGACAGTCAGCGAGGACGGCGTGGTCACGGCGGTGAGTCCAGGCACGGCGAGCATCACAGTGACCGCCACCGCAAGCGGCACCGGCTTCACATCCACACAACGACAGGCCACGGCCACGGTGACCGTGAACGCGCCGCCGCCGGCACCACCGGCGCTCACGGACTTCACCGCGAGCCCGGTCAGTCTCACGCTGGCACCCGGAGGAAGCAGCACGATCACACCGAATGCGGTGGTGGCGACGCCATCCGTCCACGTGCAGATCGACTACCGCTCCGACCAACCTGCCGTGGCCACGGTCAATGCCTCCGGTGTGGTCACTGCCGTCGCGCCCGGAAACACCATCATCACGGTCGAGGCCACGGCCAGCGGCGCGGACGTGACCACGGCCACACGGGTAGCTGTGGTCACGGTGACGGTGCTCGCCCCGACCGCGCAGCTTGGCGTGGGCTTCGGTGCGGAGCAGTTCGCGCTGGTCCCGTCGGGCTCCTTCGACCGCGGGAGCACCAGCGGCACGGCCGATGAGCAGCCGGTACGCACGATCACGATCACGCAGCCCTTCCTGATGCAGCGAACCGAGGTGACACAGGGACAGTGGCGCGCGGTCATGCAGGGCACCGCCCGGGCCAACCCGAGCTTCTTTGCCGCATGTGGTGATCGGTGCCCGGTGGAGCAGGTGAGCTGGGACGACATTCAGCTGTTCCTGCAACGGCTCAACGCGCAGGACCCGGGCAAGGGGTATCGACTGCCAACCGAAGCCGAATGGGAATACGCGGCCCGTGCCGGCACATCAGGCGATTTCGGTGTCGCCGGGCCGATCTGCTCCTTTGCCCACGTGTCGGAATGTGGGAGCGTGCGGACGCGTCCCGTGGCTGCCGGAGCAGCCAACGCGTGGGGCATGCACGATGTGCACGGCAACGCCCTGGAGTGGGTCTCCGACTTCTACGCGGCGACATTCTACAGCAGCGGCCCTACCGTCGATCCGACCGGTCCCGCCACCGGGTTGGTGCGTGTCATGCGCGGTGGAGCCTGGTGCTGCGACGCAAGCGAAGCACGCGTGTGGAAACGCGGTGGCAACTCGCCGTCCGTCACAAGCTGGTGGAGCGGGTTTCGCCTCGTGCGCCATCCATGAGCTGAGCCACTACCCCAAAAAACTCCGCCCGTCCAACCCACCCGGCACCGGCAGCCCGAGCCGCGCCAGCACACTCGGCATCACATCCGCACTGCGCTGCGGCGCGCGGCTCGGCACCACATCGAGCAGCAGCGGCACCATGATCTGATCGCGATGCAGCGCGCCGTGCGTGCTGCGGTGCGGCGTGGGTTCGAACTTGTCACGCAAGTCCCACCCCGTCGCCGCCGACAACACGAAATCACCAGCACGCGCCGATGGTACGACATCGGCCAACTGCACCATCGCATCGGGATAATCACCGCGCGCACTCGCCGCCCAGGCTTCATCACCCGTCACCTCGTGCAGCTCCGCGCCGAGTGACAACGGATCACCACTCTCGAAACGATAGCTCCACCGATGCGCATCCGTGCGCGACCCGTCGCGCGCCGCACCACTCGGCGCATCCGACCGCGTGATGCGCGCCGACCCACGGGTAGCATGCGATACGCGCACCGTCTGCGCATCGACCGCCACGGACACCAGGTCCACACTCTCCCGCGTCACGAGCGCATCGTGCATCTCAGTCCAACGCGTATCGAGCGCCGGCCACCACGGGCGCTGTCGGTGCGGCAGCTCCACGTACACATGCCCCATGGCGTTGCCACCCACCATCACGGCGGCCTCGGGATTGCGCACCCACAGCTTGGGATGCGACAGCACGCGCAGCCCATGCTCACGCACGCCATCGGCGAGCTCATCATGCTGCGACACATCGGCGTGTCCATGATCGGCCACGAGCCAGACATGCAGTCGATCGAGCCAGCCGTCGCGCGCGGCAATCGTTTCCGTCTCGCCAACGAACGCATCGATGTCGCGCAACGACGTGCGCACCTCTGTCGAGCGCGCACCGAACGCATGCGCAAACTTGTCCGGCGTGAGAAACGACATCACGGTGAACTGCGGCCGTTCACGCCGCAGGTGCCCGAGCACCCGATCCACCACCAGCTGCTCCACACGACGCCACCCCTGCAGGTCGCCGCGAAAGTGCGGCAGAAACGCACGCGCCGCCCACGCCCACCCGCGCCCCGGGTGCCGATCGCCGCGCGCGCCGCGACCGAGCAGTGTGGAGCCGGCCACACTCGGCGTGGCCAGCTCGAGCAGTGTGGGGGCGTCCAGGTGCAGGTCGTCGTCGAGCAGGCGGATCTCGGGGCCCACGTAGCTGCGCGCGTAGCTCGGCCAGCTGGCCACGGCACGCGCCCGGTCGAACCATCGCAGTCCCGGTAGCCCCACCGAGGCCGGGAAACGCCCCATCATGAACGGCGCGTAGGCCGGCCCCGTCACCGAGGGAAAGCAGCTGGAGACCTCGGTGTACACGCCGCGGGCCGCGCGGGCGGCGAGGCGGGGCAGGTGACCGGCGGCCATCTCTTCGCGCAGCACATCGGGGCGCACGCCGTCGGCCACGATGAGCAGCAGGGTGTCGTAGGCGGCGCTCATGCGCGGTCGCTCCAGACGGCGCGGTGGCGGGCATCGCGGCAGGCGCGGTAGGTTGCAGGTTGGCGTCGCCCATCGCCGAGCCACCGACATGCCGCTCGCCGGCGACCTGCCGTTCCCATCACCCCCGCCTCATGGCCCGTTCCAGTCGTCCGACCAAGCTCGCCGCAACCGCCACGAAAAAAGGCGCGTCCGCCAAGAAGGTCGTCAGCGCGCCGAAGGCATCGAAAGAGGGCGCCGCCGCCAAGCCGCGTGTCACGAAGTCCGCCAACGGCCCGCGCACCGCGACCGGCAAGCGCGCGTCGCCCGCACTGCGGACCGCCGCCGAGCTGGGAAGCGTCGCCGCCTACGAGCAGCGCACCATCGAAGGGCATCGGCTCGCCGGCCGCGATCCCAAGCCGCTTACCGATCATGTGTCGAAGGGGCCGCGTGTGGAGCGCAAACGCCGCCGCGCGCTCAGCGATGTGGACGCCGCGATCCGCAACGTGCCCACGCTCACCGAAGACGAGAAGCTGCTGCACACCCCCGACCTGGCCGACGGCTTCACGCAGAGCGATCCGTGGCGCGCCATGCGTGTGTTCAGCGAGGTGATCGAGGGCTTCGACGCGCTCGCGCACGTCACCAAAGGCGTGTCGATTTTCGGCAGCGCGCGCACCAGCCCGGACGATCCGCAGTACCAGCACGCGCGCGAAGTGGCGCGACTGCTCGCGGAGGCCGGCTTTGCGGTCATCACGGGTGCCGGCCCCGGCATCATGGAGGCGGCCAACCGCGGCGCCAAGGATGCCGGCGGCGAAAGCATCGGCTGCAACATCGAACTGCCATTCGAACAGGGCGCCAATCCGTACGTGGACACGCTGGTGAACTTCCGCTACTTCTTCGTGCGCAAGACGATGTTCGTGAAGTACTCCAACGCGTTCATCATCTTCCCCGGCGGCTTTGGCACACTCGACGAACTGTTTGAAGCGCTCACGCTGATTCAGTGCGGCAAGATCTATCAGTTCCCTGTCATTCTCTTCGGTCGCCATTACTGGGCCGGTCTCATGCGCTGGCTGCACTCGCGCGTGGCCGGTGAAGGGAAGATCTCTCCCGGCGACCTCGATCTCGTGATGCTCACCGACGACCCCGCCGAAGCCGCCCAGGCCGTGATCGATGCGCACGCTGCGCAGCATGCGCACGCTGATGTCTGACCCGTGGTTCATCGTCTGTTCACCGTTCGTCTTTTCACGTCGAGGCTTGTGATGTCGCCTGATCGTGTGCGCGGCCTGCACCGCCGCTCGCTCCCCGCATGGTACACCGCTGCGTGCGTCGCCGCGCTGGCGGTCGCCTCGCCGGTCCTGCTCGCCGCCCCCACCGCCGGATCATTTGGCGCGGCCGACGCCCTCACCACGTCACCAAGTGTCCGGCAGGACGGCGAGTTCCTGCGCGTGCGCGTGGACGAGGCGCGCAATCGCCTCATCCTCGAGATTCCAGCCGCGCAGCTCGGCCGCGACTTCCTGTATCAGAACACATTGGCGACCGGTCTGGGTACCGGGTCGCTCGACCGCGGCCAGACGGGCGCCAACTTCATCGTGAAGCTCGAACGGCGCGGCAGTCGCATCCTCATGGTGCGAGACAACCTCTACCCGCGCACGTCGAGCGGCGACGCGGCCACCCTGCGCGCGGCGACCGACGCGTTCCCGCGCTCGGTCTCGGCCTCGTTCACGATCGACAGCGAGAACAACGGTGTCATTTCGGTAGACGCCACGAGCTTCTTCCTGAGCGACGTCTACGGTGTGGCCAATAGCCTGCGCGGTGGACAGGGTGGCGGTACGTACCGCGTCGACGCGGCGCGCAGCTGGTTCGATACCGATCGGACCAAGTCCTTCCCGCGCAACGCGGAAGTGCACAGCGTGCTCACCTTCACCTCCGACGCGCCCGCCGCCGCCGCACGCCGCGTGGCGCCGGACGCCGGCGCGATGGTGTTCGAGCAGCACCACTCGCTCGTGGTGCTCCCGGATGCCGAGGGGTTCCGGCCTCGCGAGTACGATGGTCGCTCCGGCTATGGCGGCACGCAGTTCGCCGACCTGTCGCTCGGATTCGACCAGCAGTACCGCGGTGGCTTCATCAACCGCTGGCGCCTGGTGCCCAAGGATCCTGCCGCCTACGCACGCGGCGAACTCGTGGAGCCGGTCACGCCGATCATCTACTATCTCGATCCCGGCATCCCGGCGCCGTACCGCGAGGCGTTCCGCGAAGGGGGCAACTGGTGGGCGAAGGTCTTCGAAGCCGCCGGATTCCGCAACGCGTTCGAGGTGCGCGACCTGCCGGCTGGCGCCGACCCCATGGATGCACGCTACAACATGCTGATGTGGGTGCATCGCGCTGGTCCCGGCCCGTCTGTGGGCCCGAGCTACAGCGACCCGCGCACCGGCGAGATCGTACGCGCCGTCGTGCGCATGGATGCGTGGCGCTCACTCGTGGACTACAACATCTGGGCGGGCACCGTGCCGGCGTCCGGGCCATCGGGTCCGAACGTGAGCGCCGAGGACTTCACCATGCTGCGTCGCAAGCAGCATACGGCGCACGAGATCGGGCATACACTCGGCCTGTCGCACAACTACATCGCGTCGTCGCAGGGGCGCACCTCGGTGATGGACTATCCGGTGCCGCTCATCACCGTGGGCAGCGACGGTCGCCCCGACCTGCGTGACGCGTATCGCACCGGCCCCGGCGCGTGGGACTCACTGGCCATCCGCTTCGGCTACCGCTGGTATCCCGACGCGGCCGCCGAACGTGCGGGCAACGCGGCCGTGATCAAGGAGATGATCGATCGCAACGTGCGCTTCATCAACGACACGTACGCGAACGCCAATGGCTCCATCCCGGAAGTCACGCGCTGGGTGGAAGGCGCCACGATGTTCGACGCCGTGGAGCGCACCAGCCGCGTGCGTCGTCTGCTCATGGACAACTTCGACGAGCGCGCGATTCAGCCCGGTGAGCCGATGGCCATGCTCAACATGCGCTTCGCGCACGTGTACCTGCATCACCGCTACTCGCTCGAGGGGCTGGTGAAGTACGTGGGCGGCATGGACTTCCGCTTTGCGATGCGCGGTGACGGACAGGTGCCCACGACCGTGATTCCGTCCAGCCAGCAGCGGCGCGCGCTCGGCATGGCGCTCGATGCGATCAGCCCGGCCGAACTCGCGGTGCCGGCGCGCATCACCGCCATGATTCCGCCACCGCCACCGGGCATGAACGGTGACCTCACGTGGATTCGGGGCAATGCCGGCACGGCGTTCGATCCGATCACGCTCGCGGGCGGATTGGCCACCGAGGTGATGGGCTATCTGCTCGATCGCGAACGGACCGCGCGCCTGGTGGTGTTCAAGGCGCAGGACCCGAACGCACTCAGCTTCGACGAGGTACTCGACACGCTCATGGCGCGCACGTGGCGCGCGCCGGAAAGCACGCAGCATCCGGCCATTCATCGCGCCGTGCAGCGCGCCGCGCTCGACGGCCTGCTCGATCTCGCCGGCGACACACGCGCCATGCCCGAAGTGCGCGCGATTGCCACCATGCACCTGCAGCAGCTCGACGAACAGCTCGAGGAGGCACTCGATGATGCCGCCCAGCGTGACGCCGCTTATGCACACCGCCTCGCCGCGCGCGCCGACATCGAGCGGTTCCTCGACGGCGACGACGTGCCCGCCTCGCGCACGCGCTTCCCGGTGATTCCGCTGCCGTGGCCGTAGCCCCGTTGCACCACCCTTGAGGGGGCTCCCCTCGCGAGGTATGATTCAGAAGGTTCGCGCCCGGCCTGATCGCAGGCCGGGCGCTGCTTTTCATCCCTGCCCGAGCCCCGCGTGCGCCCTTGTGCACGTGGGGCCGCGTGTCACTTACCGGTGCCCGCCATGCTCGAGGAACTCAAGGCCAGGCTTCGTGGCGAAGTCGAACGACTCACGCACGAGCTCAACGTCGTCCTGCCCGCGGAAATCCGCCGCGCGGTGGAGATGGGAGACCTGAAGGAAAACTCCGAGTACAAGGCCGCCCTCGAACGGCAGCAGTTCGTGCAGGCGCGTTTGGGGCAGCTCAACATGCGCCTCAGCAAGCTCGGCCAGATCGACATGGACCAGATCCCCGCCGACAAGGTCGGGCTCGGCTCCAAAGTGATCGTGGAAGATGAGGCCAGTGGCGATCGGGAGACGTACCACCTCGTGTTCGGCGATTCCGCCGACTTCGAGGAAGGGCACGTGACCATGGGCTCGGCGATCGGACGCGCGCTCGCGGGCAAGGGCGTTGGCGAAACCGCGCTGCTGCGATTGCCGACGCTCACGCGCCGCCTCAAGGTGATGGAGCTCAGCACCATTCACGACGAACCGCTCGGCGGGTGACGACGGCGCACGACGTGCGATGATCAACTGCAACGCCTCGCCAGACTCGGCGGGGCGTTCGTGCATCAGGCGTCAGGACTCGTCCACCGAAAAGATCCGTTCCACATCCGCAGCGTACGCGGCGAGTGCCTGTTCGCGCTGTGCGTCCGACCACCCGAGCAGCGTACCGACGAGCGGCGCGATGCGGTTCGCCGCCGCCACGCCGTGATCACGCGTCTCGAAGGCCACATGCGTGCGCCGCACGAGCACGTCGGCGAGCGTGCACGCCGCTTCCCGCTCCACCGCATGCGCGACTTCCGCGTAGAGGTACGGTAGCCCGTCCACCAGGCGTTCGCGCAGCGCGACGTCGCGCTGCGCATAACTCCACACATTGCGCCAGCGGCTGCCGTATGCGTGCGCGAGGCGTTCGGCGACGGCGGTGTCGTGCACGGCGACCGTTGCGTCGTGCACGGTGTGCTCCGCGCTGATCATGTCGCCGCCGGGCAGCGGTTCGGTGCGGCTGCGCTGCGTCACGCCTTTGCTCGCCGAGCGACCGGTGGCGCGGTCCACCACGTCGATCGCCATGGCGCGATAGGTGGTGAGCTTGCCGCCGGTCACGTTCACGAGCCCGTTGGCCGCAGGGACGATGGCATGCTCCCGCGATGCGCTGCCGGTGTTGCTCGCATCGCCGGTGTGGGACGCGGCCAGCGGACGAATGCCGGCCCACGCCGAGATCACGTCGTCGCGCGTGAGATTCGCGTGCGGGAAACGCATGTTCACCGATCGCAGCAGATACGCAATCTCCTGACCGCTCGCGCGAACCTCATCGGGCCCGCTGGTCGCCGGACGTTCGGTGGTGCCAATGATCGCGTGCACACCGGCCGGCAGCACGAACATCACGCGTCCGTCGAGTGGCGAGGTGATGGTGATGGCATCGCGAATGCCGAGGCGCTGTCGCGACACCGCCACGTGCGCGCCAACAGCGCCGTGCACCGCGTGTGCCGCGGGCAGCCCCGTGAGTGCGGCGGTGGTATCGCTCCACGGGCCGGTGCAGTTCACCACGATTCCCGCGTGTGTCTCGTGCATGCGGCCGTCGATCGTATCGCACCACACCACGCCGTCGAGTGCGCCGTTTTCGGTGATGCCGCCCGTGACATCCGCGTGATTGAGCACCACGGCGCCCGCCTCGCGCGCCGCCAGCGCGGTGGCGAGCGTGAGACGCGTGTCATCGGTCGCCGCGTCCCAGTAGCGCGCGCCGCCCACGAGTCCGTTGCGATCGAGCTCCGGTTCGGCGTCGAGCAACTCGGCCACGTCGAGCGCGCGGTGGCGCCCCACGTTGCGAAACAGCGAGAGCGCGTCGTAGAGCGCGAGACCGGCGCGCAGCTTCCAGCGCGGTACGCGCGCATCGCGATACACGGGCCAGGTGAACGCCAGCGGACGCACGAGGTGCGGCGCGAGTGCAAGCAGCAGCCGACGCTCTCGGCTCGCTTCGAACACCAGGCCTAGGTGACCGTGCTCGAGGTACCGCACGCCCCCATGGATCAGGCGCGAGCTGCGACTCGAGGTGCCGGCCGCGAAATCGTCGCGTTCCAGCAGCGCTACGCGCAGGCCGCGCAGCGCCGCTTCGCGCGCCACCCCCGTGCCGGTGATGCCACCGCCGATCACGAGCAGATCGAATCGGTTGTGCGACAGCGCGCGCACCGCCTCGTGTCGCGGCATCTTCACGAGCTGTGCGTGCGCCGTCAGGCGGTCGGGCGATGCCGACTGCGTGGCAGCGATGCCTGGATCCGGCGGAGGCGTGGGCATAGCGCATACTGGCCCCCGTGCCGCGCCCTCGCCACCCCCGCTCCCATTCGTGACCCATCCCTTGCACTTCGCGTGCGGTCCCATCAGCGTTGAACGGTGTCGCTCGTCTGCGCGACTCCGACTCCGATCCTGCGCCCACTGTGACCGACCCGTCCTCCCACGCGATCGACACCGTCCTCTCGCGCTTCGAGCGCTACCTGCGCGTCACCGCTCATCGATACGGCATCGATGAGGCGGACGTAACGGAGCTGGCGCAGGATGTGCGCATCCGACTGTGGCGTGCGCACGAGACCGACCACCCGGGGACCGTGGCGGCCACCGAATCGGCGCGTGAGACGATCCGCACGTTGCCGACGTCGTATGTGGTGAAGACGATCGCGTCGGCGGCGCTCGATCTGGTGCGGCGACGCCGGGCCCATCGGGCGGGGGAGACGCGGTCGTTGCTGGACTCGTCGGTCGAAGTCGCGCTTGCCGTCGAGGCGGAGGGGCCGTTGCGTGTGGAAGCGCACGAACTGGCGGCGACGGTCGGGCGTTGTCTCGCCGGCATGCTGCCGACGCGACGGGTGGTGGTGCAACTGCATCTGGCGGGCCATGAGCGTGCGGAGATTGCGCGATTGCTGGGATGGTCGGAGGCCAAGGTGCGCAACCTGACGTACAGAGGGCTCGCGGATCTCCGCGAGGCGCTGCAGCACGCAGGCATCTCGACGGAGCGAGCACGATGAGTGATGAACAGGGCAACGACGACGCGCTGCGCGCCGCCTTTCGCGCGTGGCAGGCGTCACGTCCCGAGCCGGATGGCGAGCCCCTCTCCCCCGACGCGCTGGCGGCGTTGGTGCACAGCACCGGCGACGACGATGCGCGAATCGCCGCGCTCGACGCCGCGCTCTCGTCGCGCACCACGGCAGCAGAGCTCGCGCTGCTGCTGGCCGCGAAGGCGGCGACGGACGCTGCTCTGGTAGACGAACGTTCCGATTCCCCCAATCCAGTGACGGAGGCACGTACTCGACCGATGGCCACGAACCGCTCCACTCTCCCGGCGGCGCCGACGTGGCGCCGAATGCTGCCGCTCGCGGCGGCGCTGACCCTCGTCGTGTCCGGCGGTGCCGTCTGGTGGCAGGGGCGCGATGCCGGCACCACGCGCAGTGGCGAATCGCTTCCGCCGGTCCCCTTGATTGGCGAGCGCGCCGGGGTGCTGGTGTGGCGCACCGTGCCCGACGCCACCTCGTACCGCGTCGAGGTGCTCGACAACGAAGGCAAGGCGCTGTTCGCCACCACCGAACCCGATACGGTGGCCGCGCTGCCCCCCGGCTTCGATGCCCCGACGTGGAGTTCGTGGTGGGTGCGCGCCTACAACGGCCGTCGCGAGATCGCGGCGTCCCCGATGACCGCGTACTACTGACGCAACGGCGGTTTCGAGGAAGGGCTCCTGCAACGCACACCGGCCACGACGCGCGAGACGTCGTGGCCGGTGGCGTATCGGGGTGCGGGGATCAGGGCGTTCCCAACGTCAAGTTGAAGGGGGCGAGCGCGGCGCCAACCGTCCGCGCATTCGCCAGCACCGATTCGGCGTCGCGCATCGCCGCATCGAGTGCCTGCGATGCCTGTTCGGCCTGACGCCGCGAGCCGGCGCTTGGCGTTTCCCAGACACCCGCGATCTGCCCCTTCACGGTGCCGAGGCGACCGAGCGCATCGGCCGTGTTGACGGCACCGAACCGGCCACCGCCGCCACCACCTCCCGGAGCGGGCGCTGGCGCGGCGGCTCCCTCCACGCGACCGGGGGCGACGCCGAACTTCACGCGCACGCTATCGAACGCCTGCTCGAGGGCGGTGAAGTTGCGGCGCGCGTCGGCCGAGAGATTCGTGGTGCCGTCAAGCTTCGACTTCACCGTGGCCACCTGATCGGCGAGCGTGCGCAGCTTGGCGGCCACATCGGCGCCGCGCTGCTGCCGTGAGTGCAGATCGAGCACGAATGCATCGTACGCGACGCGCGCCTCGCCCGTGAGGTCCACCTTCGGATCCATCACGATGCGCATGGGCTTGGTGTCCACCACCTGTCCGTCGGCTACCAGCGCGACCGAGTAGTCACCCGGCGTCACGTACGGGCCGACGTTGCCACCGCCGCCACCGAAGCCGCCGCCGCCGCCACCCGCGGCACGGCACGGGTTCTCCGGCATATACCCCGCGGTCGGCAGCGGGGTGGGCATACCGTCGATCGGACGGACGCGGCCGGCGGCACCACCGCCGCCGAAGCCACCGCCTGCCGGTGCCGGGGCGCCGCGAATCGGCTCCACGCGCATGTCCCAGCACGCCGTCTGAATACCGGCGGCGATGCGCGCGGCGGGGATCTCGAGTTCACGCACCAGACGTGATCCCTGCATGATGCGCACCGACATCGCCTTCGGCGGCGTCTTCACGAAGAACGACATCGTCGCTTCCACCGGCGGGTTCTCGCCGATGAACGTCTGGTGTCCCCAGAACTCGTCGTTGCGGTCATCCTTGTACTTCCACTGCAGCGCGGTCGGCACCGAGAAGAGCGCGGCGCTGGCCACCCGCTGTGCCGCGGCGTATTCCTGAATCGGCGCGAGGTCATCGAGAATCCAGATCGATCGACCGTGCGACGCCACGAGCAGCGCGTTGTCCCGCGGATGAATCGTGAGTTCGTCCACGCGCACGTTCGGGAAGTTGTGGCCGTTCAACTTGCGCCAGCTCGCACCGCGGTCGAGCGTCAGGTAGATGCCATCCTCACTGCCGATGTAGAGCACGTCGGCGTTGCGCGTGTCTTCCGTCAGCGTGCGCGCGACGCGGCCCGCGAGGTTGGCGCGCAGCGACTTGAACGTGCGTCCGAAGTCGGTGCTCATCCACACGTACGTGTTGTAGTCATTCTCGCGGTGGTGGTCGACGGTGACATACACCGTGCCCGCGTCAAAGCGCGACGGCACCACTTCCGACACGAACGCGCCGGCGGGGAAGCCCGGCAGGTTTTTCGTGATATCCGTCCATGTGGCGCCACCGTCGCGCGTGACACTGACGGTGCCGTCATCGGTGCCGGTGTAGATCACGCCCGCTTCCTTCGGCGACTCGGCCAGCGTCACGATCGTGGGCCACTGCGAAATGCCGTCGTTGCGCGCGATGCGGATGTCGGTGTTCTTCACGCCCATCGTGACGATGGTGTCGCGATTCGGGTTCTTCGTGAGGTCGGGGCTGATCACCGTCCACGAATCGCCACGATCGGTCGACTTGAACACGCGATTGGCCGCCACGATCAGCACGCCCGGGTCGTGCGACGACAGCATCATCGGCGAATCCCAGTGAAAGCGGAACCGCTCGGTGGCCGGCACGGCCGGCGAGACGTTCTGCGGCGTGGGCCGAATGCTGCGCGATTCGCCGGTCACGATGTTGCGGCGAATCATGTTGCCGTCCTGCGACTCGGTGTACACGATGCGCGAGTCCCGCGGATCGGGGAGTGCCACGAAGCCGTCGCCGCCGAGGATCTGGAACCAGTCGTAGTTCATGATGCCGGCCCCGAAGCGCGAACGGCTCGGGCCACACCAGTTGTAGTTGTCCTGCATGCCGCCACACACGTTGAACGGCGTCTCCATGTCGAACGACACATGGTAGAACAGGCCGACGGGCAGGTTGGGCACGAACTGCCACGTGTACGCGCCGTCATACGACGTGGCGAGGCCACCGTCGTTGCCGATGAGCACGTGCTTCGGGTTGCTCGGATTCACCCAGATCGCGTGCACGTCGTCGTGAATCACGACGGCGGCGTCGGTCTCCACGGTGCGGCCGCCATCGTGCGACACGTGCAGGCCCACGCCACCGTGGTACACCCGATCGGGATTGGTGGGGTCGATGTGCAGCTTGCTGAAGTACATCGGGCGCGGGTTCACACTGTTCACCTTGCGCCAGTTCAAGCCGCCATCGTCGGAACGCCAGAGCCCCGTGGCGCTGCCACCCGGGGCGGCCGGCGCCTCGACGAGTGAGTACATCACCTGCGGGTTCGAGCGCGCGATGTCCACGGCGATGCGCCCCAGATCACCGGACGGATAGCCGCCCTCGACCTTCTGCCACGTGCTGCCGGCGTCGGTGGAGCGCCAGAGCGCGCTGCCGGCACCACCGCCCACCATGCAGCACGTCGTGCGCCGTCGCTGGTAGGTGGACGCGAAGAGCACCTTGGGGTTGGTCGGATGCATGACCAGATCGTTCACCCCGGTGTCGTCGTTCACCTGCAACACGCGGGTCCACGTCTTGCCACCGTCCGTGCTCTTGTACACACCACGCTCACCGCCGCTGCCGAACAGCGGCCCGGTCGCGGCCACGTACACGTGATCGGTGTTGCCGGGATCGAGCACGATCTTGTGAATGTGCTTCGATTCGCGCAGTCCCATGTGCGTGAAGCTCGCGCCGCCATCGGTGCTCTTGTAGATGCCGTCGCCCCACGAGATGCTCTGCCGGTTGTTCGACTCGCCGGTGCCCACCCACACGAGGTTGCGGTCCCCCTGCGAGACGGTCACGGCGCCGATCGAGAGCAGCCCTTCATGCTGCAGCAGGGGGGTCCACAGCGACCCGTTGGACGTGGTCTTCCAGACGCCGCCGTGCGCGGTGCCGACGTAGTACGTGGCAGGGTCGGCTTCGAAGACGGACACGGCCGCGATGCGGCCCGACATGGTTGCCGGTCCGATGGAGCGGAAGTGCAAAGCGCTGAACTCGGACGCCACGGGCGTGGCCGCGACCTGAGCAGCGAGTGGTGCAACGCAGAAGACCGACGCGGCCAGAACTGCAGCGCGCGCGGCGGCGACCACGCGTGGTGCACGCGGGTTCGTCACGGGGGAGATCTCCAGGGGTGGGAAGGGAGCGCAGGAGCTGTGGCAGCGAGCGACAGCCTGTCGCGGATGGTGATGCGACCTAAGATGTAGTCAGAACGAGCGAGACGCGATCTTCGCTGTGCCGCGCGCGGCAGCCGATGTGCGCGCGGCCGGCGGCAGTCGCCAGTTGCCATTCCCCACCAAGGTGAGCGCGGCCCATTCGCGGGACGGGCGGTTGTTCGCTTGAGCCTCCACCTGGACCAGACGCAGGGCCTCCGCCGCCGTGTGCCCGCGCGTGAGCGCGCGATAGAAGGCGGTCATCAGCGGCGCCAACCCCTCGTCTCCCACATCCCACTGCGTGGTGAGCACCGCCGCGGCGCCGGCGGTGAGCAGCGGCGGCACGAGCCCACGCACGCCCTCGCCGCCCACGATCGGGCCGCGCGCCGTGCGACAGCCCGACAGCACCACCAACGTGCCGGTCAGGCGCAGCGTGGCCAGCTCGGCGGGGGTGACGAAACCGTCGGCATCGCGCCCGCTGCTCAGAATCAGCAGCCCATCGTCTACCTCCTGATCGTTCACCTCCGCGTGCGCCGCAATGTGCAGCACCGCGGGCGGATCGTCCGAGACCGCGCGCAGCTGCGCCTCGGACGCCTCGGCTCCGGTGAACAGCTGCGATGCGTGCAGGAGGCCCGCCACGGCGTGCCCTTCCGCGTGCGCACCGCGCAGCGGCACGCGCCAGACCGCATTCGGATCGCCCTCGATCGGCGCGACGGGCGATGCGAGGACCACGGAGTGCACGCCGATCGGATCCCGTCCACGCCACACCAGCTCTGCCACCGCGGCCGACGGCACGGTGCTCAGCGCCAGCGGCTTGGGCAGCGGCCGCCCACCGGGCCGAAGCGCCGAAAACGGCACCCGATGCAGAATGTCGTCGGCGATGATCACGAGATGCCGCGTCCCTGTCGGTACGGCCGTGAGCACCGGCGCGAGCAGTGCGTCGCCAAGCTGCTGCGCGAGCCCGTCGCGCAGCGCACGCAGGCGACGATCGTTGGCGCCGTCGGACAGCGCCGCCGTGAGCCGCTGGATCAATGGGGCCAGCGAGTCGACGGATGGGAGCGAAACGGCCCGCACGTCGCCGCGCGTGACCACCAGCGCAACGGTGCCCACGTCAGCCGGCCCGGTCAGAAACGAGACGAGCGCCGTGCGATCATCGGGCAACGCGGCCTGCGCGCTCGCCAACGTGGCTGGCGCGTACTGCTCCGCCCGACGTACGGCGCGCTCTGCGGCCGTTTCCTCGTTCACCGGTGCCGCAAGCAGCAGCGCTTCCAGCAGGGCGCGCGCGCGGAGCCGCTCGCTCTGCGCAAAGGCCACGTCCACACGGCCCGCTTTCGCAATGCCGACCACCGCGGCGCGCGGTGCATCAGCGGCACGCGCGCCGCCGAACGGTTGTTGCGTGTTTGCGGCTTGCGCACGGAGTCGGTTCGTCGGCTCCTCCTGCACGCGCGTGTCGATGTGAGCGAGCGCGTCGTCCAGCGCGGCGATCGCCGAGTCGACCTCGCCTAGGGCAAGATGCGCTTCGGCCAGGGCCGAGCCGACGAACAGTTGCGTGGAGACCTGCGCACGACCAAATCGAAATCGGAGGGTATCGAGCGTGGTCGCGGCAACACGTGCCCGACCGCTGCGCAGCTCCAGCCACGCGTGATTGAGCGCCACCGACGGGCGCCAGTTGGGACCGCGCAGGGTCGCGATCGAATCCGTGCGCATCAACCACGTCCGCGCCGCAGAAAGGTCGCCGCGGCGCAGGGCCATGTCCGCGCGCAGCGTGAAGCGGGAAGCCGTTGCGGCGAGGGGGCGCGACTCGCCCTCGCCCGCCGCGAGATGCGACTCCAGCGCGGGCCAGTCCTCGTCCTCGAGCAGGATGCGTGCGTAGGACGCATCGGCGTCGGCGAGGGCGTATCCATCGCCGACGGTCTCCGCAAGCGTGCGCGCGAGTAGCACGGAGCGCTCGGCGCGTGCGCGATCACCACGCCCTCGCGCCGTGGTGGCGAGATTGAGGTGAATCCACGCCGTCAGCGACCGATTGTCCGCCGCCAGCGCGCCTCGCAGCGCTTCGGAGAGGTACCGGTCGGCGAGCGCGTATTGTCCGCTGCGGGCGTACAGGTTGCCCAGCCACTGCAGGACCGCCGCTTCGTCGACGGGTGCGCGTCCCCGGCGAAAGGACACGAGCGCCGAATCCAGCAGCACGGACGTGGAGTACTGCAATCCGCGCTCGCTGAACAGCGTCGCTGCCGTAAACAGGCAGACACCACTGGCGCGCGCATCATGGGCGCCTCGCGCGAGCGACAGCACAGCTGCCATCCGGTCGAGATCGCGCATGGCCGTGCTGGCCGCTTGCACGCATCGATCACGCAGCTGCAGAAGTGAGTCTCGAAACTGCGTGAGCGGCGCGAGCGAATCGAGCGTCGCCTGCTGGGCAACCGCCGATACGGTGCGTCCGCGAAGCGCGGCGGCGCTGGCCAACGCGGAGGCGAGGGTGACCGAGTCGCGGGCCGCGCGCGCGTGCGCGATCGACGAGTCCACGGCCTGCGCGGCGTGTCGGTATTCGCCCCGGGCGTTCGCCGACCGGGCCGTCTCCAGCCACACGATTGCGGCGAATGCGTCTCGCTGGTCGACGACGCGAGCGTCGCGCGTGAGCGCCACCCGCGCGCGCTGCTGCAGGGAGTCGGCGCCCGTCCAATCGAAGGCTTCCCGCGCCAGGACCGCCAGACTGAGCCAGGCGTGCGTCGCGTCAGGGCGCTCGGCGAGCGTGTCGCGCCATGCCTCGGCCGCTGCGCGCTCCATCCCCGCCACCCAGGCGGCGGTCGCCTCCGCCACGACGCGCGAGGCGGGGGAGGGCGCCGTGCGTGCTGGCGATTGGGCGGCCACGGGAGCGTGCAGCGCCGCGCCGAAGACGCATGCCGCAATGGCGAGCAGCGGAGGTCGGGTGATTCGGATCACGCGTGGTACCCTGCGCTGCGGCGGGACGCTGCGCAAGCCGCTCGCGGTGCGCGTGTGTGCAATGGCGCGACACGGTACCTTTCCCAGCATGTCCCCCTTCGCTGTTCCTGGCCGTCGTGTCGCGATCGTGGCGGGTGTGCGCACCCCCTTCGCCCGATCCGGCACCGCGCTCAAATCGTACTCCGCCCTCGACCTCGCGCGTCATGCGGTGTCGGCGCTCATGCAGCGCACCGAGGTGGACGGGACCGAGGTGCAGCTCGTGAGTCTGGGCACCGTGCTGCCCTCGGTGCTGGCCCCGAATCCGGCGCGCGAAGTCGCGCTGCTCCCGTACTTTCCGCGCGACGTGCAGGCCTTTACGGTGGGTCGAGCCTGCGCGTCGGCCAATCAGGCCATCACCGATGCGGCCGATCAGATCGCGCTCGGGCATGCGACCGTCGCCATCGCCGGCGGCACCGAATCGCTCACCCAGGTGCCGATCCTGCACTCGCGCCGCATGTCGGATACGCTCGTGGCCGCGAGCAAGGCGAAGTCGCTGTCTCAGCGTCTGGGGGTGCTCAGTCGAGTGCGCCCCGGCGATCTGTTACCGGTGACCCCGGCCATCAGCGAACCCAGCACGGGTGAAACGATGGGGCAGTCCGCCGACACGATGGCCAAGCTCAACGGCATTTCGCGCGAGGCGCAGGATGCCTTCGCGATGCGCTCCCATCAGCGCGCCGCCGCCGGCACGGCCGACGGGCGACTCACCGCCGAGATCGCGCCGATCACGCTGCCGCCGCGACACACCGAGATGCTCGCGTCGGACAACGGTGTGCGCGCCGACAGCACGCTCGCGCAGCTCAGCGCGCTGAAGCCCGTCTTCGACCGCCAGTACGGCACGGTGACCGCCGGCAACGCGTCGCCGCTCACCGATGGCGCGGCCGTGGTGCTGCTCATGCGCGAGGATGTGGCCGCCGCGCTCGGCTACACGCCGCTCGCCTTCATTCGTTCCTACGCGTATGCCGCCATTGATCCGGCGGAGCAACTGCTGCAGGCGCCGGTGTTCGCCGCGCCCATGGCGCTCGAGCGTGCCGGACTTGCGCTCCGCGACATGGGGCTGGTGGAAATGCACGAGGCGTTTGCCGCGCAGGTGCTGAGCAACCTGCACGGGCTGGCGTCGCGCGTGTGGGCCGAACGGGCCGGGCTCTCGGAGCCGGTGGGCGAGGTCGACCCGGAGCGGCTCAATGTGATGGGCGGATCGTTGTCCATCGGACATCCATTCGGTGCGACGGGCGCACGCATTGTCACCACGCTTGCCAACGAACTGGTGCGTCGTGATGAACAGTTCGGTCTGCTCACCGTATGCGCCGCTGGCGGTATGGGACACGCGATGGTGCTGGAGCGCGCATGAGTACGCCCGAAACCACACCGTCACTGACGCTGCAGGTGGACGATGACGGCATCGCGCTGATCACCTTCGATGCGCCGCATGCGCCGATCAACGCGTTGAACTCGCGACTCACGGCCGAGTTCGAGCAGATCTTCGCGCAGCTCGAGGGCAATGACGCGATTCGCGCCGCGGTGCTGTCCAGCGGCAAAGCCGACACGTGGATCGCCGGTGCGGACATCGAGGAGCTGGTGTCGATCGCATCGGCCGCAGACGCGGAGGCACTCTCGCGCAGTGGACAGCGCATGCTCGACCGGTTGGCCGCGCTGCACAAACCCGTGGTCGCGGCCATTCACGGCGCCTGCCTTGGCGGAGGACTCGAGGTCGCACTGGCATGCCACTGGCGCGTACTCAGTGATCACCCGAAGTCGGTGTGCGCGCTCCCCGAAGTGCAGCTCGGCCTGCTGCCGGGCGCGGGCGGCACGCAGCGTCTGCCGCGCCTGATCGGGTTGCAGGCCGCACTCGACCTGATCCTCACGGGCAAGACGGTGCGTCCGCGCAAAGCGAAGACGCTTGGCCTGATCGATGACCTCGTGCATCCCGCCATTCTGCGCAGCGTGGCGCTGCAACGCGCCCGCGAGCTCGCGGCGCGTCAACGCAGCCGCACCGAACGCAAGTCGGGGCCCACGGCCATGCTGCTCGAAGACAACCCGGTGGGACGCGCCGTGGTGTTTCGGCAGGCGCGCGAGCAGGTCCTGAAGAAAACGCGCGGTGCGTACCCCGGACCGCTGGCCGCCATCGAGGTCGTCGCCGAAGGGTACGCGAATGGCATCGCACGCGGACTCGACGCGGAAGCCAGGGCGTTCGGCCGATTGGCCGTCACCGATGTGTGCCGCGAACTCACGTTTCTCTTCTTCGCCACGACGGCGCTCAAGAAGGACACGGGCATCGAGTCCGATACGATACCGCGCCCCGTACATCGCCTCGGGATCGTGGGGGGCGGCTTCATGGGCGCCGGGATCGCGAGCGTGGCAGTGCAGCACGATACGCTCGTGCGCATCAAGGAAGCGTCGCTCGAACGCATTGCGGGCGCGATCGGTGTGGTACGCGAGGGGCTCGACGAGAAGCGTCGCAAGCGTCGCCTTACACGACTCGCGATGGACGATGCACTCGCGCGTGTGAGCGGTGGGACCGACTATACCGGCTTCACACGCGCCGATGTGGTGATCGAAGCGGTGTTCGAGGAACTCGAGGTGAAACACACGGTGCTGCGCGAGGTGGAAGCTGTCGCTGCTCGCGCAATCTTCGCCTCGAACACCAGCACAATCCCGATTGCGCGCATCGCCGAAGCGTCCAGCCGACCGGAGCAGGTGGTCGGTATGCACTTCTTCAGTCCGGTGCAGAAGATGCCGCTGCTGGAAGTGATCGCGGCGCCTGCCACCAGCGACGAGACGATCGCCACGGTGGTCGCCTTCGGCAAGCAACTCGGCAAGACCGTGATCGTCGTGCGCGATGGTCCGGGCTTCTATGTGAATCGGATTCTCGCGCCGTACATCAACGAGGCCGGGGCGCTGCTCGACGACGGCGTCGCGATCGAGGCAATCGATCAGGCGCTGCTCGCGTATGGTTTCCCGGTCGGACCGATCACGTTGCTCGACGAAGTCGGCCTCGATATCGCCGGCAAGTCGGGAGCGATCATGGTTGAAGCCTTTGGCGATCGCATGGTCCCTTCGCGCACCCTGACGCGCGTCATCGAGAGCGGTCGCACCGGGCGCAAGGCGGGGCGTGGCTTCTACACCTACGAAGACGGCGAGCGCGGTGGGCCTGATGCAGCGATCTACGCCATGACACCGGTGCAGGGGAGTCGCCGCTCGGCCACAGCCGACGAGATTCAGGAGCGTACCGTACTGCCAATGCTGAACGAAGCCGTGCGCTGTCTCGAAGACGGTGTGCTGCGCAGCACGCGCGACGGCGATGTGGGTGCCGTGTTCGGTATCGGCTTCCCACCGTTTCGCGGTGGCCCATTTCGCGCGATCGATGCCATTGGCGCAGCGGCGCTGGTGCGTCGTCTCGAGGCCCTCAACGCCCGATTCCCCGGCCGCTTCGCACCCGCCGCACGACTGCGCGACATGGCCGCGCGTGGGGAACGATTCTACCCTTCCACTGGAAAGCCGCTGTGATGTCCGATCCGACCCATGCCGACGCCGGCGCCCCCCGCCATCCGATCCTCGCAGCGCTCGTGCACGAGCTCGGCCTTGAGCGTACCCGCCTGCTCGAGTCCGCGATGCGTGTGCCCGTGGCGATGCGCAATGTGCGGCCGGCGCCCGATCGGTGGTCGGCCGCGGAAGTGCTCGCCCATCTCGCCAAGGTGGAAGGGTCGAGCGGCAAGCTGTTCAGCGTGCACGCGCGTCAGCTCCGCGAATCGGGCGCACCGCTCGAGACGAGCGACGATGCGCGCGCCATCATTGATGGCTTCACGCGCTTTCCCATGCATGTACGTACGCGCATGATCAAGGCACCCGAGCTGGTGATGCCGGATGAGCACAGCGACTTCGATGACGCCGTGCGCGCACTCGCAGCCTCGCGCGCACGCCTGCTCGAGGCCATCGTGAAGGCCGACGGATTGGCGCTCGGTTCGGTCTCGGCCGCGCATCCACGCCTCGGTCCGCTCACCATGTACGAATGGTTGCTCATGATTGCGCGTCACGAGGCGCGGCATGCCGAGCAGCTCGATGAAATCGCCGCCGCTACCGCCTGACCCTCTCCTTCGACTGATCCGCCGTGTTCCGATCCATGCCGTTCCGCACTCGCCTGCTCGCGTCGCTTGCGGCCGCGCTCTCCGTTGCTGTGCCTGCCACCGTGCAGGCGCAAGGCACCACACTGCCGCGTCCGGCTACGCGTGCCGAGCGCACCAACTACGCCGAAACCTCGCATCACGCGGATGTGATCGCGTTCCTCGATTCGCTCGTGGGCATGCGGGCCCCACTGATCGTGACGGAGCTCGGCCGGTCGCAGCAGGGGCGCGTGCTGCCGCTCGTGATCGCGTCGAAGCCGCAGGTGCGCACCCCAGCCGAGGCGCGCGCGTTGGGTCGCCCGATCGTGTACGTGCAGGCCAATATCCACGCCGGTGAAGTGGAGGGGAAAGAGGCCGTGCAGGCGTTGCTGCGGGAGCTGTCGGTGGCCACGGGCCCAACGGTGCTCGACTCGATCGTGCTGCTCGTGGTGCCGATCTACAACGCCGATGGGAACGAGCGGTTCGGCGATCAGGCACGCAATCGCGGCTCCCAGAACGGTCCCGCGCTCATCGGCTTGCGTCCGAACGCGCAGGAGCTCGACCTGAATCGTGACTACATCAAGGTGGAGGCCCCCGAGACGCGTGCGTCGCTCGCGGCATTTGCCGCGTGGGAGCCCGATGTGTTCATGGATCTGCACACCACGAACGGCAGTTACCACGGCTACCACCTCACGTACTCGCCATCGTTGCATCCGGCCGCGCCGCTCGCGCCATTCGTGGGCGACACCATGCTCGTGGCCATTCGTGAGCGCATGCAGTCGCGCCACAACTTTCGCATCTTTCCGTACGGCAACTTCACCGGTGAGCGCGGGCGCGAATCGCTCACCGATACGCTCAAGGCTGCGTGGGTCACGTACGAGCACAAGCCGCGCTTCGGTACCAACTACTACGGGCTGCGCGGTGCCATGTCGATTTTGAGTGAAGCGTTCTCGCACGATCCGTTCGACGTGCGGGTTGCCTCCACGAAGGCGTTTGTGCAGGAAGTGCTGTCGTACGTGGCCGAGCGGCCGGCCGATATTCGCACGCGCGTGGCGGCCGGACGTGCGGCGTCCACCTTCGGCGCCACGGGCGTCTCGCCGGCCGTGCCGGTGCGCTCGCGGTTCTGGAGCACACCCGACACGCAGGCCGTTTTGGTGGAAGTGCTCGAGCGGTTGCCGGACAGCACGCAGCGACACGAGCCCGGCATGCCGATCGGTCTCAAGCGAACGGGTCGCTTTGCCTCCGTGCGCATGCCGGTGGTCGATCGTTTCGAAGCCGCGCTCACGCGTACGCCACCCGCGGTGGGCTGGGTGATCGACGCCAGCGTAGCGGACTCCGTGCTGCCGCGGCTTCGCCTGCACGGCGTGGCGATCACGCGCGTGGACGCACCGCTCAGCGTCGAGGTGGAGCGGTTCATGGTGGACAGCATTGCCAAGGCGCCGCGACCGTTCCAGGGACATCAGGAGGTCACGCTGTCCGGGCGCTGGATGCGCAGCCGCGAGACGGTTCCGACGGGCAGCTGGCTCGTGAACACCGGGACCTCGCGCGATCGGCTGGCCATGCTGTTGCTGGAGCCGGAGAGCGACGACGGCATGGCGACGTGGAACCTGCTCGATGCCGGTCTCGCGGTGGGGCAGGTGGCACCGGTGTGGCGGATGGTTCGGTAGCGCACGCGTTGGTTGCTGACCCCTTCCCCCCGCCCATCGAGCCCGACCGCTGTGCGGCGCGAAGGGGAGCGCAACGAAATCACGAGGCATGAGGTGGGCGAACCTCGAGATCCCGACGTTCGCCGGGATCGCGTCGACAACTCATCTCACCCCTCACGATTTGGTTGCTGACCCCGTCGCCCCGCCCTGCGAGCCCCGACCGCCCTGCGAGCCCCGACACCGCCGCCGCCCACTGCCCTCCCTCCGGGCGACAGTATATTTCAGGGTTGCCCGGTTCGGGCACACTCCAGGCGGGGAGCGCTGACGGCTCCCCGTGACCGTCGCCTCGACTCCATGCTTCGCAACTCCCTGCTGTACCTCTCGCGCCAGCAGCGCATCTTCGATTTCATTCGCGGGAACGGCTTTGCCCGTCGCATGGCGTCGCGCTTTGTTGCCGGTGAAACCATTGCCAGTGCGTGCGATGCCGCCGCCGAACTCAACGCACACGGCATTTCGGCCACCCTCGACCTGCTCGGCGAAAGCGTCACCAACGAGGCCGAGGCGCGTGACACCGGCCGTCAGTACCTCGAACTGCTCGACACCATCCACGAGCGCAAGCTCGAGTGCAATGTCTCCGTGAAGCTCACGGCGCTCGGACAGGACATTCGAGATGATCTCTGCATCGAAGTCATCACGGCGATTCTGCAGCGGGCCGAACAGTACGATTCGTTTGTGCGCCTCGACATGGAGTCGAGCGAATACACGCAGCGTACGCTCGATCTCTTCGAACGGGAGCTGTACAGTCGACATCCGCGACGCGTGGGCATTGTCTTGCAGAGTGCGTTGCGTCGCACGCTCGACGACGTGGAGCGCGCCATCGGACTCGGTGCACGCGTGCGCCTGTGCAAGGGGGCCTACAAGGAGCCGGACGCCGTCGCGTTCCCCGACAAGTCCGATGTGGACCAGACGTACGTGCAGGCGATGCAGCGTCTCATGGCGCGCGGACACTATCCCGGACTTGCGACGCACGACGAAACGATCATCGAACAGGCGAAACGCTTCGCGCGCGCGGAAGGCATTTCGCCGGAGCGTTTCGAGTTCCAGATGCTCTACGGCGTGCGACGTGACCTGCAGGAGGCTCTCGTGGCTGATGGCTGGCGGGTTCGCGTGTACATTCCGTTCGGCACGCAGTGGTACCCGTATCTCATGCGTCGTCTGGCGGAGCGGCCGGCGAACATCGCTTTCATGACGGGCAGCATCGTGCGGGAGGCCATGCATGGCCCGCGCCGCTCGTCCGCCGACACGCGTCGCACCAGCGCGCACTGACCGGATCGCCCCATCGCACACAGCGGACAGCACCTGCCCCCCGATCCGGATGCGGGGGACGAACGGACTCTGGGTGGCTACATGGCCGTACACGCGCGGCCGGCCGCGTTCGAGGGCGTGGACGGCATGAGCTACTCGGCCGACATCCTCACCGATACCACCGGTGATGCGGCGCTGCCGTGGGGCGCGTACCTGTTCTTCGTGCGTTGGGGTCGTGGTGAGCCCGAGGCCGTGGGGCACCTGGAGACGGAGTTCCTCGTGCGTGGGCACAGCGAAACGGCGGTGCGGGAGGCGGTGGGGCGCATGTCGCTGCTGGTGGTCAAGGCCACGCTCGATGGTCTCATTCGCGGTGCGCCGGCGCCGCAGGCTGCGAAGGAAGACACATGAGTCGCGGCACGGTGCTCGGTGGGACGGGTGGCGTGTGGCGCGTGCTGCTCGACGACGGCCCGACGGTCGATGCGTCCATGCGTGGCCGTCTCAAGCGCGACGAGGAGCGCAACACCACCGCGAAGGATGGGAGCAAGCCGGTGAAGCTCGCGGTGGGCGACATCGTGGATGTCGAGATCACCCCCGATGCCGATGGCGCCTCGGTGCACGCGATTGCGTCGATCGTGCCACGTCGATCGCAGTTGGCGCGTCGTGCGCCCGGTCGCGCGTTTGGCGAACGCGTGGTGGTCGCGAATCTCGATCAGGTCCTCGTGGTGTTCGCCGCCGCCAATCCCGATCCGCACCCGCGCATGCTCGATCGGTTCCTGGTCATCGCGGAAGCCAACGATCTCGCGGCGCGCATCGTGGTGAACAAATGCGATCTCGCTGACGAGCCATCGGCCCGGGCGCGCTTTGCCGATTTTGAGCGGGCCGGCTACCCGGTGCACTACACCAGCGTGGTCGCGGACCGTGGGCTCGAGGCGCTGCGCGAGGTGGTGCAGGGCAAGGTCTCGGCGTTGGCCGGACCATCGGGCGTGGGCAAATCGTCGCTCATGAACGCGCTCTTCCCCGGCCTCACGCTACGCGTGGGCGCGATCAGCGAGAGCGTGAACAAGGGGCGGCACACCACGGTGGGCGCCCTGCTGCATCCGCTGCCTGGCGGTGGATTCGTTGCCGACACCCCAGGGCTGCGCGAGGTCGGATTGTGGGGGATCGACGTGGGGGACGTGGCGCACTGCTTTCCGGAGCTGCGTCCGTATCTCGGGCACTGTCGGTTCGCCGACTGCACGCATCTGGTCGAGCCCGGCTGCGGCATTCGCGAGGCGGTCGACGCCGGCGCCGTGAGTCGTGGACGATGGGAGAGCTACGGCAAGTTGCGCGAGGAGTTGGCGAGCGCGGCGTCTGCCGGTTGGTAGCCCCCAGCGTGATTTGATGTCAGGTTGAGGAGGCTGCGTACCCCTTCCCCTCATGCCCCTCGCACCTGCCATGTCCTCCTCTCCCGATTCCCGTGTTGCCGGTCGGCCTCGGCGCAGTCTCTGGCTTCTCGGGGTGTGGCTGTGCACCCTGCCGCTTGCGCTGACCGCACAGCGCCCGGCAGACCGGACCGCGCCACTCACGCCCGCCGATCTGCTCGACGTGCGGACACTCGCCATCGGCGATTTTTCTCCAGATGGACGTTGGCTGCTCGTGCGACAGGCGCGTCGCGGCGACGGACTCGGGTTTGTGGCCGCGCGCGATGGTGACCCGAGCTACGTACGGCCGGCACCGGCGCGCCTGCTGCTCATGAACGCGGCCACGGGCGACACGAGCGCCATTCTTTCCGCGCCGCGCACGCTGGGTGCCATGGCATGGAGCCGAGATGGCGCACGGCTGGCGATCGCCACGCGCGACAGCGTGCCGGCGCTACTGATCTGGGAACGCGATCGCCAACGCGTGCGCCCGGTCTCGCTGGGTGGTGCGCGGCTGGCCGAGAACAGCGATGTGGCGTGGACCGATGACGGGCGATTGATCGTGTCGGTGCGCGAGCGTGGATGGCTGCAGGAGGTGCAGGCGCGGTTTGATTCACTCGTGCGTGGGCCGATCGCGGTGCAGGATGGTACGGAGCCGTTCCTGGCGTGGGATGTGTTGCGGCGACTGGCCAATCGCGCACTGCTGGTGTCGTGGCACCCGGGGACAGGGCGCCTCGATACACTGGTCACGCCCACGCAGCTCACGTCCTGGACGGCCAGTGGCGACGGCGCCGCGATCACGTGGCGAGAAGATCGCACGGCGAAGACGAACTATGAGGGCGGCGCCAGCAACGAAGCGCGTCTGATGGCCCACGTCAACGGCGGGGCGCCGCGCGTGGTGCTGGCGTCGATGCGCGGCGTGACGCTCTCGCACGCGGCGGATGGACGGCGATACGCGTTTGCGCGCGACGGGGCGATTCACGTCGCCAGCCTCGACGATACCACGCCACGTCGCCTGATCGGACCGCCGCCGCGCGCTCGCGGTGATACGGCGCCTGCTGACAGCGCGCGCGACGAGCGGTGGAGCCTGGTGCGCCTGTCGCCGACCGCCGACGCCGTGGTCGCGAGCACGCGGGCGGGACTCTTTCTGGTGAACACGACGGACGGGACGCGTCGTACGCTGCATGCGATCACCGATACGGTGACCGGCCCGCGTGCCACGCTGGCCGATTGGAGTGCCGACGGGCGCACGCTACTGGTCAGCGTCACCTCGCGCACCGCGTGGGATCGCGCGCTGGTGCGGGTCGATGTCGCGACCGGTGCGATGGATACGCTGGTTCGCGACGGACGACTATACGGATCGCCACGACTCGCACCCAACGGGGAGCGTCTGGCGCTCACCATCGCGCAGCATGGCGCACCGGCGGATCTGTGGCTTGCCGATGGACGCCTGCGCTCGCCGCAGCGCGTGCTCGTATCGAATCCGCAGCTGGCCGCACGCACGCTTCCGGTCACGCAGCTGGTGTCGTACCTCGATGTGGACGGCGTGACCCAGTATGGCGTGCTCACGTTGCCCTCGGCGGGTACGCGCAACGTGCCAACGGTATTCAGCGTGTATGAATCGTTCTTCGACGATGGGTTCGACGCCACCACGATGTATCTGGCCAGTCACGGCTACGCCGTGATGAAGCCTTCGGTCTCCTTCGAGATCGGCTTTCCCGGCGAAGCCTGGCTGAAGGGCGTGACTGCCGCTGCCAACAAACTCATCGAGCTCGGCATCGCCGACAGCGCGCGCCTCGGTGTGCATGGCACCAGCTACGGCGGCTATGCCACCAACCTGCTCGTCACGCAAACGCAACGATTCAAGGCTGCGATCAACATCTCGGGGAAGGTGGACCTCATTTCCTTCTATACCGACTCGCCGCGGCTCGGGGTGCGCAACGTCAACGCGGCCGAACGCACACAGGACCGCATCGGCGCCACGATGTGGGAGCAGCCGCAGAAATACGTACAGCACAGCGCCGTGATGTTCGCCGATCGCATTCGCACGCCGCTCCTGCTGATCACCGGCGGCGAGGATCACAACGTCCCTGCACTCAATACGCGCGAAATGTATTTCGCGTTGCGCCGTCTCGGTCGACCGGTCACGTGGGTAAACTACGTGGACGGCGGACACGGCATCCCCATGACGACGGCCGCGCAGTTCACGGACTTCCATGAACGGGTGTTGCAGTGGTACGATCGATATCTGGCACGTGACACCGCGGTCACGTCGAATGCGGCGGCTGAGAGCCCCCGTCCTTAGTCTGTGCCCCACACACCCGGAGTTTGCACGGTGAGTCAGCAACTGCGCCATTCACGCCGCGCCCTGCTTGAGGGCGCCGAGGCGGGGTCTCCGTACGCGGCACGCGACGCGTGCGGCGTCGGCTTCATCGCCCGGCAGAGCGGGGAGCGCACGCACGAGGTGGTTCAGCTCGCACTGGCCGCGGCCGCGCGCCTCGCGCACCGTGGCGCGCAGGGCGCCGACCTCTCGGCCGACGGCGCCGGCCTGCTCACGCAGATCCCGCGACGCCTGTTCATTCTCGCGGCCTCGCGGCAGGGGATCCACCTGCCGGCGGACGCGACGGTGGCCGTGGGCATGTGCTTCCTGCCGACCGACCGCGACGCGCGCGCACTGGCCGAGCGCGTAGTGGAAGAAGTGCTCGTGGCTGACGGACTGCCGGTGCTCGGCTGGCGCGATGTGCCCATCGAGCCCTCCATGCTCGGACCGTCCGCACGCGGGGCCATGCCGGCGATTCGCCAGGTGCTCGTGGGACGACCGGCCGATGCGAGCGACGACGCCTGGGAGCGCGCGCTCTATCTCGCGCGACGGGAGATCGAACACCGCATCGATGCGCTGGGGCTCGCGCCCTTTCACATCTGCTCGCTCTCGTGCCGCACGATCGTGTACAAGGGGCTGGTGACGGGCGCGCAACTCGCGGACTTCTTCCCGGATCTGCGCGAGCCGTCGTTCGAAACGGCGATCGCGGTCTTTCACGAGCGGTACGCCACCAACACGATGCCGCGCTGGGAGCTTGCGCAGCCGTTCCGCATGCTGGCGCACAATGGCGAGATCAATACGCTCTGGGGCAACCGCAACGCCATGGCCATGCGCGATGGCCTGCTCGATGTGCCGATCTTCGGCGACAAGGCCGAGCGGGTGCGCAACCCCATTCGCAAGGGGGGCAGCGATTCGGCGAGTCTCGACAACGCACTCGAGCTGCTGGTGCGTGGTGGTCGTTCGCCGGTACACGCCACGATGATGCTGGTGCCGCAGGCGTGGGAGAAGTATCCGGACATCGATCCCACGGTGCGCGCGTTTTACGAGTACCACCAGTGCGTGATCGAACCGTGGGATGGGCCGGCCGGGCTCGCCTACTCCGATGGTGTGCAGGTGGCGGTATCGCTCGACCGCAACGGATTGCGTCCGTGTCGCTACAAGATTCGCGCCGATGGCATGGTGATCGCCGGCTCCGAGGTGGGCATCGGCGGATTCGATGCGCGAGATATCGTGGAGACCGGCAAGGTGGGCCCGGGCGGCGTGCTGCTCGTGGATACCGCGGGGCAGCGCATCGTGCGCAATCTGGCGGCCAAGCGGGAAGTCGCAGAGCAGCGGCCCTACGCGCGCTGGCTCGCGCATCACATGGCCACACTGCCAACGAACGACGGCACGGAGCCGCTGGTGCAGGGCAGCGAGCAGCTGCGGCCGCTGCAGTATGCGTTCGGCTACGGCCACGAAGACCTGCGCCTCGTGCTCGAGCCCATGGCCATGAGCGGCGCCGAGGTGGTGTGGAGCATGGGCGACGATACACCGCTCGCGGTGCTGTCGCGCCTGCCGCAGCCGCTGTACAGCTTCTTCCGTCAGCGCTTTGCACAGGTCACCAATCCGCCCATGGATTCGCTACGCGAGTCGATGGTGATGTCGCTGCGCATGCACCTCGGTCAGCGCGGCTCACCGCTGCTCGAGAAGCCGGAGTTCGCCCGCAAGCTGCGCATCGAGCATCCGATCCTGCTCCCCGATGAAATGGCGGCGCTGCGCGCGTTTCCGGGGTTCAAGGCCGTCACACTCGATGCCACCTGGCCTGCGCGCTCGCGACCCGAATCGCTCGATGCCACGCTCGATGCGATCTGCCGTCGCGCTGAAGCGGCCATCAGCAAGGGCGTGCGCCTGCTCATCATCAGCGACCGCAAGGTCAGCGCGGATCGTGCACCGATCCCGTCGCTGCTGGCGCTGGGCGCAGTGCGTCAACATCTCGTGCGCACCGGCGTGCGCGCACAGGTTGGCATCGTGGTGGAAACCGGAGACGCGGTCGAGCAGCATCACGTCGCCACGCTCTTTGGCTACGGCGCTGAAGCCGTGTATCCGTGGTTGGCGTTTGAAACCGTGGCGACGTTGTTCACCGAAGCGGTGACGCACGGTCGTGACGAAGGCGATTCCGAGCGCCCCGGTCCCGCATTGGCGCAGTCGCGCCTGCGCGCTGCCTTGGAGAAGGGACTGCTCAAGATCCTGGCGAAGATGGGCGTGTCCACGCTGTCGTCGTATTGCGGCGCCCAGATGTTCGAGGTGCTCGGCCTTGGCGGTGATGTGATCGATCGCTGTTTCGCCGGCACCGCCTCGCCAGTGGGCGGCATCGGCCTGCGCGAGATCGCGGAAGATGTGCTCGCACGGCATCGGACCGCGTTCGGCGGCGAGGTGGGCGTTGATGTCGCGCTCGCAGATCTCGGCCGCGTGCGCTTCCGCAAGGACGGCGAGGTACACGCGTGGGCGCCCACCGCGGTGCGTGCGCTGCAGCAGGCGGTGGGCAGTGCGCGACGCGCCCGCACCGCCGATGGCGGCCCCGACCACGAAGCATGGCGGACGTTCCGCGAACATGGTGAAGGCGGATTTCCGATCACGTTGCGCGACCTGCTGGGGGTGCGTGCGGGTGACGCGGTGCCCGTGGAGGAGGTCGAGCCCATCGAGTCCATCGTGGCGCGCTTCGTATCGTCGGCCATGTCGCTCGGCGCGCTGTCGCCCGAAGCACATTCGGCGGTCACCGTTGCGATGAACCGTCTCGGCGCGCGCAGCAATGCGGGTGAGGGCGGAGAAGATCCCGCGTGGTACACGCCACTCGGGGGCGCGGGCGATCGGTTGGACAGTCGTGTGAAGCAGATCGCGTCGGGACGGTTTGGCGTGACCACCGGCTATCTGGTGCGTGCCGACGAGATCGAGATCAAGATCGTACAGGGCGCCAAGCCCGGCGAAGGCGGGCAGCTGCCTGCGCACAAGGTCACGGGACTCATTGCGCGGCTGCGTCACTCCACGCCCGGTGTGCAGCTCATTTCGCCGCCGCCGCATCACGACATCTACTCCATCGAAGACCTCGCGCAGCTGGTGTTCGATCTCAAGGCCGTCAATCCGCGAGCGCGCATTGGCGTGAAGCTGGTGGCGTCTGCGGGTGTCGGCACGGTGGCCGCCGGCGTCGCGAAGGCGTACGCCGACTACGTGCTCATTGCCGGCCACAGCGGCGGCACGGGTGCGTCGCCGCTGTCCAGCATCAAGCACGCGGGCGCGCCGTGGGAGCTCGGACTCGCCGAAGCACAACATGTACTCGTGCAGAACGGGTTGCGCCATCGTCTCGAGCTGCGTGTGGACGGCGGCTTCCGCACCGGGCGTGATGTACTGGTTGCCGCCATGCTCGGCGGTGAGAGCTTCGGCTTCGGCACTGCGCCGCTGGTCGCACTCGGCTGTGACATGGCGCGGCAGTGTCACCTGAACACCTGTCCCACCGGCATCGCCACGCAGCGCGAAGACCTGCGCGCGAAGTTCCGCGGATCGCCCGATCACGTGGTGGCGTACTTCCTGCGCATCGCAGAGGACGTGCGACAGCTGCTCGCGTCGGTAGGTGCGCGCAGCATCGACGAGATCGTGGGCCGAGCCGATCTGTTGCAGCGTGTGGACCACCCGGAGATTCCGCGTTCCGGCATGCTCGATCTGTCGCTGCTGCTTACGCAGGCAAAGCGTGAAGGCGTGGCGCCGCGTCGGACGGCCGAACGCAATGTGCGTCCGGACGCCGTGCTGCTCGATGATGCGATCATCGAAGCGGCGCGTCCATCGATCGACGCGGGTACACCGTTCGCGGGACGCTACGAGCTGCGCAACCATCATCTCACCGTCGGCGCGCGCGTCGCGGGCTGGCTTGCGGATCGTGCGGGTGATGCAGGATTTCCTGCCGGACACGTCTCGCTGCAGTTTCACGGCACGGCCGGACAGAGCTTCGGCGCGTTCGCGCTGCGCGGCATGCGGATGGAGCTGGAGGGCGAGGCCAACGACTACGTCGGCAAGGGGCTCACTGGTGGCGAGATCATCATTCGGCCGTACCGCACCGCGCGGTACGGTGGCGCGAGTCACCTCAACATGATCGTGGGCAACACCGTGCTGTACGGCGCGACCGATGGCGTGCTGCTCGCGGCCGGCCAGGCGGGCGATCGGTTCGCGGTACGCAACTCGGGCGCGTGTGCCGTCGTGGAGGGAGTTGGCAACCATGCATGCGAATACATGACGGGTGGTGTGGTCGCGGTGCTCGGCCGTACGGGGCGCAACTTCGGCGCCGGCATGTCGAATGGTGTGGCGTACGTGTTCGACGAAACGGGCACGTTCCCGAGCCGAGTGAATCACGATCTCGTGCTGATTGGTGAGCCCGATGCCGACGATGAGCGCTTGCTGCACGCGATGCTCGAGCTGCATCGGCAACGCACCGGCAG
>JAABRL010000003.1:0-40082 GCA_011390935.1 Gemmatimonas sp.
CCGCCCCGGGGCCGGCATTTCGCCGGTCCCGGGGTTGCCGCCTAAGAGGAGGATCCTGTAATGACTGCTCCGATCGCGAACTTCAGCGGCCTGTCCAGCGGTGTGCAGTGGAACGACATCGTCGACACGCTCATCAAGGCGGAAGAAGCGCGCCTCGTCACGCCCATCACCACGCGCCTCGACAAGCGTACGGCGGAGCGCGACGCGTGGACCAAGTTCCGCACCATGGTGGACAAGCTCAACGATTCGGCGCGCGCCGTTCGCGTCGCCGGATTCGGCGGCTATCTCGCCACCGCCCCCCAAAGCCCCGTCAGCGGACAGACGCTCTTCGGCGCGACGGCGTCGTCGCTCGCCGAGCCCGGCCGCTATCGCGTGGAAGTGCTGCAGCTGGCCGAAACCGCCAAGCTCGGCGGCAAAACCGTTGCGGATCGCACCGCGGCGCTCAACCTGAGCGGCGACTTCGCGATCAACGGCACGTCAATCGCGATCGACGCGGCAGACTCATTGCAGGCCATTCGCGACAAGATCAACACGGCCAACAGCGGGGCAACGCCCACTGGCGTGTCGGCGAGCATCATCAACGATGGTGCGACCGGCGGACGTCTCGTGCTCACGAGCGCCACACCCGGTGCCGATCGCCTGTCGCTCACCGACGGCACCGGCGGCCTGGCGCGCGAACTCGGCTTTCTCGATTCGCGCTCCAAGCCGATTTCGTCCACAACCGACGCGATCGCCGCGGCACTCGGCATTGCCGTGTATCCGCCCCCGGCCTCGATTCGTGTGGGCGATCGCCTCATCACGGTGGACCTCAGCACCGATTCGATCGCGTCGATCGTGTCCAAGATCAACGCAGCCGGTGGTCAGGCGTCCTCGGAGATGGAGCAGTTCGGTGACGAGACGCGCTATCGGCTGGTGGCCGACGGCAACGTCACCGCCGATGCCGACGATCCGAACAGTCAAGCGGTGATCGATGCGCTCGGCTTCGGTGCCGGCACGGCGGGCGCCGTGCGACAGGTGGTGGCGTCGGGTGCCTTGAGCGACGCCGGCGGCACGACGGTGACCGCCGGCACCGCGCTCGCCGGCTTGCAGCTCGATGGCAACGCACTCGGCCTCGCCAACGGTGATGCCATCAACATTCGTGGCGTACGCGGCGATGGCACCACCGTGTCGGTCGGCATCAAGATCGATCCGGGCGAGACGGTGCAGGACCTTCTTGACAAGATCAACGACGCCACGACCGGATTCGGGTCCGGCACGCGCACCGCGACCGCCTCGTTGGGGCCGGACGGACGGATCCGCCTGGCCGACAACACCGGCGGCAGCTCGCGCCTGTCGTTCTCCATGGACATCGTGCGTGCCGACGGCACGACCGGCTCCATGGGGAGCTCCTCGGTCGAAACGGCCGGACGCACGCGGCAGCTGCAGCAGGGCCAGGATGCGGTCATTCGCGTAGACGGTGCCGAGTTCGTGCGCACCACGAACAACATCACGGACGCCATTCCCAACGTGACGCTGTCGCTGACGGCGGCCGAAATCGGTACCGCGGTGGACCTGGACATCTCGCGTGATGTCGAAGGCGCCAGCACCGCCGCGAAAGCGCTCGTCGATGCGTACAACGAGGTGCGTACCTATTTCGACGAACAGCGCGTACTCGGTGCACCGCTGTACGGCAACACGCTGTTTCGCGGTGTGGTGGACAGCTTCACCGCCGCGCTGCGCACGGAGGTCGCCGAGAACACCACGTACTCACGACCGACGCTGGCCGGCATGGTGCTCGATCGCAACGGCTCGCTCACCTTCAACGCAGACACGTTCAGGGAAGCGTTGAATGCGGCACCGCAGGAGATCGAAGCGTTGTTCGGCTTCACCGGCCTCGGTGGCGCGTTTGTCACGGCAACCGCTCGCGCGGGCAGTCTCGGCTCGGGGACGATCCCGACGCAGTTGCAGACGATCGCGGAGTCCACCGCCACGCTTCGCCTGCGTGAATCCGACGCCCGTCGTCGGCTCGAGGCGCGTCGCGAAGCGCTGGTCACGCAGTTCACCCAGATGGAAGCGGCGCTCAGTCGCCTGAACTCACAGAGCAGCGCGCTATCCGGACTCACCGCATCACTTCAGAACTCACGTCGGTGATGCCGATACTCTCGGCTAAGCGCAGGATTCCATTGCCACCGTCTTCTTTCCGGGTGTCCATGTCGTACGCGAACCAGGCCGCGAACTATCGAGATCTTGAAGTCCTCAGCGCACCGCCGGAGCGTCTCCTCGTGCTCTTGCTGGACCAGCTGGTCGTCCAACTCGAACGGGCGCGCATCGGGACGGAGCGGGAGAATCTCGAGATGCAGGTGACCGCACTCTCGAAAGTCCGGGCCATCGTGGGCGAGTTGCTCGCCACGCTGGATTTTGAACAGGGGGGGGAGATCGCCGTGCAGCTGGCCGATCTCTATCAGTATATGCTCCTCGAACTGCTCGACATCGGCAAGCGGCGCGACGTCGCCATGATGCGCCGATTGGCAGGGATTGCGAGCACCATCCGCGACGGATTCGCCGGCGCGGCCGAGCAGTTGACCGCCGTGAAGTTGTCGGCCTGATCCGATGACACACGGCATCACGGGAGAGTGGCGAGAGATGGTGCAACGCTTCGACGACCTGGGTCGCGCGGCTGACGCTGCCCTCGATCACGATGCGGCTGAGGTGGCGCGTCTGCTCGAAGAGCGCGACGCGCTGCTCGACCAGCTCACCACGGCGCTGGCGACGCCCCGCAGCGACACGGGGGCGATCACGGAAGCGCTGGGGCAGGCCACGGAGAGCACGACAACCCTGATCATGAAGGTGGCTGAGCGGACGGATGCGCTGCGGCGCGCGCTGCGTGAAGTCGATCGCGGCGCGCGGGCGACGAACGCGTACCAGCATGCGCACGACGGACGCGGGTTCCTCGATGCCCGCCGCTGAGCACCGACCGACCGAGGGACCGTTGGCGCGACCGGAGGGTGAGCCGCATCTGACCTTCGGCGTGTTGCTGGCCGATACGTTGCACGAAATGGCGGTGCATGAGGACGCACCGGCCGCTGACCCCGACGACGTGGAGCGATTGCGAGATCGAATGCTGTTGGCGCTGCGCGCCGTCGGCGGCTCGCCCCTCGCGCACCCGTTTCACCACGCCTACCTCACGCCGACCGGTACGCCGGCCCAGCCCTCCCGCCCCTCGCGCCTCGACGTCCGGTACTGAACGCGTCGTCCAGCGCAGGCTCTCTCTCCTCGGTCAAAACGACCGATTCAAGTTACGCGCCTTTCCTGCCGATAGTCAAAGGCGGAGGAGGAAACCAACCATGAAAATCTTCGGCAGTTACGACCCGATTCGTCCAGACCGTCCGGTCAGTCCGGTGGCGCCCACGAATCCCCAGGGCCAGTCCGCAACCACCCCGGTTGCGCCAGTGCCCAAGACCGACTCGGTGCAGCTCTCCGAATCGGGCAAGTCCATGTCCCGCAAGCTCGACGCCGAGTACCGCGATACGCTCGATCCGGAGCGTACGAAGGAACTCCGGCAGAAGGTGCTGGAAGGCGCCTACAACACGCTCGACGTGGTGGACCAGGTCGCGCGCCGCATCATGCAGCGCGGTGATCTGTAATCACCCGCTTCGCTCCCTGACCGTCATCCCCGGAGACCTCGCGTCATGAAGTTCCTCGTTGTCGACGATTCCGCAACCATGCGGCGAATCGTGGTGAACTCGCTGCAGCGGATCGGCTTCACCGATACGGTGGAGGCCGCAGACGGGCAGGAAGCGCTCGCGCGCTTCGACGCGTCGATCCAGTTCGTGATCACGGACTGGAACATGCCGAACATGAGCGGCACCGATTTCACGCGTGCGCTGCGCACGCGCCCGGAGGGCGCCACCGTGCCCGTCCTCATGGTCACCGCCCGCAGCGTGAAGGAAGACATCCTTACGGCGATGGAGGCAGGAGTCAACAACTACATCGTCAAGCCATTTACGCCGCAGGTGCTGAAGGAGAAGATCGATGCGCTCCTGCCGGCGGCCGCAGCCTGACGGAGCAGCCAACGCCATGAGCACACATCGAACCCAGGAGGTCCTGTACGAAACCGAGGCGGCCCTCCGCCTGGTTGACCACGGCCTCGACGGACTCCGCGAGGAACGTCCGGACTCCGATCACGTGGCGCCGACGCCACCGTCCATGGATGGAGGACTGTCCGCCTTGCCTGCGATTCTCGAACGGGCAAACGCCCAGATCCTCGGCGTCCTCGCGCGGTTGCGCGAAAGCCGCGCGGCGCTCGAAACGACCGCGCTCGAAAAGCTCGCGTCCACGCACGAGAAGATCCAGGAAGTCACCTCGGCGACGGAAGATGCCGCCATCAACATCATGGACGCGTGCGACCGTGCCACGCAGATGGTGGACGAGCTCGACGCGATCGATGCCGAGCCCACGCCCGATCGCGAACGCGCCGGCACCGTGCGCGGATCGCTGCGCGACGAGCTCTTCCTGATGATGGGAGCGCTCCAGTTTCAGGATATCACCTCACAGCAGCTGGCGCACGCGTCGTCGGTGCTCGTGGAAATGGAAAAGCGCCTGATCGATATCGCGCGACTTTTCGACACGCGCGTCGATACCGATGTGTTCAGTACGCGCGTGGCTGCCGCCATGCCCGATGAGCAGACGTACGACCCGAACGCCACCACGCGTGATTCGGAATCGCGTCAGGCGCTCGCCGACGAGATCTTCACCACCGTGCGACACAACGCCGCCTGAGTCCGCGCAGTACCGCCGGTGATCGCGCACGGGGTGGCTCCACATGGAGCCGCCCCGTGTGCGTTGTGTGGGCATCGGCATGCGTCGAAGCGTGCCGCTCAACAATCGTCCGCAGGCGCCGATACTCTCCAACGATCGCGCACTCGACGTGCGCCTGTACCTTCTCACGTGCTGCCTACCCGTGTCTCATCTCACGCTTGACGACGCCGCCACGTTGCTGTTGCAACTCGAGCCCGGAGACCTGGACGACCTCGCGCGCTTGCGCGAGGCGCTCACGACTCTGGTGTTCGAAAACCGGGTGCCCATCACGAGTCAGCCGCACGTCGCGCGCGCTGCTCGCCTGCTCGGTACGCTCGTGGAGGGCACGGCGGAGACGCCGTCCGATGCATTCGCCGATGTGAGCCGAGCGATCGAGGCGGCCATGGCCGCTGTCGATGCGCTGGCGTCTGCGGCGACATTGAGCCCGCCGCCAGCCGCCAAGGCGGTGGCAGCCACACGCTCGGCCGTCGAACCGGTCGTGACGTCGGCCGCGGCAACCGAGCCGGCGTCTGTCGCCGCACCGGAGCCAGTGAGTGCATCGGCCCCGGTGCCGGTTGCCGCGTCCGTCGCACGCACGCACGCACCAGTTGCCCACGATCCGGCCCTCGACGAACTGCCGGGAGATACCGATCTCGACCTGCTCGGTGACTTCCTCACCGAGAGCGTGGACTCGTTGACGGCGGCCGAAGCGGCGTTGCTGGAACTGGAAGCGGATCCGTCGCACGAAGAAGCGATCAACACCGTCTTCCGGGCATTCCATACGGTCAAGGGTACGTCTGCCTTCCTCGGCCTCGGGCGCATTGCGGCCTTTGCGCACGAAGCGGAATCGCTGCTCAGCCGGGTGCGCGATCAGGAGATTGCCTACACCCGAGCGTGTGCGGAGCTTTCCCTGGCCTCGAGCGACATGCTCAAGGCGCTGCTCGATGAAGTGAAGCATGCGGCGGCCGGAAACGGGCGCCTGCGTGTGCCGCACGGCTACGCGGTGCTGTTCGAGGCGCTCTCTTCGTATGATCCCGGCGCGGAACCGACCGGCATTGTCGGGGCGATCGCTCCCGAGGTCGGAGATCGTGCGGAGACGTCGACAGGCGCGTCGTCTCCCGCCAGCGCAAACGACAGCGGGCCGGCCGCAGCGCGCAGCAGTGCTGCCAGTGGCGAGGCGACCATTCGTGTTCGGACCGATCGCCTCGATCGCCTCATCGACATGGTCGGCGAACTCGTCATTGCGCAGTCCATGATCTCCGGTGACTCGGAGCTGGACCAGCGTGTGCAGCACGAGCTGACGCGCAAGATTTCACATGCAGGCAAGATCGTGCGCGAGCTGCAGGATCTGTCCATGTCGATGCGCATGGTGGAGCTGCGTCCCACGTTCCAGAAGCTGGCGCGCGTAGTCCGCGATACCGCGGTGAAGGCAGGGAAGGAGGTCGTGTTCAACGTCACCGGCGATGACGTCGAGATCGATCGTCAGCTCGCCGACCTGCTCGGCGATCCGCTGGTGCACATGGTGCGCAACGCCGTGGATCACGGCGTGGAAGGTCCGGATGAGCGGGTGCGCGCCGGCAAGTCGCGCACGGGCACCGTGCGGCTGCAGGCGTATCACGCCAGCGGCAACGTCGTGGTGGAACTCATCGATGATGGTCGTGGCCTGCACCGCGAGAAGATCGTGGCCAAGGCGATCGAGAAGGGGCTCATCGAGACCGACAAGGGCATGACGGATAGCGAGGTGTTCAACCTCATCTTCGCGCCCGGCTTCTCCACCGCCGAAAAGGTCACCGACATCTCCGGGCGTGGCGTTGGCATGGATGTGGTGCGCCGCAATCTCGAAGCCATTCGCGGTCGCATCGACATCACGTCGGCGCCTGGCAAGGGCACGACCTTCGCGATTCGTCTGCCGCTCACATTGGCCGTCACCGATGGCATGCTCGTGCGCGTGGGTCAGGAGCGCTTCGTGGTGCCCACGACGCACATTCACATGAGCTTCCGTCCGGAACCGTCGATGCTCTCCACGATCGTGGGGCGCGGCGAAGTGGTGTTGCTGCGCGGCGAACTGATGCCGATTGCGCGGTTGCACGAGCTGTTCGACGTGCCGGATGCGGTGCAGAGTCCGCTGGACGGCCTGCTCATGATCGTGGGTGACGCGGAGCGTCGCACCGCACTGCTCGTGGATGAACTGCTCGGCCAGCAGCAGGTGGTGGCCAAGGCGCTCGGCGACTCGCTGGGCAAGGTCGCCGGGCTTTCTGGCGGGGCCATCCTCGGCGATGGGCGTGTGGGGCTGATCCTCGACGTGACGGAAACGGTCGCGCTGGCCCAGTCCGGTGGCGCCTCGCAGGTGCGGCACGCCGCGGAGCGGGCCCGGGCAAATCACGCGGCCTGAGATCATCCACTCAACTTCCGGCGCGGTTGCGCCGATACCTCTGCCGAAGGGGCCGCGTCCGTTTCCGGTCCCTTCCCACCGTCTTCCCATCGAGCACAGGCCATGAGCACTGCCACTTCTCCCACGGTCGATTCCCGCGCTGGCAAGTATCTCACCTTCTTCCTCAGCAACGAGGAATACGGGTTGGAGATTCTGAAGGTCAGCGAGATCATCGGCATGCAGCCCATCACGCGCGTTCCGCGTGTTCCCGAGTTCGTTCGCGGCGTCATCAATCTCCGCGGCAAGGTCATTCCGATCACCGATCTCCGTGTGAAGTTCGACATGCCGATCGAGGAAGGGCGTGATGAGGTCATCATCGTCGTGCAGATGCGTGGGGTGCAGACCGGACTGGTCGTGGATCGTGTGAGTGAAGTCGTCGCCATTGCCGATCATGAGGTGGAGGATGCACCGGCGTTCGGCGCCGGCATCCGTACCGAGTTCCTGCTCGGCATCGGCAAGACGGGCGGCCGCGTGAAGTTGCTGGTCGATATCGACCGCGTGCTCGAGTCGACCGAAGTGGCCGCGATCGAGCTCGCGCTCGGCTCTGCCAGCTGATCATCCCCTGACCGAGTCGTTGATATGGGCACAACGCTGACCGCCAGCGTGCTGGGGGAAGCGACGCTCACCTCCACGCACTTCGAACGGATCGTGGCCATGCTGCACGCGCATGCGGGCATTCGCATGCGCGCCGGCAAGGAGGGACTCGTGCGTGCGCGCCTGGCGAAGCGACTGCGTGCGCTCGGGCTCTCCGACTACGATGCCTACCTCGACATCGTGGAGCGCGACCCGGCTCGCCGCGAGTTCACCGAAATGGTGGACGTGCTCACCACGAACAAGACCAGCTTCTTCCGCGAGCAGGCGCATTTCGATTTTCTGCAGGACACGGTGCTGCCCGCATGCCCGGGGCCGATCCGGCTGTGGAGTGCGGGATGCTCGTCGGGCGAGGAACCCTACACCCTCGCGATGCTGATGCACGAAACACTGCCCGATGCGGCGGTGCGGTCGGCGCGCATTCTCGCCACCGACATCAGTCATCGCGTGTTGGCCACCGCGAAGGCGGGCACGTACCCCGCCGACGCGCTGTCCGAAGCGCCGCGCGGTTGGGTGCAGAAGTATTGGCGTCCCACACGCGAAGCCACTGGTGCGCCGCGGCTCGAGGCGCTGCCCTCGCTGCGCGGCCTGATCCAGTTCGGCAAGCTCAACCTGATGGAGCGGTGGCCGATGCGCGGGCCGTTCGACGCGATTCTCTGCCGCAATGTCATGATCTACTTCGACAAGGCCACGCAGCAGGAGCTCGTGGAGCGCTACTACGCGCTGCTTCGTCCGGGTGGATACCTGTTTGTCGGACATTCCGAAAGCCTCACCGGGCTTTCTCATCGCTTCACGTACGTCCAGCCGGCCGTCTATGTCCGCTAGTTCGCTGTCGGCCGTCGCTTCGCTCGCCCAGGCGAGGGGGCGCGGAGGAGATCGCATCGTCGGCGTCGCCGATGTGCAGGTCTCGAATGATGCTGCAGAGCGCCTCATCACCTACGCGCTCGGAAGCTGTCTCGGCATTGCCGTGCACGATCCCGTCGCGAGTGTGGGCGGATTGCTGCACGTGATGCTGCCGACGGGTTCGATCGATCCGGCGAAGATGCAGGCCAAGCCCGCCATGTTCGTCGATTCCGGGCTGCCACTCCTGTTCAAGGAGTGCTACCGACTCGGCGCGAAGAAGGAGCGCATGATCGTGAAGGTAGCCGGCGGCGCGCATGCCGGCGCCAGTGAGTCCGAGGACCGATTCCAGATCGGCAAGCGCAACGTGCTCGCGCTGCGCAAGCTGCTCTGGAAGAATGGTGTGATGGTGCACGCGCAGGAAACGGGCGGCGTCCAGACGTCCCGTACCATGTGGCTCGACGTCGCGACCGGAGCGGTGACGCTCAAGGTCAACGGCGTCGAGTCCGAGCTCTGACCCCCCGAACCATGGCATTCAACGTCCTAGTTGTCGACGATAGCGCGGTCATGCGCGCGATGATCGTCCGCACGCTCAAGATGAGCGGCGTCCCCATCGCGTCGATCCACGAAGCGGCCAACGGGGAAGAAGGGCTGCACAAGCTCAATGACGAGTGGATCGACCTGCTGCTGCTCGATGTCAACATGCCCGTGATGAACGGGCAGGAGATGCTGCAGCGCATCCGTGACGATGAACGCACGCGTGATCTTGCGGTCATCATCGTGTCCACCGAAGGCAGTGAAACACGTCTCGCCGCGCTGCAGGCCCTGGGCGCCGCGATCGTGCACAAGCCATTTCCTCCTGAGACCCTGCGCGACACCATCCTGCGCGTTACCGGAGTCACCGATGTCGAATACTATGGTTCATTTGCTGCAACAGGCGACAGCCTCGACTTTTGAGGAACTCGCGTTTCTGTTCCTCGAGACGGAATGCACCGAGGAGCAGGCCGAGGCGCCGCTGGATGCCATCGTGACGGTGAACTTTCACGGTCCGGCGCGCGGTCGGCTCACGTTGAGTGCGTCGAGCGCGCTGCTGCCGGCGATCGCCGCGAACATGCTGGGCGAAGAACAGTCCCGCTTCGTGCCGCTGCAACGCGACGCCCTCGGCGAGATGGCCAACGTGGTGTGCGGCAATCTGCTGCCACTCGCAGCAGGTGCCGAGGCCGTGTTTCGCCTCGACGCGCCTCAGTGGATGACCGACGCCGATGCAGTCACGCGGACCGGTGACGCGTCTGTCGCATCCGTCATCTTCGGTGTGGAGGACGGGCGAGTGGCCGCGCAGCTGTACGTGTTCGAAGGACACGACGCGCTGGTGGGGACGGTGTCGGAGGGGGCGGCGGCGTGATCGCGCCGGCGTCCGGCCCTCGCGTCGCGTCGCGACCGATTCGTGTGCTCGTGGTGGACGACTCCGCCCTCGTGCGGCGCATCCTCAGCGAGGCGCTTGATCGGCACTCCGATATCGAGGTCGTCGGCACCGCCACCGATCCGTATGTCGCGCGTGAGCGCATCGTGGCGCTGCGTCCCGATGTGGTCACGCTCGACGTGGAAATGCCGCGCATGGACGGGCTGTCGTTTCTCGCCAAGCTCATGCGACACTTTCCGATCCCGGTGATCGTGGTCAGCTCGGTTACGCCGCAACAATCCGAGGCTGCGATGCGCGCGCTGGCGCTCGGCGCCGTCGATGTGATCGCCAAGCCCGGCGCCATGCAAGCCACCGCCGAGGTGACGGACGAACTCGTGCGCGCCGTGCGCGTGGCGGCGCGGGCCAAGGTGTCGAAGCTGCTCGAACCCATGGACGCCACGCCGGTGCGCATCCCGACCATTGCGTCGCTCGATTCCACGCACAAGCTCATCGCGATCGGGGCGAGCACGGGCGGCACGCAGGCCATCGAAGCCGTGCTGCGTCGCTTCCCGGTCGATGCGCCGGCCACCGTGATCGTGCAGCACATGCCGGAGCACTTCACGACCTCATTCGCGAAGCGACTCGACGGCGTGTCGGCCATGACGGTGCGCGAGGCGCGCGACGGCGATGTACTCGCGCCCGGATTGGCGCTCGTGGCCCCCGGTGGCAAGCATCTGCTCATTCAAGCCAGCGGCGCCCGATGGGTCGCGCGCGTGAAAGATGGGCCCAAGGTGCATCACCAGCGCCCTGCGGTGGACGTGACCTTTCAGAGCCTGGCGCGCTGCGCGGGTCGCAACGTGGTGGCCGCGTTGCTCACCGGCATGGGCGCTGATGGGGCCAAGGGCATGTTGGCGCTGCGTGAGGCTGGTGCGCACACCATTGCGCAGGACGAAGCCACGTCGGTGGTGTGGGGCATGCCGCGCGAAGCCGTGAAGCTCGACGCGGCGGTCGATGTGCTACCGCTCGGCGAAGTGGCGGAGGGGCTGTTGCATGCCATCGGTCGTGAGGCGGTACCGGCGTAGCTTTGCGTGAGTTCGCAACCGCGCGCGCTATTCCGCCGCGCTCACGGGCAGGTAGACGCGCGCCATGGTGTAGGGGGCCTCACGCACGATCGTGAGCTGTCCGTTCGCGGCCCACACGGCAGCGCGGGCAATGGTGAGCCCCAGGCCCGCACCCCGCACGCCGGCCTTCGTGGTCACGAACGGGTCGAAGGCCGCGTCGCTGACCGACGCATCCACGCCGGGGCCCTCGTCGCGCACACTGATCACCGCCCATGTCCCGGCCGCAACCGGCACCCCGCCGTCGATGATGGGCTCGGTCAACGTACAGGTGCTGGTCAACACGGCAATCTCGGCGTCGCGGGGGGATGCATCCCGGGCATTGGCGATCAACTCCTGCAGCGCATCCGCCAGTCCGGCCGCCGACGCCGTGACGCTGGCATGGGACGTCGCGTGGAGGGCGATCGGTCCCCGTCCTGTCGCCGTCGCCTGGGCGACCACGGCCGCCACAAAGTCATCGAGCAGGGTGGGAGCAAGCGGTGCATTCGTGGCGCGACCGAAGGCGGACGCGCGCTGCATGTAGGTCACGATGGTGTCGGCCGCCTGCCGAATCTCTTCGAGATCGGCCTTCGCCGGAGACTCGGCCGGCGTGTCCGCCAGCACCAGCTCCGAGTAGGTCCGGATCACCGTGAGGAAGTTGCTGAGATCGTGCGAGACGCGGCGCGCAAAGAAGGCAATCGCTTCGGTGCGGCGATGGGCTTCGGCCAGCGACGCCTCAGCGTGGGGCAACTGCTCGGGATCGACGGACATGGACTCTGGCGCGGGGGGCGGAAGGCACCGATCAGGCGACGCACGCGGACCGGCCGTGCACCATATTCAGGGAATATTCACTCCCACACGGCAATCCGCCGCCCCCCTGCCGAGGTTCCCGTCATGCTCCAGCGCCCTGTTTCGCCCGTGGCTCGCCGCGATGCGCACACGTTCGCGGTGTCACGTACTCGCTTCGCGCTCGTGTTGGGCGCGGCGCTCGTGCTGCCCGCGCTCGTGGAGGCCCAGGCACGGGCGAGCCTGCCGTCCGTCACCGATCAGGTCACCGCGGCCACACTCCCGCTGCCCGATGGCATGCGCGCCGGCGCCACCGTGCTTGGCTATCGCACACCCGGCAAGCTCGAGCTCCTGCGTCAGGGCAGCAATGGGATGCGCTGCCTTGCCGATGACCCCGGCGATGATCGCTTCCATGTGGCGTGCTATCACGATTCGATCGAGCCGTTCATGGCGCGTGGTCGTGAGCTGCGCGCGCAAGGGGTCGTGGGTGCGCAGGTGGACACGGTGCGCTACGCCGAGGTGACGTCCGGCAAGATTCGCATGCCCGCGACCGCCGCGCTCTATCAGCTCACGGGTCCCAAGGGCGACTACGATCCCGTCAAGAAAGCCGCGCCGGCGTCGAAGCCGCTGTTCGTGATCTACGTGCCGGGTGCGACGACCGCGTCCACCGGACTGAGCACGGTGGCGGCCGTCGGCACCCCGTGGCTCATGTTCCCCGGCACCCCCAAGGCGCACATCATGTTCACGCCGGGCATGTAGCGCACGTGCCGCGCGCGTCGGCCGCCTTACAACCGAACACGGCCCCGGAGCCGCTGACCCCCGAACGCATGGCGGTGGCAACGGCTGCGCTCTGTGCAGCCGATCCGAAGCTGGCGCGTGTCATCGAGGCGGTCGGGCCCTGCACCATGCTCCCCACGCACGACGGATCGCACTGCACGCATCTGGTACGCGCGATCGTGTACCAGCAGCTCTCGGGCTCGGCCGCCGGCACCATTCATGCCCGGTTGTGCGCACAACTCGGTGGGGTGCCCGATGCGCACGCCATCGCGCGTGTCGATGACGACGCGTTGCGCGCCGTCGGCTTGTCCACCGCGAAGACACGCGCGGTGCGCGATCTGTCGGAACGCATTCTTGACGGACGTTTGCCGCTCGAGGATATCGACGCGCTCGCCGACGAGGCCATCATCGACGCGTTGGTACAGGTGCGCGGCATCGGGCCGTGGACGGCGCAGATGTTCCTCATGTTCCGGCTTGGCCGACCCGACGTGCTGCCCGTGCTCGATCTCGGCGTGCGCAAAGGCGCGCAGGTGATGCACCGCCTGCGTGCACTCCCCGATGCCGCGCGCCTCGAACGTCTCGCACGGCCGTGGCGTCCGTGGCGGTCGGTGGCAAGCTGGTACTGCTGGCGCGCGCTCGAGCTCTGATGCACCGCAGCGCACGGAACGTCACCCGTGCGCCACTGGTTCATCTGACGTGAGCACTCAGCACTTCACCCGATCCCTGCGCGTCCCCGTTCCGGTGGATGCCCTCTTTGCCTGGCACGAGCGTCCTGGCGCCTTCGAGCGACTCTCGCCGCCGTGGCAGGACGTGCGTGTGCTCTCCCGCGAGGGGGGGATTCGCGATGGGGCCACCGTGGAACTCGAGGTGCGTACCATGGGAGTACCCACCACGTGGCGCGTGGTGCACCGCGACTTTGCGCAGAACGCGCGTTTTGTCGACGAAATGCGTGGCGGTCCCTTTGCGCGCTGGGTGCACACCCACGCGTTCGCTGCGGAGGGCGAGCACGCATCGCGCCTCGATGACAGCATCGAATACGCGCTGCCGCTCGACGGGTTGGGAGACCTCGTGGCTGGTGGGTTCGTGCGTGGCACCCTCGAGCGCACGTTCCGCTATCGCCATGCGCTGTTAGCGCACGATCTCGCACGTCATGCCGCATTCGCCGATCAGCCGCGCCTGCGCATTGCGGTGACGGGCGCCACCGGCTTCATCGGACAGCAGCTGTGTGCCTTTCTCACGACCGGTGGTCACTCGGTGGTGCGCATTGGGCGTGGCCGCGTGCGACCTGGCGTGGTGGACCTCACGTGGGATCCCAAGCGCGGGGAGCTCGATGCGTCCGCCCTCGAGGGGGTCGATGCTGTCATTCATCTGGCTGGTGCGCCGATCGCCGAACGGTGGACCCCCGAGCATCGTCGTGCCATTGTGGAAAGTCGCGTGCAAGGGACCACACTCATTGCGCGCACCATCGCCGGTCTGTCGCGGCGGCCTCGCGTGCTGCTCTCGGGCAGCGCGATCGGTTTCTACGGCGCACAGCGTGGCGACGAGTTGCTCGACGAATCGAGCGCTGCGGGTGATGATTTTCTCGCCGACACTTCGCGTGCGTGGGAGGCGGCGACGGCCGAGGCCGAGCAGGCGGGCATTCGGGTGGTGCACCTGCGCACCGGGATCGTGGTCGGTGTGCAAGGCGGGGCACTGGGCAAGCAGTGGCCGCTCTTTCAGGCGGGGCTGGGCGGACCGCTCGGCGGCGGTGAACAGTACATGAGTCCGATCGCGCTCGACGACCAGATCGGGGCGATTCATCACTGCCTCATGGACGAGCGCCTGCGGGGCGCCGTGAATCTGGTGGCACCCGGTGCGGTGACCAACGCGCAGTTTGCCACCCAGGTGGGACGGGCAATCGGACGCCCAGCCGTGCTACCCGCGCCCGCGTTCGCGGTCGAACTGGTGTTCGGGAAGGAAATGGTGCAGGCCACGGCCATGGCCAGTCAGCGCGTGCGCCCCTCGGTGCTCGAGGCGCACGGCTTCCGCTGGGCGTGGCCCACGGTGGAACGCATGGTCGCCTTCGAGACGGGGCGCGCGGACTACCCAGCCGTCGGCTGAGCACCGCACACGGCGCACGCGAGCGCGCCTGACGGTGCGCCCTCGCCGGTACATTGCGACATGATCGACGCGCTCACCTCCGCGCACGCGCTGGCGGTGGCACTCTTCGGAGTGCTGCTGTTGCTCAGCGTGGTGTCGAGCCGCGCGGCCGAACGCACCGGCTTGCCGCTGTCGCTGCTCTTTCTCGGCGTGGGCATGCTCGCCGGCTCCGAGGGGCTCGGGCACATCGCGTTCGATGACTACACGCTCGCCTATCGACTCGGCACGCTGGCGCTGGCGCTGATTCTGTTCGACGGCGGCCTCAACACGCCGCTGGCGAGCGTGCGCGCCGTGTTGGGGCCCGCGAGTGTATTGGCCACGCTCGGCGTGTTCTTCACGGCGCTGTTGCTGGCAGGTGGCGGTGTACTGCTGGGCTTGCCGCTGCCGATTGCGCTGCTCGTGGGGGCCGTCGTGTCGTCCACCGACGCAGCCGCCGTCTTCGCCGTGCTTCGGGGCGCCGGCATCAACTTGCGGCGCCGCGTGGGGCTCACGCTCGAACTCGAGTCCGGCCTCAACGATCCACTCGCCATCATCCTCACGTTGGCGGTGGCCGATTGGGCCGTGAGCGCGCGAGCGGTTGCGGCAATGGACGTGCTGCTCGAGGTCTTGGCGCAGACGATCATTGGCGCCGGACTCGGTGCCGGCATCGGCATGCTCGCGGCGCTCGCCCTACCGAGACTCGGCCTGCGTGCGGCGGGGCTGTATCCGGCCTTCACGCTGGCGATCGCGTGTCTGGCGTACGCCATTCCCACCATGCTTGGGGCGAGTGGATTCTTGGCGGTCTATGTGGCCGGGTTGGCCATCGGCCACGGCACGGTGCCGTTCCGCGCGAGCGTGGTCCGTGTGCATGACGCGATCGCGTGGCTGGCGCAGATCGTCATGTTTCTGGTGCTCGGCTTGCTCGTGTACCCGAGTCGGCTGCTGGCGGCGGCTCCGCTGGGACTGGCCGTGGCCGCGATGTTGGCGCTCGTGGCCCGCCCGGTGGCGGTCGCGCTCTGCCTCGTACCCTTTCGGTACCGTGCCGCAGAGATCGGCTACATCGGCTGGGTTGGGCTGCGCGGCGCGGTGCCCATCATTCTGGCCACGGTGCCCATTCTGGCGGGCGTCCCGGATGCCGGACTGGTGTTCGATCTCGTCTTCTTCGTGGTGGTGGTGAACGCGCTCGTGCAGGGCACCACGGTGCCGTGGCTCACGCGACGGCTCGATCTCGAAACCATCGATCCACCGCCCGCCGCCGCCGTGCTCAACATCGAAGCACGCGAAGCGTTCACCAGCGATCTGCACTCGTACTACGTCGACGACGCGTTGCCCGTCGCCGGCACGCGACTGGCCGATCTGCCCCTTCCGCAATCGGTCAGCGTGATGCTGATTGTTCGGCAGCGAGACTTGATCGCCCCGCGTGGTGACACCGTGCTGCAAAACGGCGATCATGTCTATCTGCTGTCGCATCCGGACGACGATGCGACCGTGCAGCTGCTGTTCGGTCGAGCCGAAGCCGACTGATCACCTCTCACTGCTGTCGAGCACACCAGCCCACCGCTCATGCCGATCGTTGCGTTCCATCAGCTCCCCGACGACGCCCGCGTCTGGATTTTCGCGGCGCAGGAGACCTTGTCCCCGGATTCCGAGCAGACCTTGCTCGCTGCTGCCGATACTTTCCTTGCCGACTGGCGTGCGCACGGTGCGCCGCTCGACTGTGCGCGCGACTGGCGCGACGGTCGGTTTCTGTGCATCGCGGTGGATCAGCGATCGGCGGGTGCCTCCGGCTGCTCGATCGATGGGCTGTTTCGGACGTTGCGCTCGCTTGAATCCTCACTCGGTACGTCAATGGTTTCCAGCGGACTCGTCTTCTGGCGAACCGATGATGGCGTGGTCGCGAGTGCCACACGGCCGCACTTTGCCGCACTCGCGGCGAGCGGTGCGGTGCGCGCGGACACGCCGGTGTTCGATCCGTCCATCGAGACGCTGCGCGCGTGGCGACACGAGTTCGAGCGACCGGCCAGCGCCTCGTGGCATGCGCGCTGGCTCGCTGGCGCGTCGTCGTGAGTGCGTCACCACGAGGAATTGACGTTCGCCCGCGCTCATCCGTCTGCTCGATATGAACGACTCCACCGGTGATCCACTGTCCGCGACGCGCGCTCCGCACCTGCTGCTCGTGGACGACGAGCCCGCGATTCGCCTCGCGCTCCAGCGCTACATGTTGCGTCGGGGCTGGACGGTCGAACTGTGCGCGTCCGGAGTGGATGCGTACGCTCGCCTCGTGAGCGATGGGGCGGACGACGCGATCGACGCGATTCTCTGCGACGTGAAGATGCCCGGCATGTCGGGCATCGAGTTCTATCGAGCGCTCGAGCAGGAACGACCGCACTTTCTCACGCGCCTCGTGCTCGCGACGGGTGATGTGGCGTCCGCCGACGTGGCCGAGTTTCTCTCGGCGGTACGATGTCCGATTCTCGAAAAGCCGTTCGCACTCGCCGAACTTGCGACCGCACTTGCCTCGGTGTCGACGCGCGCTACGCCTGCAACCACGCCTCGCGTCTGAGCGAGACCCACGCATCGTCGGTAAGCAAGGGCCACTGTGACGCGACGCGGGTGATGGCGTCCGCCTGCCCCTCGCTCAGCCGCTCGTGCGGATCGAGTGTCCAGGTGCCGCGCACCAGCCCCTGTCGACGCAGCACTTCGAGAATGCCGGGCAGGCATCCGCGAAATCCGTGCGCGACATCGAAGATCGCGGCGTTCGCGTGGGTGAGCGCCGCGCCGTAGGTGAGCAGGCGTGATGGTACGCCGACGCGTGACGCATGGACTGCCTGCACTTCATCGAGCAGTTCGATGGCCGCGCGTGTCCACACCGCCCATTGCCCCAACAGACCACCCACGAACCGCGTGTGTACTTCGACGCCGCCCACGATGCTTGGCACGTCGGTGACGAGATCACTGACAATCGCGTCATCGTTCCCGGTGTAGAGCGCGATGTCATCGCGGCCGCTCTCGGTGACGGCGCGAATGACATCGAGCGTCGCGTAGCGATCGAACGGGGCCACCTTGATCGCCACCACACCGCGAATCTCGGCAAACTCGCGCCAGAAGCGATGCGACAGTACGCGGCCGCCCACGGCTGGCTGCAGATAGAAGCCGAAGAGCGGGATGGCCTCTGCGACGCGGCGACAGTGCGCGAGAATGTCCGCATCGCTCGCGTCGCGCCATGCACCGAGCGACAGCAGGCCGCAGTGGTAACCGAGTTCGCGCGCGATCAGCGCTTCGCGGAGCGCCTGATCGGTGCGCCCCACCAGCCCCGCCACCTTCACGAAGGGGCGCGCGGTGGCCCCGTCGCGCGCCAGCCATGCGTCCGCGGTGTCGGAGGCGAGTTGCAGGACCGGTCGGTACAGCCCCACGTCGGCATCGTGAATGCGGAAGCCGGTGGTGTGCACGCCGACCGCCATGCCACCAGCTCCCGATTCGACGTAGTACCGTGTGAGCGCGCGTTGATGCCGTTCGTCGAACGCGCGGTCGGGCGTCAGCGCGAGCGGATGCGCGGGAATCACCTGTCCCGCGAGCAGATGCGCGCGCACGTTCAGCGGCGGCGTGTGCATCAGTAGGTGCCGCCGCGGACATCAAAGCGCGTGGGTTTGCCGAGCAGGCGTCCGCCGTGCCGTATCCACTGCGCGCTCCACATGAGCAGCGTGTCGAGTGGCAGCGGCGCATCGTCGCCGGTTTCGGCCGGTAGCGCGGTGTGCAGCGAGGTGAGGTTCACCAGCAGCGCATCCGCCGCTTCGGTGCCATCGAACGAGACGGGGGTTTCGAGATGCACCGCCAGTCGTTGCGCGATGTCACGCACGGACGCGATCGGCCCGGACACATTCAGCGCCGGGGCCTCGGCGCTGGCGACGGTGAGTGCGCGCAGTGCGAGCGCGTTGGCGTCGCGCTGCCAGATCACGTTGGCGTAGCCCATCGCGAGCGGGACCGCCGCGCCGTTCGCCACGCGCGTGGCGACATCGGTGACGACGCCGTAGCGCAGATCGCACGCATAGCAGAGTCGAAAACGCAGCACACGTGTGCCACCGAGCGCGGCACGTTCAAAGACGCGCTCGCGCCCGATGCAGCTCGCGGCGTACTCGCCCTCGGGCACCAGCGCCTGCGATTCGCGTACGCCGCCGTCGGTGACCGGCGAGCGCGGATACACATTGCCGGTGGAGAACGCCACGATCCGCGACGCGGCGAACCGTTCGGCGGCGTGCACAGACGCCACGACATTCTGCGACCACGTGCCCACGGGATCGTGCGCGGTGCCGAACTTCTGTCCCACGAGGTACAACACGAGTGGCGCATCGGGGAGGCGTTCCACTGCGCGCCGATCGGTCGCGTCGGCACGAATGGGCACCACACCGTCGGCGTCGAGTGCCGCCGCCAGCGAGGGATCACTGAAGCGTGCGACGGCATACACGCGACGCGCGCCTGCGCCGTCTCGTGGTGTACCCATCGCGTCGAGCGCGCGTCGCGCCATGCGCGCCAGCGACGGTCCCATCTTGCCGCCGGCGCCAAGCACCATGATGTCGCCATCAAGCGTGCGCAGCGCCTCGAGCACGCCGGCGGTTGGTCGAGCAAGGCGCTCCTCGAGCTCCGCCTCGTTCGCCGGCGCGTGCGTGTCACGCACTGATGGCTCCACTCACGGCCGCGCTTGGTACTACGGTCCCGTCATCGAGCAGCGGCGGTTCCGGTAGTCCCAGCTCGTGCGACAACGTGCGGCGCGCGGCGTCGATGCGGCGACGCACCTCCTCGCGCAACACGGCCACGTCCTTCAGCGAGAATGCGGAGGTGTCCACCGGTTCGAGCACCTCCGCGATCGCGTGTGCTCGGCGAAAGCGAAACGTCCCCTTTGCCATGGCATGACGCGTCCCCGCCACGGCGATGGGCAGAATCGGGACGCCTTCCTTGATCGCGAGTCGAAACGCACCATCCTTGAACGGCAGCATCGCACCGTCGCGCGAACGCGTGCCCTCGGGGAAAATCATGACTGAGACCTTCTTGCCGAGACGATCGCGACACTGCACCAGCGCCTGCACCGCACTTTCGCGACTGCCGCGCGTGAGCTTGATGTCGCCTGCCATCTGCATCATCCAGCCCATGCACGGAATCTTGAACATCGTGTCCTTGCTCAGCCACTTCATTTCCCACGGAAACTTGCTGATGAGGAACACATCGGCGTACGACTCGTGGTTGGCGACTACGACGTACGGCCGTCGCGGATCGGCCGGTGCCACGCCACGTGTACGAAAGCGCCAGAACGGATTGAAGGCGAGCGTGGTGACGGCCACGAGTCGAAAGGCGCGCCCCGCCGCATACCGTCCGGCATCGAACGGGCGCGTGACGGCGTAGATCAGCGCCACGATCGGCGTGCCCACGATCACGATGAGCACGGTCGTGGCCCAGGTCCACCAGTTGCCAAGTGTGGCGATCATGCGGTCGACGGAAACAGGAGGAACCGAATCAGAGCTGGGGCGCGCTCGGGGTGTCATCGGCGGCGGAGACCGACTCGACGCGGCAGCCGATGTCGGCGCTCACCCAGCTCGACTGCTTGTGGCTGCTGTCACAGAATGGCATGCGTTGCGACTTGCCGCAGCGGCAGATGGAGATGGCCTTGCCTTCGGGCATCTGCAGAGGCGTGCCGTCGTGGTCCACAAGGCGGACCTGTGCCGCGTCTTCGGCGGTGATGCCGAGCGAGCCATTCTTGCGGACGGTGATCGTGATGGTCATGTGGTCGTGGTGGTGGAGGAGGGCGGGGCCGCGGCGATTGCGGTCGCAGCGGCGCGTTGAATGCGGCGCACCATGGCGGTGAGTCCGGCCTCGCGCGTGCCGAGGCCGATACTTTCCATGAGTTGACGCACAAAATCCGGCGGAAGCGCGAGGGCGACCTCGGGCGGTTGGTCGTTTACCGCCGAAAACGTAATCGCCAGCACGGCGGCAACGGTGGGTGACTGGCGCACGTTCACATCGGCCCACACGTGCAGCGTGCCGTCCGGCTGGATCTCGGGAAACAGGTCCACCCGCGTATTGCACTCGGGCACCGTATAGGCCTCGCGTTCGAGCGCCGCGAAACGGGCCGGGAGCGGTTCGAGCTTTTTCGCCTGGCTGAGCAGCGCCTGCATGCGCGTCTCCCGGTCCATGGCGCGGAAGCGCTCGAGCGTGCGGGCGATCGTGGGGGGCAAGGGAGCGGACATCCCTGAACGCAAGCGGTTTCGCGGCTGTCGGTCAACCGGGCGCCGATCCCGGATGTGCGGGAACTCATTGACCGCGCGGGCGGTAGGTTTCTGAGACTGTCCTCTTACCCCACGTGCCATGCTGATTCGCCGCCCCGACGACATTCCCTCCTCCGAGATCACGCCGGAGTCCACGTACGTGAACCGCCGCCAGTTCGTGGGGGCGGCCGGAGCGCTGGCGCTCGCCGGGCTCGCGGCGCCTGCGGTACTCGGTGCGTCGCGCCGTCCCGCGACCGGGGAGGCGCAGGACGACAAGCTCACGCCCGAAGAGGACGCGACGAGCTACAACAACTTCTACGAGTTCGGCACTGGCAAGGACGACCCCAAGCGGAATGCCGGGACGCTCCGGCCGCGCCCGTGGTCGGTGCAGGTGGACGGCCTCGTGAAGGCCCCCAAGCGCTGGGATCTCGACGACCTGCTCCGCGGGCTGGCCAAGGAAGACAAGGTCTACCGGCACCGGTGCGTGGAGGCCTGGTCCATGGTGATCCCGTGGCAGGGCGTGCGACTGCGCGATGTGCTGGCGCGCCTCGAACCCACGCCATCGGCCAAGTTTGTGGAGTTCACCACCCTGCTCGATCCGCAGCAGATGCCGGGGCAGCGCACGGCGACGCTCCGCTGGCCGTACAAAGAAGGGCTGCGGCTGGACGAGGCGATGAATCCATTGGCCATGCTCGCGACCGGCATGTACGGCAAAACCATCCCCAACCAGAACGGCGCGCCGCTGCGGCTCGTGGTGCCCTGGAAGTACGGATTCAAGGGGATCAAGTCGATCGTGCGGATCCGGCTCACCGACACGCAGCCCAGCACCTCCTGGAATGACGCGGCAGCCAGCGAATACGGCTTCTACGCCAACGTGAACCCCACGGTGGACCACCCTCGGTGGACGCAGGCCAAGGAGCGACGCATCGGCGAGTTCCTGCGGCGCAACACGCTCATGTTCAACGGCTACGCGGAGCAGGTCGGGTCGCTGTACGCGGGTATGGACCTGCGGAAGTTCTACTGACCGCGAGGCGTTTCGGTTGACCGTTCCGTCCGGACGATCGCCGGCGCTGCGCCGCGCGGTCGCCGCGCTCGTGTGGTTGTCTGCGCTTGGACCCATCGGCTGGCTGGTGTGGCTCGCCGTCTCCGGTGGTCTGGGCGCGAATCCGATCGAATCGCTGCAGCATCGCACCGGGCACTACGCGCTACGCCTGCTCGCCTTCTCCCTTGCCATCTCACCCCTGCGCGCGCTCACGCGCTGGGGATGGCTCGTACCGCACCGACGCACGCTGGGGCTCGCCGCCTTCGGATGGGCGATCACCCACCTGCTGGTCTACGTCGGATTGGACCTCGCGCTCGATTTCTCCCAGTTTCTGGAAGATGTAATCAAGCGCCGGTACATCACGGTCGGCATGCTCGCGATTGCTCTGCTGACGCCGTTGGCGATCACCTCCACCCAGGGGTGGATCAAGAAGCTGGGTGGCAAGCGGTGGAATCGGCTGCACCGGCTGGTCTATCCGGCCATGATCGCGGCGGTCGCCCACTACCTCTGGGCGGTCAAGAAGGACATCACGCTCCCCGTGCTGTACTTCGTGATCGTAGCGGTGCTCATGGGGGCGCGCGTCCTGCTGCGTCGCCAGGCGCGCCAACGCGCGCACGCTGTGACGACCTCGGCCGCCGAGGCGTCCTCCACGCGATAAGCCGACCGCGTCGGTTCCAACGCGGCCCAGGCACGGATTTCACCATCAGCCGCCGTCGCTCTCCGACGGGGCCGATCTCGCCCGCCCGCATGTCCCTCCCTGCCGTGGGGCGCCCCGCGCCTCGCCACTCTGGTTCACATGCCGCCGTTCCGGGGCTGACGCCATCGCAGGGAGTACCCATCGTGCCGACGCTGACCGCGCCCACGCGTCTCGAGACGACGCTGCTGGTCGCGCTGGTCGGGATCACGGCACTCGTCGCGACGTTCCTCGGCCTCAACTCCGCCTATCTCGACGCCGCCCGTCCGATCGTTGGACTCGCCCCCATGCCGGTCCAGCTCGTCGCGCTGGCGTTGGCGCTTCGTGTCTCGACCGCCGAGTATCTGGATTCCGGCACGCGACAGTGTTGGCGGCTTGTCGGCATCGGCATTACGGCGCTGGTTGCCGCAACCGTGTCAGCGTTCATCGCGTCGCACGGCGGCGACGCCACCCTGGCTGCCCGCCTGTTGACGCTGGGCACACTCATCGCACAGCCGATTCTCATGGTCGGCCTGCTGCACCTGCCAGAGGCGCCGCGCTCGGGGCTCGATCGCACCAAGTACGGCCTCGACCTCATCACCATTCTCGGTGGTGGCATTCTGGTCATCTGGTACGACCTGCGGCGGCCGCTGATCGACGGCGTTTCGGTACTGCCGACCGACCTGATCGCCGCACACGCGGCCGTCACCGGCGACCTCGTCCTGCTGCTGGCGGCCTCCGTGATCTGGCGGCGCACCCGGCTGCAGAGTCGCGCCAATGTGCTGCTCGTCTTCAGTCTGGGGCTGCTGCTCTGTTTTCTCGTGGATCTTGCAGCGGTCGTGGAGCTGCATCGCTTCGGGCACCGTCCGGTGTGGTTGATTGCTGCGGCTCCGGTGGTGGCCTGCCTGTTTGCGGGCGCCGCCTGGTTGCAACGCGCCACCGCGGCCTCGCCCGAACGTCGGAAGCGCGCCGGCCAAGGTTCGATCGTGAACGGCACGAGCATGATCCCGTTTCTGGCGATCCTGCCGGGGTTCGGCTTGCTGCTCAAAGCGGCCGCAGAGACCGGGGTCCAGCCGCTGACGGGTCTCGTGCTGGGTGCGGTCGTGCTCACCGGCATCGCGTTCGCGCGACAGATCACCTCCACGCGCGAGACCATGCGCGTGCTTGCCGAGGCGACGGCGCGCGAGAGCGAGGCGCGCTTCCGGGCGCTGGTCCAGCACTCCAGCGATGTGATCGGCATCGTCGAGACCGACGGCACGATCCGATACCTCTCGCCGTCCGCGCGCACGGTGCTGGGGCATGATCCGCGCCAACTCGTCGGCACGCGGCTCCTCGACCTGCTGCATCCGGACGACGTGTACAGCGCCGAGCAGTTCCTGGCCGAACTGGCGCTGCTACCGGCGCGCGGCTCGCGCAGCGCGCTCACGCGCGAGTGGCGGTTGGCGCATGCGGACGGCCAGTGGCTCACCATGGACAACGTGGGTACCAACCTGTTGCACGAACCCACCGTGCAGGGGCTGGTGCTCAATACGCGCGATGTGACCGAGCGGCGGGTGATGGAAGAGCAGTACATGCACCAGGCGTTCCACGACCCGCTCACGGATCTCGCCAACCGATCGCTTTTCCTGTATCAGGTGGGCCATGCGCTGGCGCGCGGCGTACGGCACGATGCACCGGTGTCGGTGCTCTTCCTCGATCTCGACAACTTCAAGAACGTCAACGATTCGCTCGGCCATGCCGCCGGCGATCGCCTGCTGGTGGAGGCGGCGCGCCGCCTGTCGGCGTGTGTGCGCGACAGCGATCTCATTGCGCGACTCGGCGGTGACGAGTTCGCCGTGCTCATCGAGAGTTCCGACAGTGTGGACGAAGCGTTGCTGATGGCCGAGCGCATCGTGGAGGCGCTGTCTCGGCCGTTCAGCATCAGCGGCAAGGAAATGTTCGTGAGTGCCTCCATCGGCATCGCGCGTACCGGGCTCGGCGAGTCGGCCGACGACCTCGTGCGCAACGCCGATGTCGCGATGTACATCGCCAAGACGCGCGGCAAGGGGCAGTTCGTCCTCTTCGAGCCGGACATGCACGCCGCCGCGCTCGAACGTCTCGACCTGGAAGCCGACCTGCGCCGAGCGGCGGACCGGGGTGAGTTCTACCTGCAATATCAGCCGATCATCGCGCTCGATGGCGGCGAGGTGTGTGGCACCGAAGCGCTCGTACGCTGGCGTCGCCAGGGACGCAGCTCCGTTCCGCCCTCGGTGTTCATTCCCGTGGCTGAGGATACCGGTCTGATCGTGGAGATCGGTCGCTGGGTGTTGGGGGAGGCCTGTCGGCAGGGACACATCTGGGAGCAGGAGCGCGGGACTCCCGTGCGCGTCACCGTGAATCTGTCGGGCAGGCAGCTGCAGGATGCCGGCATCGTGCAGGACGTGCAGGAGGCACTCGAGCGCTCCGGATTCACCCCGGCCGACTTGGTGCTCGAGATTACCGAGAGTATCCTCATGCAGCACGTCGACGTCTCGCTCGAACGATTGACCCAGCTCAAGGAGTTGGGGGTGTCGCTGGCGATCGACGATTTCGGCACGGGCTACTCCTCGCTCAGCTATCTGCAGCGGTATCCGATCGACATCCTCAAGATCGACAAGGCCTTCGTGGACACCATCGACAAGGGCGGGGACGGCGCCGTACTCGCCAGCGCGATCGTGGCGCTCGGTGAGACGTTGCGGCTCGATACCGTCGCCGAAGGCATCGAGACGGACGCGCAGCGCAGCATGCTCATGGAGCTCGGGTGCGACTTCGGACAGGGTTTCCTGTTTGCGCCCCCGCTCAGCCCGGACGACTTCAGTGTGCTGATGCGCGTGCGCGGAACACGCGTGCGCGAAACACTGCGTCGTCGCCATGGCATCGGCGCCTCGGTCTGAGCCGCGGGCCTCGCGCGAGGCCTCGCCACCGGACGCGTTCGCGATCGCCGCGCCCGGATTGGCGCCGTTGGTTGCGCGCGAGCTCGAGACGCTCGGCGTGTCACCGCTCGCGGTCGAGCCGGCGGGTGTGGCCTTCGCGGGCTCACCGGAGGCCATTTTCCGTGTGAACTGCTGGTCGCGACTGGCGAGCCGTGTCATTGTGCGACTTGCGGCCTTCGAGGCGCGCGACTTTGCCACGCTCGAGAAACAGGCGCAGCGTGTGCCGTGGGAGCTGGTCCTCGCGAACGGGGAGACCGCGGCGTTGTCGGTGACGTGTCGCAAGTCGCGTCTGTACCACAGCGACGCGGTGGCCGAGCGTGTCGCGCGTGGCATCACGCGTCGCCTCGCCGGTGTACGTATCGCCGACGCGGCGCCCGATGATGGCGACGACGAGGCGTCCGAGCCGATCGACGCGTCCGCGCGCGTGCAGCGCGTGCTCGTGCGCTTCGATCGTGATCACTGCACCATTTCGGCCGACGCCTCGGGGGCGCTGCTGCATCGACGCGGCTGGCGACTCGACACCGGCAAGGCCCCGCTGCGCGAGACGTTGGCGGCGGCACTGCTCGTCGCGAGCGGCTGGCCCGGCGACGTGCCGCTCATGGATCCGATGTGTGGGGCGGGCACGATCGCGATCGAAGCGGCGCTGCGGGCGCGTAACATCGCGCCCGGGCTTGCCCGCGACTTTTCGTGCGAAGCGTGGCCTGGCGCCGATGCGCGTGTGGCGGCCACCGTGCGCGACGAGGCGCGGAAGGCGATTCGGCCCGCGACGGCAGCGCCCATCGTGGCGGCTGATCGAGATGCGGGCGCCATCGTGGCCACGACCACCAACGCCGAACGAGCCGGCGTGCTGGCCGACCTCACGATCGTGCATCAGTCGTTGTCGCTCACCGCCCTCGCGGCGGTCGGGGCACACGGATGGTTGGTGACCAATCCCCCGTACGGCATTCGGACTGGCGATCCGGCCACGATTGCGGCGCTCTGGGGACGCCTTGGCGCCGTCCTGCGTGCCGGTGGGCCGGGGTGGACGCTTGGCGCCGTGGTTCCGGATCCCGCGCTCGCGCGCGAACTTCGCCTTCCGCTCGACCGTGTGCTGGCGACCAATACCGGTGGCCGCGCCATCACGTTCGTCCGTTCTCGTACTCCGCGTTCCACGCCATGAATCGCTCCTCCCGACTCGCCTCACGCCTCGTTGCGGCGCTCACGCTGACGTTGGGGCTCGACGTCGCGCCCGCGCTCGCGCAGTCCCGACCGGTCTCACCGCTGCGGCAATCGGTCGACAGCTGGCGACGCGCCAACGAACGACAGATCCTCGACGAAGCGTTCACGTTGTTCGCGATGCCCAACCTCGCGAACGATTCCGTGGCCATCCGACGCGTCGCGTCGCACCTGCTTGCGGCGTTTGCCAAGCGTGGCTTCACCACGGCGTTGCTGGAATCGCCCACGGGCGGTCCGCCGGCGGTGTTCGCCGAACGACTCACGCCGGGCGCCACGCGCACGATCGTGCTGTATGCACACTACGATGGGCAGCCCGTGGCGGGCGCGCCGTGGGACGGTGATCCGTTCACGCCCGCGTTGCGGCGTGTGCAGAACGGCGTCGCGGGAGACGCCGTGCCGTTACCGGCCGTCGGTGACACCGTCGACCCGAATGCGCGCATCTACGCGCGCTCCGCCAGCGACGACAAGGGGCCGATCGTGGCCATGCTGACCGCCTTCGACGCGCTCGATGCACAGAACCGCGCGCCCACGGTGAATGTGAAGGTGTTCCTCGAGGGCGAAGAAGAGGCGGGGTCGCAGCATCTCGGCGATCTGCTGCGGGCGCATCGCGACCGGTTGCAGGGTGACGCCTGGTTCTTCATGGACGGGCCGGTGCATGTGAGCGGCGCACCGCAGGTGGTGCTCGGCGTGCGCGGCGTCGTGGGCGTGGAGGTCACGCTGTTTGGTGCGAGTCGTCCACTGCACTCGGGACACTACGGCAACTGGGCGCCCAATCCGGCGGTCGCGGCGGCGCACCTGATCGCGTCCATGCGCGATCGCAACGGACGCATCACGATTGCCGGCTTCCACGATGATGTGCGCGCGCCGACCATGGACGAAGTCACCGCCGGACGCGCGCTCTCGGCCACCGACGATTCCGTGCGACGCTCGCTTGGACTCTCGCGTACCGAGGCCGACGGAGCGGCCCTGGGGGAACGCATCATGCAACCCGCGCTGAACGTGCGCGGCATCCGCGCGGGCGGTGTTGGGCCGTCGGCCGCCAATGCGGTGCCGACCTCCGCGTCGTTCTCGATCGACTTTCGTCTGGTGCCCGATCAGGATCCCGCGCGCCTGCAGCAGGTGGTGAACGCGCATTTGCGCGCCCAGGGGTACGAGGTGCTCACCGATGCCGCCGCAGCGAGCGCCCGTCCCGATCGGGAGCGCGTCGCGCTGGTGCAGTGGGACGATGGCTATCGCAGCGTGCGCACGCCGTTCGACGCGCCCGTGATCGGAGCGCTGCAGCGTGTGGTCGCCGACGTGTACGGACGCCCGCCGTTTGTGGCGCCCACGCTCGGCGGTTCCTTGCCGCTCTTTCACTTCGCCGATGTGTTCGATGCGCCGCTGGTGACGGTACCCACGGTGAACGCCGACAACAGTCAGCACGCGCCGAACGAAAACCTGCGCGTGGGCAACCTGTGGGACGCGATCGCCCTCGTGGCCGCCATGGTGACGGAACTCGCGCCGCGTTGGGTCGACACCCGCGTGGTTCCCTGATCAGGTCACCCGTGCGCGAGGTCGCTCAGCGCGCGCTGGTGCCCATGCGGCACCTGTCGCTGCAGTAGCGCACCTGCTCCCAGTCCCGCTCCCACTTCTTGCGCCACGAAAAGGGGCGACCGCAGCGCGCGCAGATCTTCTCCGCGCGCTGCGACGGCGGACGGGCGCGGCCGCCGTTGGCGTTGGGAGATCGTTTCGGCATGCCACACCGACGCCCGAAAGGTCGGGACAGTTCCCTCGACGGTCACAAAACGAACCAGAGCATCACACCGGTGGCCTATCGGTGCGGCAGGGATTCCATTCCGTCCCGAATCCACGCACTCTCCAGTGTGCGCGTTCCCGATCCCGATCCCTCGCCAACACCCCTCGATCGATCGAGGGGCGAGCTGACGTTCCCGTTGCGCGGGGGAACGCCGGAGCACGAGCCTGCGGAACCACCACCAGGATACCCGGCGGATCTGCCCTACCCGCCGACGGATCGATCGTGGGAGCGCACCGCACGCTACGGCCATCGACCGCGTGCGATTCCGGCCGACCACACCGGCGAACTGGATGCGCTGCGCCACATCGCGCGCAGCCTCGCCAGCGGCACCAACGCCACGACCGTGCTGCGTGTGCTGTGCGATGCGGCCATGGATCAGGGGCGCGCCAGCGGGGCCATGGTGGCCGAAGTCACGCCGGACGGCGGTTCGTTCCTCGCCTGTCGCGGCGTGGTCGCCGATCTCGCGGGGGGCGGCTTTCCGCTCGCGGGCTCGGTGACCGCACGCGTGTATGCTCAGCGGCGGGCGATCGCCATCGAAAGCATTCAGGAAAGCTCTCCCTTCTTTGAATCGCTGCTCGGCGATCGTGGTGTGGGGCCAGCACTCGTGGTGCCGCTCATCGCACACGAGGCCTTCCTCGGCGTGATCATCGTCACGCGGCGCGTGGACACCCCCGTGTTCGACGCGCAGGATGAAGCCCGACTCTCCACCGTCGCGGACCTCGCTGCGCTGGGCCTGTGGAAGGCTCGGCTGCTCGAGGAGGCGCGGGCGGCGGATGCCGCCAAGACCGCGTTCCTCGCCACACTGTCCCACGAGCTGCGGACGCCCATGGCGGCGCTCGAGGGATACGGCGAACTGCTCGAGGACGAGATTCTCGGCCCCCTGGTGCCCGCGCAGCGCGATGTGCTCGTGAATCTGCGAGCCGTCAGCCGCCACCTCGGCGCGCTGATCGAGGAGATTCTCACCTTTGCGTCGCTCGAAGCCGACCGGGTGGTCCCACGGCTGGCACCGGTGCGCCTCGAGGAGCTGCTCGATTCGCTGCACCCGTTTCTGGCCCCGCTCGCGCGCGAGAAGGGGATCGTCCTGCGCCTCGATGCCGACGCCGGTCTGCCGCTCGTGAGCACCGATGAGGATCGCGTGCGACAGATCCTCCTCAACCTTGGCGCGAACGCCATCAAGTTCACGGAACGCGGCGAGGTGGTCGTGCACGTGAGCCGCGGACCAATGGGGGCGGGCGAGGAGCCCACGGTGCGGTGCACCGTGCGCGACACGGGCATCGGCATTGCCGCCGCCGACCTCGCGCGACTTTTCCGCCCCTTCTCCCAGGTGGACGACGGCATGACGCGGCATCACAAGGGCACGGGGCTCGGGCTGTACATCTCCCGCCGCCTCACCGACCTGCTCGGCGGCCGCATCGAGGTCGAATCGCGGCCGGGTGAGGGGTCGGCGTTCACCCTCGTGCTGCCCATCGGGGGCTGATCGGCGCACCGGTTGGCGTGGACCAGCCCTGTCCGCGCCACGCGCGTGCACCGACGTTAGATTACGGGGCACCATGCGTCCCCAACCGACCATCAGCGCGTTCAATGACGGCGTTCTCGCCGAACAGTTTGAACGCTACCAGCAGGACCCCGCCAGCGTCGACGAGAGCTGGCGCCAGTACTTCCGCACTGCCGAGTCGTTGTTCGGTGGTTCCTCTGCGCCGGCTGCGAGCGTCGATCGCACCGATGTCACCTACCTGCGCAAGATCGCAGCGGCCGCGCAGCTCATGCAGGCGATCCGCAACTACGGGCATCTTGCGGTGCGCGTCGATCCGCTCGGCTCCGAGCCCAGTGGGGCCATCGAACTCACCCCCGAGTTTCACGGCATCACCGACGACGACCTGCGCGCCATTCCCGGCACCGCCATCGACGATGAGCGCTTCGCCGGTGTCAGCGCGTTCGAAGTCGTGGCGCGCAAGCGCGAGGTGTATACCAAGAATCTCGGCCTCGAAGTCTGGCACATCGAAAACGACGACGAGCGCAACTGGTTTCGGGCGCAGTTCCGTTCCGGACATCTGGTGCGCGCGCTCACGCCCGACGAAAAGAAGGCCATTTTCCGTCGCCTCTGTGAGGTCGATGGACTCGAGCGGTTCCTCGGGCGTGCATACACGGGCTACAAGCGCTTCTCCATCGAGGGCACCGATGCCCTCGTGCCCATTCTCGACGAGATCATTGCGGAGTCGGCACAGGCCGGTGCGCGCGATGTCGTGATCGGGATGGCGCACCGCGGTCGGCTCAACGTGCTCACGAACGTGATGGGCAAGCCGTTCGAAGCGTTGTTCGGTGAGTTCGAAGGACGCCACAAGACCGGCGGCGAAGCGGGTACGGGTGACGTGAAGTATCACCTGGGCTTCGAGAATCAGCGTCGCCTGTTCGGACGCGATGTCACCCTGCGCCTGGTGCCCAACCCGTCGCACCTTGAAGTCGTGAACCCCGTGCTCGAGGGCGTGGCCCGTGCGTATCAGCGTGTCGCCGGCGCTGCGCCAGGCACGCGTGATGAGCTGGCGGTGGTGCCGGTGTGCATCCACGGCGATGCCGCGTTCCCGGGCGAAGGGGTAGTCGCCGAGACGTTCAACATTTCGGCGCTGAACGCGTTCCGCACTGGCGGCACGATTCACGTGATCGTGAACAATCAGGTGGGCTTCACCACCGATCCGAGTGATGCGCGCAGCACGTACTACGCGTCCGACCTCGCGAAGGGCTTCGAAGTCCCGATCTTCCACGTCAACGGTGATGATGCCGAAGCGTGCATGAAAGCCGTGCGCCTCGCCTGCGCGTATCGCACGCGCTTCCGCAAGGACGTGCTCATCGATCTGGTGGGCTACCGTCGTCATGGGCACAACGAGGGCGACGAACCCACGTACACCCAGCCGTCGCTGTATCAGCGCATCAAGGCGCACCCCACGGTGCCGCGCGCCTGGGCGCGCCGCCTGGTGGACGAAGGCGTGATGACCGAGCAGGAAGTGAATGCGGTCGAGCAGGAGGTCATGGACGGGTACGCCACGCGCCACGCGGCCTTCAAGGCCTCGATCGATGGCGTCGAAGCGCACCAGCCGTGGCCCGAAGAAGACACACCGGCGCCCCGCGCCGTGGAGACGGCGGTGCAGGCGGAGCGGTTGCTGGCGATCAACGATGCGCTGCTGCGTTGGCCGGTGGATTTCACGGCGCACCCTCGCCTTGCCAAGCAGCTCGAGCGACGTCGCGATGCCGTGGGCCCCGAGGGTGGCATCGATTGGGGACATGCCGAAGCGCTCGCGTTCGGTTCGCTGATCAGCGAAGGGGTGTCGGTGCGACTGAGTGGGCAGGACGCAGAACGCGGCACGTTCTCGCATCGCCACTCGGTGCTCAACGATGTGGAGACCGGACGCAAGTACGCACCCCTTGCGCACCTGCCCGGTGCCTCGGCGGCATTCGAGGTCTACAACTCAGCGCTCTCCGAGCTGGCCGTGATGGGCTTCGAGTACGGCTACTCCACGGCGGCCCCCGATACGCTCGTGCTGTGGGAAGCGCAGTTCGGCGACTTTGTGAACGTGGCGCAGCCGATCATCGACCAATTCATGGTCGCCGATCGCGCCAAGTGGGGACAGGACTCGGGGCTCGTGCTGCTGCTGCCGCACGGCTACGAGGGGCAGGGGCCGGAGCATTCGAGTGCGCGTCTCGAGCGCTTCCTGCAGTCGGCCGCCGAAGGCAATATGTCGGTGGGCTACCTCACCACGCCGGCGCAGTATTTCCATATGCTGCGTCGCCAGGCGTTGCGTCGTCCCCGGCGTCCCCTGGTGCTCATGCAGCCCAAGTCCATGCTGCGCTTGCCGCAGGCGGCATCGCGGTTGGTCGATCTGGCGTCGGGCGGGTTCCAGCCGGTGCTCGACGATCCGATCGCGTCGCAGCGTCGCGACGATGTGCGTCGTCTCGTGTTCTGCACCGGCAAGGTGTACTACGACATGGCGCTCGACGAGAAGCGCAACGGCAACGTGGCGCTGGTGCGGGTTGAAGAGCTGTATCCGTGGCCGCATGAGGAGATCCAGCGCATCGTGGATCTCTATCCGGCCATCGAAGAAGTGGCGTGGGTGCAGGAAGAGCCGAAGAACATGGGCGCGTGGACGTATGTGCAGCCGCGGCTCCGTGTCTCGGCAGGCGCTGCGCTCGGCGTGCGGTACATCGGGCGGCAGGAACGTGCCAGTCCGGCGGAGGGGTACACCGCAGCGCACACGGTCGAGCAGGCGCGTATCGTGAGCACGGCGCTGGCGGTGCACGATGTACCGGCCGAGTCCATGGCCTCTGCGCCCACCGGATCGTGACGCGCACCATCGCGTCGCGCGGTGCACGAGGGTTCACAAGCGCCGCGGCCACAGCCGCGGCGCTTGTCGCGTGGGCCAACGCGCGTCGCCTCGCCACCGCATTGCTGTTCGGGGCGCTCGCGCCAACACTCACGCTCGCGCAGCAGCCAAGCGCCGCACCCGCCAGCATTCGCTCGGTGGCACCAGCCGCCGGCGCCCCGGTGGACGTGGTGGTGCAGCCGCGCGACCTCGGCGCCAGTACCCTCGGCGCCGCGCTGCAATCCATCGGCACAACCGCACGCGTGCTCATGATCGCTGCGCACCCCGATGATGAAGACACCAACCTCATTGCGTGGCTCGCACGTGGCCGTCATGTGGAAATGGCCTATCTCTCGCTTACGCGGGGTGATGGTGGTCAGAACCTCATCGGCAATGAGCTGGGCAGCAATCTCGGCGTGATCCGTTCGCAGGAGTTGCACGCGGCGCGTCGTCTCGATGGCGGGCGCCAGTACTTTTCGCGCGCCTTCGACTTCGGCTTCTCCAAGAACGCGGATGAATCGTTTGATGCCTGGCCGCGCGACAGTCTGCTCGGCGATGCGATTCGCGTGGTGCGCGCGTTCCGTCCGCACGTGATCGTGGCCGTGTTCACGGGCACCCCGCGTGACGGCCACGGGCATCATCAGGTGTCGGGGATTCTCGCGCGTGCGGCGTACGATCAGGCGAACGATACCGTAGCCTTCCCGGTGCACACGCACGGACTGCCGTGGAGCACGGCCAAGTTCTATCGCGCGTCGCGTTTCACGCCGGACGAAATGACGATGCGCATCAACGTGGGTGAGTACGCACCGCTCTTCGGGCGCAGCTACGCGGAAATCGCCGCCGAGAGTCGCAGTCAGCACAAATCGCAGGGATTCGGCGCCTTGCAGCGCCGTGGCGCGCAGCCCGACTATCTGCGGCGCGAACACACACGCGTACCGGCCCCGGAAGACGCGCGTACTGAAGCGTCGATGTTCGACGGGATCGACACCACGTGGACGGGGCTTTCGCGCCGAGCAGGAAATGCGCGCGTGCAGGCGTTGCTCGATAGTGCGGAGGTGGCGTTCGCCGAGGCGAAGGCGCGGTATCGTGCCGAGGCGCCCGATGCCACGGTCGCGCCGCTGGCGCGCGGCCTCACGCTCGTGCGTGCGGCGCGTGATGCGATCGGCGCGCGTCCGCCGCTGTTGCACGCCGCGCAGCCCGGCTTCACGGCCTATCTGGTGAATGCGGCGGGGCTGGAGCTATCGGGCCGTGAGGCCGACAGCGCGGGCAACGCCATCCGTGTGGACCGTCCGTACGGGGCGCACGCCGATCCGTCGCTGTGGGATGCGATCACGCTCACGGAACAGCGTGCGGCGCGGGCACTCGTGCTGGCGGCGGGTGTGGCGGTCGAGGCGTCGGCACCGCGGCGTCTGTTGCCCGCCTTCGAAGTGCGAAAGGGCTCCTCGGTGCCAGACACGATGGCGGTGAACATCGCCGTGTTCAATCGCGGAAGGCAGGACGTGACGGTGCGCGCACTCGGCATCGGCAGTCCCGACTCGCTGCTCCAGCAGGCGCGACTGGCGCCTGATAGCGCGCTCACGGTACAACGCATCGCCCGCACGCCGCTGCTCAGCATGCCGTGGTGGCGCAGCGCCGGCTTGAGCGGTGCCCTCTTCAACGCGCACATCGATGCGCGTGATGATGTGCAGCGTCAGCAGCAGCTCGAGCTCGGCGCCGTGGTGCGTGTGAGCGTGGCCGATGTCCCCGTGGACGTGCGCGTGCCGGTGGTCTACCGCTTTGCGGATCCGGTGAAGGGGGATGTGCAGGTACCCGTGGCCGTTGTCCCGGGGATCACGGTCGGACTCGATCGCTCCGTGGAGTACGCGCGCGCCGACGTGCCGATCGAGCGGCGCGTGCGCGTGCGTGTGCTCTCGTCGTATCCCACGCCGCAGCCGGTGTCGGTGCAACTGCAGTTGCCTGAGGGGCTCGTGGCCGATTCGGTCGCGCGTGAACGCGTGCTGGAGCCGGATGTGACGCTCACGCTCACGTTCACCGTGACGGGGAGACTCCCCGAGGGCATGCACGAGCTCAACGCGGTCGCGGTCCACAGGAACAACGCAGCGCAGGCCGGCTACTACACCATCGATTACGACCACATCGCGCCGCAGCGGGTGTACGGGCGCAGCCAGATGTTCCTCTCCGCCGTGCCCGTGGCACTGCGTGCGGGGGTGCGTGTGGGGTACATCGCCGGCGTGAGCGACGACGGCATCGGCGCGCTGCGTGCGCTCGATATTCCGGTCGAGGAGCTCCCGGCCGATCGTATCGCCAGCACGGATCTTTCGCGCTTCACCACCATCGTGATCGGTCCACGCGCCTACCAGGTGAGTGACGCGCTGCGGGCGGCCAATCCACGGCTCTTCGCGTGGGCCGAGGCCGGCGGCACGCTCGTGGTGCAGTACGGCCAGTTCGAAATGGCGGAGCCCGGGATGATGCCGTACCCCGTCACGTTCACGCGTCCGGCGGCGCGCGTGACGCGTGAGGATGCGCCCGTGACCGTGCTCGATTCCACGGCGGCGCTCTTGCGCGTGCCCAACCGCATCGGCGCGAGCGACTGGGAGGCGTGGTTGCAGGAGCGCGCGCTGTACATGCCCAGCACTTTCGATGCGCGCTATCGCACCTATCTCGAAATGCAGGATCCCGACGAGCCGGCCAATCGGGCCGCGATTCTCGCCGCACCGTTGGGGCGCGGGTTGTACGTCTACACCTCCCTCGCACTGTTCCGCCAGCTGCCGTACGGCGTGCCCGGCGGGGCGCGACTGCTGGTGAATCTGGTGAGCGCACGCTAGCGGACCGAGACCGCGGCCAATCCGCTCCATGCATGCGAGACGTATCCCGTCGGTCACCAGCGTTGGTGACCCAGGACACGTCTCTTGCTCCCCTCGCTTGTGCCGCTAACCGCGTCTATCGGTCGCTCGGACCTCCGCCGGAGGCTGCTGTTGCACGCGCACCCACGTGGGCCATTGGCGCGCCGGTTGCGTGCGTTACAGATTGCGGACGTGTCGGCGATGAAGCCGTCCTCCCCCTTGCACCAGTCGATGCACCCTCCACGCGACCACGCCGAATCCGACGACGCGCTGATCGTTCGCCTGTCTGCGGGCGACGAATCGGCGCTCGGTGTGCTCTATGACCGGTTTGGTACGATGGCGTATTCCCTCGCGTTGGCCATGTTGCAGGAGGCGGCTGACGCTGAAGAGGTGGTGGGGGATGCCTTTGCGCAGCTGTGGCGCACCGCCAGCACCTACGACTCCACGCGAGGCTCACTGCAGGCGTGGGTGATCACGGTGACACGAAGTCGAGCACTCGACTGCCTCCGCGCGCGGGCGCGCTCCGCGTCAGCTGCCGCGACATTCGAGCGCGCGGCACCAACGGACACCGAATATCTGGTTGCGGACGCGGATGCGCGCCCCGACGACGCGACTGAGCGCGCCGATTTGCGGGCGCGGCTTCGCACGCTGTTGGCGGAGTTGCCGGTAGCGCAGCGACGTGTCGTCGAGCTCGCCTATTTCGAAGGACTTTCGCAAAGCGAGATCGCGGCACGACTCGACGAGCCACTCGGCACGATCAAGACGCGCGCGCGCACTGCGCTGCACCAGCTGCGTGAATCGCTTGCCCCCCTGAGGGCCCGAGGGTCCGTATGATGGAACACCCCTTCGACGACGCCCTCGCAGCGTACGCCCTCGATGCGCTCGATCGCGATGAAGCCGCGTTCATTGAGCGGCACCTCGCCGATTGTACGCGCTGTCGGGCAGAGGTCGCGACGCTGCGGGAAACGACGGCGATGCTCGCCCTCGCCGTCCCGCAAGTCGCGCCGCCCCCAGCGATGCGCTCGCGCGTTTTGCAGCGAGCACTCGCCGCGCCCGACGCGCCGGCCAGTCCGTCGTCCCGCGTGCCGACGGTGGCACCCACCTCGCCGCGTGCGACGCCGCCGAGTGTTGCGGCTGAGCCCCGCGCTGCATCCAGAGCGCCCTGGTTCGCCGCGGCCGCGTGTGCGGTGTTGGCGGCGGGGTTGGGCGCGGCGTGGTCGGCGGAGCGCGCTGAGCGCGCCTCGCTGGCGGCGGCGCTGGCGCGCGGCGACTCGATCATGTCCACGCAAGCGCTCGCCCTCGACGCACGTGACTCTCTGCTCGCCCGGGTGCTCGGGCCGGAAGTGGAAACGGTGACGCTCGCGGCGACCGGAGAGGCGCCCAGCATGCGACTCTTCTTCGACCGCACGGGTGGCGTGCTGGTGCTGTCGGCGCGTCGGCTGCCCCCCGCAGCCGCCGGTCGCACGTATCAGCTCTGGGGGATCGATCCTGCCGGTCGAGCGGTGGGCCTGGGGCTGTTCAACACCTCCGAGGCGGGTGCCGCGGTCCTGTCGCTGCAAGTCGCGTCCGACGCGCGTTTCGTCGTGAGCGCCGTCACCGAAGAGCCGGAGGGCGGCTCGCCACAGCCCACCTCGACGCCCTTTCTGATCGGGAGCTGGGCAGACTCGGAGTAGCGCCGCGCACTCGTGCGCGTCTGCACCAATCCACTGCGCGTCATCTCGTCGTACTCCACTCGATGCACGGAACGACCGTCTCTTCGGCGGTCATCACTCGAGACACGGAGTACGAATGAATCGCAATGCATCAGACGCCGATGGCGAGAACGCGCTCGCCTTTCTCGGCCAGCTCGCCACGGCGACCAGTCGTCGCCGGTTCCTGCAGTGGTCCGGCGTGACGATCGGGATTGCGCTCGTGGGCTGCAGCAGCGATCGCATCACCGCTGTGCCCCAAGGCGTCAATCTTGGCAGTGGCGACGTGGGCGTGCTGAACTACGCGTACGCCCTCGAGCAACTCGAGGCCGCGTTCTATACGCGTGTGTTGCTCGCACCGTACACGGGCATGACGATGCCCGAGCGCGAGATTCTGACCGACCTGCGCGATCATGAGATCGTGCACCGGGAGTTCCTGCGGACGGCGCTCGGCAGCGCCGCGATCGGCTCGCTGGAGTTCAACTTCGGGTCCGTGGACTTCGCCAATCGCACCAGTGTGCTGACCACGGCGCGCGTCTTCGAAGACCTCGGGGTGGGCGCCTACAACGGCGCGGGCCAGCTGCTGACCGACGCCGGTCTCCTGCTGATCGCCGGCAAGATCGTTTCCGTCGAGGCGCGGCACGCTTCAGCGATTCGTGATCTGCTCAATCCGGGCAGCGCCGACTTTGCCGGCAATGACATTGTGACCGTGTCCGGCGCCCTCGACGTCGCGCTATCCCCCGCCATGGTGCTCGACGCTGGCGCGGCTTTCATAACCACCGCGATCGATGCGCGTTCCCTTCCTACCGCCTGAGGCCATCATGACGCTCGATCCCCGACCCACGACGCTGCTCGACACGGTTGACCCCGAGCTGCTGCAGGACACGATCGATCGACAGGACACCGGTGGCGCAATCTCGTCACCGCTCGCCATCGCCGCCGCTGCCAGCATTCCGCTCGCGCTCGGCGTCTTCGCCCAGCGCGCCTATGGACAGGGGGCTGCCTTGCCGCAGGGTATTCGTGACGTGCTCAACTTCGCCCTCACGCTCGAGTATCTCGAGGCTGATTTCTATCGACGCGGGCTCGCCGCCGGCGGACTGATCCCCGCCGCCGATCGTACGGTCTTCGCACAGATCGGCCGGCATGAGGATGAGCACGTCACGCTGCTGCGCTCCGTGCTGGGAGGCAACGCGGTGGTCGAGCCCACCTTCGACTTTACCGCCGGTGGCGCCTTCGCCGACGTCTTCAGCAACTACGCCACGTTTCTGGCGCTCGCGCAGGGCTTCGAGGACACCGGCGTGCGCGCGTACAAGGGGCAAGCTGCCGAGCTCATCAGCAACAAGCAGCTGCTGACGGTCGCGCTGCAGATCCACTCCGTCGAGGCACGGCACGCGTCGAAGGTGCGGCGCATGCGGGGACAGAAGGGGTGGGTCGTGGGGGACAGTACCGACGTCGCGGCGTTGGCCGCAGTCTACGCCGGCGAAGGGACCGTCACGCAAGCGGGCGTCAACACCGCCGCGTTCGTGAACGCGGGTGCGGCGAGCGAAGCGTTCGATGAACCGCTGGGACGTGAGGCCGTCCTCGCCATTGCAGGACTCTTTCTGGCCTGAGGAGAAACGGCCCGGTGGGGCAGCGGCGGCACACGCCGAAAGAAGCACTGGCGCGAATTCGTTGCCTAGACGATACTGGCGGCTCCACTCCCGTCAGGCTCACCGCCCCGGTGTGTTTCGTACGCTGTTTCCACCTCCGTAGCCCTCCCCATGTCTCGACTGCGTCGTCTCGCGCCAGCGCTTCTGCTGGCGCTCTGGTCGCTCTGGTTACCACCCGAGGTTGCCGGCCAGGCCACCAACACCGGCACCATCTCTGGCCGTATCACGGACGGGGCGAGCGGGCAGCCGGTTGGGTCTGCCCAGATCAGTATCGTGGGTACGACCACCGGCACCATTACCACCGGCGAAGGCCAGTACACGTTGCGGGGCGTCCCCGCCGGCAGCATCACGGTGCGTGTGCTGCGCGTGGGGTACGGTGAAGCGCGGCAGACCGTCACGGTCGCCGCGGGGCAGACTGTCACGCTCGACATCACGCTCACTTCGGTCCCCGCCTCGCTGAGCGCCGTCGTCTCCACGGCGACAGGCGCGCAGCGTCGTCTCGAAGTCGGCAATGCCATCGCGCAGGTCGCTGCGGCGGAACTGGTCGAAACGCGCCCGATCACGAACGTGGGTGACCTGCTGAACGGTCGCGCCGCCGGTGTCACCGTGTTCGGCGGCACGCAGCCGGGTGCAGGTATCCGCATCCGCATCCGCGGGCAGAGCTCACTCTCGCTGTCGAATGAGCCGATCTACATCATCGACGGTATTCGCATGGAGGGCGCCACCGGCTCGTCGTCCGTGAGCGTGGGTGGCACCACGCCAAGCCGCCTGGGCGACCTCAATCCGGAAGAAATCGAGACGATCG
>JAABRL010000003.1:40267-43412 GCA_011390935.1 Gemmatimonas sp.
GCGAACACGCGCACGACGACCACCAATGCCAACGCCGTGTTCTGTACGTTGTCGCAGGTTGCGGCCAGCGTGTGCGCCCAGGACAGCGTCACGTCGTACAACCTGACGCAGGACCCGGACGCCACGCCGTTCGGCACCGCCTATCGTTATCAGCACGGCCTGCAGGTGCGTGGCGGATCGGAAGCCGTGCGGTACTTCCTGCACGGTGAGTTCGAGAGCGAGGATGGCGTCACCACGGTGCCGCGCTTCGAGGACCGCTTCATGGCCGCCAACGCGCGCTCGCTCACGCCGATGCAGCGCAACCCGGGCGGGCTCACGAAGATCACCACCCGGGCAAACGTCAACGTCACGTTGTCCCCCAAGGCCGACGTGGCCATCAGCGCCGGATACATCTCGTCGGATCTGAGCCTGCCGCGCTCCGACGACAGCGGTACACCCGGCATCGCGGCCAACATCTACGGCGGCCCCGGCTTCCGGAACAACACCAACGCCTTTGGCGACACGCTCTACGGCTGGCGCGAGTTCACGCCGCGTGACATCTACCAGACCGAGACCACGCAGCAGATCGAGCGCATTCTCACCTCGATGGCCGCGAGCTATCGCCCCACCTCGTGGCTGGCCACGCGCCTGAACACCGGTGTGGACTTCATCAGCCGCACCGATCAGCAGCTGTGCCGCTTCGCCAACTGCGCGAGCATCATCGATCGGCAGGGCTTCAAGGTCGACAACCGCACCAACTTCTTCACCTACACCGTAGACGCCGGCGCCACGGCCACGCGTACGGTCACCTCGTCGATCGAGTCGAAGACGTCAGTGGGTGTACAGTTCATTCGCAGCACCTTCGATCGCAACGGCGCACGCGGCCAGGGACTGCCGCCGGGTGCCGTGCAGATCTCCGCGGCGGCCACGCGCGATGCCGATGAATCCACCAGCGAAAGCCGCACCCTGGGTGCGTACATCGAGCAGAACCTCGCCTTCGGCGATCGGTTCTTCCTCGTGGGTGCCGTGCGCTCCGATCGCAACAGTGCCTTCGGTGCCGACTTCACCACGGTGTTCTACCCCAAGCTGTCCGCGTCCTGGGTCATCTCCGACGAAGGGTTCTTCCCCGCCGCGTCATGGGTGGACCAGCTGCGCCTGCGCAGCGCGTACGGCGCGTCGGGCGTGCAGCCCGGCACGACGGACGCCGTGCAGTTCTTCTCTGCCACCCAGTTCCGCGGTGAGAGTGGTGATGCACCCGCCCTCGTGTACACCACGCTCGGCAACCGCAACCTGCGTCCCGAGCGCTCCACGGAGTTCGAGGCCGGTATCGACGGTACGTTCTTCGGCAACCGCGTGGTCACCGAGTTCACGGTGTACAACAAGCTGTCCAGGGACGCCCTCGTGAACCGCATCCTGCCGCCGTCGCTCGGCACAGGCGCGACGGCGCGCCTCGAGAACGTGGGTGAGGTACAGAACCGCGGTGTCGAAATGCTCGTCACGTTGCAGTTGCTCAAGCGTGAGCAGCTCGGCTTCGATGTCACCTTCAATGGCAACACCACGCGCAATCGCCTGGTGACGCTGAGCGGCCTGCCGAACATCGTGCTCTCGTCCACGCAGCAGCATCGCGAAGGCTACCCGCTGAACGGCTGGTGGTCGCGCGATCTCACGAGCTTCGAGGACAAGAATGGCGACGGCATCATTCGCTACAGCGCCAACGCCGATCTCAACGAGATCGCCGTGACCGACACGAATGTGTACCTCGGCAATGCACTGCCCACGCGCGAACTGGTGGTCACGCCGGGCATCGACCTGCTCAAGAACCGCGTACGCATCACCGCCCAGCTCGACTACAAGGGTGGGTTCAAGGTGTACAACAACACCGATCGCATTCGCTGCGCCAGCCGCAACAACTGCGAGGCGCTGTTCGACCGCAACGCCCCACTCGCCGATCAGGCGCGCACGGTGATGGTGCGTGAGCATCCCAGCCGGTCCGTGGCCGGGTTCATCGAGGACGGTGACTTCCTGCGTCTTCGCGAAATCTCGCTGGTGGGCACGATGCCGCAGCGATGGGCCGCGCTCGCCGGTGCGCGCACGCTCACGGCCACCGCCAGCGTGCGCAACGTCGGCATTCTCTGGACGAAATACAGCGGTGTGGATCCGGAGGCCTTCGGCACCACGGTGAATGCCCCGTCGTCCTTCCAGGCCTTTGCTCCCCCGACGTATGTATCGTTCCGCTTCACCTTCGGCTTCTAACAGGAGAGCGCCCCGCATGTCTGTGCATACCCTCGTTCGCGCGCTCCGGAACCGCCTGCCGCGTCTGTCGGCACGATCCTTTGCGCCCGTGGCCGCCGCGATTGCGTTGTCGGCCTGTACCGCCACCGAGATTCTCGAGGTCACCGACCCCGATCTCATCAACCCCAGCGATGTCACCTCCGCTGCAGGTGCCGACGCTGTGCGCCTCGGCGCCCTCGCGCGCTTCAACGCGGCCACCAGCGGCAGCGAAAGCCTGATTCTGCTCGGTGGGCTCTTCTCCGATGAGTGGAACAACGGCGACTCGTTCATCGCACGTCAGGAAATCGATCAGCGCACGATCACGCGGGAAAACTCGTTCGTCACGGCGGCCGACCGTGTTTGGCACCGCGCACTCATCTCGTCTCAGCAGGCGCTCGGCTTGCTGCGGCAGTACGCCCCCGCCGCGCCTGGGTGGCAGCTGGCCGAGATGTACCTCGTGCAGGCCCATCTCGAGAACCTCGCGGCCGATCACTTCTGCAGCGGCATCGTGTTCAGTGCCATCGTGGATGGCGCTGAGGTGTACGGCGCACCCACGCCCACCGCGGATGTCTACGCACGCGCGCTCGCGCACGCAGATTCGGGACTCGCGCTCATCACCGGCACCACGGCGAACGACCTGCGCGTGCGCTATGCGCTGCAGGTGGTAAAGGGACGCGTGCTGCTCAACCAGAACAATCCGGCCGCGGCCGCAACGGCCGTCGCCGGAGTCCCGAACAGCTTTCAATACCAGCAGTTCCATGCCATCACGGCGTCGAGCAATACGTTCTGGACGCTCGCCAACATTGCGGGTCGCTACAGTGTGAGCACGGGCGAAGGACAGAACGGTCTCAACTTCGCCACAGCGAACGACCCGCGCCTGCCGATCTGCCAGGGT
>JAABRL010000003.1:43607-198739 GCA_011390935.1 Gemmatimonas sp.
ACGCTCCGGGCGACCGTCCCGGGACTCGCCCCGCTCGAGGACGCGGGCTCCGAAGGAGCGCGCGTGGACCAGCTCTTCCGCGAGCGCGGCTTCACCTTGTTCGGACGTGGCACGCGTACCGGCGACATGCGTCGCCTCATTCGCCAGTACGGACGCTCGACGGAGACCGTGTTTCCGTCCGGCACGTGGCACAAGGGTGGCAACTACGGCACGGACGTGAACTTCCCGATTCCGTTTGTGGAAACGAACAATCCGAACGCCGGTGCCGGCATCTGCCTCGATCGCAATCCCTGATTTCGGCTCGCGCACCTTGACCCACACACCGCCGTCACCGGATTCCGGTGGCGGCGGTGTGTGCATGTGGCAGGCGTCGCGACAAAAGGCTCGCTGACCCAGTGCGAGCGCTGGCGAGTGCGTACGCACGCGGCTAGCTTCGCAGGCATGCGCATTGCCATCATCGGTGCCGGTGCAGTTGGCGGGACGGTCGGGGCGCGCCTCGCGCACGCCGGGCATGACGTCACCTTCGTCGCGCGCGGCGCGTCACTGGAGGCGCTACGAAGCACTGGCCTGCAGCTCGACAGTGTCGACGGGGATTTGCACCTGCCCGCCGTGCAGGTCACCGACGATCCCACGTCGATCGGCGTGGTCGATGTCGTGCTCGTCACGGTGAAATCTACGCAAATCGACACGGTTGCTCCCACGCTGCGTCCGCTCGTGGCTGCGCACACCGCGGTGATTCCGCTGCAAAACGGCGTCGAAGCGGGAGCGCAGCTGGCGCGCGTGCTCGGAGATGATCAGGTCATGGATGGTCTCGCGCGTGTCATTGCCGAGTTGCTGTCCCCCGGACACGTGAAGCACGCCGCCGTCACGCCGATCCTCGAGTTCGGTCCGCGCGCTGCGATGTCGGCGAATGCACCGGCCCGCGCGCAACTGCCTGCATTTGCGAACGCACTCACGGGCGCCGGTATGGTCGCAATCCTCCCCGACCACATGGATCGAGCGCTGTGGGAGAAGTTTCTCTTCATCGAGCCGTTGGGTACGGTTGGGGCGGCCACACGTGTGTCGCTGGGAGCCATGCGCGCGGTGCCGGAAACGCGCGCGCTGCTCGATGCCTGTCTCGCCGAAGTGCGCGCCGTGGCGCTCGCGGCCGGCGTGCAACTGGGTGACGAGGCCATCACGCGCACGTGGAAGCGCTACGATTCGCTACCCGCAGATACCTTCGCGTCCATGCAACGCGATCTGATGGCCGGGCGACCGTCGGAGTTCCAGCTGCAGACGGGATCCGTGGTGCGACTCGGTCAGGCGCTCGGCGTGCCGACACCAGCGCATGATGTGCTCTACGCCACCCTCCTGCCCGGCACGCAGCGCGACTGACACCGCGACGAGTGCACAAGCGGTCCTGCGGCCACGCGCACGGATGCGCGCGCGCCGCTACGGCAGCTTCGGGTTCGCGAGAAAGAAAGTCCACATCGCGGCGGTCGCGTCGATCGCGCGACTCGGAACGTCTGCACGCCGTGTTCCGGCCTGACCTCCGGGCCACGCATGCCCGTTGTCCTGCACCAGATACAATGCCACCGCACGGCCGTTCGGACAGCGGTACTGCGTGTGCACGAGTGCATCGCGTGTACTGACGGTCGGCGCACCCGTACAGCCGTTCGCGCGCGCCCAGTAGTCGCCCTGCTCGGCCACCGGCCGTGTGCGCATGCCACCGAAGCCGCCAGCAACAGCACGTCCGTCACCGCCGCCGTCGGCGGGAATCAGTTGGTCCAGCGCACCGTTGAACGCGAGCATGGCGACGGGACCAGCCGGCATCGATTCATCCCCAAACAGCGCGCCCACGACGGGCGCGATCGCCGCGATGCGATGCGACAACTCGCGCGCCAACCGATGACTCATCATCGCGCCGTTCGACATCCCCGTCACGTAGATGCGCGCGCGGTCCACCGGATACGTGGCTTCGAGCGTGTCGAGCAGGGCGTTGATGAAACCGACATCGTCGATCTGCTGCTCGCGCGCGTAGGCGCAGCAGTGGCCGGCATTCCATGTGCGCAAGGGGCCGAGTCGGCTGCTGCCGTTGGGATACACCACGAGCACGCGCTCGCGTTCCACGAGGGCCGTGAAGCCGCTCATGCGTTCGGCATTCGCCGCGCTGCCACCGCCGCCGTGCAGCACCAGCACTACCGGCACGGGACCGCTCGGTGACAGCGCACGCGGTGCCCGCACCACATACGAGCGCTCGCGGCCGCTGTGCGTCAGCGTGCGTTCACCCGATGCGTCGCCACCTCCTCGTCGCGCGCCACGCTGCGCCGACGCCGAGCAGGCGCTGGACAGCACGAGGAGCGCGAGCGTGAACACGAACGAACGGCAGCGAATCGACGCGGTGAGCGGACGCATGGACGTGACCCCCGCTCAGGCCGGTGTGGACGAGCGCAGCACACGCTGCACCACGCCACCCACCGTGAGCCCCTGCCCAACGATGCTGAGGCACACCACCACGTAGGTCACCGTGAGGATCAGCGCTCGATAGTCGCTCGGCGGCAGACTCAGCGCGAGCGCGACGGAGATGCCGCCGCGCAGTCCGGCCCATGTGAGAATCGTGAGCGTGCCCGGCTGCGTCTGTACCCGCCCACGCAAGGCCAGCAGCGGGGCACCAACACTCAACCAGCGCGCGGCGAGCACCAGCGGGAATGCGATCAGCCCCGCGATCAGATATGCGCCGGTGAAGTCCACGATGACCACTTCGATGCCGATGAGCACGAACAGTACTGCATTGAGAAACTCGTCCACCAACTCCCAGAACTCGTCGAGGCGCTGCTGCGTGGCCTCCGACATGGCGGACTCGCGCGCCGACGATCCGATCATGAGGCCGGCCACCACCATGGCCAAGGCGCCCGAGATGTGCAGGCGCTGCGCGAGCGCATACCCACCCGTCACAACGGCGAGGGTGAGCAGAATCTCCACCTGATACTGATCCACGCGCGACATCATCTGTTGCACAATCCACCCCATCGCGCCACCGAAGAGCACACCACCTACGACCTCCACGGCAAACAGCTCGGCGATGTGTCCCGCCGTCGTGTCACCGCCGCCGACGGCCACGCCCACGAGCACGATGAACAGCACCACGGCCACCCCATCATTGAACAGCGACTCGCCGGAGATCAGCGCCGAGAGGGACTTCGGCACCCCGACCTTGCCTAGAATGGCGCCCACCGCGATTGGATCGGTTGGCGCGATCAGCGAGCCGAACACGAGGCACCAGGTGAACGGAATCGGGAATCCGAGCGCATGAAATACCGCCCAGCTGCCACCGGCCACGAGCGCGGTGCACGTCACCACCCCCACGGTCGCCAGCACGCTGATGAGCAGGGCGTGATGGCGCAGCTTGGCCAGGTTCATGTGCAGTGCACCGGCGAAGAGCAGCGCCCCCAGCATGCCGTTGAGCAGGGCATCATCGAAGTCCAACGACTCCACGAACGCCGTGACTTCGGTGAGGTTCACGAGGCCGGCCTTGCCGGCGAGCACCAGCCCGAGCGAGCCGAGCAGCGCGAGGATCAGGAGGCCGATGGTGGTCGGCAGACGCACGTACCGGTAGTTCGCCCACGCGAACACGGCGGTGATCGTGGTCAGGACAGCGAGCAGTTCGAAGACGGTCATCCCGAGAAAATGTGTCGGGCTCGCTGTCGTCGCTACCCGTCCACGGCTGTCGGGTTATCCCCGTCGCGGCGTCCCCCGCAGAGGATAGCTTCGGGGATGAGCAGATCGGGCGTCTCGCCCGCGATGCCGGCGGCAAGCGCCGCGATGACAGGCAGGCGGAGGCGGCCATGGTGCTCGGGGTCGAGCGGCGTACACAACATGACGTGTCGCGCGTTGCAGACAGCAACGCGTCGCTCGGCGACGTGGTGCAGCCGCTGGGCGCGCAGCAGGTGGGCGTGCCTGGTGGCGTGGCCGGTCGATCGACCACTACGGACCTCGTCTTCGAAGTCATTCCGGTGGCGCTCGCGCTGTTTGCCACGGACGGCACGCTCACGCTCGCGAATCCGCGCGCTCGCGCCCTGCTCAGGCTTGATGATACCGATCGCCCTGCATGCGAAACGATCGAAACGGTACTGGCGCCGCTGCTCGATGTGATCGACCCGCTCGCGCGCACGGCACGCGCCGGTCTCACGCCGCCGCCAGCCATCGCGCGTTTCCAGAGTGCGCAGGGGGAGCAGATCGTCGAGCTCACCGTGGGCGCACTCGCCGATGGCAGTCTGCTGGTCACCGCGACAGACATTACAGCCCGCGAGTCGCTACTCGAAGCGCTCGAGCGTCGCGCTCGCGAGCTGGCGGCGATCTTTCAGATCAGCTCGTCGAGCGTTCGGGTGCTCGACGCGGCGGGCCACATCGTGCGCGCCAATGCGACCGCGGTGCGCGAGCACAGCGGCGACCGCCCGCGCAATCTTCGTGAGCTGATTGCACGTGAGCAGCCGATGTATCCCACGACGAGGCGACTGCTGAGCGAAGCGTCGCATCCCGGGAGCCGCGCGCTGCTGGGAGAAATGGTGCGGGGAGAGCGCTACATCGTGCATCATGGCGACGCGTCGGCCCGTCGCATCATGGAGACCTATGCCGCTCCGGTGCACAATGGCGCGCGACGCGTCATCGGGGCGGTCTTGGTAACGCGCGATGTCACGGAGCAGCACCGGCTCGCCTCCGAGCTGGCGGAGCAGGTGGCGCGTACGGCGGAGCTCAACGAGCGGGTGTCTACGGAAGCGGAGCGACTCGATCGCATGGTGGACGAGCGATCGCGCGAGCTGCTGGCGCTGCAGGAGTCCCGCGCGCGTGATCGACGACTCGCCGCGGTGGGGCAGCTGGCGGCCGGTGTCATGCACGATGTCAACAACGCGCTCAACCCCATCATGGCCGCCGCGTGGTTGCTCGATCATCGCGCCGATGATCCAACTGCGGTGCGTGACTACGCGCAGCGCATTGCGCGCGCCGCGGAGACCGGAGCGGCCACGGCCGCGCGTGTGGGTCGGTTTCTGCGGCAGGAACCGATCGACGCGGGCGTGCGCGCGCCCGTGGATCTCGCGGGCATTGCCGAGGAAGTGTTGCAGCTCACCGAGCCGCTGATCAGCGAACGAAGCCCGGGGGCACCCCTGCTGCGGTTTCAGCGGGAGCTCGGGTCGGGGGCGCTCATGCTGGGACTGGCGGCCGAACTTCGCGAGGCGGTGTTCAATCTCGTGCAGAATGCCATGGACGCGATGCCTCGCGGTGGCATCGTCACCGTCCGCACGTGCCCCGTTGCCGACGGCGCCGTGCTCGAGGTGATCGATACGGGCGTCGGCATGAGCGATGATGTGCGTGATCGAGCATTCGAGCCGTTTTTCAGTACCAAGGGGGCGGGAGGCTCGGGACTCGGTCTCGCGGAGGTGTACGGCATCGTGCGTCGCCATCGCGGTCGCATCGAGCTCCACTCCGTCCCGGGGCAGGGCACCACCGTTCACCTCTGGTTTCCCAAGCCCGAGGAGGTGCCGGTGCCTGAGACGCCGGTCGTCATGGGCGATCGGGTGTCACACCGTCTGCTCATCGTGGAAGATCATGACGATGGACGGGAGTTCATGCGCTGGGTGCTGCTCGAGGACGGACACGTCGTCGACGCCGTCGCCACGCTGGCCGAGGCGCGCGCGCGACTCGGTTGTTCGAACACGTCATACGACGTGCTCATTACCGACGTTGGTCTCCCGGATGGCAGCGGGTGGGAGCTCGTCGGTGAAGCTCGGCACTGTCATCCCGCCATGCACATTGGCGTAGTGACGGGCTGGGAACCTACCGTCCACGGCGTCAGTGCTGGTGCCGCGGACTTCATCATGCGCAAGCCACTCCGCGCTGCGGAGTTGCTGGCGAGCCTCGCACGGCTTGGTGTCGTGCCCGATTCCGGATCTACTCAATGACTGATTCCCCGACGACTATTCGCGTCCTCGTGGCCGAAGACGATACTGCGGCGCGCGAGACGCTCGTGGACCTGCTCACCGCTCTTGGCTACATGGTCGTGGCAGAGGTCTCGAGCGGCGCGGATGCTGTGCATCAGGCCGCGCAGCTCACCCCAGACGCGGTCCTGCTCGACGTGCACATGCCGGGGGGCGCGAGCGGTCTCGAAGCGGCCCACGAAATCACCCAGCACACGCCGGGGATTGCCGTGGTGCTCTTCACGGGTGATGCCACGCTCTCGATCTCGAGCGACGACGCCCTGCGGTCGAGTGCCGTGGCGCTGCTCCCCAAGCCGGTCCCGCCCGCCACGCTCGATGCCACACTCCGGCTCGCGGTCGCGCGCGCGCACGATCTGCTCTCCGCGCGACAGGAAGCGCAGCAGGCCAAACAACAGCTCGAGGCGCGCAAGCTCATTGAACGCGCCAAGGGCATTCTCATGCGTCGCACCGGCAGCTCCGAGCAGGAGGCCTACCGCATCATGCAGCGCACGAGCCAGGACAAGTCCGTCCCGATGGTGAACATCGCGCGTGCCGTGATCGACAGCGAACCGGGTATGAAGACCGCGTAGCGGCGGGCACTCCGTTCCGCAGCCGCCCGAAGGCGGCGGAACGGAGCAAAACGCTAGCTCGTGGATTTGCGCGGCGCGAAGCTGGCGATGTCACGCGCCAGCACGAACGTGAGCAATACCATCGCCGACGAAATGAAGAACGGAGACGCCGCACCGATGCGATCGTAGGCCAATCCGAACACCACCGGGAACGCCACCCGTGAGATGCCGCCGTAGGTTTGCTGCACGCCCATGTACAGACCGCGCTGCGCGCCGTCGATCACGCGCGACAGCAGCGCGGTGACACAGGGAAACGTGAAGGCCGTGCCAAGCGGGAGCAGTCCCACCGCGATGGCGAGCGTCGGAATATTCGGCGCGATGCCCATGGCCACGAGGCCGGTGGCCAGCAACGCAAGGCCGATCCGCGCCAGCCGCGCCTCCCCGAACTTGTCCACGAGCGGCCCGAGGAAGATCGCGCGCGTCACCACCGACAGCACACCGATGTAGGTGAAGAAGTAGCCGATGGTGAACTCGGTGACGCCGAACTTGAAGCCCAGGAACAGCGCCAGCACCGCCGTGGTGCCCTGAAACGCGCCAATGGCGATGGCGTAGATCAGGATCAGGCGTGACGCGGGCAACTGCGGATGGGTGACCACCTGCGCCACGGCCCGGCGTGAGCTGCCGCGCGGCTGCAGGTCCGCCTTGCGGTCTGCACTCGTACGCGGCTCGGCGAGGTAGCGCCACACGAAGATCATGTTCACCACGCAGAGCATGGCGGCGACGAGCCCCGGCCACTCCGAGCCCAGCGGCCGCAGCCAGGTACCGACCGCCGGTCCGATCGACACGCCCGCATTGGTGGCTGCGCTGAGCCAGCCGAGAGCGCGGGCGCGGTCGTCCGGCTTGGTGGCGTCGGCCACGTAGGCCTGAATCACGCCCACGGTGCCACCACCCGCGCCCTGAATGATGCGCGACACGAACAGCAGCCACAGCGAATCGGCGTAGGCGAACACCACGAACGCAATGGCGCTCGCCACGAGGCTCACGAGCAATGCCGGCCGACGTCCGTACCGATCGGAGAAGCGCCCCCAATACGGCGCGCTCAGCAGCTGGGCCACGGAGAAGGACGCCACCAGCAGGCCCACGATGGCACCACCGGCGCCGAGTTTTTCGGCGTAGAACGGCAGCAACGGCAGGATCATCAACATGCCAAGCATGTCGACGAACGCCGAGATCATGAGGATGACGAGCTTACGCGTGCCGTGCTGCTCGACGCCGTGATCGCTCACGGGGTCGTTCCGGGCGCTACCATCGGCCTCACGGGGTGCACGGGGCGGGGGCGGCAGCATGGCCGCGGAAGGAACTGGTCCGACGCATGGGTCGGTAAGGATCGCAGGCGGCGGCGCCTCTCACAAGGCGCCGCCGTGCAATCGGTGCGGTCAGGTGAGCGGCTTGTAGCGGTAGGCTACGATGCCACTGCCCTGTCCTTCGAGGCGAACGGTCTTGCGCTCGCCCTTGGCGATCGGGTCGACGGATTCGGACGCCGAGGAGACCACGTTGCCGCTGGCGTCGAGGAACTCCACGGCAAAGGTGTTGGCCGACGGCGTATCTGCGTTGCCTTCGAGTGACACCGTGAACACCACCGACTCGGCGTTCCGCTGGAACTCATCGACTGTGAGCTTCACACTGAGGCTGTCTGCCTTGCCACTGAACACGACGAGGGAATCGGTATACTTGCGCTTCTCCGCGGCCTCCGTGGCCGCCTGCGCCTTGCCCTGATAGGCGAACGCGAACATGGTCCAGGCGTCCACACTGTTCGGGTCTACGCTCACCAGCCGCTCGAGCGCCGGGAACATCTTGTCGTACTCCTTCTCGGCGTAGTACGACGCCGCCAGGTTGCGCAGCGCGTCGCGCTGGTTGGGGTTCTTCTTGAGCGCCGCTTCGAAGAATACGACGGCGTCGGCGTTCTTCTCCGCCTGGGCGGCCAGCACGCCACCCATCGTGAGCGCGAAATCGGTGAACGCGTCGGGCGAGGCGAGCATCGGCGAGTAGATCGACGGCACCTTGTCGGTCTCGTTGAGCGTCACGTACGCCTCGGCCAGCCCCTGCATGACCGACGGCGCATCCGGCGACGCGCTGTAGTCGGCGAGATACGTCTTCATCGTCTCGATCGACCGGCGCAGCCAGGCCTGCTGCTCATCCCCCGTCTTCTCGCGTGAGCCCTGCAACTCGTAGACGCCCTTGTAAAAGAGGCTGCTCTGACGAATGTCCGCGTAGCTCGAGTCGGTGCCGGAGGCTTCGATCGCCTTGCCCCAGTTCGCGATTGCGCCATCGACATCACCCTTGGACTGCGCGACGATGCCCAGCACCTGATACGGATACGGGTTTTCGACGGGCAGCAGCGTGAGCGAGTGCTGGGCGTACACGGCGGCCTGCTCCGGATTGCTGCTGGAGAGATCGAGCGCCTTCTTCGTCATGGCCAGCCACCCTTCGCTCTGGCGCAGGGCCCGCACATCGCCAGCACACGCCGGCGCGCCTTCAACCACCGCGGTGAAGGAACGATCCGTGGCCGTGACGAGGTTGATCGCCTGTTCCGGCATGTCGGTCGCACCGATCGCGCCGCGTGTGGTCTCCACGGGCATGTCTTCGACAGCAATCAGAGAGGAGAGCGTCTGGGCGAGCAGCATTTCGTAGCCCAGCGGATTCTTGCTGCGCCACTTGTCCTGCTTGTTCGTGAGCTCCTTCATGGTGGTCTTCAGGCCGGTCGCCTTGGCGACCGGATCCGCGGCCGTGGCGGCGCGTTGGAACGCGAGCGCGGCCACGAGCAGTTCCTTGGGCGAGTTGGTGTCAACCTCGCACGCCGCCGCGACGCCGCCGGGCTGCGCGGCGAGGGACGAGACGAAGGTCAGCGATGCGACTGTCGCCGCAGACACCGAGAGCAGGCGCGTCGAGGCGCGACGGATTGGACGAAGTGAACGCATGGCGAAACAGTCTCCTGCCGGTAGGGACGGCTGGCACCCGCTTGGTGCCGTAGTGATCTTGAAATGTATATGACCGATCGAATCCGCACCCGGTTCCTTGTGGTAGGCAGCGGCGTGGCGGGGTTGCATACAGCGTGGCGCGCCGCGGCGCATGGATCGGTGATCCTGCTCACGAAGCGCTCGCTCTTCGACTCCGCTACTGCTTACGCACAGGGTGGCATTGCCGCTGCCCTCGGCGCGGGCGATTCGCCTGCGCTGCATCGGCGGGACACCTTGGCCGCCGGCGCCGCCCTGTGCGACGCGGCTGCCGTGCAGGTGCTCGTCGAAGAGGGCCCAGCCCGCGTGCTCGAGCTGCAGACCGCTGGCGCGCGCTTCGACCTCGCCCCCGATGGCACCCTCAAGCTGGGGCGGGAGGCCGCGCACTCCCGCCACCGCATCGTGCATGCCCAAGGCGACCAGACGGGCGCCGAGGTGGCGCGCGCGCTGCGCTTCAAGGTGGATGAGTCCCCCAATATCGAAGTCCGCGAGTGGGCCCGCGTCCTCGATCTGATCGTGCACGACGGCCAGTGCGCCGGCGTCCGGGCCAGCATCGCCGGTCAGGCGGTCGACATTCTCGCCGACGCCACCGTGCTCGCCACTGGGGGCTGTGGCCAGGTGTTTCGCTACACCACCAATCCCATGGTCGCCACCGGTGACGGCTACGCCATTGCCCACCGCGCTGGCGTGTCGCTCGCCGACATGGAGTTCGTGCAGTTTCATCCCACCGCGCTCGAAACGTCCGAAAACCCGCTGGCGCTCATTTCGGAGGCTGTTCGGGGAGAAGGGGCGGTTTTGGTCAATCGCGATGGCGAGCGGTTCATGGAAAGCCGGCATCGGCTCGCCGAGCTGGCACCTCGCGACGTCGTGGCCCGCGAGATTTTTCGTGAGCAGCAGCGCACCGGTCAGGTGTTTCTCGACGCGCGGCATATGGGGCGCCGCTTCGTGACACGTTTCCCGGGCATTCACGCCATCTGCGCAGCGCGCGGCATCAACCCGGCGCGGCAGCTCATTCCGGTCACACCCGCTGCACACTACATGATGGGCGGTATCGTGACCGACCTGCGCGGCCGGTCGAGCTTGCCGCGGTTGTATGCAGTGGGCGAAGTGGCCCGTACCGGGGTACATGGAGCCAACCGCCTCGCGTCCAACTCGCTGCTCGAAGGGCTGGTCTTCGCCGAACGCGTGGCGCGCGATCTGGTCACGACGCCCAAGCGCATGCCGATGCCTCGGGCTCGCAAGTGGGTCGTGCCACCGCTCGATGATCGCGGAGCGGCGCAGGTCGCCGCCGACGAAATCCGGGCGCTGATGTGGGAGCACGCCTCCATCGCGCGCACGGCGCGAGGGCTGCGGGCCTGCCGCAAAGCGCTGGCTGCCATTGAGTTACGCCTTTCGGAGGGCGCCACCGAAGAACGCAATCTGCTCACCACCGCGTCCCTCATCGCCGAAGCGTCGCTCATGCGCAAGGAGTCGCGCGGTGGGCACTATCGGAGTGACTTTCCCTCACGACGCCGAGCCTGGAATGGTCGGCAGATTACCTGGTGATCCGGCCAGCTCGGTCTGGCCGACGTCGGCTTCCCCGCATCCGCCTGCACTCATGACCATTCTCGAAGCGCACCACGATCCTGCTCTCCATGCGGCCATTCGCGCCCTCGCGGCCGAACGCAAGGCGGTCATCCTCGCGCACAACTACGAGCGCCCGGAGGTCCAGGACGTGGCCGACTACGTGGGCGATTCACTCGGCCTCTCTCGCGAGGCCGCGGCTACCGACGCCGATGTGATCGTGTTCTGTGGCGTGCACTTCATGGCCGAAACGGCCGCCATTCTGTCGCCGCACAAGACCGTGCTGCTCCCCGACATGGCCGCCGGCTGCTCGCTCGCCGCCACCATCGACGCCGATCAACTCCGCGCCTGGAAGGCCGAACACCCCGGTGCGGTCGTGGTGTCGTACGTGAACACCACCGCTGAAGTCAAAGCGGAAAGCGACTACTGCTGCACGAGCGGTAACGCCGTGGATGTCATCAACGCGATTCCCGTCGAGCAGGACATTCTCTTTCTCCCCGACATGTTCCTCGGCGCCCATGTGCGGCGCATCACCGGCCGCGAGAACATCCACGTATGGATGGGTGAGTGCCATGTGCACGCGGGCATCGACCCGGAGCACATCAATCGCACGCGCTCGCAGCACCCCGGCGCCGAGTTCCTCATTCACCCCGAATGTGGCTGCGCCACGTCGGTGGTGGAGGCCGTCTCCGCAGGTGCCATCGCCAAGGAAGGCGCGCAGATTCTCTCCACCGAGGGGATGATTCGTCGCCCGGCCCAGTCCGACAGCGATACGTTCATCATCGCCACCGAAATCGGGATTCTGCATCGTCTGCGTCGCGAGAATCCCACCAAGCACTTCATCGCCGCGAACGATCGCGCGCAGTGTGCGTACATGAAGGTGACGACGCTGCCCAAGGTGCTGGGCGCCTTGCAGCGCATGGAACACCGCATCACGGTCCCCGACGACATCGCAGCGCGTGCGCGCACCGCGATTGAACGCATGGTCGCCATCGGCGGCACACCTGCCACCAGCCCCTTCGGCCCGGACGATCCCGGCGAATGACCCATCGCACCCACGACGACGAGCCCGAACGCCTGCTCACGCCGCTTGGCAACGAAGCGGTGACCCACGTGGGTGCCACCGATTTTCCGCTCACGGAAGAAGCGGCTGAAGCGCTCGTGCGTGGCGCACTCGACGAAGACGCCGCATTTCACGATGTCTCTACGCTCGCCACGGTCATGTCGGATCGCCACGTGCGCGCCTCGCTCGTCGCACGCGCGGACGGCGTGATTGCGGGCATTCCATTGGCGTGCGAAGCGTTTCGGCTGCTCGATCCGAGCACCACGATTCGCGTGGAGTCGGTGGACGGTACGGCGGTGCGCGCCGGTGACGTGGTGCTGCGGTTGCGTGGACACGCGCGAGCGCTGCTGTCGGCCGAGCGCGTGGCTCTCAACTACCTGCAGCGCCTCTCCGGAGTGGCCACGCTCACGGCACGCTTTGTGGCGGCAGTGAACGGCACCAACGCGCGCATTCTGGACACGCGCAAGACCACGCCCGGTTGGCGACGCCTCGAGAAGTACGCCGTGCGGTGCGGCGGTGGCGAGAACCATCGACTCGACCTGCGCAGCGGAGTGCTCATCAAGGACAATCACCTCGCCGCAATTGGTGGCGATGTGGCGCTCGCGGTGGAACGGGCGCGCGGCATTGCCGCGTCCGGCACCATGGTGCAGGTGGAGTGCGACACGCTGACCCAGGTCGATGCCGCACTCGCGGCCGGCGCCGACAGCGTGCTGCTCGACAACATGTCGCTCGACCAACTGCGTGATGCGGTGATGCGCTGTCGCGGACGCGCCGTCACCGAAGCCTCCGGCGGTGTGTCGCTCGCCACGGTGCGCGGAATCGCTGAATGCGGCGTGGATCGCATTTCGGTGGGCGCACTGACGCATAGTGCTCCCGCGCTCGATCTGGCACTCGATTTCGACGGCCTCTAGCACTCCACGGACACTCCCATGCCTGTACGCGTTCCCCTCATCACCGATCCCGCACCACGTGTGCTGCTGGACGGGCTCGTGGATTACGCTGGCCTGTTTCCCCCGGCTTCACTCAGCATGACCGATGCGGTGCGCAGCTTCGCGCGGTACCGCGGCGGCGAAGCCGGATGGATGCTCGGCCGCTTCGTGTGCGGCGTGCCGCACTTCGACGCATTCATCGCGGCCGCCGAGCCGCTGCTGCCGCGCGATGCGGGGGCCTTGCCGTGGCGCATCAGCGCGGTGGGTACGGGTGATCACGTGGCCGACGCGGCCGCGATCGCGCGCATGAACGATTGTCATCGATGGAGCATCGACGAGTGCAGTGCACTGGTCGATGCCATTGAAACACGCGTGAACACACCCGACGACGTGCAGCGCGTGCACGAGGCGTTCCCGGTCGATGTCACGGTGTATGCCGAGCTGCCGGCCGACGCCGATCCGGTGCCGTTCATGCAGCTGCTCGCCAACTGCGGACGGCGCGCCAAAGTGCGCATGGGCGGCGTCACCGCCGAGGCGTTCCCCACGGCCGAACACGTGTATGCGTTCATCGATGCGGCGGTGGCCTCGCATGTCCCCTTCAAGGCCACCGCTGGTCTGCATCACGCGCTGCGCGGCTCGTATCCGCTTACCTACGACGCCGCGGCGCCGTCGGCCCCGATGTTCGGCTTCCTCAACATCGTGCTGGCCGCCGCGTTGCGCGCCGCCGAGGGATCGCGTGAACAGGTGCTGCAGCTGCTGCAGGAATCAGAGCCGTCGTCACTCGCGTTCTCCGATGAAGCGGTAGCGTGGCGCGGTCACGTGATGCACCGCACCCATCTCTCGCGAGTGCGCGAGGAGATCGCGGTGGCGTTCGGCTCCTGTTCGTTTACCGAGCCCGTCGGCGATATGCGGGCGCTGGGGGCGTGGTGAGCGCTTCGCACGCGGACAGTTCGCTCGAGGCGCTGGCGGCCACACTCGATCCATCTCGGCGAAGCTGGGTGTCGAGTGCGAATGCGTCAGAGAGCGATTTTCCGATTCAGAATCTGCCGTTCTGCGTCTTCTCCCGCGCGAGCGATGTGCCCCGCGTTGGGGTCGCCATCGGGGATCAGATCGTGGACGTGCACGCGGCGCTGTCGCGCGGGCTGCTGCACGGTGACGCCCTGGCCGCGGCCGAGGCGTGTTCACACCGCAGCATGAACGCGCTCATGGCGCTCGGACGTTTGCCCGCACGCGCGCTGCGCACGCAGCTCTCCGAGCTGCTGCGAGCGGGTGGCGCCGGTGACGATGCGCGGGAATCACTCGGCCCGGCGCTGCTGGTGGCGCAGCGCGACGTGACGCTGCATCTGCCCGCCGTGGTCGGTGACTACACCGACTTCTACGCCTCGGTGCATCACGCCACCAACGTGGGCCGCATGTTCCGCCCCGACAATCCGCTGCTCCCCAACTACAAGTGGGTACCCATCGGGTATCACGGGCGCGCGTCGAGTGTGGTGGTGAGCGGTACGCCGGTACATCGCCCCATGGGACAGCGCAAAGGTCCCACCGATGACGTGCCCGCGGTGGGCCCGTCGCGCTCGCTCGATTACGAACTCGAAGTGGCCGCGTGGGTGGGGGCCGGCAACGCCCTCGGCAGCACGATCCCGCTGTCGGCGGCCGATGAGCATCTCTTTGGCCTGTCGCTGCTCAACGATTGGAGCGCGCGCGATCTGCAGGCGTGGGAGTACCAGCCGTTGGGGCCATTTCTGGCCAAGAATTTTACCAGCAGCGTGAGCCCCTTCGTGGTCACGCTCGATGCGCTCGAGCCGTTTCGTGCCCCGCTCGCGCCACGCGCCGACGGCGATCCCGCGCCACTGCCGTACCTCAGCGACGATCGCGATCGCGCGCGGGGCGGCTTCGACCTCACGCTCGACGTGTCCTTGCGCACGGCAACCATGCGTGCTTCCGGTGACGCCCCCGTGCGCGTGTCGCGCGCCTCGTTCCTCGACCTGTACTGGTCGCTCGGGCAGATGCTCACCCACCACGCCAGCAACGGCTGCAACCTGCGTCCCGGCGACGTATTGGGCAGTGGCACCGTTTCCGGACCGCTCGACGGTGCGCAGGGGTGCCTGCTCGAACTCACCCGCCGCGGGGCGCAACCGCTCACGTTGCCCAATGGGGAACAGCGAGGCTTCCTCGAAGACGGCGACGAAGTGGTCCTTACCGGCTACGCCGAACGGCCGGGCGCGGTGCGCATCGGGTTCGGGCACTGCATCGGCGTGGTGGGGTAAGCAGGCAGTATCGGCGCACTCTGGACGCACCAGCCGGCCGGAGATAGTCTATAGGAGGTCAGCGTGTCGCTGGCCGCGCGTTGCCCCCTCCCTCCCGGGCCATGTCCACGCCCCCTCCCTCTCGTACGCGGCTCATCCTCACCGGTGCCAAGTGGACCGTCGTGGGCGCCCTTGTGGCGGCGTTCATGGGGTTGCTGGCGTTCGTGCCAGGCGAACTCATGATGACCGCCGACAGCGCCGAGGGCGCGCACGTCGCCTGGCCGCTCGCCATGGGTGTGGCGGCGGTGTGCGGGCGCGCGGGCGCCGTGGCTGGTCTCATCGCCTACTTCCTCAAGCGCTCCCTGCTCGGCGAGACGGTCGATCCGCTCGAGGCCGCGGGCGTTACGGCGGCGAAGCCGGCTCCGCGCCCCTGATCTCCGGCGGCCAGTCGATGTGCGTGGCACCGGCGGCGGGTTTGAACGGCGTCGCCACCAGTGCGCGAGCAAATCTGTGCGCGCCGGCCGCTCCCCCCGGCGGGTACGACGCCACATGCGATGCCGCGCCCCAACCGATGAGCCCCGCAAGCGCGAGCAGCGCAGGCATCTGAAACAGCAGATACAGGGCGTACGTCACCTGCACCTGTCGCACGCCGCCCCCCGAGACCAGCAGCACGCCGCCAGCGGCGGGGCGCAGCTCGCATGGCGCGTTCGGCGCGGCACGGTGCAGGCGGCCGAGTGCAAACACCGAATCTCCCGCCACGATCGCTCCCTGCGATGTCCAATCGGCGTTGTCGAACGGCTCGTGCGTGTTCTCGCGCGTGGCGGTGATCATGATGGCGCGCTCCACGTCCACCCAACACGCGCCCGCGTCGTCCACCACGCGCATGCGCCCCGTGGTCCTCGCTGACGTTCGCCGCCGTCGGCCGCCCGTTTCCACGGATCGACTGCGCTCCGAATACACGCGCGTCGATGACGGATCTGCTCCCTCGGCGCGACCTCGCACACGCACCAGCCCGCGCTCAGCGCTCGTGGTGGCGACCTCCGACGCGCCCGTTGTCGCGTACAACACCACCGCACTGCGCCACGTGTGGCGAGCGAGCCACCAGCCGCTCGCGAGCAGGGCGCCGATCACCAGTACGAACACCACGGGCGGCAGCAGCAGGAATGGCAGCGCCAACGCGTCGAGCACCGGATGACGAGTTCCGTCCACGATCGCGACCTCCAGCGGGATGCGGGTCTTGCGAGCCGACCGGATCAGTGAGCCACACGCTCCGCCGGAATCGACAGCGCCGCACGACGGATCGCCACCTCCAGTCGCGACGCGCTGCCCGAACACGGAGTGCCACGATTGCGTACCTTTCCAGTAATGTCCCGGACGCCCGGGCCAGATTTCACCTTGCGCTCCCGAGTGGTCATGAAAGCCCTGCTCGCACTCCCCATGCTCGCCGTGCCCGCGCTGCTTGACGCGCAGGCGCCCACCCTGAATCGCTACGGCAACCCTGCCACGGTCACGCCCGCCCCAACCACGGGCGATATCACCGTGCGTGATCTGCAGATTCGCCTGTATCAGTTTGCCGACGACTCCATGCAGGGGCGTCAGGTGGGACGCTACGGCAACCAGAAAGGCACCGACTACATCGCCGCCGAAGTGAAGCGGCTCGGTCTGCTGCCTGCGGGTGATGACGGCGGCTACTTCCAGGTGCTCCCGTACCGCCTGCGCCACTTCACGGCGCACTCGCGGCTCACGGTGAACGGCAACCCGCTTGCGTGGAACACGGATTTCGTGGCGGTGCCGGGCGCACGCGCGCCGCGGCCGATCCTCGACGCCGAGGTGATCTTCGGCGGCACGCAGGGCGACACCACCACCCAGATCACGGCCGCGCAGGCCGCAGGCAAGGTGGTCGTACTGCTGCCCGCCGCCGGCAGCCGAGGCGCCGGCACGGTGCCCACGCAGCAGGCATTCGGTCGCGGTGCTGGCGGCGCCACCGATGCGCGCTTCGCCGACGCAGTGGCGATCGCGACGGTCGATCTCGACGCGCTCACGCCCGCGCAGCGCGCGGCGATCAATCAGCCTACCGTCGCCACACAGGGCGGCGCGCCGCGTCGTGGTCCCGCGGCGAGCGCGCCCGTCGACTCGCTCACGCTGCTCAAGCAGCAGCTGGCCGCCATGCAGCCGCAGGCCGTACTGCGCCTCACGCGTGACGCCGCGTCGCGACTCTTCGCGAAGCCGAACATCGACGGCATCGCGCCCGGCACATCGGGCGGTGTGGTGAACGCGATGCTCGATTTCGTGGAAGTGCCCACCAACTACGGGCGCAACGTCGTGGCCATCATCCCCGGCAGTGACCCGGTGCTCAAGCATCAGTACGTGGGCGTGGGTGCGCACAACGACCACGTGGGCTTCGCGCCGCTGGTGGACAAGGACTCGCTCAAGGCGTTCAACGATCAGCGCATTCGCTGGATGATCGCGAACGACATGAAGCAGCCCACCATCGAAGTGATCCAGTCGTTTCGCGTGAACATGGACAGCATTCGCCGCGTACACCCCACGCCGCGTCTCGACAGCATCAACAACGGGGCCGATGACGACGGCTCGGGGTCCATGGCCGTGCTCGAGATCGCCGAAGCAATCATGGCCATGCCGGTGAAGCCCAAGCGCTCCACGCTGTTCGTGTGGCACACCGGTGAAGAGGGCGGGCTCGTGGGCTCCGCGCACTACATGCGCAATCCCACCGTGCCGATCGACTCGATCGTGGCGGCCATCAACGTGGACATGATCGGTCGCGGTCGCGCCGAAGATCTGCCGGGCGGCGGCGATGACTACGTGGGCGTGGTCGGTTCCTTCTTCGACTCGAAGGACCTGGGCGAAACGCTGCAGGCGGTGAACAAGAAGCGCAGCAAGCCGCTCGATCTCGACTACAAGTTCGACGAGCCGATTTCGTGGGCCGGCTACAACAACATCTACGCACGAAGCGATCACATCAACTACGCGCGGCAGGGCATTCCGATTGCGTTCTTCTTCACCGGCCTGCATGGCGACTATCACCAGCGCAGCGATGAAGCCGAGTTCATCGACTACCCGCACTACACCAAGATCACGCAGTTCGTCAAAGACCTCACGGTCGAGATCGGCAACGGTCCGCGTCCGCGCTTGAACGGCACCAAGCCGCTCAAGCCCAAGGTCATCGGCTGAGCGGACTGCGGCATGGGTGACGCAACACACGTCGCGATCGACTTCGGCATCAGCAACACCGACGCGGTCGCGCGCATGGGTGACACGATCCATCGCTGGACGCGTCCGAGTCTCGGCACCCCTGATGAGGCCACGGTGCGTGCCGTGCTCGAGTCAGGGGGACTCGCGCTCGAGCACGTCACCGGTCTCGCGGTCACGGGGGGGCGCCACCGTGCGCTCCCCGCGCATCTTGGTGATCTTGCGCTCAGGAGCGTGCACGAGGTTACCGCCATCGGGCGCGGTGGGCAGGCGCTGGCCGCGGGACTGCTCGCCGAGCACGGCTATTCGGATCATGCGCTTGGCTCGGCGCTCGGCTCCGTGCCTACGCTCGTGGTGAGCGCAGGCTCGGGCACCGCGGTGATCTCCGCCCGCGGCGATGCCTGCCGGCATATCACGGGCACCGGTGTGGGAGGCGGCACGCTGCTCGGTCTCGGGCGGCTGCTGCTCAACACCACCGACGCCATGACGATTGACGCGCTGGCGCTGCAAGGTGATCCCAACGGTGCCGACTTGAGTTTGCAGGACGTGGTGCTCGGGCCCATCGGGGCGCTGCCGCCCGACGCCACCGCCGTGAACTTCGGCAAGATCGCACGCGCCACGCACGAGGCGACGCGCCCCGATCTCGCCGCCGCGCTCGTCACGCTGGTGGGGCAGGTGATTGCCATCACGGCGATCAACGCGGCACGCGCCGAACGTCTGGAGCATGTGGTGGTCATCGGACATCTCACCGACATGCCGAGCTTTCGCGCGGTCCTCGATCGCGTGGGTGAGTACTACGGCACGCAACTGCTGCTCCCGGAGCAGGCCGGCTTTGGCACGGCCATGGGCGCGCTCCTGCAGCTCTCGGCGGCGTAGGCGCGTGCGGTGGCACACGATGGGTCTGTGGGCGATGGTCGCGGGCGTGCTGCCCGCAACCGTCGCGGCGCAGCCGCCGTGTCTGGCGCCGCGCGATGTGTCGTTCGCGCCGTCACCGCCGCGTGCGGGCACCCTGTTTCGTGTGCATCTGCCGCCGTCTCTCGCCGCGTCGGTCACTACCGCGCGTCTCGCGGGCGAACCACTGCACTTTCGCACCGTCGGCGACAGCGTCTCGGCGTTTGCCGCGGTGCCGGTGGACTCCACGCGCGGGCTCACGCTCGCGCTGCTGTGTACGAACGGTGCGCGCGTGGACGTGCGTATTCCCACGCGCGACGGGGAGTACCCGCTCGAGCGTCTCACGGTGGCGCCGCGTTTTTCGGCGCCGCCCGACAGTGCGCTGCAGGCCCGTCAGCGGCGCGAAGCTGCACGGGCGGCCGAGGTGTCGCGGGCGTCACATGCCACGCCGCGCCTGTTCACCGAACCGTTTCTGGTGCCACGCACCACACGCATCACGAGCGGCTTCGGCGGCGGGCGCACCTTCAACGGCACCGTCACCAGTCGGCACATGGGCACCGACTACGCCGGCGCGGTGGGGGCGCCGGTGCGCGCCGCGAATCGCGGCATCGTGCGCCTGGTGGACGGATTCCATTTGGGCGGCAACGTGATCTATCTCGATCACGGCGAGGGGTTGGTGACAGCCTATCTTCATCTGAGCCGGCATCGTGTCGCCGAAGGTGACACCGTCTCACGCGGCCAGGTGATCGGCGATGTCGGGGCGACCGGGCGCGTAACGGGGCCGCATCTGCACTTCATCGTGCGCTACGGCAATGTGACAGTGGACCCCGAAAGCGTGGTGGAGCGGAAGTAGCACACGCCGTCCGTGAACACGGAGTGGGCACGTGTCTCCGGGGCTGACCGTTCGTCTGCTCAGCAGAGCGCCTGCCGTCCGGCGCACGCTTTCTCTCAGCATTTTCATGTCATGACCGATCTTCTCGCCGCGCGCAGCCAAATGGCCATGTCGCTCGGTTTTCATATTCTGTTTGCCGTCGTGGGCATCGGCATGCCGGCGCTCATGGCCGTAGCCGAATGGCGCTACCTGCGCGGCGGTGATCCGCTGCTCAAGGAGCTCGCCAAGCGGTGGGCCAAGGGCACCGCCATTCTCTTTGCCGTGGGCGCCGTGTCGGGGACCGTGCTCTCGTTCGAGCTCGGGCTGCTGTGGCCCACGTTCATGGAGCACGCCGGCGGCATCATCGGCATGCCCTTCTCGCTCGAAGGGCTGGCGTTCTTCACCGAGGCGATCTTCCTCGGCATCTACCTGTATGCGTGGGATCGCATTTCGCCGCGTGCGCACCTCGCGGCCGGTGTGGTGGTCGCCGTGAGCGGTGCACTGTCGGGCGTATTTGTGGTCACCGCGAACGCGTGGATGAACACGCCGGCCGGCTTCACGCTGGTGGACGGGGTCATCTCCAACGTGGACCCGATTGCCGCCATGCTCAATCCGGCCGCGTTCACGCAGGTGTTGCACATGACGATCGCGGCGTATGCCGCCACCGGCTTTGCCACCGCCGGCATTCACGCCATCGCACTGCTGCGCGGCACGCCGCACCGGGCATTCCACCGACACGCGCTGCACATCGGACTGCTGGTGGGTGTGCCCGCAGCCCTCCTCCAGCCGCTCTCCGGTGATCTCTCGGCGCGGCACCTCGCCGAGTTTCAGCCGGTGAAGTTCGCGGCCATGGAAGCGCATCATCACACCGGGCCCGCCCCGTTCGTGATCGGTGGCTGGCCCGATGTCACCACCGGAGAAAACCGCTTCGCGATCGAGATTCCCGGTGCGATTTCGTTGCTCATGACCGGCAGCGCGACCGGCAGCATTCCGGGGCTCGACAGCGTACCGCCGGAAGATCAGCCGCCCGTGGGCATCGTGCACGTGGCGTTTCAGATCATGGTGGGCTGCGGCGTGGTGATGATGCTGGTGGGGCTCTACACGATCGTGCGCGGTTGGCGTCGTCGTCGAGGGCTGGGCACGCCGCTGCCCAACGACCGGTGGTATCTGCGTGCACTCGCCTTCTGCGCGCCGCTCGGCTTCATCGCCGTCGAGGCCGGGTGGACGGTCACCGAAGTGGGACGTCAGCCGTGGATCATTCAGGGCGTGATGCGCACCGCCGATGCGGTCTCGCCCATGCCGGGGCTCGTGGTGCCATTCGTGGGCTTCACGCTGCTCTATTTCGGGCTCGCGATCGCAGTGGTATGGCTGCTCTATCGCCAGATCATCAAGACGGGCGTGGACGGTACCATGCGTCCCGGCATCACGCAGGAGCTGCCGCTGCCGCGCATCACGCCGGCCACGTCGTTTCCGACCGCGTGAGCGCGCATGTCACCTGAGATGCCCTTGATCACGCTGCCGCATGCGGTGGCCGGCGTGATGGTGCTGTCGCTCAACGCGTATGTGCTGCTCGCCGGCGCCGACTTCGGCGGTGGCGTGTGGGACCTGTTCGCGCGCGGGCCGCGTCGCGACGAGCAGCGGTCGGCCATTGCCGACGCGATCGGTCCGATCTGGGAAGCCAATCATGTCTGGCTCATTCTGGTGGTGGTCCTGCTCTTTTCCTGCTTTCCGCGCGCGTTTTCGCATCTCTCCACCGCGCTGCACATTCCGATCACGCTGATGCTCGTGGGCATCGTGCTGCGCGGTTCGGCGTTCACCTTTCGCAGCTACGATCGGCAGACGGACGCGGTGCAAAGGAACTGGGGCCGCGTGTTTGCGATCGCCAGTGTGGTCACGCCCGTGCTGCTCGGCATCTGCCTCGGCGCCGTCGCGAGCGGGGCGGTGCCGCTCGTGCCCATCGACGGCACGCGCACGTTCACCGAGGTCTACGTGCGTCCGTGGATCACGCCGTTCTCGCTCTCGGTGGGCGTGCTCGCGCTCGCGCTGTTTGCGCATCTCGCGGCCGTGTACCTCGCGTGGGAGCGACCGGAGCCCGAGCTCAAGCAGGATTTTCGTGCGCGGGCGCTGGTCAGCGCGATTGCGGTGTTCATGACCGGCACGATCACGATCGTCTTCGCGCGCGCTGACGCGCCGCTCGTGTACGAGGGGCTCACTCGTGGGTTCACAGCGATCGGCATGCACACGGCCACGGCGTGCGCCGGCCTCACGGGCGTGTGGGCACTCTGGCGCCGTCGCTGGCTGCTGGCCGTGCTCGCGGCCGCGGCACAGGCGACGTTCCTGCTGTGGGGTTGGGCCTGGTCGCAGTTCCCCTGGCTCGTCCCCCCGTCGCACACCATCACCGACCTTGCCGCGCCGCGCATCACGCAGCAGCTCGTGCTCTCGGTGCTTGGCGTGGGGACGGTGATCCTGCTACCGTCGTTCGTGTACCTGTTTCGGATCTTCAAGGGGCGTGGGACAGTGTTCAAGCAGTTGGACGGCTGAGCGCCCGTACCCTTGCTCCCTCCCCCCGGGCGGGCGACATTCTCCCTATGCGCCCAGACCTGATCCGCGTCATCCTGGTGGATGATCACTCCATCGTCCGCGCCGGACTCAAGGCCATCCTCGCCACCGCCAAGGACATCATGGTGGTGGGCGAGGGCAGCAACGGCCGTGAGGCCCTGTCGCTCGCCGAAAGGCTCGACCCGCACGTGGTGGTCATGGACCTGTCCATGCCCGAAATGGACGGCTTGGCAGCCACCAAGGCGCTCGTGAAGGCCGCGTCGGAGCGGGTGGTGGAAGACGGCACGCCGCAGACGCGCCGCGTGCTCATGCTCACCATGCACAGCGAAGACGAGCACCTGGTGGGACTGCTCGAAGCAGGGGCGGCGGGTTATCTGCTCAAGACCGTCGCCGAGCGAGAACTGGTGGATGCCGTGCGCACCGTCGCCGCCGGTGACATCTACGTGCAGCCTTCGGCGGCTCGTGCGCTCGCTCGTGGTCTCGCGCGCAAGGAAGAGCACGCCGATGACCGCGCGCGCTTCGAGCGGCTCACCGATCGCGAACAGGTGGTGCTCAAGCTGTTCGCGGAAGGGTACACGGCCCCGGAAATCGGCGAGCAGCTGTCGATCAGTCCGAAGACGGTGGATACGTACAAGCAGCGCATCAACGAGAAGCTGCACATCACGCACCGTACGGATTATGTGAAGCTGGCGCTGCGGTTGGGGTTGCTGGCCAACGGGCAGTAGGGTCGGGGCTCGCTGGGCAGCGCGAAGGGGGCCGCAACGAACTCCTGAGGGGTGAGGGTCTCGCGCGAAGCGATCCCAACCGGGGCCGGCCTCATTCGCGATCTGGCCGACCGCCCACCTCACCCCTCACGATTTCGTTGCCGACCCCTTCGCCCAGCCCATCGAGCCGGCCCCCCCCGTCTAGTGCCGCAAAACCGTATCCGGCTTGGCCGGCGCCGGCATGTGCATGTGATGCTCATGCCCACCGCCGATCATCTCGCCCCACCCCATGCCGATGTGCCGGCCGGTAACGTCATCGTGCTGCATGACCGCCCCCCGCGTCACCGTGGGCGTGGGGAAGGCCGCCGTGAATCCCACCGCTGGCCCACCCTGATTCTCCACGCCCATTTCGATCGACATCGTGCGCCACGCCGAGTCGGGCATCACGTATGACGTATCGTCGCGATAGCGCCGCGCGGCCAGCATGATCTCGGTGCGCTTGGCGTTCCGCGGCACGCTGGGGTTGGCCAGGATGTCGCTGATCACATCGTGCATGGAGTGCAGGTTGTCGAAGATGATCGCGATCGTGGGATATCGTGCGGCAAACTGCGGCGCGATCGCTGCGGTCATCGGCATCACGCGCGGCATGTGCTCCGGTGCGCTGTCGATCATGGCGCGGAAACGATCGGTAGTGGCGCGCACCATGCGGTCGCGCTCCTCCGGCGTCTTCGCCACGAGCAGCGGCTCGTAGAGCCCCACCTGCAGCCAGTGATACGCCCAGATCAGCCCGTTGAATTTGGGATAGTCCTTTCGGAAGGCGAGCGAGTACGGCATTTCCTGCATGAGCTTCATGCTCTTGGGCTTCGTGCTGAACGCGAGATCGCGGCGCGAGAGGTACGTATCCAGAATGCGCTGCGTCTCGGCGTCCTTTGCCGTCTCGTCGAGTCGCCCGTCCGACCAGATGTCGTAGATCTGCCGGTGCAGAATGTGCGCCCATTCGAACATCATCTTCGCTTCGGGCGCCACACGTGCGTAGGCGGGCATGATCGCTTCTTCGGCCAGTGGCAGGCGCGGCGGATTGATCAGCAGCTTCTGCGTGAGAAAGTTGAACTCGCGCGTTTCAAGGCGCGGCACGGCGGCGGCCGTGGGCTTGGTGTACAGCACCTCGTACAGAATCGCGTGCCCGTAGTCGAAGGCGTTGAACAGCTTCGCCGCGTCGGGATACACGGTGAGGAAGCGCCAGTTGAAGCTGCCGCCAGGGTAGAACTGCTCCGTGGTGGTCACCCACTGCGCCTGCAGCGGAGCGGCGAATCCGATCGCGGCGAAACCGATCGCGAGGGCCAGCGGTGCGCGTCGCGTATGTGCGTTGTTCATGATTGGGCTCCGTGCATCAGAAGAGACGACGACCGAGGCTGAGTGCGACCGCACTCCCCACGGTGAAGGACCAGTTGCGTTCGGGACCGGTGAGATCGCGCAAGACCCCCACGTCCACCACCACGCGCGGCGAGAACTGATGGCGCACGCCGGCACCGGTGCTCCACACCACATCGGCACCGTCGAGCAGCGACCGCTGGGCGAGGGCTTCCACCGCGATCAGCGTGGACTGCAGCGGAAACGCACGATCCATCGACACACCGGCACGCCAGCGCGGCGCCGGCAGCACCAGCGATCGGGACAACGTGTCGCCGCGCACGCCGTCGCCGAGGGTCACTGCCGCGTTGCCGTGCACTCGCACCGGGCCGAGTGCCGAGAGCGTACGGGTGACGATGCCGGTGAACGTGTAGTACGCCTGGTCGGCAGCGAACGGACCCACGGGCAACAGCGCGTCGGCCTTGATCGCGAACGACGGCAGGCGCGTTTCAACATTCAGCTGGTGAAACATCGAGACGTGCACGCCCGCGAGCCCGCCCACCTGACCGGCGCCCGAAAGCGGCAACTCGCCGCCGGGGCCGATCACGTCCGGCGCGAAGGTCGTGCCGTCGATATTGCCGCGCTGCGCGAGCGCCGTCGAAGGAGGCAGCGGCGCGACGGGCCGATCGACGGACACGAGCGGAAAGCCGAAGGACAGCACCGTGCGCGGCAGAATGCCGAACGCGAGTTCGGGTTCGATTTCCGGACGCCAGCGACCGCCACCACTGCGTTCGAGCAGCAGCGGGGCGAACTGCAGTTCGATGGCGCGCCATTCCACGGCGTTGGCATCCTGAATGCGCAGCGGTCGACCGCCGTCGGTGTTGAAGTAGTCGGTTTGCGCCTGCAGCGCTGACGGTGCGAACAGGGCAAGCGTGGCACCCGCGGCCACGAGGGAGGTTGCGCGAACACGGCGCAACCACGCACCCGTGCGGGTGCGATTGAAGCGGACCATGACATCTCCGAGCTGGTGAACGAGAGCCCGAGCGTTCGAGGCGAACGTCGGGAACGGATCTGCCGGCGCAAAGGGCCGGCGATCACTCAGCGTCGCGGAGGGGGAACGTCAGGGGCTGGGGCGGGACCGGGAGGGGCCAGATGCTGGCCGCTGCGCACGGCAACCGCCGGCATGGCGGGCAGAAGCGGGCCTGCGGGTGACTCCACGGCCGCCAGCACGCCGCACGCCGCAAGCGCGGTGCACGGAGCGTCGGTGTCGTGCGCGGGCGGGGCGTCGGGCGACGCGGGCGCGGCATGCTCGGCTGCCGCATGGTCCGGCCCCATGTGGGCGCTGTGCGCCGCGTGTGCGTCGTGCGCTCTCGCCGCGTGCTCCGCCGACTGCGCATGCAGATCGCCGCCACCGACCCAATGCGCCACGCAGGCGGAACCGCCGCTGGCCGCGGGGAGCAACCCCACCGCCAGCGCCAGCCCGAATACACGGCGCATCAGTGATCGTGTGGTACGGCGCATCATGAAGAATACTGAACTCTGTCGGACGACGGTACCCCCCTGGGGTATAGGACGGCGTCCGTGGGGGCGTCAGGCGTGTGTGGTCGGAACGAGATGTCCGGCGTCGGTTGTCGCTGACATGGTGGACGCCGAGCGGCCGCCTCCGGTTCCCACTGGTGCCTCCAACGTCGGCGCCGCACGCGGTGGGGCTGGCAGCTCGAGTAGCGTGGCCGGCGAGTGATATCCCTGCTCCTCGCGCAACCGCATGGCAATCGCACGACGACGATCATCGATCGTCTCGCCGCCCTCCTGCAGCGCCACCCGTGCGTCGCGAAAGCGCCGCCCCGACGTCACGCAGAACAGGTCGCACAGCGCCAGCTCGCGCTCGCTCGCCGCTGCACCACGCTCCTCCACCAGTCGCTGCGTGCGCGAAATCACCGCCGTGCGCGCGTACAACTCGCTCGCCATGTCGGCCAGCCGCTCCACGACCATCTGTCGTTCGATGATGCGCTTCTTATGGCGCATCACGGCCCGCTCGGTGGCACGCGCCAGCTCCGCGGTGTGCTTCTCCACGTAGCGCGCGTGCGGTTGCAGCCGTTCGTGCAACGACACATCGAACCGCTCATGGCGACCAAGCGCCGACTTCACGCGATCGGCCGCGTACTCCGCCACGCGCTCCCAATGCTGCAGCGGACTCTTGAGCGCATCCGCCACTTCCTGCAGCTGCGCCGCGGGCCCCTGGACACCATTGAGTCCCACGAACAGACGCAGGATCTCGTTCGCGCCCTCGAAGATGCGGTTGATGCGCGCGTCGCGCAGGTAGCGTTCGTATGGCCACGGCTTCACGAAACCGCGACCGCCCGCGAGCTGCACCATTTCGTCCGAGGCGCGCCAGATGAGTTCGCTCGCGAACACCTTCACGATCGCCGCCTCGAGCGACGCGTCCACATCGGGACGGTCGAGCGCGGCGGCGAGTACGCCCACCATCGCGTCGGCCGCATACGTCTCGGCGGCGAGCGTGGCCGCTTTGCGCTGCGTGACTTCGAATGACACGAGCGGTGCACCAAACTGCTGTCGCAACTCACCGTACGCCACGAACTCGCTCACGAGCAGTCGCGCTCCTGCCGCACACCCGGCCGCGAGCGACAGTCGCCCCGCGTTGAGCGCGTTCACGGCGACGCTGAAGCCCTTGCCGACCTCGCCCAGCACATGGTCATCGGGCACATAGAGACCATCGAACACCAGCTCGGCCTGTGTACTCGCGCGAATGCCCAGTTTGCGCACGGTGCCATGCACCGAGAAGCCGCGCATGTCGGGGCGTATGATGAACGCCGTGGGGCGACGCACCATGGTGCCGTTGCGCTCCACCAGCGTCTGCGCGAAGGTCACGATCACGCCGGCGCGATGGCCGTTGCCGATCCAGTGCTTGCGGCCGTACAGTAGCCACCCTTGTCCGTCGGGCGCGCGTTCGGCGCGGGTGACGATGTTCTGTGCGTCCGACCCCGTCTCCGGTTCGGTGAGCGCGTACGCGCCGAGCGTTTCGCCGCGCGCCAGCATGGGCAGGTAGCGCGCCTTCTGCTGCTCGTTGCCGAAGAGCACGATGGCCTTCGACGACAGGCCACAGTGCACGCCGATGAACACGCCGAGGGATGCATCCACCGCGGCGACGGCACCAAACACGGCCGCGTAGCCGGACGTGGACAGTCCCGCACCGCCGTAGGCGCGAGGAATCGAAATGCCAAGCAGGCCGCAGGCGGCAAACGCCTGAATCACGGCTTCGGGGAGCGCCTCGGCTTCATCCATGGCGGCCGGATCGACAACGCCCGTCGCCACCAGCCGATGCAACTCGGCGATGAGGCGACGGGCGGTGGCCGCGTCGTCCGGCGCCCGCTCATCGAGCGGGGCCGGATACGGAAAGAGCAAGGTGTCGTGCAGCTCGCCTTCGAACAGGCCGCGAACGAACGACGGAGCAGGTGTCACGGCGAGACAGGTGGATTCACGGTGACAACGATCGATGTGGTCTTGCCTTCGGGATTTCCGCTCTGTCCCAAGGCACGCACGCGGATGGTGGTGGTGCCGCCAGTCGTGCCGGTGGTTGCGGTCACCGTGAGAATGCGGGTGCTCTGGGTCCACGACGCATTGGCCACACTGGGCGACGTCGACGTGATGACGAGGTTGCGGTTGAGCACGGTGCTGCCGTCAGCGTCCAGCAGTTCGAGCTGCACCTGCCGGTTGTTGCCGGGGGCGGCCGCATTGATCGTGACGTTGGCATCCCCGATGTTGGCGAGGGCGATGGAGTCGACTGGCACCTGCAGTACCGTGACGCTCGACGCGTCGCTCCGGCTCTCGGTCGTGGCCGTGATCGACGCCGAGCCGGTGCTCACACCAGTGACGACACCACTGATCACCGTCGCGACCGTCGCGTTGCTTGTCTGCCACGTGATGGTGCGATCGGTCACTTCTTCGCCCACGGAATCCCTCACGACCGCAGTCAGGGTGACCGTCTTGCCCTGAATCACACTCGTCTGCGAGGGGGAAAGGGTGATATCACCCACGGGAATGCGCGTGACCGTGAACTGTACCGTGTCCACCGCGTTGTCGACGCTGGCGGTGAAGCGTGCGGTGCCCAAGGCAATGCCGGTGGCGCGCCCGTTGCTGTTGATGCTCGCAATGGTGGGCGTGAGACTTGTCCACGTCACCACACGTCCCGCGACCGTCTGCCCGAGCGAATCGAGCAGCTGGGCGCTGAGCTGGCGCGGCACGGCGAGTCGCAGGAAGCCGGTGCGGGGCGAAATGACCACGGTCTGCACCACGCGCTCACTCACCGTGACATCCATGCTGCCGTTCACGGCCGGATTGTCGGGCGAGGCGGCGGTGATGCGCGCGGTACCGGCGCGCAAGCCGCGCACCACACCGGCGCTGTTCACACTCGCGGTGATCGTGCTGTTACTGGTCCAGTTGATCGGCCGCCCGAGCGATCCCAGCACATTGCCGGCCGTATCGCGCAACGTGAGTTCCGGCACGAACTCCTCGTTCACCTGAATACCCCTGGTAAGCGGAGAGAGCGAAATGGAGCCGATCGGGATCTCCGTGACGGTGACCTGGGCGCTACCCGAGATCTGATTGGCCGTTGCGGTGATCACCACGCTGCCCGGCGCGAGCGCCGTGACCTCGCCCGATGGCGACACGCTGGCAATCGCCGAGTTGCTGGACTGCCAGGTGACGCTGAGCCCCGTGATCGGTGTGCCAGCCGCGTTGCGGGGCGTCGCCGTCAACTGGCGCACGTTGCCGCGTCGCAACGTTACCGGCGACGGCTGGATCTGGATGTTGTCCGGGATTTCGGGGACGACTGTGACGGTGGCCTCACCGCGAGCGCCGTTGGCTTCGCCGGCGATGATGGTCTGACCAGGCGACACGCCGATCACGAGTCCGTCACCAGTGACCGTCGCGACCGCGTTGTTCGTGGAGGAGTAGCGAATCGTCGCGGTGCCGATCGAGTTGCCATCCCTGTCGAACGCGGTGCCGACAATTCGCACGCTGGCGTTTACCGACACCTGAAAGTTGTTCGGCGCGAGGGTGATCGACTCGGCTTCGCGCGTACGACGGACGAGGCTCTCGCACCCGCTCAGCGCGAGCAGTGACGTCGAGGCTACGAGGAGCGCCGCGAAACGGCGCGCGAACAGGGGCGCAGTGGGGATGACCCGCATGCAGGTCCGTCCTGGGATGCTGGAGAGGAAAGGTCGGGGCGGAGGCCCCCGCCCGCATTCGCACGCGGACAGGGTACCTTCAGGGACGCACGGGCAGGGATCCCCGTAACCGTCACACCACGGGAACAACCTGTGCACGCACGGTGCCCCCTGTCTACCCGTTGTCGCCGTCGGAGTTCACTCCGTGAGAGGACTGTGACCGAGCGCACCACCATGCGACCTTTCGGGTGTGATTGATTCGGACGATCCCCTGTCGCCCCCCGCCCCGTCGGTCGCCCGTCGATTCTGGCGACAGGCCGCCTTCTGGTGGCTCCTGGGCGCGGTCGCGCGCGCGGTCTTGTCGAGTCTGGTGCCCCTGTTGCCCGACGAGATGTACTACTGGGAGTGGACGCGCCGCCTCGAGGGGGGCTACTTCGACCATCCCCCCGGCATCGCGCTGCTGCTCGCCGCGGGCGTTCGGGTGGCGGGCGACACCGTGCTCGGCGTGCGGCTGGGCCCGTGGGTGGCCGGCGGGATCGCGCATGCGGCCCTGATCGCGCTGGGCGCGCACCTGGGCGGGCCACGCGCCGCCGCGCGCGCGGCCCTGCTCATGCTGGTGCTGCCGCTGGCGACGCTCGGCCTCGTGCTCGCGACGCCCGATGCGCCCATGCTGGCGGCGTTGGCGCTCGGCGTGCTGTTTCTCGCCAAGGCGTTGTCATCGACTCCACGCTCGTGGGCCTCATTGATCTGGTGGCTGCTCACCGGCGTGGCGGCGGGATTGGCCACCGTCTCCAAGTATTCCGGGGTGCTGTTCCCCGTGGCCGTCACGGTGGCGTGTCTCGTGCACCCGGCGCTGCGCAAGCGGTTGAACGAGCCGGGCCCGTGGTTGTCAGCCGTAGTGGCCGCGCTCGTCTTCGCGCCGGTCGTGATCTGGAACTGGTTCTACGAGTGGGTGTCGTTCCGCTTCCAGCTCTCCCACGGCTTCACCGCGGCGCGTGGCTCCCCGCTCACGCGCGAGCTCGAGCTGCTCGGTGGACAGCTGGGGTTGGCGTCGCCGATTCTGTTCGTGTTGCTCATGGGTGCCGTGGCGGCGGCGCTGCACCGCGGCTGGGAGGTGCGCAAACGGCTCTCGGCCACCGACGTGCTCGCGCGGCGCTTTGCACTTGGCGTGGTGTCGTTGTTGCCGCTGCTGCTGTTCGCTGTGAGTGCCTGGCGGCGCAGTGTGGAGGCCAACTGGCCCGCGCCGATCTATCCGGCAGCGCTCGTGCTGCTCGCGGCCAGCTCGGCCAAGTGGGCCCACGGACGCTGGTATCGCGCCGGCGTGGTGCTGGCGAGCGTGCTGCTGCTCGTGGTGGCTGTGCAGGCGTGGCGTCCGGTGTTGCCGCTCGCGCCGCGCAAGGATCCCATCGCGCGCGCCTACGGCTGGGACACGGCGGCCGCGGCGGTGCACGCCGCGCGTCGCAATCCATTCCTCGACGGCAGCGTGGATGTCTGGGTGGCCGCCAATCGCTACCAGGAAGCTGCGGCGCTTGCGTTTCATCTGCCAGACCAGCCCACCGTGTTCGCCCTCAACCTCGCGTCGCGTCGCAACCAGTACGACCTGTGGGACGTGGCGTCCGACCGCGTGCGCCCCGGCGATGGCCTGGTCGCCATGTTCGACGCCGATGCGCGCGGTGATTCGCTCGCGCACGTGGTAGGCGGCTGGTTCCGGGATCATCGCATGGCGGACAGCGTATCCCTGCAACGTGAAGGTGGCGAGGTCGCACGGCGGCGTGTGTGGGTCTATCGTATTGCGGTGGATATTCCCCCGCTCGGACGCGCGCTCTGGACGGACACCCCGTGATCTGGCTGGCCGTCGCACTTGCCGGCGGGGCAGGCTCGGTGCTGCGCTACGCCATTGGGCTCGCGCTCGTCCGTGCGCCGCTCGGATTTCCCGCCGGCACCCTGTTCGTGAATGTGCTGGGCTCGTTTCTGCTCGGCGTGTTCGCGCGCTGGTTGAGTGCGCCGACGTTCGATCCGGCATGGCGCATCGCGCTCACCGTGGGGTTCTGCGGCGGCTTCACCACCTTCAGTACGTTCTCTGCCGAGCTCGTGTCGATGGCGCAGGAGGGACGGATGATGCGCGCGGCGGCATACGTGCTGGCCAGCCTCGTGCTCGGCGTCTCGGCCACACTGCTCGGTCTCGCCGTGGGTGATCGTTTGCTCGTGGCTGTGCGTAGCTGATCGCACAGCGCCGTGATGTGCACGCGCGCCGTCGCGTGCGTGATCTGACTCTCTCGCCTCTCGTGCCATGACGCCTGTTGCATCCGTTCCCGCCGACCTCGATCAGTGGCTCACTGCGCATCAGGGTGACGCGGTCGATGAACTGTTCGCCTTCCTGCGCATTCCCAGTGTGAGCGCACGCTCGGAGCATGCCGGCGATTGCCGCACGGCCGCGGAGTGGTTGGCCGCGCGCCTGTCGCATGCGGGCTTCACGACCGAGATCATGGACACCCCGGGACATCCGGTGGTGCTTGGTGAGTGGCGCGGGGCGGGGCCCGATGCACCCACGCTACTGGTGTACGGGCACTACGACGTACAGCCGGCCGAGCCGCTCGAGCTGTGGACCTCGCCGGCCTTCGAACCGGAGGTGCGTGACGGACGGATCTACGCGCGAGGCAGTGTGGACGACAAGGGGCAGCTCTATCTGCACGTGAAAGCGCTCGAGGCGCATCTCGCGGTGCGTGGTACGCTGCCGGTCAATGTGATTGTGCTTGCCGAGGGCGAGGAAGAGGTCGGCAGTGTGAACCTCGAAGCGTTCCTCGAACAGCATCGCGAGCGGCTGCGCTGCGATGGCGTGGTGATCTCCGACTCCACCATGTTCGCGCCGGGTGTGCCGAGTATTCTGTCGTCGCTGCGCGGACTGGCGTATGTGCAGATCGATGTGCGCGGTTCAACGAGCGACCTGCACTCGGGCATGTACGGCGGCGCGGTGGTGAATCCGGCCATGGCGCTGGCGCGCATTCTGTCCACGTTGCACGATGACAACGGGCGCGTGGCGATCGCCGGCTTCTACGATGCGGTGCAGGCGTGGCCGGAGTCGGTGCGCGCGCAGATGCGCACGCTACCGTTCAACGAGGAGCACTTTCGCGACGAGGTGGGCGCACCCGCGCTCGGCGGTGAAAGGGGCTACTCGGTGCTCGAGCGACTGTGGACGCGTCCGACGTGCGAAGTGAACGGCCTGCTCAGCGGCTACACCGGCGAAGGCGCGAAGACCGTGCTGCCCGCGGTGGCGATGGCCAAGGTGAGCTTTCGGCTGGTGCCCGACCAGAACCCCACCGTGGTGGAGCAGTTGGTGGCGGAGCACGTGAAGCGCGTGACACCACCTGGGGTGACGGCCACCGTCACGCCGTTGCATGGAGGGCGCCCGTGGCGCTCCGAGCTCGGCGGTCCGCTGCACGAGGCGGGCGTGTCGGCGCTGCACGCGGCGTTCGGCACGGCCCCGGTCATCACGGGTGAGGGTGGTTCAATTCCCGTGGTTGGCGACTTCGAGCGCATTCTCGGTGCGCCCGTGTTGCTCATGGGCTTCGGGCTGCCCGGCGAGAACGCACATGCCCCTGACGAATGGATCAGTGCGGAAAACTTTCGTCAGGGGATGCGCGCGGCGGCGACGTTGCTCGATCAATACGGCGCAGCCAAGTCGCGTTGAACGACGCGTCCGGGGATCACGCGCGCAGCTGGTGCGTCGGATCCCCGGAGGTCGTGGAGCTTAGAACTCGGCGAAGATATCGGAATCGTCGTCGTCGAACGGAATGACGCTCGCGGCATCGGCGGCCGGGCGAGCCGCGGCGGCCGTGGCCGTTTTGCGGGTCGTCTTGGCGGTTGAGCGTGTTGACGGCGCCGAGCGACGCGCCGCCGGTGCGCGCGGCGTGCTGCGTTCCACCTCATGCGCGCTCGTGGACCGCGCGGTGGGCTGCTCCACCGTGAACTGCGACGCCATCTCGTGCATCTCACCGGCCTGTGCCTGCAGCTCGGCGGCAGCGCTCGCCGATTCCTCGGCGTTCGCGGCCACGCGCTGCGTCAGCTGCGCAATCTGCGAGATTGCCGCTGTCACTTCATCGAGCTCCTGCTCCTGCTCACGTGCACCGTCGGCGATGTTGGCCATCATGGTGCTGGCGCGTTCGACACCCGTGCGGATTTCTTCGAGGCGGCGGCGCACGCCATCATTGAGCGCCACACCCGTTTCCGTCTTCTGCACCGACTCTTCAATCAGTGCGGCCGTGTTGCGCGCCGCTTCCGCCGCACGGATGGCGAGGCTGCGCACTTCATCCGCCACCACCGCGAAGCCCTTGCCCGCATCGCCAGCGCGCGCCGCTTCCACCGCGGCATTCAGGGCCAGCAGGTTGGTCTGGAACGCGATTTCATCGATCGTCTTCACGATCTTGGCCGTCGAGTCGGCCGACTTCTTGATGTCGTTCACGGCTTCGGCGAGCGCCTGCATGCGCTCCACGCCCTGCACCGTGTCCGTACGGGCACGTTCCATGGCTGCGCGTGCCTCGTGCGCATCCGCCGCGCTGGCCTTCGTGCGCTCACCCACCACCACCAGGCGGTTCGACACCTGATCGATCGCGCCAGCCTGATCGGAAGCGCCCGACGCCAGCTCCTGACTGCCCGAGCCGATTTCGGATGCTGCGGAGTTGACCTGTGCCACTGCGCCGGTGAGTGAGGCGAACGCCTCGCCAATGTTCGCGAGGGCTGCATTGAGCGACGCCTTGATGGCACCGTGATCGCCCTTGTAGTCGCCCACGACGCGCACGGAGAGATCGCGCTCGGCGACACGTGCGAGCACCTGCCGTGCCTCGTCCACCGGCGCGTTCACGGCGTCGAGCATGCCGTTGGTGCCGTTGATCACGTCCGCATAGGCGCCTTCCACACCTTCCGCGCGACCGCGGTGCGTGAGATTGCCCTCCTGCACGGCACTGATCGTACCACCCACCTCACCGATCACGGTGCGCAGGGCGTCCGACACGCGATTCACATTGCGCGACAGTACGTCATGTTCGGAGCGCGGCGTGACGGTCGCGGCGTTCAGGTCGCCAACCGCGAGACGGTCTGCCGCCTGCGCGATCTCACTGATGTACGACACCATGCCGCGGAAGGCCTCGGCCAGTGTCCCGATTTCATCCTTGCTGTGGTTGTCGATGCGCTGTTCGATACGACCCCGCGCAATCTCCGTCGCCGCGTTGGACAGCTCGCTGAGCGCACCGAGAATGTTGCGCAGTGTGCCGATGGCCAGCACGCCGAGCGCCAGGAGCGCGACCACGAGTACGGCGGCCGTGGTGATGAGCGAGTTCCGCTGCAGCGCCCCGGCACTCTCGAACGCCGCGGCGATCGAGGCTTCGCGCGCTTCGCGACGCACCTTGAGTCCCTCGGACAGCTCGGTGTAGCGCGCGCGCATGAGCTGCATGCCGCTCATGAGATCGACTTCCTCATCGCCCGTGATCATCGCGAGACTCGTTTCGCGCGCACCGGCCCGGTACGCATCGAATACGCCAGCGATCGAGTCGAGTTCGGTCTTCACCACTTCGGGGTTGTCGCCGAGCGAGTCGGCGATCGCCGCAAAGCGGGACGCCAGTGAATCGGCGTTCTCCACGGCGCCCTCGTCACTGGCACCGACCGCGTCGCGCAGCGCGCGCTGATAATCCTCGAGTGTCCGCTCGAGACGCAGACTCATCATGAGCGCAGGCGAATGGCCTTCCTGAATGCGCTGCTGCTCGGACTTCGCGGACAGTCCGAGGCTGACCACAACGGCGAGCGTGACGAGGAATCCGACGGCCGCGACGGCCGGGAGCGCCAGAATCTTGGCGCGGAGCGTAAGGTTGCGAAGCATGCCGGGGGATGAGGCGAGGGTGAACACGACGGTCGAGCCCCGACGGCGCGGGGACCTCTCCCCTTTGGGTATCGGTCGGACGTTCCCGCTCTTTAACATCTCGTCGCGATTCGCCGGTCCTAGGAGCAGCCGGGACTGAAACGGCAATCGCCCCAGCCGCTGAAAGCGACCGGGGCGATTTGTGATACTGGGGCCGTCGGTGACTCAGAGCCCGTCGAGCAGGGAATCGTTGTTGGGCGTGCCCGCGATGCGCTTGATGAGCCACTCCATGCCGGCCTGCGGCGGCATTTGGGCGAGTCCGCGACGGAGCAGATGCACCTTCTGCAACTGATCGGGCCGATACAGCTTTTCCTCACGACGCGTTCCGCTCACGGCAATGTCGAACGCCGGATAGATGCGCCGGTCGGCGAGGCTGCGGTCGAGCTTGATTTCGCAGTTGCCGGTACCCTTGAACTCCTCGAAGATCACGTCGTCCATGCGCGACCCGGTTTCGACGAGCGCGGTGGCGATGATCGTGAGCGAGCCGCCGCCGTTTTCGGGGGCGATCATGCGCGCCGAGCCGAAGAACGCCTTGGGCTTCTGCATGGCGGAGGAATCGAGGCCGCCGGAGAGCGTTCGCCCCGTCCCGCGTTCCACGGTGTTGTGCGCACGCGCCAGACGCGTAATGGAGTCGAGCACGATCACCACGTCTTTGCCCTGTTCCACCAGGCGCCGCGAACGCTCGAGCACCATGTCCGCCACTTCCACGTGGCGCTTGGCCGGCATGTCGAAGCTGGAAGCAACGACTTCGCCATAGCCCCATTCGATCATCTCGCTCACTTCTTCCGGCCGTTCGTCCACGAGCAGAATGAACAGCGCGGCATCGGGATGATTGCTTGCGATACCCTGCGAGATGGCCTGCAGCAGCGTGGTTTTGCCGGCGCGGGCCGGGGCGACAATGAGCGCCCGCTGGCCGTAGCCGATCGGTGCGATCAGGTCGATCGCGCGACGCGTGAGCTCCGGGCCGGTCTTGGCCGGCTGCCCGGTTTCGAGTGTGAGCTTGCGGTCGGGGTAACTGGCCGTGAGGGTGTTGAAGTCGGGGCGCTTGCCCTCGATCACCGACGGCCCGTCGTTGAGCGCGGTGATTTCAATGATCACCGATCGACCGCGATGATCCTTGCCCCACGTCGCCTCGATCTTGTCACCGCGGCGCAGCGTATGCTGACGCACGAGATGCGGCTGCAGGAACGGATCGGTCGGGTCGGGGAGATAGCTGTTGGTGGGGCGGCGAATGAAACCGGCGTCGCGTTGCGGGTCGAACCAGCCGGTGACGGTGCCCTCCGCGGCCGCCGGCGGTCCGAAGTCGCGATGGTTGTCGCGTGGTTCACGAGGCTCACGCGGTTCGCGGTGCTCCCGCGGTTCGCGTCCTTCGCGAGGTCCTCGCCCGCCGCGTTCCTTGCGAAAGCGACCGCGCCCGCGGCGCGAGTTGCGTCGCTGTCCGTTCTGGCGGAAGTCCGCGCCGGATTCGCCACCAGACGCGGGGGCGGCCGGCGGGCCGCTCGACGCCGCGGGAGCGGCCGGTGATTCCGCAGCGGGCGGCGGGGTGTCGCTGGGTGGCGACACCGGGGCGCCCTCGGCGGCGGCGTCGGTGCCCTCGGGACGACGGCGACGCGCGGGCCGCTTCGGGCGGGGCGCCGGGGCGTCAGTGGCCGCGGCGACGCTGCTGTCGTCGGGACCATCGCGATACGGATTCGGCTCACCGCCGACATCCGAGGCCTGAGGATCACGGGACCGCGGCCGACGGCCACGGCGGTTGGGACGCTTGGGTTCGTTCATGCTGTACTGCGTGTGGCGTGGAGGACCGGCGACACCGGTCCGGCGTGCGGCGCAAATGCACCGGATCGTGCGTACCGTACCTGTTCGATCACGCGCCGAAGGCCAGGTGGCTCGTCGGAGTCGTGGCGATGAAGCGGAACTGGACGGATGGAAATCGGACCAACCTGCATCGGGAAGCCGGAGCTACCCGGTAGTGCAGTGGGACGTGGGCATCGAACTCGATGGCCCGGCGCGTGGGGCGCTGTCGTCTCGGGGGCCAGCAGACCGATGGCTGAGTGCGTATGCCGCGAGGCACGCTCAGCCGGCTGGCAGGGACCTACTCAAGAGGGTCGTCACGCGCGTTGCTCCTACAGTACGCCGCTGACCCCATGAATGTTGCAGCACGCTCCCGTTCGCGCAAGCTGCGCCGCGTCACGAACCAGACGAAATGCGTCTGCGTTGGTCACGGCGTGCCGCCGTTCCGAGCAGCAGCCCCGTCGTCGCCACCACGCCGCTCCGCTACATTTCGCGCCATGATCGCTCCACAATCCGACCTGCGCACCAAATTGGAACGCGCCGTCGCCGAATACGAAGCTTCCGGGAACGTCGGCGTTCTCATGGAACGTCTCCACACCGTGCGCGATGGCGCCACAGCCGACGCCCTCGTCGCCGCTGTCGAACCCTGGCGCGATGTGCCCGAAGTCGCCGGTCCCATCTATGAACGGGTGGTGGCGGAACAGCCCACCAACGCCCGGGCTCTGGTCATTCTGGCCAACGCGTACTGGCTGAGCGGACGCGGCCCGGATGTCGTCGGCGCCCTCGCCGATCGCGCGCTCGCGGCCGATCCCAACAACCGCGGCGCGTGGCACATGTGGGCGCTTACCGAAGCCAACCAGCGCGATCGCACCATCCGCTGGATTCAGGTCGTGGAGCGCTTCCCCGAGGATCAGCTGGCCAAGGCCGCCCTCGCCGACAACGCGGCGTCCCTCGCCAGCGCGGAGCACGACAAGGAAGCCATGCAGCTCGCCATTCGCACCTACGAGCAGCTGCTCGCGGCTGCCACCAGCGAGCAGCAGAAGACGGCGCTCGAGACCGCCCTTGCCACCCTTCGCAAGTGGACGCTGTGAGCCCCGATCACGATTCGCACGCGCCAGCGCCGACACCCGACGAAGAAGCCGCTGGCTCGCTGGCCGAGTTTCGCGCGTTCCGTGAGCGCATGAACACGCGCATTCTCGGCGAAAACAATCTGGTCATCAATCGCTTCTTCAATCTCGACGGCCGCGCGTATGAAGCCGGTGCGCTCGATGTGAAGACGAAAGAGCTGCTCGGCCTCGTGGCGTCGCTCGTGCTGCGCTGCGACGACTGCATCACGTACCACATCGTGCGCTGCGCCGAGGAAGGCGTCACGCGCGACGAGGCGTTCGAGACGCTGAGCATCGGGCTGATCGTGGGCGGCAGCATCGTGATTCCGCACCTGCGTCGCGCGGTCGATCGGTGGGACGAGTTGGCGAAAAGCGGCGCGCCTGACGCCTGACGGCCAACGAGTGAAGCCTACGGCGCCTGTCCGGCGACCGTGTTCGGGTTGCCGTCGCTCACATACCGACCGCCGGCTCCCTCCTTCTCGAGCGTACGCAACGTGGGATAGAGCGGCATCCCCCGTCCGAGGGGGATGCGCGGCAAGGAACGCGGGTTGAACTGCGGATCGTGCGGACTGCGCGCCGGTCCACCGGCGACTTCAAACACCGCGTCGTACGCATAGCGCACGGTGCGCTGCGACTTGGGATCGGTCCACGCACCGCCCCACGCCAGCGGCTTGTTCTTCGGCCACATGCCCAGCGGCAGCGCGAAACCGCGCACGCGGTAGCCAGGCATCGCCGAGTCGATCGCCAGCTCGCCGCGCGCGATCTGCTCCTGCACGAACGCATCGTCATACTTGTCGAGTCGCGCGTGCCACAGCGTGTGGTTGCACAGTTCGAAGCCGAGCGAATCCAGGTGCGCCAGCTTGCGGAAGCGCCACGCCGATTCCTGCCCCTCGATGCCCTTGTTGCCGAAGAAGCTGCGCCCCGCTTCGGCACCGCTCAGCAGGCAGAACGATCCCCGGTGCCGCCACTCCGGCTTGCCCTTGGCGAAGTCCAGCCAGATGCCGAGCGCACTCGTGGGGTCTACCACCAGCTGTCCGCCCTGCTCCAGGTAGCGAAACTGGCTCGGCGATGCGTCGTCGAACACGAAGTGCACCGGCGACGTACCCGCCGGCAGATCGATACGCTTGTCGAGCAGCTCGCCAAGCCCGATCGGGCGATAGCCGCGCGCGTACAGCGTGTCGAGTTCGGCGCGGAAGCGTTCGCGGCTGACCGCGTAGCTCCCGTCCTCGTCCACCACGAGGTGGTACTCCACGATGGGAATGCGCCCGTACTCATTGGGCGGGAGCGTCGTAACCGGACCCGACGCCGACACCGGCACCGATTCCATCGTTTCGGTGCCAACCCTGTCACCATTCGCGGCGTCCAACCGTACGGAGTCCGTGACGCTCGTCTCGGCCGGTTCCTCGGCGGCCAGCTCGGCACGCGGTGCCTCACCGCAGGCAGCGACCGTGAGGAGGCATAGCGCGGCGATCAGGCGAGGTCTGGCGAAACTCGGCATCTGCAACGGGGTCGAATACACGAATGGACGCATTCCGGAACGATAGCGAGGCGCCGAAGGGCGAGGGAGACACTGTTCGCGCCGCGTATGACGGCGGTCACAGTCGGCGCTCGCCGCTGTGGCGCCGTCGGTTGCGGCACGCTGGCCGACGTCTCGTCGTGCTCGGGCACCGGGCTCGGCGCGATCGTCGCGTGTGGGCCACCGCTGCGCTGCTCGTGGTCGCCTCCGGCATCACCGGCGCCAACTGGTGGCAGACCTGCGGGTTCGATGCGTGTCCGACGCCAGAGGCGCTACGGGAGTGGCGTCCGCGCGCGGGCGATCGCCTGCTCACGCACGATGGGCAGCTGCTCGGCCTGCTCGATCCGGTGCGCCGAGTGCCCGTGGAGTACGCCAGCATCCCTACGCACGTGCGCGATGCGTTCGTGGCGGTGGAAGACCGACGCTTCCGTGAGCACGGCGGCATCGACGTGCGTGGCATCGCGCGTGCCGCGCTGAGCAACCTGCGTGCCGGTGGTGTGCGGGAAGGCGCCAGCACGATCACCATGCAGCTTGCGCGCAATGCGTTTCTCACCGACGAAGTGCGCGGGTGGAAGCGCAAGGCACTCGAGGTGCGCTACGCCTGGCTGCTCGAGTCGGCACTCACGAAGGATGAGATCCTCGAGCGCTACCTCAATACGATCTATTTCGGCAGCGGCACGTGGGGTGTCGAAGCCGCATCGCGCGATCTGCTTGGCAAGGGGATCGCCAAAGCGAGCCCGGCCGACGCTGCGCTGCTCGCCGGGCTGCCCAAGGCGCCGAGCACGTACAACCCGCGTCGCAACGCCGAACGTGCGCGAACGCGACGTGATGTCGTGCTCGGCGTGCTCGTGGCCGCGGAGCTGATGGACAGCAGCGACGCGGCGCGTGTGCGGGCGCGTCCGGTACGCGTGCCATCGCGCGCGTGGCGCCCCGACTGGCCGGCGCACACGTGGGCCGTCGACGTCGTGCGCAGCACGCTCGATTCGCTGCAGGAGGCCGGCGCGCTCCCGAGCACGGCGCGCATGCGCGATCTCGTCGTGCACACCACGGTCGATGCCCGCGCGCAGCGCGCCGCCGAACGCACGCTGGCGCGCGGTGCTGCGCGCGTGGACGGCGCACGGCGTGATGCCAAGGCGCACCCCACGCAGGGCGCGCTCGTGGCACTCGATCCGGGCACCGGTGCCGTGCGCGCCGTTGCCGGTGGGCGCTCCGTTGATGCGCGCGGATTCAATCGCGCCTTGTACGCAAGCCGGCAGGTGGGCTCCACCTTCAAGCCGTTCGTCTACGCTGCGGCATTTGCGCATGGCTACGCGGGCAATCGGATGCTTAGCGACGACCCGCTCTCCATCCGGGCCGGCCGCACGATGTGGACCCCTACCAACTTCGGCGATCGTCATGACGGCGTGATGACCATGCGCACCGCGCTCGTGCGCTCCAACAACACGGCCACCGTGCGACTCGCGCAGGATATCGGCAACAAGCCGGTGATCGCACTCGCACGCAGCACCGGCATCACCTCGCCGCTACCCGATGTACCGTCGCTCTCGCTCGGCAGTGCCTCGCTCACCCCAATCGAGCTTACGGCCGCTTATTCCGCGTTCGCAAATGGCGGATGGCGCGTGACGCCGCATGTGGTGACGCGCGTGGAAACGGCCGACGGTGCGCTGCTGTGGGAGCGCACGCCGAGCACGCGGGAACGCGCCCTGTCGGTAGAGGACGCGTTTCTGATCACGTCACTGCTGCGCTCCGCTGTGGATCAGGGGACGGGTCGCGCCGTGCGCGAACAGGGCGTGTATGGACCGGTCGCTGGCAAGACGGGCACCACCAACGATGGCGCCGACGCGTGGTTCGTGGGCTACTCGCCCTCGCTCGTGACGAGCGTGTGGTTGGGCACCGACGCTCCACGGTCACTCGGGGCGGCGGCGTCGGGCGGGCGCTACGCCGCGCCGGTGTGGGCGCAGTTCATGCGCACCGGCTGGCACTCGCCCGAGCAGGATCGCGAGTGGCGCGCGCCGCCCACGCTCATGGCGCACACCATCGACGCGAACAGCGGCAAGTTGTTCGGGGACTGGTGCGATGGCGAGCCGGCGATGGAGTGGTTCAAGCCCGGCACCGAACCCACGGCGCGGTGCGACGGCGGCTGGTTCCGCTGGGCGCGCGGTGACCGCAGCATTCCCGACGACGCGATCGACGCGGTGGAGGGCGTGCTCGGCGAGGCGATCGGTGAAGGACGCGTGCGGCAGTCGCTCCTTCGCCGATTGGCAAACGAGTTCCGCCGTAGCCAGCCTACGCCTGCTTCGGCACGAAATGGCCGAGGAACACCCGTTCCTGAGCGGTAAGGCTGCCTTCGCCCTTCTCTTCGATCTTCTGGAGAATGCGTTGCACTTCGTCGCGATTGACTTCGTGCACCATCGACAGGTTCACGCTGCGCCAGTCGCCAACGGGAATCGTCTTGGGCGGCGGGCCGGCGACCTTGGCTTGCCACTGCTTGCTCGGTGAGCGCTTGTCGGCCCACTTGAGATAAATGAACGCGCCGAGGTATCCGCCGAGATGCGCGAAGTGCGCCACGCCACCGCCGCCCTTGAAGCCGCCATAGAGCGTGATCAGCGTCATGAGGATCACCAGCACGCGTGCCTCAATCGGGATGATGCCCCAGATGAGGATCTTGTCGCGCGGGTAGAACATCGCGAAGGCCAGCTGCACGCCGAACACCGCACCCGATGCGCCCACGATCGCCGCGTAGGGCGTGAAGAAGAGCGAGAGCAGGCCGCCCGTGATGCCGGCAATTAGGTACATGCGAATGAAGTGCGCACTACCCAGGCGCGCTTCCACGCGCGGCCCGAAGATGAACAGCGCGAACATGTTGAACAGAATGTGCGTCAGCCCGAAGGTGCTGTGCGCAAACATGTACGTGATGATCGTCCACGGCCGCATGAGCAGCGCGGCGGGCACGAGTGCCAGAACTCGCGTCATGCCCGGCAGGGAAAGCTGCAGCAGGTAGACGGCGATGTTGGCGTAGAGCAGTCGCTGGACCCAGGGTGTCATGCGATGATTCTAACCCCGGGAACGCGTCCTGTGCCCTCGCGCGCCGCCATGCCGTCAGCGAGCCGCCACTGCCGTGCGGATATGCGGGTCGAGCAGTACCGCGAGTGCGGTGCCGAACGCCGCGCCGCTGCCGATGACCTCTTCCATCGCAATGGTGGCGTAGTAGCCGGCGCTGCGATTGATCCATGGGGTGAAGCCGAACGCGCCAGGGGACGAGAGCGAGGCGCACCCTGTGGCGGGTGTGCTGCACTGCAGCCACACGGCGAGGCCGTAGCGAAACGCCCACCCCTGACTCTGCGCGGGGGACGACCCGATCACCGCGGCAGGATAGGGCTCGCGGGCCTGTTCGTCGAACAGCTCAGCTGTGGCCACGCGTGCGGTTCCCAGGCGTCCCCTGTTGAAAATGAGTCCGAGCAATGTGCCGTAGTCGTGCGCGGAGGCGCGCATGCCTCCGGCGATGAGCGGGTTGGCGAGGCCGAGCGACTGCCCCGGATACGTGTAGAAGCGCACGCTCGTGGGTAGTCCCAAGGGGTCGGTGAGCCGTTCACGCACGAGCTGTTGCCACGTGCGTCCGGTGGCCACTTCGGCCATGCGCGCCGCGACATGCAGATGCGTACTTCCGTAGTCGTAGCGCGTGCCGGGCGCGGCCACCATCGGCTGCTGTGCAATCGAAGCCACGCACGCTTCGAGTGTGGAGAGCGCATTGAGCGTACACGCAGCTTCCTCGCGCAGCCCGGAGGTGAACGACAGCAGATGTCGCAACGTGATCGTGCCGGCCTGTCCCGTCCAGCCGAGCACCTGTCCCGTGGTGCTGGTGAGCGACAGCTCCCCCCGCGCCACGACATCGAGCAGGACGACACCCGCGATCCACTTCGACGCGCTGGCGATGGCGACCTGCTGCGTTGGCGAGAAACCGCCGTAGCTGCGCTCGTAGACGCGTTCGTTGGCGGCGTCGTACACGCTCACGGTAAGTCGGTTGTACGACGGGTTGGCCGCGATCATCGCCTGCGTCACACTGTCTACGGCGGCCCAGCGTGCGGCGGCCGGTGGATTCACCGGTGGCGCAACCGGGGATGCGCGGTCCCCGCTGCAGGCCGCCAGCAGCGCAACGCTGGCGAAGACGGCGAGGCGATGCATCTCAGCGACTCGGGAGCAGGCCAAGCCACTCCTGCTGGCGCGCACCATAGCCGGGGAACACGGTGTCGAGGGCATGGCCTCCAAGATGGCGCGCCGTCACCTCGCTGAACACTGCCCGGAAGTCGGTGGTGAGCGTGAGATCGCGCCCTTCGAACAGCTGTTCACGCTCGAGTCCTGGCCAGCGACCGAGTACGGTGCGCTGCGCGGCGAGGTTGCCGCCGATCACGAACATCGCACCGGCGTGCCCATGATCGGTGCCGCCCGTGCCGTTCTGTCGCACCGTGCGCCCGAACTCCGACATGGTGAGGATCACGACATCATCCATGCGATCGCCGAGATCGAGCACCAGTGCGGCCACACTCTGCGAGAAATCGCCGAGGCGATTGGCGAGCTGCCCTTGCGCCCCACCCTGATTCACGTGCGTGTCCCAGCCGCCCACATCGGCGAAGGCCACCTCGAGCCCGACGTTCGACTTGATGAGCTGGGCGATCTGCTGCAGCCGCTGCCCGAATGGCGACCGCGGATACGCCGCGCCGTTGGCCGGCCGATACTGCAGCGGATTGGCGGAACGCAGCAGCTTCACCGCATCGAACATCTCCGACGCCGAACCGTGCACGAGATCGGCCTTGCCCGTGCGATAGAGCGCTTCGAGGCGCGCGGCGGCATCACCACCACCGCCGCGAATCGAAAACTCCTCGAGCGAGTTCATGGCCACGACGGGCGACGCGCCATCGAGAATGCGCGGCGTCTGCTGTGTCATGGACACGGCGCGGAACGGCGACGATGGCGTGCAGTTGGCCTCGCATGTGCCCTCGACGGCGAGCAGGCGGTTCAGCCAGCCATCGCGCGTACCCTTGTTGTCGGGCGTGGCGGTTTCCATGTAGTCCTGCGCATCGAAGTGCGAGCGGGACGCACTCGGACTGCCCACGGCGTGCACCGGCACCAGCAGTCCGCGATCGTAGAGCGGCTTGAACGGCGCGAGTGACGGATGCAGGCCGAAGAAACCGTCGAGGTCGATCGCGGCGAGCGCACCGGCTGTGCGTGTCGGCGCGGCCACCGCGAGCTGCGGACGCGCGCTGTAGTACGCCTTCTCGCCGAAGGGCACGACCACGTTGAGCGCGTCGGCCGCACCGCGCTGGAAGAGGCAGATGAGCGTCTTGCCACGCGCCGCGCGCGGCAGCGACATGCCCATCACCGTGCGTTGCAGGAATGACGGCGACAGCCCCATCGTGACGAGGGCGAGCGCACCGGACTTGAGAAAGACTCGACGTTGCATGCGTTGGTCTCCGGTGGGCGGTCAGCGACGCTGGAACTCGGGCGCGCCGATGGCGAGCCCCACGAGCTTCGGGAAACCGGTGAGCGCCGGCAACGTGGCCATCGGATTGCGGCGAGCGGCCTGTCGCGCCTCAGCGGGTGTCATGGTTGGCGCGTTGGCGTTGCGCGTGCGTACTCGAGCGCGTGCGTTTGCAGGCGGCGTCATCATGTCAGGGTCGTCATCGGTCGCGAACAGGGAATCGGCGCCGGCGCCAACTTGTGTGAGCAGCGGGTTCGTGCCGCTGATCAGCACTTCACGCGTCTCCGGCGACACGATGCCGCCGAACAGCGCGCGCACCAGACCATCCACCTGCGCGGACTCGGGTGCGTTGCGCAGCTCCTTCGCAACGCTCCACGACTGCACGCTCGCGCCAGGCACGCGATTGGCGCCCACCGCGAGTCCGAAGTTCATGCGATTGAGAATCGCGCCCGTGTTGATCCACTCGTCCGCCACATCCGGATATCCGTCGGGCGTCTGCCGGCCGTAAATCGGCTGCCCGAGGCGCGCCACCAGCTGTGCGCTGCGCGGCGTGGCGTCGGGCGCGCCGCCAAGCGCACGCGACGCGCTCACCACGAGTTCGAACGGCGTCTTCACCTTGGCACGAAACGCGGCGTCGGCGAAGAACTCGTCGCTGGTGATGATGGTGCGCAGCACCGCACGCAGGTCACCCTTGGTGCTGGTGAACGTGGCGGCCGCACGCTCCACGAGCGCGGCGGGCGGTTCGTCACTCACGAAGCGACGCGCGAGCTTGGTGGCAATGAAGCGCGCGGTGCTGGGGTGCGAGGCGAGCAGATCGAGCACGCGCTCGCCTTCGTCTTCACCACGTCCGGCCGGAAACGTCTGTCCGAGAATGGTTTTCGCTTCGGCGTCGTGCACCTCGGCGCGGAACTGGAACCCGCCGCCCTGCGGACCGCGTGCGAGCGTCCATCCGGTGAGTGCACGCGCCACCTCCATCACGTCCTGTTGGGTATAGCCGCCATCGACGCCGAGCGTGTGCAGCTCCATGAGCTCACGCGCGTAGTTCTCGTTGATGCCACGCGGGCGTCGCGCGGCCAGGTTGTCGAGCCGCTGCTGCTGTTCGGGGGTGAGTCGGCGCCGCATCGCCGCACGTTGCGCCGGCCGCAGCTGTGCCACGCGCGGCTGCGCGAGCGTACGCCGACCGCTGTCGGCCACGCTCTGCCACTGATCGAGGTAGTACAGCATCGCCCCGCTGTGCGCGACGGCGCCGAGCAGCTCGCGAAAGGAGCCGAGCGCGTGCGTGCGAATGAGCGCGTCGTATTCCGGGATGTAGTAGCGCGTCTGCTGCTTGCCGGTGAACACGCTGAAGTGGTTGGCCCAGAACTCGGTCATCACTTCAAGCAGTTGGCGTTCGCTGGTCACGGCGCGGGCCACGCGCGCGGTGCTGATCTCCGCCGTGACGCGGGCTGCGTCGCGGGCACTTTGGGCGAGCGCGAGGGAGTCCTCACGAGTGAGCGACGGCGCAGCGGACCCCGGCGTTCCGCGGCGTGAAGCCGCGCCGCCCGCCATCTGCTGACGCGCGGCGATGCGCACGAGCTGTTGCCCTGGCGGTGGATACTTGGCGATGAGCGCCTCGCCGGTCATGCCGAGCGTGGGAAAACGCGTGAGCCACTGCGTGAGCGCGCTGTCATTGATGCGCTCGGGGTGCAGCTGCGATTCGATCCACGCGTCAACGCCCATTTTGCGCACGCGCTCCACATCGCCGGGCCGTGCGCCGAACGCGAGCCGGTTGAGTACGTGATGCACCTGCTGGTCTGCGGTCTGCTCTCGGCCGGCCGGCGGCGCCGACGATTGCGCGGTCGCGGCGCCTGCGGTGGCGAACAGCAGCATGGCGGCGCCCACGGCGCGGCGGTGCAACGACGACATCGGATGCAGTGAGGAAGGCAGCATGGGTCGCGTGGCGGGATGGTGCGTGCGGGCGCATGGCGCAGCGCGCCGCGGTCGTGCAGTGGACGACGTCCGCCGCGGCGGCGTTAACGCGCACCATGCAAAACGTGTTGAACCCTTGAGGTGGCCCGTGCGATCCGATTGCTTTCGCGCATGGCCTCCAACTCCCGGGCACGCCCCGGCACCGCTGCCCTGCTTGTCTTCGTGGCCACCACTGGCGCCCTGCTGGCGTTCGGCTGGAGTGACGGCGAACCCACGAAGGCATTCCGCCAGGCGGGGCGCATGCTGCTCGGTGTCGTGGAGCTGCCCGAGTCCGCGATTCCGGCGACGGCCACCGCACTCGGATTGCTGCACCACATGGTGATCACCCTCGTGTGGGGCGCGCTGTTGCTGCTCGCCGCTCGACCATTTCGCGGCCATCGGTACCTGTGGGCGGTGCTCGCGCTCGCCGTGACGTTCTCGTTGCTCAACCTCTGGCTGGTTCCGCCGATCTTTGGGGTAGGATACGCCGTGGTGACGAGTGTATGGCGCGCGGTTCCGCTCGCTCTGTCGATTGCGCTCGCACTGCTGGTCACGCCGTGGGCTTCGGGGGTACCGGAAGGGACGTCCGCCGTCTGAACGGAACGCCGAGGCACAGGCTGTGCCATCGGTCGTTGCCATTCACGCCTTCATGCCGTCAGCTCGGTATCGAGGGTGCGCGGTGATCCGACGTTCCCTTTCTCTTGCCCGCGGAGGTGTCTCATGGATGTGCTCGTCCGACTTGAAGACGGTCGGACCGATTCGCCGGTGCTCGCGCATGTGAATTCCCTGCCCGTGCTCCCGTTCGGTACCAGCTCGCGTCGCGAGATCGTCACGCTGTATGGCGCGGCCGATTCGCACGTGCTCGCCTTGGCGCTCGCCGCCACGGTGGAGAGCGAGCGGCTGGAAGGACGTGATCGTGGGGTGGTGCGTCAACTCGGCGTGTGGCTGGACCGAGGAGCGCAGGGTGATTCGGCATGGCGCAACGACGCCGGTCAGCTGGTCACGCAGGATCTCGACATTCCGTACACCACGCTCGAGCGGCGCGCCGCCGAACTGCTCGGTGAAAACGGATCCACGCTGCGTCGCGTCACCGCCGGGCTCTCCATGCCCGACTGGCCCGAAGGCACCGCTCGTGCGCTGAGCTTCTCGCTCACGTCCACGTGTGTGTCGGCCGGTGGTGCACTCGTGGCACTCGACGATGCGGGCGCGGAGCACTGGCTCGACGCCATGCGCTCGGCCGATGCGTTCAGCTTCGATACGGAGGATGACGGTATCGTGTACTGACTTTGTCTGACTGCAGTGGGCAGGACACGGGCCGCTCCGACGTTCGGGGCGGCCCGTGGTGCGTTCAGGGGGTCACGGCCGCAGTTTCCAGAGCCCGATCTGTGGCACGCCGTCCTCGCCGTTGCGGGTGGCCAGGATGCCATCCCGCGAGACTTGCAGCGGGACCACGCCCGAAGGCAGCTCGACATTCGCCAACGCGCGCCCGTCAACATCGAAGACGAGGAATCGCCGCGGGTCCTCCACGAGCACCCACCGCTCCTCCGCCCAGAGCGTGCCGTCGAGCCCGGGCAGCAGACGTCCATGGTACGGAAACTCGGTGGCGAACTGCCAGCCGGCCATCTCTTCCTCCACCTCCGCCTGCATCTGCGCCGGCGCGCGTCGTGCCACGAGCGACGCGCGGCTGGACGCCTTGACGCGTTCGGCCGCGTCCGCCGGGACCGGCTTTGGTGTCACGAGCACGCGCACGAGCTGTCGCAGCGTATCTCGCTCGTACCGACGCAGCTCGAACCGTTCATTCGTGCCGACCCACAGGCTCGAGCCGAGCAGCGCCATGTGCGTGTCCGGCCCCAGGCGCAGGAAGTCCGTGTTCGGCCACGGCTCGCCTCCCGTCACGGACATCTTGCTGAACACGACGCCGTCGGGGACGCGCACGATGGTGTCCACGCCGTATCGGTCGCTCCCGGCGTCCGGCTCGCGGAAGGCAACGATCGCGATGGTATCGCGACGGAGGATGCCCCAGTTCCCGGTGGGGGGCACGTACGGTGGCGCTGTCGTGCCGAAGATCCGTCCGTCGGGGAGCAGGCGATTCACGCGCACCTCCGCCCCATCGGGGAACTGCGGATAGGGCCGGCTTCGCACGAAGCGTCCGTCGGGGCCGAAGAAGCTGAGGCGACGACTGTTGGTGTCGAAGGCAGCGAGCGTGTCACCAGGCAGGCGCTGCAGGCTGGCGACGTACTGCACCTCGCCAGGCCCCTGACCGCGTAAGGCCAGCGGCATGGCAAGGTCATCGTCGAATCGGAACACCCACAGCCCACGGAGCCCGTTATCGCGCAGCACGACGCGATCGTCGCTCCACTGTACGGCCAGGCCGACTGCCGTAAGGCCGATCGTGTCGCGCAAGACGCGCGCCGGTTCGTTTTCGATCGTCCACGTGGGAAGTGCGGCTATTGCCTCGGCGGTATGCTCCACGATCGTGATGCCGGCGCTGTCGCGCTCCGTGATCAGCGTGCGTGGTGTCTGCTCTCCGGTGCCGCAGGCGGCCAGCAGCAGGGCCGCGAGTGCCGTCGCGAATGGGCCTCGCGATATTGTGCCCGATTCCGATATGACGTGGTGAGGCGGCATGCGATCAAGTTCCGCGCTGGTGGAATCCACGGCAAGTCGTCGTGTCAGGGATTTCCGCACGCGCGCATTCCGTGATTCCGCGCTTGCGGTGTCTGGCCTGGTGGTGCACGTTCGCCGATGACGGGCGCACACCGCCCGCCCCACGCCGGACGTGATCCGGCGCGTGTCCTCACCCCCACCGTCTCGCGGCGGCGCGGGGGACGCCCATCGGAGTCGGGCTCGGCACTCGCCCCCTCCTACGGAGGACGCCCCCGCGTCCCGCGCGACATCATCGCGCGGTGCCTCGCATCGCGCCCGGAGGGACGATGCGGGAATACGACAGCAGCGGCATCAGGAACGTGGCCGTGGTGGGCCACGGCGGCAGCGGCAAGACGAGTCTCGTGGACGCGCTCTGTTTCGCGGCAGGCAACGGCAAACGCCACGGCCAGGTGAAGGACGGCACCGCACTCACCGACCACACGCCCGAAGAGATCGAGCGCGGCTTCTCCATTTCGCTCGGCTGCGCGTACGCCGAGTGGATGCACAGCAAGATCAACTTCATCGACACACCGGGTGCGCTCGACTTCCAGGGCGAAGCGCTCGCCGGACTGAGCGCGGCCGATGGGGCGCTGTGCGTGATCAGTGGTGTGAGCGGCGTGGAAGTGGGTACCGATCGCATGTTCCGCCTCGCGGTGGCTCGGCAGGACCCGGTGCTGTTCGTGGTCACGATGATGGACAAGGAGTCGGCCGACTTCGACGCGGTGTACGCGCAGGTGAAAGCGCAGCTCACGTCGCAGGTGGTGCCGGTGGAGATCCCGATCGGCAGTGGCCCCACCTTCGGTGGCGTGATCAACCTGTTCACGCAGAAGGCCTACATGTACACCGGCAGCGCACACGGTGAGTACGACGAGTGCGAGATCCCGGGCTCGGAGATGGAGCGCTTCACGCGCTATCGGCAGGAACTCATCGAGGCGATCTCGGCCACGGACGACGTACTGCTCGAGCGCTATCTCGAAGGCGCCGAGATCGGGCGCGACGAAGCGATCGAGGGCATGAAGGAAGCGATGAAGCGGCGCGACCTGTTCCCGCTCTTCTGTCTGAGCGCGGACACCATGATCGGCGTGCGCGCGCTGCTCACCGAGATCGTGCAGCTCATGCCGAACGCGTTCGAAATGGAGGAGCTGCACGGCTTCACCGGCGCGGAAGGCAATCATACCGTGGAGATTCACGCGCGCAGCGATGCGCCCTTTGCGGCGCTCGTGTTCAAGACGATGCACGAACAGCATGTGGGCGAGGTGAGCTTCTTTCGCGTGCTGAGCGGCGAGGTGGCCAATGGCGCCGAAGTGTTCAACGCCACGCGTGACATCACCGAGAAGCTCAATCACATCTCATGGCCGCTCGGCCGTGAACGCGTGGAAGTGCCGCGCGTGCACGCCGGCGACATCGCGTGTGTGGCCAAGCTGCGCAACACGCACACCAACGACACGCTCTCCACGCGCGAGCACCCCATTCGGTTGCCCGAGCTGCAGTTTCCGGAGCCGCTGGTGTCGTTCGCCGTGCACGCCGAGTCGCGCAACGAGGAGGAGAAGCTGCAGCAGGGACTGCATCGACTGCACGAGGAAGACCCCACGCTCACGGTGCACTACGAGCCCGAGACGCACGAGACGATCGTGAGCGGCATGGGTGAGCGGCACCTCGACATCGCCATGGCCACGCTGCAGCGCAAGTACGGCGTGAAGGCCGAGCTCACGCGGCCGAAGATCGCGTATCGCGAAACGATCACCGCGAGTGAGTCGGGGCAGGGCAAGCACAAGAAGCAGACCGGTGGTCGCGGACAGTTCGGCGACTGCTGGATTCGCATGGCCCCGCTGCCGCGCGGCGAGGGCTATCTGTTTGAAAACAAGATCGTGGGCGGCGTGATTCCGTCACGCTACGTGCCCGCGGTGGACCGTGGTGTGCAGGAAGCGGCCGCGCGCGGCGTGCTAGGTGGCTTTCCGCTGGTGGACTTCCGCGTGGAGTGCTACGACGGCAGCACGCACTCGGTGGACTCGAACGAAATGGCGTTCAAGATGGCCGGCATTCTCGCGTTCAAGGCCGTCGCGCCCAAGTGTCGCCCCATTCTGCTTGAGCCGCTCGATCTGCTGGAGATCACGGTGCCCGACGAGTTTCTCGGCGACGTGCTCGGCGATGTGAGCGCGCGCCGCGGACACATTCACGGCACCGAGCCCGCGGGGGACGGTCGCAATACCGTGGTGCGTGCGATGGTGCCGCAGGCGGAGCTTCATCTGTACGCCACGCCGCTGCACAGCATGACGCATGGACGCGGCACGTATACGCGTCGGTTCGCCGGGTACGATCAGGTGCCGCCGGATACGGCGGCGAAGATCATTGCCGAGCACGCGCGCGAGATGGAAGAGGCCGGCGTGTAGGGGCGGTGCTCGGGGCCGACGCCGGGATGCGCGACCGGCGCGTCAACTGCCGCTGCGCGGCAGACACGCGCCGGACGCGCACCCCGGCGTCGGCCCTGCGGGCGTCGCGGGGGGAGCGCGGGCCTGGGGGCCGCGCGCGGGCTTGGGGGCAGGCTGTGGGTGCGTTCCGACGATCACCATGGGCGGAACCAGCGATCGAAGCGCGCATTGCGCACCGTCTGCTCGTCAGGGGACAGAACGACACGGAGGTAACGAGCCACCTCCGGAATGTACCTGCAACAGCGACTGTGGCCGACGCAACGCCGTCGTCCTGCAACCGCACACTTCGCCACGGCAACGACCGCGCGTGCCCTGACACACGCCGAGTTGTGCCGCGTCGGCCGCGCGTGCCCCAGGCCCTCCCCGAAGGGAGCCTGATCCCGAGTCGCGACGCCCGCCCACGCACCACCCGCGCGCCCCCGGAACGCCGCAGGGCCGGGGCGACCCCCCGGTCCGTCGCGTGTCTGCCGCGCAGCGGCAGTTGACGCGACGGACCGGGCGGGTCACCCCGGCCCCGAGCCCCGACCCTCGCAGCGCCCGCTACTGCACCACAGCAGGCGTCGCGTTCCAGTTGATCACGGCGTTGAAGATCATGTTGAACTCGCCGTGGTTCTGCCACCGATAGATCGGGTTGTTCGCGAACATGATCACGCGTCCCTTGCCGCGATACGCATTCGGAATGTCCACGGCGAACGGCCGCGCCTTGATCGAATCGGCGCCCACCATGAGCCCCGACAACACCGACTTGTCACCGCCGGCATACCGCGCGAGCACGTTCCCCTGATTCGCGATGCCCACGCTGAACGGCGTGCCGCCGACGTACTTCACCGGAATCGTGGTCTTGTTGTAGCCGTAGAACACGGGGTGATCGGTCTTCACCACTTCCGCTTCCACGAGCGGGCGCTGCGCATTGAGCCCCGGCACCGGCGTCTTGTCTACCGTGCCCGCCCAGCCGAACTCGATCGGCAACCGCGCGCTTTCACCAACGGCGATCAGCGTGCCGCCCGCTTCGAGGAACGCCGCGAACGCGTCCACGCCCGCCTGGCCGAAGCCGCCCGACATGTCGTCGGTCTCGCCGTACCAGCCGAGGAACTTGTACTTGTCGTCCTTCTTGTACGGCAGCGGCGTGGCGGCCTTGGGCTGCATCACCGTCTGCCGGCTCAGGTTCTGCTCGGCCATGAGGATCACGTCGAAGTCGTTCTTCAGGTTGCCCTGCATGACGCGTTCCTTGTAGATCAGCTCGAACGGCACGCCGAACTTGTCGAACGTGAGACGATACCAGCCGAGACTCTGCGTGCCGCTCCACTGCGTGTAGATCGCGACACGCGGAACGACGGCGTCGTGCGTGGCCACCACGGGTGCCGTGCCGAGTGCTGCGGCCGTGAGACCGAGCTCCGCCACCGCGGCCTTCACGCGATCTGCCGCCGCCATGTCGGTGATGATGAACGAACCGGCCGGAAACTCCACGCCATCGGCCGTGAAGCTCTTCTCGGCCACGCGCATCGCCACGTCCTTCAGCTTGTAGCGCAGCGAGATCATGTTGTTCGACCCGTAGTGCGCCACGGCGAGCGCCGCGGTGCCGCTGCCCTTGGTGCTGCCGGCGAGGCGCACCTCGGTGACCGGCGTGACGGGCGCGTTGAGGATCGACGCCGAGTCCACCTGCACCACGTCCACGCCGAAGGCGTAGCCCATGCTCCAGCCGCTGTCGTCGTAGGTGCGCAGCCGCGGATCGGGGTAGTTCTGCTTCTCGAGCAGATTCTTGGCCAGGCGGCCGTACGGCTGGTTGAGCTTGATCACATACGAACCCGCCGGATACGTCACGTCACCCACCTTCACCGCATCACGCGCCACGCCCACTTCAATGCGCTGCACACGCAGAATGCGCACGAGCTCGGCGGGCTTGGTCATGTCGGGCTGCACGGGGATCACATACGCGTACGGCGCCTGTTTCGCGCCCGCTTCCATGCTGTTGCGCGTCTTGATGTAGAAGTTCTCGAGAATCGTGGCCGGGAACATCGACGCAAGCTGCAGCGCGGAGAGCACGCCGGTCTGCATGTAGTTGGTGTTGGCACGACGCGTGAAGTTGGCCACGTCGTTGAAGCCCACCTGAATACCGCGATACCACTCGCGATCCTGTCCGCCGCCGCGTCCGGTGGGCACAGCACCCGCGCCACCGCCGAAACCGCCGCCGCGCTGACCGGCCGCCGCCGCATTCGCCTGCGTGGGCCCCGGCTGCTCCGGATTGCGCGCGCGCGCGATCGCTGCGTTGTCGAGATCACGCCCCGACTGCGTCTCGTACATCTTCATGAGGCCGTTGTGGTTGTACGCCACGGAGCCGAGGTAGCCCGGCGACCAGCCGTCCATGAACGCGTGCGTGTACACACCCGGCATGCCGTACTTGGTCATCTGCGCCATCTCCCAGTTCGCGAACCACGGCAGTTCGGCGAAGAGAATGGGGTCGAGATTGGGGTTCTGCGGCGCGGCCCCGCTGTACGTGTACAGCAGCGACAGCGACTCGTGCAGGTCGTGCATGATCGGCGGGTACGACGTGAAGTACCAGTCGATGATCGCACGCATCTGATCGAGCGCGATGTTGATGTCGCGATTGTTGTCGTGGTACGCGTACTTGCCCCAGTACGGCACGGCGCCAATGCCGCGTCCCGCGACAGGAGCGGCGCTGTCACCGCGTGCACGTGCCGCCGCCGCGACATCGAGGCCGCGATAGAACCAGTCCACGTTGCGATCTCGTCCGTCAGCGTCGGCCACGGGCGTGATCGACACGTACAGCTGCTCGCGAATCTGGTTGATGATCGGCGACGTTTCGGTGGCCAGGCGATACGCCAGCTCCATCAGCATCTCCGACGGTCCGGTCTCACCGCTGTGCAGGCCGCCCATGAAGTGATAGTGCGGCTTGGTCTGCCCGATGAGCGCCTTCACCTGCGCCTCGGTCATGCCACGCGGGTCGGCGATCTTCTTGAGGTTGTCCTTGTTCTGCTGGACCTTGGCCATGTTGGCCTCGCTCGAGATCCAGATCACCACGAGCTCGCGTCCTTCATCGCTCGTGCCAATCGTTTCGATCGACACACGCGGCGACGCGGCGGCCAGCGCGCGATAGTACTTGAGCTGGTCGGCGTAGTACGTCAGTGTGCGCGGCGCCCCGATGTGGTAGCCGAGGATGTCTTTCGGCATCGGAATGCCCGGCACCACCGGCAGGTGGTCCACCAGCGGGCTGCCGAAGCGCGGATCGACGATCCACTCCTTGTACGCCTTCTCGAAGCTTTCGTCCTGCTTCTGGGCGGGGTCGCGCGTTTCGAGCGACAGCTGCTGCGCGGCGAGTGCCGAGACCGCGAGGGGCGCGATCGCGAGCGCGGCCAGAGTGCGGCGCGCGAACTGCGCGAATGTGGGACGGGATGGGAGCACGGGGGTCTGCGTCGTGGGTGGGGAAGTACCTGCGCTGCTTTCTCTACGCAGTACCCCGGGTGGCTGTTCTGCAAGGTCGTGGTGTTTGGTGCGGGGGCCCGGGGCGGGGTGTCCCCCCGTCGCGCCCAACTGCCGGCCCGGGCGCGCCGGGAGCGGGCGGGGCCCGCCCGGCGCTGGCCGGCAGACGGCGCGGTGGGGGGACACCCCGCCCCGGGCTCGGCGGCGACTGGCTCGGCCCTACGGGCCTCGCGGCGGGGCCGCGGAGGCGCGCGGACTCCCTATCGTGTGTCGCAGGCCTGGGGCTGGGGGGGCGTCCGGAGTGGCAGGGCGCGGCCCGGATCGCGGGGCGCTCGTGAGTCTGCTTGTGGGCACGGGCCGAACGAACGCGCGTCGGGTCTCTAGCAGGCTCGGCGGCCCGGAGCAACGAGCTGCCTCCGCGCCGGCCCGATCGAAACCGCTACGGCTTCATGGTCACCCGAATCACACCATCCGCGCCGCGGCTTCCGTACATCTGCTGCGCCGCGGGACCCTTGATCACTTCGATCTTCTCGATCTGCTCGGGCTTGATGTTTTGAAGCGCGTTGGGAATCGTGGCGATGACGCCATCGATGATGATCAGCGGCTTCGCAGCGGACTCCGACGACATGCCCCGCACAATCACGTGACCCTGATCCGCACGTTCCTCGACCGTGTATGGGCGTCGTGCGCCCAGCTCGCGCACCGTGTCGCCGGCCGTGCCGTCCTTGCGCAGCATCACGCGAGCGTTCCCGGCGAGCAGCACGGAATCGCCCTGCATGACGATGCTGTCCGCCGTGGCCCGCACGAGCTGCTGGCGTGTGACCGTCGACGAGTCGGCACGCTCGACGGTGAACGCCAGCGTCTTCTTGGGTTCTGTCTTCCACTTACCCTCAACCTCGACCAGCTCATCACGAGTCGCCGCGCCCTTCCGTGTCAGAATGCGCACCTCATTCGCGCCCACGTCACCGTTCGCACGCCGCACTTCGATCGACGCGATCTCACCAGCCGGGATCCCGCGCGCCTCCAGCTCCGAGATGCGCACCTCGTCCACCACGTACGTGACCGCGCCAGGCGCGCTCGGCAGCCCCAGCGTCTTGGTCACGGCCGCAACATCCGCATCACGCACCTCGGCAGCCGTCGGCACATCGGTGTTGCAGGCGGCTGCGAACAGCACGGTGCCGAGGAGCGCAAAGCCGCCCACCGCGAATGGAGAACGACGAGCAAGAGGCGTGGTCATGGCGAGCAGTCTTCGTTCAAGGTGGCGGCGGGAATCGAACAGGCCCAGCGCGTGTGCAGCGCGTGGCACGGCGGGAAGGGACGCAGCAAGCGTGAGCAGCACTTCGCCGTACTGGCGCGTGCTCACACCGCGGCGCAGCACGCGGGCATCGCAGTCGAGTTCGGTGGAGAGGCGCAGACGCGACAGACACCACCACGAGATCGGATGCCACGGCATGAGCGCCACGAGCGCGGCCGCCACGGCGAGCAGCAGTGGATCATGCGCCCGGCGATGCTCGTCTTCGTGCGCGAGCACCAGCGCCTGATCGGACGCATCGCGCGCCAGCAGCGCACGCGGGATCACGATGTCGGGCGTGAAGAGGCCATACACCGCCGGCCCCTCCCGATCGCCCACGCGCACGGCGGTGCCGAGCAGCTGCGCACGCGGCCAGCGACGACGTTGCGCATCGAGGCGGTGCAGCAGGTAGGCGAGCAGGGCGAGCATGACCAGCGCCGACGCCCCCCAGGCCGCACCGATCACGCGATCGACCGAGGCGGGCACACGCGCACCGACGGCGCTGATGCCGCCGGAGAACGTGCGTTGCAGGGCGGACAGCGTCACCTCGTGCCACGGCACCGCAGGCAGCGTGATGGCCTCGCCGGTCGCAACGGCCGTAGGCGCTTCGGACAATGTCGTTGAAGCAACCGGCGCCATGCGCCACGGCGCCGCAATCGTGAGTGCCGCGAGCAGTGCCAATGCGCCAAGCCACGTGAACCGCTGCGGCAGCTTCGCGGCCCGCGCCGCACGATCGAGCACCACTGCGCCCACGGCCACCAGCACACCGATCGCCAGCGCATACAGCATGAGGGTGGTGATCATTTCGCCGTCCCTCCTTCGCCGAGCCGTTCGTCGAGCAGACGACGCATGCGCTCGAGTTCGTCGCGCGGCACATCGCGATCGCTCACGAGCTGTGCGAGCAGTCGTTCGGCCGACCCCTGAAAGATCGCCTCGCGAATGCGCGCGATCGCGCTCGACCCGGCGGTATCGGAGGCGACGGTGGGGAAGTAACGGTACGCGCGCCCTTCGGGCTCATGGCGCACGAACCCCTTCTCCTCGAGCGTCTGCAGTGCCGACAGCACCGACGTGTACGCCAGCGGTTCATCGAGCGCCTCGCGCACCTCCGCCACCGTGGCCGACCCACCGCGCCACAGCACGCTCATCACATCCAATTCCCTGGGCGTGAAGTACACCTCGGACTCCATGGACTCCTCCGGCACGGGGTTCGTTACGGCATCTTCCGTAGGTTAGGGCCGGCCGGGAGGTTTGTCAACTGGGTTTCCCGTAGGTCGGGGTAGGGGCCCGCGTGGTGGGGTGGGGCTTCGCGCCCAACTGCCGGCCCGGGCGCGCCGGGAGCGGGCGGGGCCCGCCCGGCGCTGGCCGGCAGACGGCGCGGCGCCCCACCCCACCACGCGGGCCCGACTGGCGTTCGCCCGGGGCGGCGCGTTGCGCCTGCCGGGCGGCACCGCCGGCGTCGCGGCTCGCGAACCCCGCGCCAGAGACGTCCTCTCGCCTCGCGCACCGAACTGCCCCTCGGCCCCGAGCCCCGCACGCGAGACCAACCCTGAGTGGGCGCGCGATCTCCGCGCAACGTCCCCCCCGGTGGAGGCCCCGGGTCGGTCCGGCCCCACCGCGCCGTCTGCCGGCCAGCGCCGGGCGGGCTTGCCCGCTCCCGGCGCGCCCGGCCGGCAGTTGGGCGCGCGGGGGCCGGACCGACCCGGGGCCCCACACCGACCTCAGACCTTGTGGTACTCCACGCGCGCCGCCTCAGCCCTATCCGCGGCCATGTAGACGGAGAAGTCGTCGAAGAAGGCGGGCGCTTCGGCCTGCATCACGTGCAGCACCGCGATCGCCAGCCGGCGAATCTCGAACTCGGCGCCTTCGCTCGAGCGCAGCTCCAGCATCGTGCGCCACGCGCGCGCGTTGCCCGTGACCACGATCTTGGTCTCGGTGCTGTTGGGCAGCACGCCGCGCGCCGCTTCGCGGGCCATCTTGCGGCGGTGCACCTTGTCGTCCACCCAGCTGTAGCGGTCCATGAGCTGGTCCACGAGCGCCACATAGCTGTCGAGCGCCGCCGTGACCTGCGCGGTCCACGCCGCTTCGAGCGCCGCATCGCCCATGATCGCGGGCGGCATCACGAAGCACGCGTCGCTCTCGTCGACATATCGCTGCGACAGCTGCGAATACGCAAAGCCCGCGCGGTGCCGCACGAGCTCGTGCGTGAGCGAACGACTGATCCCCTCGAACAGCAGCGAGTAGTTGGCGTGCTCGAGCACGCTGCCATGCCCCTGCTTCTTGATGTTGCCGAGGTATTCGCGCGTGCTGCGATTGGCCGGGTTGCGCTGGGACATGTAGCAGAGCCGGCCGGCGAACTCGGCCAGCCGCTCGCCATCGGTGCTTTCGCCCATCCACTGCACCGGCAGGTGCTCGGCGTCGGTGAAGGCAGGGCGTGACAGCACGGTCACGCGCGGGGCGCGCAGAATGGCGGACTCGGCGAGGGGCATCGGGATGATGGAGAGAGCGGGGAAGACGTGTCGCGAGCGACGCAACACCAGCCGGGAAAGGTGCCCCGAAGTCGCGCTCAGGCCAAGGGCGGGCGAACTGCCGAGAAGCGCCCTGCGACTCGCGGGCTGTACAAACCCTCGCGACTCAAGCCTCGGGGCTTCGCCCTTCGCCCCGTTTCGTGTAATCGCCGCGACGAGCACAGATGCCGGGAGGTTCCGCGCGGCTTCAACCGGCATCGCGCTTCACGTGAGCATCACGCCCAACGGGGCGAAGGGCGAAGCCCTGAGGCTGGAGACGTGAGGGTAAACCGCGCCCCTCACGGCGACGTACGTGCGTCCGCCCGCTTCCTCACCCCGGCATACACCTGGATCCCCACGCCCAGCAGCACCGTCACGACCGCCGCCACCCCCACCCCCGCCAGCAACCCCACGCTGTTCCGCAGCACCGCGTAGGTCACGATCAGCACGAGCACCACCGTGGGCACTTCGTTCATGAGCCGAAATCGATCGCTCGTCATCACGTGCTCGCCGCGAGCCAGCCGCTTCACCACGCTCGACATCCAGCCGTGATAGCCGCTCAGCACCAGCAGCAGCACCAGCTTCACGATCATCCAGCGCTGCGAGAGCAGCGCGCTGTTGTGCCCGAGCATGGTGAGGCCGCCAAGCCACGTGGCCACCATCGCCGGCGTGGTGATGATGCCGAGCAGGCGCTGCTGCATGATGGTGTATTGCGCCGTGAGCACGGCGCGCGTGCCGTCGGCGCGGGTCTGCGCTTCGGCGTGGTACACGAACAGCCGCGGCAGGTAGAACAGGCCGGCCATCCAGGACACCATGCCCACGAGGTGAAAGATCTTGGCGTAGAGATACATCCCGGAACGCTACAACGACGGGTCGATGGCGTGCAGCCGGAACCGATGCCACGCGCGGTCACGCTCGATCGACGCCAACGCCTCGCGCGCCACCTCGCCGAGCGGCGCCGACGCCGGATCGTGGCGCAGCGCGCCGAACGGCCCGTCGCCAGGGGTCGCGAGCTTCACGCCCGTGTTCAGCACGCCGTATGGATCAGCCGCCTGCTTGAGCACACGAAACGCGGTCATCGCGCCCGGCGACCACGTGCGCGGCAGCAGCGACGCCCGCAGCCGCCCGTCCCCATGCTCCCCCGCCAGCGTACCGCCCAAGGACGCCGTGAGCTCGCACACCTCGTGCAGCAGCGTGTGCACGCGCGCTCTCCAGTCGTGCCGCGTCACGTCCACCAGCGGATTCACATGGACGTGCGCATCGCCCGCGTGGCCGAAGATCACGCCCAGCGTGTCGGCCCGTGCGAGCGCGTCACGCACGCCGCGCACGTAGGCCGGTAACTGCGCGGGCGGCACACAGCCGTCCTCGATGAACTGCATCGATCGCAGCGAAGGCGCGAGGCGCGCGAGAATCGGGCTGGCCGCATGGCGCAGCACCCAGAGCGCCCGTTCCGCGCCCGGGTGCGACGCGACCGTCACCTCGCGAGCGCCAGCACGCGTGAAGGCGCGTCCGAGCAATATCGCGGCGTCGCGCGCGTGCACCGCCGACTCTCCTTCCACCTCGGCGATCAGCACCGCCTCGGCGTTTCGGGGCACCGCCGCCGATCGGTCCCGCGCGGCCACGTCCAGAAACGTGCGGTCGAGCAGTTCGCACGCCGTCGCGCCGGCATCGCGCGCCTGCACCGCGGCTTCCGTGGCCGCCTCGAGCGTGCCGAAGCACGCCAGCAGTGTTGCCGTCGCAAACGGCACCGGTGCAAGACGCAGCTCCACCGCCGTGAAAACCGCCAGCGTCCCCTCGCTGCCCACGAGCAGCGTGAGCAGCGCCTCACCGGTCGCCGACGGGTCGCGCGCCAGCACCGCGAGCGCCTCGGCCAGCGCGTACCCCGACGATTCCTTGCGCACGCCCGCGCGCACGAGCGACGATGCCCCAACCTCGCGCCCCGCCGTGTGCAGCGCGTCGAGCATGGCACGCACCAGCGGAATGCCCACCGGGGCCGGTTCATCTCGACGTACCCACGCGCGTGCACCATTGGCGAACACGCACTCGATCCCGTGCACCCAGTCGCGCGTGGCGCCGAAGCGCAGCGTGCGCGCACCAGCGGCGTTCGCCCCCACCATGCCGCCGATGGTGCAGAACGCCCCACTCGAAGGGTCCACCGGAAAGCGCAGGCCGTGGACCCGCGCCGCCGCATCGATTGCACCGCGTAACGCACCCGGCTGCGCGCGCATGCGCCGCGCCGCCACCTCCACCGGGCCGATCGCCTGCAGGCGCGACAGGTCCACCACCACGCCCGGTCCCACGGCCCCCGCGGCCATGCCACTGCCTGACCCACGCGGCATGACGAACCATCCATCGCGCCTCGCCGCAATCACCAACCGCGAGACGTCATCGGCGTCAACGGGCACCGCCACCGCGGCTGGTACGCAGCGCGCGATCCCGGCCCCTTCGGCGTAGAGCTCACGGGCCGGTCGGTCCGTGCGCCAGAGGCCCCGAAATCCCGCTGGCGCCTCAGGGGGCAGCGGAGTGTCAACGTCGAGGGCGCGCGCGCTGGGCGCGTGTGGGGCGACCATGCCTCCAGTCTGGGGTACGAAACGCATTCCGACAAGCCATGATCGACGTACCGACGTGACCTCGCGCACGCGATATCGTATCTTTCATAGCTGGCCGACGTCACGCCCCTCGACACGCGCTTCATGCCGATTGACCCGTCTCTCGATCCTGCCATCGCCGCCGCCGTCGCCACACGCGATGCGGCGCGCTTTTGCGAGGCGATCCTGCCGGCGGTGTCGCGCACCTTCGCGCTCGGCATTCGTGTGCTCCCCGGCGATCTCGGGCAGGCCGTGCTCGACGCGTATCTGCTCTGCCGCATCGCCGACACGGTCGAAGACGCCCCCGGCATCGCACCGGCCGACAAAGGCGTGCTCTTCAACCAGATGCTCGCCGGCTTCGACGATCCCGCCGAGGTGGCGCGCTTCATCGCGGGGGTGCAGACGCTGCCGGGCGAACCCGCACACCTCGCGCTCGTGCACCACGCCGACCTCGTGTATGCGCACTTCTCGCGGTTGCCGCAGAAGACGCGCGACGTGGTGCGCACGTGGGTGACCGAAATGGTGGTGGGCATGGACAAGTTCGTGCACCGCTACCCCGACGGCATTCGCATCCAGACGCTCGAGGAGTACAAGGAGTACTGCTACTACGTCGCAGGCACGGTGGGGTACATGCTCACCGATCTCTGGTTCGAGCACGCGCCGAGCATCGGGCGCAAGCGCTACGAGGTGCTGCGCGAGCGGTGTCGCGCGTTCGCGGAAGCGCTGCAAACGGTGAACATCCTCAAGGACGTGGCCGTGGATGCGGAGAAGGAGAACTCCATCTACGTGCCCGAGGAGCTGCTGCGCGCGCACGGCAGCACGCAGGGGCGCATCCTCGCGCCCGATCTGCTCGCTCACAATCGCGAAGCGCTCGGCCGTCTCATCGATCTCGCCTGGCACGATCTCGACGAAGCGCGCACGTATCTGCTCGACATTCCGCGGCGTGCGATTTCCATTCGGCTGTTCTGTCTGCTGCCGCTGCTCTTCGCCTACGCTACCATGCGCGATCTCGTGCAAAGCTCGGCCATGCTCGTGCCGGGCGGCACCGTGAAGATTTCACGCCGCGAAGTGAAGTCGCTGCTCATGGCCGGCCCGATGCTCGTGATGAGCAACGCCGGTGTGCGCAAGCTGATGGACCGCGTGCGTCGCCGCGCGTTCGAACTGGTGTTCGCCTAGGACACGCGACCGGGCCGGCCCCGCAATGGCAGGGCCGGCCCGGTGCGACTTCTTCAGGTGGTGCCCGTCGCGATCAGCGCGTGCGACGCCGGCGGACGCCGACGAGTCCAACGAGGCCGAGTGCGACGAGCGCCAGCGAGGCAGGCTCGGGCACCGACGTGCTCCCGCCCAGACCACGCAGCTCGAGCCCGGCAAGGCGCCAGTTCGGGTTCCCTGTCGAAACCGAGCTATCCCAACCGCCATCGAAGGCGAACTGGAACGTATCGCCAATGTTCGCGCTGCCGCTCACGGTCGTGCTCACCAGTCCGCCGCTGTTGCCACAGAACGCATCCAGTCCGGCGAGTGGATTGCTGAAGTTCACAGAAATGGGCCCGCGGTACGCGTTGCCGGAGAGTCCCGCACTCACATGGACAAAGTCGCCACCGTTCACACTCACGAACAGGGCTCCACCATCATAACAGCTGGCCGCACCAGCCGTCTCGAAGTTGTACAGATGGCTCGCGACCACACCGAAGGACGTTCCAGTGGCCGTCAGCGTCGGACTGAGCAGCCGCTGACGGCTGACACTGCTGCTGGTGTTGACTTCCCAGCCGGTCCCGGCCACCCAGCCCCACGGGTTATTCACACCAGTCAGGCTCTGCGACGTGAATCCGCCATCGGTAGTGGTGAAGTCGATGGTCTGTGCGGTTGCTGAGCTGATCGCGACCAGTGATGCCACAGCGGCCGTGGCAATGAGTCGGGGCAACATGGGTACTCCTCGCGTGAAATGGTGTGGGATGGAGGCCACAGCAACTGCTGACTCGATACGACAGGAGGGAGGCCGCCGAGGTAGAGAGCGCACGAAAACTCTCCACACTTCGGGGCAGAGCAAAAAATGTGCCGACTTCGATGCGGAACGCATCCGCCCGATCGACCTGATGCGAAGCGTGCCTACAACCGCGTCGAACTCAGCGACTGCTTCAGCTGCTCCAGTAGCGACGGCGGCGAGCCTGCGTCCCCATGCTCCAGCGCGTCGAGCAGCTGCTCCAGCCGCAGCTGCGTACGCACCATCGCCTCGCGGAAGCTCTTCTTGATGCCGCGCCAGATCAGCGTGCTCACACCGGCCTGCAAACCGCCCAGTGCCACCGCCAGCACCGCCAGCGGCGCCGCATCGGGGGTCGTCTGCGACACAGCCGTGAGCACCGCCACCGGGGTGATCCACGCCGCCGCCAGCACGCCGTTGACTACGGCCAGCACCATCGTGCCGTCCTTGAGTGATTTGCGGTGCAGCCGCAGGTCGGCATCGAGTCGCACCAGCGAACGCGAGCCATCCACTGGCGTCACCACGGCGCTCACTTCGTCCACCTTCTGCAGGTCGGCCGGCTTGCCGCTCAGGCTGCGCGAAATCGACGCGAACGGGTTGCGCGCGCGCTCCCACGACATGCGCTGCCCGAACCGTCGCTTCACCACCAGCTGCTCCTCCCGCTGCATCCAGCGGTCGAGCGAGGCCAGCACGGTGTCCGGTGTGCCCGGCACGGCCCGCTGCGTCCCCGTGTGCGCCTCGCCCAGCGCCTGCTCGATGCGCCCCGGTGTGTCGGGGATCATGGGCGAACGACCGCGCTCTTCCGCGATCGCCATGCGCAGATGATTGGGATCGATCCCCACCTCGCGACCGATTTCGAGCAGTCGCGCCTCGCTGATCGTCTCCGGCGTTTCGGCGCCTGACGTCTGCAGTTCGGTCGCGCGCGCCAGCACACGCTCGAGGGCGGCGCGTGGCAGCACGCTCCCGTTGTCGCCGGTGGAGGGCGCCGTTGGGGGGGACGCGGGACGCGCGGAAGGGGTCTGATCGTCGGCCATGAGATCAATACGAGTCTGAGCGGCGGCGCGTGTCAGATACCGCCGAGCGCGATATCGATCTGCCGCTTGATCGCCGTGAGCATGGGCGCCGGCAAGGGATACGCGGTCGCCAGGGCCGTCACGAGCGCCGAATCGGTCGCGCCGCCGGGCACGCGGTGTCCACCCTGTCGCAGGTAGTACCGCACGTACGGCGCCACCAGCTCCGGCGCGATTTCCTGCAGCAGCATCACACCACCGCGCACCTGCCCGAACGCCACGAAGCGGGTCGACTCTCCGCTGCGCTGCTGCGCGGGCGTGGTGTTGTCGGCCACGGCACTGCCAACGGTGCTCCCCACCACTTCGTGCGCGAAGACGAGGAACGCCTCGTTGGCATCGTCCACGCGCCCCGGCAGCGGCACCGCCACCACCGTCTGCCCCTCGCGGCCGCTCGACAGCCGCCCCTCGGGGCCGAGTGGCAGCGACAGCACCACTTCGCCGGTGCGCTGCTGCGTGGCCGCGAGGAAGCGCTGGAAGCGCGCCCGGTAGGTGTCCTCCCAGCGCATGAACACCGCATCCAGCACCGGACTCAAGGTGCGCTGCGTGGTGGTGAAGTATCCCTCGTAGAACGCGCGGCGCTCGTCCACGAGGCCGTCGTGGAAGCGGCGAAGCCACGTGCGGTCGAGCGGCGTCGGGAACTGCGCGGCCAGAAATCCGACCTCCGCGGCGGTGGTCTGGTCGCTGGCGCGCCGCGGATCGCCCTCCACACGCAGGAATGTCTCGATCGCGGTGGAGAGCGACTCCCACGTGGGAAAGCTGAACACCACGAACTGCGCATTCTGTAACGCCGGCGTGCTCGCCAGCCGGGCCGCAAGCTCGTCACGGTTGGCGTCGAGCGCGGTATACACGTTGGCGCGATTGCGCAGCACGACCATCGAATCGCGATAGCCGCGTCGGAAGAGCGGCACCGGTGTGGTATCAGCGCTGATCATCCCGAAGCCATGCAGCCACAGGTCCACGTGCGGCTGCGCCTTCACGGGCCACCGCGCAGCGGCGGGTGCGGAGGGAACGGCGTTCGGCGTACCACTGCTCGGAACGCAGGCTGAACCGGCAAGCAGCAGCGTGGCGACGAGCGCGCGGGAGAGACGGGTCGCGGTCATGTCCAAACAATACACCGTCCAGACGCAGGAGGTACGCCCCGCCTCGCGACCTACTCGCCGTCGCGCACCAGCGGTCGGGTGCGGACGTGACGCACCACGTATTCCGTGACGGCGCCGGTCGTCGCTCGCCCCCCCAGATCGGGGGTGGTCACGTGGGCCTGCAGCGACGCCATGACCGCCGCGTCCACCATCGCGGCGGCCTCCCGGTGGCCGCACGTATCGAGCAGCAGCGAGACGGTGCGAATGGCCGCCAGCGGATTGGCGCGCCCCGTGCCCACCAGGTCGGGCGCGCTGCCATGCACCGGCTCAAACAGCGAACAGCGCCCCGGGTGCAGATTCGCACTCGGCGCGATGCCGAGTCCGCCCACCAGCCCCGCCGTGAGATCGCTCAGGATCTCGCCGAACAGATTGGTGGTCACCAGCACGTCGAGGCGCTCGGGCGCGCGCACCAGATCATGCGCCACCGTGTCCACGAGACGCACATCGTGCGCGATGTCGGGGTAGTCGCTCGCCACGGTCTGAAACGCGTGGCGCCACAACCGATGCGCCGGCACGAGGTTCGTCTTGTCCACGAGGGTCACGCGTCGCCGACCGCGCGACTGCGCCCACGCGAACGCAAAGCGCAGCAGTCGCGCCACCAGGTGCGGCGTGTGCCACTCCTCGGTCACGTGCGCGTCTTCGTCGTCGGTCACCCGCACTCGGCGATCGCGATCCGGGTGAAACCCTTCGAGGTTTTCGCTGATCACCATGAGTTGCACACGCGCCTGTCCCGCCTGCACACGCGCCAGGGGCGACAGCGCGGGCAACAGCTGCTCGGCCGGACGCAGGTTGGCGTACAGATCGAGTTCGGTGAGCAGCGCGTGCCGAATCAAGCGCACATGCGCGTGATCACGGACGCGCGGATCACCGAGGGCACCGGCAAGAATCGCGTCGAAGGAGCGCGCGAGGCGCTTCGGTTCTCCGGAGGGAAAGCCTTCTCCCGTAGCCAGATACCACGTGGCGCCGTAGGGCAACGCCTCGAGTTCGAGCGGAACATCGTAACGGTCACAGACCGTGCGCAGCACGGCGACGGCTGCGTGCGTGACCTCGGGACCGATGCCGTCGCCGGCAAGGGTCGCTACGCGAAGCGGTAGCGGCGTCACGGCGCGCGCCTCCGCAGCGCCGCCCGCATCAAGCGAACAGGCCGGCAGCGATGAGCGAATCGTCTGCCGCTGCGGGCGCACCCGTCGGCGTGGACGCCGTGGGCGCCGCAGAATCCGAATCGGGTGCGGTTTCGTCCTCCGCCTGTCGTCCGCAGGTCACGCAGAAGCGCCAATGCCGTTCGAGTTCCGTGCTGCAGGCCGGGCACTGCCGCATGGTGAGGTCGAGGCCGCAGTGCGGACAGAACCGTGCTTCCCGCGCGCTCGGCAGCCGCCCGCCACAGAAGTGGCACCCGCACTCCGACGACGGCCCACGGCCGTGGGCCCCCAATGGCGGCGTGGGCGCTGCGTTCGCAGGGGGAGTCGCTCCGACCGCGGGGGCGGCGCCACTGGTCACCAGCGCAAACGCGCCACTGCGCAGCACAAGCGCACTTCGCGCCCAGGTGCGCACGATCGAGACGGTCGGCGACGGCATCTGGAGCGCGCGACGGCACGCCTCCTGCAACTCGATCTCGGCGCCCAGATAGCCGCGCTCGCCCGAGAGAAAGCGCAACACCGTGTGCTCGTACCCGTTCGGTCCGCCGACGGCAAGCTCGCGCCGCGTCTCGAGATACGGCGCCAACTTCTCCTCGAGGTCGGCGAGTGTGAAGCCGTGCTCGAGCAGATGGGGATACGTCGTGCGCACGGTGCGCGCCACGCGGAAGGCGAGGCGATCGAGGTCGTCCATGATCGATCGCTCAGCGGCCGTCTGACGTGGCCATCTTGGTGTCGACGTCGTTGCCCACGAGATCGCGATTGCTGCCGCCGATGCGATCGACGGCACGTTCGTAGACGGCCTTCTCGTTGAGCTGGGCGTCGTTCCAGCCGTAGTTGTAGCCAAGGGCGATGCCGATGGCGAGCGCGAAGAGAAACTTGAACATGGCGGGTTGGGTGGCACCGGCGACGAATTTCGCCGAGGGACCTCTCCGTGACGACGCATCATGGGTAGGCTGCGTCACGGCGAGTGCCGGGGCTGTGACGCTCATCACCCGCGGCAGGCCGTCATTCGATCGGTCGCGCCGGCCGGAACGCCGACGGATCGGGGAAGGGGTCGGGCGCGGCCGTACTTCCTGCCTTCTGCGCCGCGATCCACTCGTCGAAGGCCGAGGGCACCAACCCGTTCGATCCATCCTGCGCTGCGGCCGCACGCGTGGCGAGATGGTTCGCGTATTCGTTCTGCGCGTGTCCCGCGTGTCCACGCACCCAGCGCCATTCGATTTCGTGCGAACGCAGCGACGTCACCGCGTCCTGCCACAGCTCCACATTCTCCACCGCGCCTTCCTTGCGCCGCCAGCCGCGCTTGATCCAGTTGTGCACCCACTGCGTCATGCCGTCCACGATGTAGCGCGAATCGGTGGTGAACCGAATGCTCAGCGTATTGCCTTTGCGCGAAATGGCATCGAGCGTATCGCTCACCGATCGCAGCGCCATGCGATTGTTCGTGGTGTCGGGCTCGGACAGCCACAGATCGAAGCGGCGCACGCTGCCGTCGCGCGCCGCGTACTCCACGAGCGCACCGGCGCCGCCGGGCGTCGCGCCCGCCTTGCCATTGCCCAGACACGATTCGTCGGCGTACACGGCCACCAGCGGATACGACGCGCTCACGACACCCGCTGCACGCTTTCGAGTTCGTCGAGCTGGAACACCATGCGATCGCCGGTGGTGGGGTGGCGCGTGATGAGCTGCTCGCGTCCCCCTTCGAACGCGAGACGCTCCGGTACCACCACGTACTCGTGCTGACGACGACGCAGCACCAGACGGTCCCCACGATCGATCGCCCGCTCCAGCAGATCGTACTGCGCCACGCTCAACCCGCGCATCAGTCGGTCACCGACGGCGCCGCATCGGCTCGCCCCCAATCGCTGCACACGCGCTCGAGCACGTCGGTCGCGAGCTCGAGCTCGTCGAGCCCGATCCACTCTTCTGCGCCATGTGCGCGCGCGATGTCGCCGGGGCCGAAGCACACGGCCGGAATCCCCGCGGCGGTGAACAGCGCGGCGTCGGTCCAACACGACAGGCCGTCTACCGACGGGGGATGCCCAAGCGTCGTGAGCGCATCACGCAACACCGTCACCACTGCCGACGATTCCGGGACATCATTGGGCGGCTGCACGGTGTGCATCGTGAGGTCGGCCCGGAAACCGGGACGTGCATGCGCGATGGCGTCGCACAGCACCTGCAACTCGGCCAGCGCCTGTTCGCCCGTTTCACCGGGCACCGTGCGACGCTCGATCTGCAAGTGGCAGTGCGACGGGTAGGTGGACCACCCGGTGCCGCCGCTGATGGTGGACGCGTGCACCGACGGATGTCCCAGCAGCGGATGCGATCGCGAGCGCAGCTCGGTCTCTTCATGCCCCAGCAGCGCCGACAACAACAGGCCGGCGTGTGCGATGGCATCGACCCCCACATCGGGGCGACTGCCGTGCGCGGCGTGTCCGTGCAGCGCAACGTCGAACCAGGCAAATCCCTTGTGCGCCGGACACACGGCGAGACGCGTGGGTTCCGTCACGATCGCCGCCGTCGCGCGCAACCCATTCGTCAGCAGCGCGCTCGTGCCAATGCTGCGGTACTCCTCGTCGCACACGGCAGCAATGATGATCTCGCTCGCGAGTGCGCCGCGCGCTGACGCACGCGCGGCCGCCACACACATGGCCGCCACGCCGCCCTTCATGTCGTTCGCGCCGCGCCCATACAGGCGGCCCTCCGACTGCACTGGATCGAACGGTGCGTGCGTCATCCCTTCCACGCCGACCACGTCCAGATGCCCATTGAGCACGAGCGGCGAGCGTCCGGTTGGACCGATGCGCGCGATCAGATTGGGACGCCCCGGGACGACCTCATCCACGGAGACTGCGAACCCCCAGCCGGCGAGAATCTCAGCCAGCCGATGCGCCGCACGCGCCTCACCAGGCGCCCCGGGAACGAGATCCGGATTGCGCGAGTCGATGGCAACGAGGTCGGCCGCGAGGGCCACGGGATCGAGCGGGAAGCGGGAGCTCACACGCGCATGATAGCATGCGCACCGCGGTTCAGTCGACCGCGGGCGCCTCGACCTGAACGCCGGTGGTCGCCACGGTGAATGGCAGCCGCTCCGCCAGCTCCACCGCGGCCAGGTGCACCGCCTCCACGCGATCGGCTGGCGCAACAATCGCAACGCAGCCTCCCCCAGACGCGCCAAGCGGCTTCGCCCCGAGCGCACCGGCCGCGGCCGCCGCCGACACCAGCGCCTCGATCCGAGGCGTGGTGATACCGGGGTGCAGCGACCGCTGGTGCACCCAGTGCTCCCCCACGAGTGCACCGAGGGAATCGAGGTCGCCATGGGTGAGTGCCACGGCCATGAGTCGAGCCAGCGCGGCCATGCGGTCGAGCGCGAAGACCACGGCCGGCGTTCGGGCGGTGTAGCCGTCGAGCACGGCACGAATCGTCTCGCCCGAAATGCGTGACTCGCCGGTGTAGTACACGAGGCAGCGCACCTCGAGGGCGTGGATGGTGTCCGCCGTGAGGGCGATCGGATGCACGGTCACCGTGTCCCCGAACTCGAGCCCCAGCGCGCCGCCAAAGGCGGCGGCGTAATGATCCTGGCGGCCGCCGGCGATGCCGAGTCGCTCGACCTCGATCTGCCGGCTGGTTTCGGCCAGCTCGGCGGGCTCCAGGGACAGTCCGCGCCAGGCGGCGGTTGCGGCGACGAGGGCGACACCGGCCGCCGAGGAGCCGCCGAGTCCGGCACCGACCGGGAAATCGCTGTGAATGGTGCCGTGCAGCTGGTCGAGCGCGGCGTGGGCCAGCGAGGCCCGCACGAGGGGCAGCGGCTCCGCACCGTGGGGCACCGCGCGCTCGCTCAGGGTAACGACGGCGCGTCGCTCGATGGCGAGGTTGCAGACAAAACCGCCCCGATCTTGAGGATAGGGCGGGACATCAGTCCAGCCACCCCCGAAATCGAGGCGGGTCGGTGCGGTGGCGCGGAGCACGTGGGCGCCGTGCGAGCCGACCTACTTCTTCTTCGCGGCCTTCTTGGCGGGCGTTTTGGCCGCAGTCTTGGTCGCTGTCTTCGCCGGCGCCTTGGCCGCCTTGGCGGCGGGCTTGGCGGGAGCGGCCTTGGCCGGTGCCTTGGCTGCCGACTTTGCCGGAGCGGCCTTGGTCGCGGCCGCCTTGGCTGGTGCCTTGGCGGCGGCCTTGGCCGGCTTGGCCTCGGCGGCCGCCTTCTTCGCGGGCGCCGGCGGCTCGGGCTCGGGCTCCGGCTCGGCGGCCTTGACGGGTGTGGGCGTGGGAGCCGGCTTGGGCTGCGGCGGGCGCACGTTCAGCGGCTGCGGCTTGGGGGCCGGCTTGGGCGGCTCCGGCTCGGGCAGCGAACCGTGCTTCTGGATGTACGCCGCCTCGGCTTCGGCGATGAGCACGTCGCCCTCGTCAGCGTTCATTTGGCCGCGCCGTACCATGTAATGCACGAGTTCGCGGGCGCTCTCAATGGCAAAGGCACTCAGACCAGCGGCGGCTCGCACGACGTCACGCATGGCACCGGCCATCCGGCTGCCGGCTTCGAGGCTGATCTCATGCGCTCGGCGCGCCATTTCGGCGGCGGTATCGGAGGCGTCGGCCCCGCGATGTCCGGGGCCTCGACGCGGCGGCGGTGACGCCGGAGCAGGAGTTTCGACTTCCGCTGACGAATCGCCATCGAGCGACATATCGGCCATGGACTGAAGGTCTCCCGCCAGCGATTCTGCACCAGACCAACCGGCGGACCGCGGCAAACGCGAGCGTGGATATGCCCGCCTGTAAACACGAAAGAACGTCGTTCTGGTGCTTACGGGGCAGCCGGAACGGAGTGATGTAATACTGAACGGTGTAACTATATGATTTCTGGACATCTACGCAAGGTATGGTGACCTTGTTTCGGAGGCGATGTGCGGGCGTCGTGGTGGTGCGTGCTGTCGCCGGTGTGTATCGCGTGTGGCATGTTCGTGCGAAAAATATCGTCATAAACACAACTCTATAGCGACATCATAATGCGACTTCCGCTTGAAGGCGTCAGAGTGCTCGACATGTCGCGTGTGCTGGCCGGTCCCATGTGCACCATGACGCTGGGTGATCTGGGTGCCGATGTCCTGAAAGTGGAACGCCCCGGCGGCGGGGATGACACCCGCGGATGGGGACCCCCGTTCGCCGACGATGGCCAGAGCGCCTACTTCCGAAGCGTCAACCGCAACAAGCTCAGCGTCGCACTCGACCTCGGACAACCGAGCCAGCACGCGCACCTGCTCCAGCTCATTGGCGATGCTGATATCGTGGTGGAGAACTACCTGCCTGGCGCACTGGCCAGAAAGGGAATCGATGCTGGCCAGTTACTGCGCGAGCATCCGGGCCTCATCTGGTGCACCATCACGGGATTCGGAGCCGAGAGCCATCGACCGGGCTACGACTTCGTGGTGCAGGCGGAAGCCGGGTGGATGGCGATCACCGGGCCGGTCGACGGCGCGCCGAGCAAGGTCGGGGTGGCGCTGGCCGACGTGCTCGCAGGCCGAGATGCCGCCATTGCCATTCTGGCGGCCGTGGTGGGACGAGCGCGTCGCACACCGTCCGAGCGGCACGTGCACGTCTCGCTGTTTCAATCGGCCACCGCGGCGCTGGTGAATGTGGCGCAGAACGCGCTGGTGACCGGCCAGTCGCCTCGGCGGTGGGGCAATGCGCATCCCAATCTGGTGCCGTATGAACTCTTCGACGCCGCGGATCGCCCGTTCGTGCTCGCCGTTGGCAACGACGCCCAGTGGGCCGCGGCCGCCTCGGCGCTCGGGTTCCTTCATGAAGACGTGTCAACGCGGTGGCGCACCAATGCGGGGCGGGTCGAGGACCGGGCGCGCCTCGTGCCGGCACTCGCCGCGCACCTCCGCCAGCGTCGCGCCGACGACTGGATGGTCACCCTGGGCGCCGCTGGCGTCCCGTGCGGACTGGTACGCTCGGTCCCGGAGGTCATCGCCGACATCTCGGCCGATTCGCTCACCGGGGTGTCCTCCGCGGTCGGCGGCGAGGTGCGTTTTCCGCCTCCGGCGCTCGACGCGCACGGGTCACTGGTCCGATCGCACGGCTGGCGAGCCTTCGACGTGACCCTGTCGCAGCGCGCGAACGCCCCCGCCGTTACACCCTGAGCACACACTCGAACGAGATTTCCCTACGGAGCGGCACCGCGTACCATCACGCCCCCGGTCACCCGTGTGGAGACTGCACATATGTGACCTAAGCCACAGTGGTGACAGCACTTACGTGTGTTACCCTGTTTGGGTCGGTTCGTCCTTTCGGCGTAGGGAGGAAATCGATGGCTGCACCGATTCCTGCGTCCGAAGGATTGTCCCGAGGTTCCATCCGGGGTTATCGTAGCGCCGTGACCAATACGCACGCGGCGGTTTCGACGGAAGTCGATTCGGATCAGGAGATCATCGGACGAGTCATTGCGGGCGACCGCAATGCCTTCGGCACGTTGATCAATCGGTACAGCGATCCCCTGTATCGACACGCCCTCGGCATGACGGGTTCGCCCGACGTGGCCGAGGACATCTTGCAGACATCGTTCATCAAGGCCTATCACCATCTCGGTGAAGTCCGTGGTCGATTCGATGCCTGGCTGTTCCGGATCGTGGCAAATGGGTGCAAGGATTGGCTGAAGAACATTCGGCGCACGCACCTGAGCTATGACGAGGATGATCAACCGTCCAACTTCAACACGCCCGACGAGGACCTCGATCGCACCGAGTTGCGACAGGATCTCGACGAAGCGCTGGCGGAGTTGGCCCCGTCGCTCCGCGAGGCTTTCGTCATGAAACACGTCGAAGGTCGGTCGTACGAGGAAATGGCGGATCTACTCGGTACCACCGTCGGCGCACTCAAGATGCGCGTGCATCGGGCACGCGAGGCCTTGCAGGCGCTCCTAGAGGAGAAGTACGCCTGATGCTCGAACCACGAAATCCCCAGGAAGGCACGGATCGTCCGAGCCTTGGCCGCGATGCCGGCCAGCCCATCAACAACGCACCGCTCGCCGATCGCGAAGTGCCGCTGCCCGGTGCCGAGCTGGGGGCGACGCCTGTGGCGGTGCACGCATGGCTTGATGGTGAGGCCTCCGAGGCCGACGCCCGTCTCGCCGATGCGAAGCAGGTCGCGCTCTGGAATCGCATTTCCGAAGAAACGTCGGCCCGTCGTCGCATGACGACGCCTGCCCACGTGCACGCGAACATCATGAGCGCGCTCCCCGCGGCCACGCCGTCGCTCGCGACGTCCGTGTCGGCGACGGCAGCGCCTGCCGCTGCCGCCACCGGCATGATCGCGATGTCGCCGGTTACCGCCGCGCTCGCCGCTACCGGCCTGCTCGCCGCCGGCTTCCTGCTCGCGCGCCTGTTCGGCTGATTCATCTCGCGGTCTCGCATACAACAACGCCGGTCCCCGCGTGAGCGGAGACCGGCGTTGTCTGTTTTCCGGTAAGTCACCAGCGAACCCGATCGCTCGTGCTGCACGTCCGTGTCCGCTGTCAGGCCGCGGTTGGGGTCGCGCCCCGCGCGTGTCTGCCGCGCAGCGGCAGTTGACGCGCGGGGCGTGACCCCAACCGCGGACCCCCCACCGACTACATGTGCAGCACGCGCCCGATCGCAGCGAGCGCCGCTTCCTTGGTGACTTCGGAGAGCGTGGGATGCGAGTGCACCGTGATCGCAATGTCCTCCGCACTGCCGCGATACTCCATCGCCAGCACCACTTCCGCCATCAGGTCACCGACATTCGGCCCGATCATGTGGCAGCCGAGAATCTCATCGGTTTCCGCATCGACCACGAACTTCACGAAGCCGTTCGTCTCACCCATCGTGCGCGCGCGTCCATTCGCGCTGAACGGAAACTTGCCGGTGCGATACGCGCGGCCGCTCGCCTTCACTTCCGCTTCCGTGTGACCTACCGTCGCAATCTCGGGCCACGTGTACACCACGCCGGGCACCGTGTGCTGATGCATGTGCACCGGCTTGCCCGCGATCACCTCCGCGGCGATCACCCCTTCTTCTTCGGCCTTGTGCGCGAGCAGCTTGCCGCCCGTCACGTCGCCGATGGCATACACGTTCGGCAGGTTGGTGCGCTGCTGATCGTCCACCACTACTTCACCGCGCGCACCAAGCGCGAGGCCGAGCGCCGCCGCGTCCACACCGCGCAACGCCGGCTTGCGTCCCACCGACACGAGCACATGGTCGGCGTCGATGGAGAAGGTGTCGTCGCCCTTGCCGCAGTGCAGCGTCACGCCATCCTCGCGCACGTCGGCGCCCACGACCTTGGTGCCCACGTGAATGTCGAGTCCCTGCTTGCGGAAGATCTTGTCCGCTTCGCGAATCACATCGTCGTCATTGCCGGGCAGAATGGTGGGCGCGAATTCCACCACGGTCACCTTGGCCCCGAGGCGTCGCCACACCGACCCGAGCTCGAGTCCGATCACCCCGCCGCCCACGACGATGAGGTGACGCGGTACTTCGGGGATCGTGAGGGCACCCACGTTCGAGTGCACGCGCACTTCGTCGAACGGCAGGAACGGGAGCTGCACCGGCACGGACCCGGTCGCAATGATCACGTGCGTGCCCTGCAGCGTGCTCACGCTGCCGTCGGCGGCCTGCACCTCGACCACGTTGCCGGCTCTGAGCGTGCCGAACCCCTTCGCCCAGGTCACCTTGTTCTTGCGAAAGAGAAACTCGACGCCCTTGGTGTTCTGCAGCACGACATCCGTCTTGCGCGCCATCATCGCGCCAAGATCGAGTCGTACGCCGTCCACATGGATGCCATGCTCGGCGGCGTGCAGGCGCATCCACTCGTAGTGTTCGGATGAGCTGAGCAACGCCTTGCTCGGAATGCAGCCCACATTGACGCAGGTGCCGCCAAGCGTGGCGTCGGCTTCGACGCAGGCGACGGAGAAACCGAGCTGAGCCGCACGAATGCTGGCGACATAGCCGCCGGGGCCACCGCCGAGCACGATGAGATCGAAAGTCTGGGGAGAGGTCATGCGGGAAAAATAATGTCCGGGACCGTTGCGGTTGGGATCCACTCGCGCGAGACCCTCACTCCTCGGGAACTCGTTGCTGACCCCTTCGCCCGGCCCATCGAGCGGTGAACGGCTCGGCTCGATGGGCTGGGCGAAGGGGTCGGCACCCAAATCGCGAGGGGTGAGGAGAGCGGTCGGCCAGATCGCGAGTGAGGCCGGCCCCGGTTGGGATTTGCTCGGCGAGGTTCTCACCCCTCATGAGTTTGTTGCGGTCACCTTCGCCCAGCCCACCGAGCGGTGAACGGCTCGGCTCGATGGGCTGGGCGAAGGGGTCGGCACCCAAATCGTGAGGGGTGAGATGAGCGGTCGGCCAGATCGCGAATGAGGCCGGCCCCGGTTGGGATCCACTCGGCGAGATTCTCACCCCTCATGAGTTTGTTGCGGTCACCTTCGCCCAGCCCATCGAGCTTCGAAAGGTCCCCCAGCCCATCGAGCTTCGATAGGTCCCAGCCCATCGAGCCCCGAGTCACAATCCCGCCACGCCCGCCTGTGCGCCCTTCCCCCCAGTGTGACCGACATTACCTTCGAGCGTCATACTGCTGAACACGGGCGCAAGCCTGTTTCACACGCCGCTGACCGCGAAGCCCGTCATCGAACGGTACGCCAGTATGCGGTTACGACGCCCTGACCGGTTCGCCGGACAGGGCGTCGTCTCGTTTCGGCCCTCCGGAAACACCTGCGCCCCGCTGCCGGTGAGCAGCGGGGCGCGCGGACGCTGTGCAAGCGCCGGTCAGTACAGCAGCATCGCAGCCGGGTCTTCCATCAGCTCCTTCACTCGGACCAGAAACAGCACCGCCTGCTGCCCGTCGATGATGCGGTGGTCGTATGAGAGCGCGATGTACATCATCGGCCGGATCACGACCTGTCCGTCGACTGCGATCGGCCGGTCCTGGATCTTGTGCAACCCCAGAATCGCCACCTGCGGGTAGTTGATGATCGGCGTCGACACGAGCGAGCCGAAGACGCCGCCGTTGGTGATCGTGAACGTCCCGCCGGTGAGGTCGTCCATGGCGAGCTTGCCGTCACGCGCCTTCTTGGCCACCGCGCCGATGTCGTGCCCGATCTCGATGAGCGAACGCGCGTGCGTATCCTTGATGTTCGGCACCACGAGCCCGGCGTCGCTGGCGACCGCAATGCCCATGTTCACGTAGTGGTGATACACGATCGACTCACCGTCGAGCTGGGCATTCACCGTGGGGTACGCCTCGAGCGCCAGGCAGGCCGCCTTGGCGAAGAACGGCATGAACGAGAGGCGCAGACCGTGCTGTTTCTCGACCTTGTCGCGCATGCGATCCCGCAGCGCCGACACGGCCGACATGTCGATCTCGTTGAACGTGGTCAGATGCGCGGTGTTGTGCTGTGACGCGAGCAGGTTTTCCGCGATGCGCTTGCGGCGCGTTGTCATCTTCTCTCGCGTCTCGCGCGGACCATCGCTCGTGGCGCGCGCCATGGCGGGCGGCTTCGGGGCCGCCGGCGCAGCGGGCTTGGCCGGAGCCGCCGGAGCCGCCGGAGCCGCCGACACCGGCGCTTTGCCCGCCGCGATCACGTCGGCCTTGGCCACCACCCCGCCTCGGCCCGTTCCGGTGACCGAGGTCAGATCAGTACCCTGTTCGGCGGCGAGGCGACGCGCCGCCGGTGAGGCCTTGGGATCGTCGCTCGCAGCGGGTGCTGCCGCCGAGGGCGTGGGTGCGGCGTCGGCTGGGGCCGACGGCGCCGCGGCCGCGCCAGCGCCAGCAGCGACTTCGCCGAGCACGTCGCCCACGTTCACGACATCGCCCTCCTGTCGCGCCTGGGCGGTCAACGTGCCGGCTTCGAGCGCGGGCACTTCAACCGTGATCTTGTCGGTCTCGAGCTCCACGAGGGTCTCGCCGGCCGCGACGGCATCGCCGACCTGCTTGAGCCAGCGGGAGACGGTCGCCTCAACGATGGATTCGCCGAGCGGGGGGACTTGGAATGACGCCATGACAGCGGGACGAGGAGGTGATGTGGGGAGAAAGCGCTCGCCTCAAATATAGGCCGCGGACCGGGCCTTGCGGCCGTCGCGAACGTCCGAGCGTTCAACTGCGACCCGCACTGATACAACTTACAGCCGTTCCACTGACTCCCCCCGCCACACCTGCCCCATGCGCGCACTCACCATCGATGCTCACGGCGATCTGTCGCAACTGGTCGTTCGCGACATCCCCGTGCCCGAGCTCTCTACGCCGCACGACGTCCGCGTCCGCGTGCACGCGGCCGCGCTCAACCGTCTCGACCTCTGGGTGCTCGGCGGGATTCCCGGCGTGCATATCACGCCGCCGTGGGTCGTCGGGTCGGACGGCGCTGGCGTGGTGGAATCGGTCGGCGACGCGGTCACGCGCGTGCGACCGGGCGATCGGGTGATCCTCAACCCTGGGGTGGTCGATCGCAGCTGCACCTGCGAGTACTGCCGGGAAGGCGACCAGCCGCTGTGTCTCTCGTACGGCGTGCTCGGCGAGCATCGTCCCGGCACGCTGGCGGAATATGTGGTGGTCCCGGACGCCAACCTCGAGCAGATCCCCGCCGAGCTGTCGTGGGCCGAAGCGGCAGCGTTTCCCCTCGCCACGCTCACCGCGTGGCGCATGGTCGTGTCGCGCGCGCGGGTGCAGGCGGGCGATGATGTGCTGATCTGGGGGATCGGCGGTGGGGTGGCGCTCGCGGCGCTACAGATCTGCAAGCACATCGGCGCCACGGTGTGGGTCACCTCGGGCAGCGATGAAAAGCTCGAACGCGCACGCACGCTGGGCGCCGATCATCTGCTCAACCACAGCACGGGCGATGCGGGCAAGCAGGCGCGACTCGCCACCAACAAGCGCGGCATGGACGTCGTCATCGACAGCGTCGGCGAAGCCACGTGGACGCAGTCGCTCATTGCGCTGGGCAAGCGCGGTCGGCTCGTGACGTGCGGCGGTACGTCCGGGCCGATGGTACAGACCGACGTGCGGCGCATGTTCTGGAATCAGTGGACGCTGATGGGGTCTACCATGGGCAACGACGTGGAGTTCGCCGCGATCGCCGCCGAGTTGCGCGCCGGTCGGTTGCTGCCGCCCGTGGATCAGGTGTTCGCGCTCGAGGACGGACGCGACGCGTATGCACGGCTCACGTCGGGCGCACAGTTCGGCAAAGTGGTGGTCCGCATCGATCCCTAGTCGGACCACCGTTGGTTGCGCCGCGTACGCGGCCTTCGCCATTGTCCAGCCCATGACAGACAGCGCCACCTTCACGACGGACGAGGACCGCGCGATTCGCGCCAGCTGGGCAAAGGGCGTACTGCCGCCGTGCCCGCGGTGCGAGGTCACGCTGACGCACCGCGCCATTGGTGGTGGCTCGTTCGGCCTCGGCTACTCGCGAAAGCGCGAATGGCTGCTGTGCCCGTCGTGCAAGCGAAGCGTGCTGTTCGACGCACGCCGCGGCACCCGCACCTGACGCCGCAGGCGCGCCCCGGCACGCGGACGCCCCCGACGCGTGATCGCGTACGCCGCTTCGTCATTCACTTCGTGCGTCAACCGGTCGAGACTCTGCTCTGAACCTCTCGCGCGGTCTGCGCGTGTGGCTCTCGGCTACCTCACTCCCCGGAGCGCCAATGGCAGGCTGTCCCTACACCTGGGTTCGCGGGTTCTTCTCGTCGGGATCGAAGCAGAACCTCGATCCCTCGCGGCCCGCCAGCAACCTCATGGTGCGCGTCGTGAAGGCCGGCGAAGAGCGCGTGCGTGTCGCCCTGCCGGCGCGCAGTGCACGCTGGTTGATCGATCTCATCCCCGATGACGTGGTCGCGCGTATACGCGAAGAGGACATTCCGCTCGAAGCGCTCGCGCTCGATCTCAGCCAGCAGGGGGTGCTATACCCGCGCGAAATCTTCACGCTGCAGGAATCACATCGCTCGGTGCAAATCTGGCTGGAGTAGGGGCAAGACGCCGCCATACGGCACGGCGCGACGGAATCTGATTCCGTCGCGCCGTGCTGCGTGGTGCAGCGACATGCACGTCGCTGCAGGCCATGATCACGCCGCGCGGCTGCCAGCCTCCACGAGTGAGAGATCCGCTGGACGGCAGAACACGCCCGACGGATGCGACGGTACGCGCACGAGGGTGTCCGTCACGCCCAGTGTACTCTCCGTACCGCCCAGGAACAGACTGCCACCACGCGTGAGCAGTCGCGACATGCGTTCGAGCACGTCCTTCTTCGTGGGGACGTCGAAGTAGATCAGCACGTTCCGACAGAAGATGATGTCGAACTGCCATGATCCCGGAAACGGGTGCAGCAGGTTGATCTCCTGAAACGTGATGCGCCGCCGCAGCTCCTCCTTGATCTCGAAGCCTTCGGGGACCGGGGTGAAGTGCTTCACCAGCAACTGCACCGGCAAGCCGCGCTGCACCTCGAACTGATTGAACACACCGGCTTTCGCGCGTGCGAGTGCGGCGTGCGAAAAATCCGTCGCCAGTATCTCGACACGCGTGCCAGCGAGCATCGGCTCCAGCTTCTGCACGATCATCGCAATGGAGTATGGCTCCTGTCCCGTGGAACAGGCGGCGCACCAGATGCGGATCGGGCGCCCCGTTGCGCGCGCCTGCTTCGCCGCCGCCGGCAGCAATTCGTTTTCGAGCGCGGTGAACGGTTTGGTATCGCGAAAGAAGAGCGTCTCGCCGGTGGTCATGGCGTCGCACACCGTTTTCACCACATGGGCTGGCACGCCAGCGCGCAACGCACGAAAGAAGGTGGGCAGGTCGGGGTGGCCGAACGTGACCGCCACCGGAGGCAGGCGGCTCTCGAGCAAATACTGCTTGCCCGGACCAAGGGTGAGTCCGCTGTGTCGCTTGAGCAGATCGCTCAGAAACTCGTAGTCGCTTTCACTGATCATGCGCAGGTAGCCCCGCAAGCGTGCAGGATGGAGGTAGCCAGATCGGACACGGGGAGGATTTCATGCGCGAGACCGGCGTGCGCGACGGCCCCGGGCATGCCCCAGACCACGCTCGACGCCTCATCCTGCACGAGGATGCGTCCGCCGCGCTGCTGTACTTCGCGACAGCCGCGCAGACCGTCTTCCCCCATGCCGGTCAACACCACGGCCAGCGTGGACGGCCCGTACATGGCCGCGATGGATCGCAGCATCGGATCGGCCGAGGGACGACAGAAGTTCTCGGGCGCCGTCTGGGTGAGCTGAATGAACGGCTGTCCTTCGTGCGTCCGCACCAGCAGATGAAAATCCCCAGGTGCGACATACGTGTGCCCCGCTTCAACCGCCTCGCCGTGCCGCGCCTCACGGGAGGGGCGTCCACTGTCGCGCTCGAGACGCTGCGCCAGCAGACCGGTAAACACCGGCGGCATATGCTGCGTGATGAGGATGGGCAACGGAAAATCCTTCGGCAACGCGGACAGCAGGTCGGAGAGGGCGTTCGGTCCCCCGGTACTGGCGGCGATCGCGAGCACCCGCGGGGACGAATCGCCGGCCCGCGGCGCGAGAATCGTGCTGCGCGGCACCAGTCGCGGCGGCGATGCCGATGGCGGGACCCGAGGACGCCCGCGCGCGGCGCGTCCGATGGCGCGAACCTTCGACGCGATCTCGGTTTGCACCGAGGCCAGCGCCGCGGTGCCGGAACGCGCCGCGGGCTTCGCAATGAAATCCGATGCCCCCAGCGCCATCGCCTGCATCGTGATCTCGGCGCCGCGCTGCGTGAGACTGCTGGCCATGATCACCCGTGTTTCCGGATGCTGCGCGAGAATCAACGGCAGCGCCGTCAACCCGTCCATCTCCGGCATCTCGATGTCGAGCAGCACGACATCGGCAGGCTGGTGACGCAGCGCGTCGAGCGCCACGCGTCCGTTCGGCGCCGTCGTCACCACCGTGAGATCGGGCTGGTCGTCCACGATCCGTCCGAGCGCACCGCGCACGACAGCGCTGTCGTCCACGATGAGCACACGGATCGCGTCGGCGGGTTTGGTCACTGGACGCCGACCGCCTCGAGCTTCGACCCGATGATATCGGAGTCGAACGGCTTCATGATGTACTCACTTGCGCCGAGCGACAGCGCGGCGGAGATCTTCTCGAACGAAGAATGCGTGGTGCACATGATGACCGGTGGCAAATCGGTACGTCCCCCGTCTCGGAGGGCGCCGAGAAACGCCAGTCCATCCATCACGGGCATGTCGACGTCACACAGAATGGCGTCCGGGCGCGGTGCCTCGGCGAGCGCCGACAGACCCTGCGCGCCGTCCCCTGCTTCGCCAACATCGTAGCCCATCGGTTCCAGAATGCGGCGAATCGCCTTGCGAATCGCCAGCGAATCATCGATCACGAGGATGCGTTTCATGGTCAGCTCGATCAGATCTTGCGCATACGACTCAGGAAGCCGTTCACGGAGTGGTTCAAGCGCTCCGACTCCACGGACAGCTGTCCGGCGGCGGACTTGATGTTCTCTGCCGTGTGCGCGCCTTCCGTGGCGACCTGCGTCACCATGCTGATGCTCGAACTCACCTCGGCGGTGCCACGCGCCGCTTCCCCGACGTTGCGCGAGATTTCGCTCGTGGCGGCATTCTGCTCTTCGACCGCGCTGGCGATCGTCGTGGAGATTTCGTTGATCTTGTTGATGACGCCGGTGACATCACGAATCGCGGTCACGGCCGACGCGGTATCCGCCTGCACACCCGCGATCTTGGTACCGATCTCCTCCGTGGCGCGAGCCGTCTGACGCGCCAGCTCCTTCACCTCGTTGGCGACGACCGCGAAACCCTTGCCGGCCTCACCAGCGCGCGCGGCTTCGATCGTGGCGTTGAGCGCGAGCAGGTTCGTCTGCTGGGCAATGCTGGTGATCACCTTCACCACCTGACCGATCTCCTGGCTCGACACGCCGAGGCGCGCCATGGTGTCGGAGGTCTCCGCCGCCTGCCGCACGGCCGTCTGCGAAATGCTTGACGCTTCCTGCACGCGGCTGGCAATCTCGCGAATGCTGGCCGTGAGCTCCTCCGCGGAGCTGGCCACGGTCTGCACGTTGCGTGTGGCCTGTTCCGATGCCGCCGCGACGGCCTGCGCCTGACGCGTGGTCTCCTCCGACGATGCGGCCATGCCCTGCGCACTGGCTTCGAGTTCGGTCGATGACGAGCTCACCACGTTCGCGATCTTCATGATGGACGCTTCGAACTCGTCGGCCATCTGCACCTGATCGGTGATGATCGACCAGTTCACCATCGGACCCGCGTACTTGCCGTCCTCGTCGTAAATCGCGACCGCGTTCAGATCGAGCGTTTCCGGGCCGAGCTTGATGATGGCGCGGTGCGGCAGATTGCGGTCGTTCGACAGAATGCGGCGCTGGTGTGCCGGGTCCTTGTGGAAGATGTCGATCGACGAGCCCTTCACTTCGCTGGCGCGCACCGGCAGGAACTCTTCGATCCGCTTGAGCGTGGCGAGCGACGCCGGGTTGATGTAGGTGATCGTGAAGTCCAGGTCGCATCGCATGAGGTTGACCGAGGCCGATTCCACCATCGGGACGAACAACGCGGCCTCACGGCGGGCCTTCACGACCGCCGTGATATCGTTCGCGAACTTGATCACCTTCGTCGTGCGCCCCTCGGCGTCACGAATCGGATTGTAGGTGGCCTGAATGAACACCTCGCGGCCGCCTTTACCCACGCGTGGGAACTCGCCGCTGGCAAACTCGCCGCGATTCAGCGTCGCCCAGAACTCGCGATACTCCGGCGAGCTGGCGTGGGCCGGATCGCAGAACATCGAGTGGTGCTTTCCGCGCACTTCATCGAGTGTGTAGCCAAGGCAGCCCAGAAAGTTGTCATTGGCGGTGAGCACCGTACCGTCGAGATCGAACTCGATCACGGCCATGGACCGGCTGATCGCATTCACCTGTGCCTCGTACTCGGCGAACGCGGTCTCGAACTCGCTGTGGTCGGCGGCGGGTGCTGGGGCTGCCGCAGCGGCGCGACGCGGCCGGCTGGTGGGCGTGACGGCGGACTTGGACGAGCGCTTCGGAGCGGGGGACTTGGTCTGCATGGGAGTTCCTGTGGGGCGTGGTGTGGTCGGGAACGAAGGCATCGAGGACGCGGAGCGCGTCTTACGCGGTGTGGTCGAGGCGCAGGAACGCCTGGACGTCGAGGATCAGCAGCAGGTCATCGTCGCGGCGCACGATGCCCTGGCAGGCGGTGCGCCATCGGGCATCGAGTGTCGCGGGCGTGACTTCGAGCGCGTCGTCGTTCACGGCCACGACATCGCCAACGTCATCGACCATGAAGGCAAACAGTTCACCATCCTGTCGCACGACCACATTCATCACGCCGTCGGAGGGGTCACGCGCAGGGAGCGCCAGTGTGCTGCGGACATCGATCGCAGTCACGATCTGGCCGCGCAGGTTGAGGAAGCCTGCAATGGCAGTCGGCGCCATCGGCACGCGCGCGATGCGCTGCGCCATGAGCACCTCCTGCACCATGTCCACCGGAATGCCAAGCCATTGGTTGGCCAGCCGGAAGGTCACGTACTCGCTGAGGGTCGCGGTCGAGCCACGACCAGACGCCGGATATGTCATGCGGCCGCTTGCTCCGGAGCGAGGAGGTTGCGCACGGTCGCCACCACGGTGTCGCGATCGTACTTGGGCAGGTACTGGTCGAAGCCGGCGCTGACTCCGAGCGCACGGTCCTCCGCGCTGTTGCGCGTGGTCAGCGCCACGAGACGGACGGCTCGATGCTGCGGTCGCGTACGAATCGCACGCGCCAACGAGTAGCCATCCAGTCCGGCCATCTCGATGTCGCTCACGAGCACGTCCACACGTTCGCCTGCGTCGAGTCGGGCAAGCGCTGCGTCACCACTCGTGGCGGTGCTCACCGAGAAGCCCGCGGTGCGCAACGCAGGGGCGAGCAAGCCGAGAAAGAATCGGGAGTCGTCAACCAGCAGCACGTGCGGCACGTGTGTCGCCGCATCGCCCGATGGCACGTGTCGATGCCAATCGGGGAATGCGGTGCGCAGGAAGTGGTCGGTGTCGATCACCTCCGTGGCGCGCCCATCGATCACGCAGACGCCGAGCACGCCCGGTCGCTGTGCGCGTCGTTCAATGCGCAGCTGGTCTTCCACGATGTCACGAATCGCCTCCACCGCGAGGCCGATGGTACGCTGGCCATCGCTGAACACGATCACCGGTCGTGAAGGAACGGCGGTGAGCTGCATCGCCGGATTGGCCGGCAGGATCGGCATGAGACTGCCGCGGTATTGCACGAGATACTGCCCATCCGCCTGCTCGAACGCGTCGGCGGCAAACTCCTCGAGCCGTGCCACGACGGCGAGCGGTACTGCCTGCAGCGCCTCGTATCCCGCATCGAACAGGAGCACGGTTTCCGTGGCATCATCGGCCGTGCGTCGTGCCGCCTCGGCTTCCTCCTGCGCGTCCCGTTCCGCCGAACTGCGACTCGAGATGGTGGCCATGGACGCCACACCGGCGGGGTCGAGGATCATGATGACGCGCCCGTCGCCCGTGATGGTGCAGCCGGCGTACGCCTGCAGGTGCTTCACCAGCCGACCGATCGGCTTGACGACAATCTCGGCGGTGTCGAACACTTCGTCGACGACCAGGCCGAAGCGGGTGTCGCCCACCTGACACACCACAATGCTCGAGGTCTCCGAGGGGCTCGTGGTCTCGAGACGGAGCAGGGTGTGCAGCGGCACGAGCGGCAACAGCGTGTCACGCAGCCGATAGAACTGTGCCCCATGCACGAGCTCCACCAGGTGGCGCTGCTCTTCGGTGACGCGCACCAGCTCCACGATGCCGATCTGGGGCACCGCAAACGTTTCACCAGCGGTACCCACGAGCAGTGCGGAAATGATGGCCAGGGTGAGCGGAATGCGAATGCGCACCGTGGTGCCGCGGCCGTGCTCCGAATGCAATTCCACAGAGCCGCCGATCGCTTCGATGTTGCTGCGCACCACGTCCATGCCCACACCACGGCCCGAGACGTTCGTGACCTTGTCCGCGGTGGAGAAGCCCGGCTCGAAGATGAAGCGCAGTACCTGCGCGTCCGTCAGCGCCGCCGCGGCATCTGCGCGCACCAGCCCGCGCTCAATGGCCTTTCGGCGGACGCTGTCCACATTGATGCCGCGTCCGTCATCGCTGATCTCGATGATCACGTGGCCGCCCTCGTGTCGCGCCACCAGGCGAATCGTGCCGCCGTCGGTCTTGCCACTCGCTCGTCGTGCCTCAGGCGTTTCCACACCGTGATCGGCGGAGTTGCGAATCATGTGCGTGAGCGGGTCCTGAATCGCCTGCAGAATCTGCCGATCGAGTTCAGTCTCCGCGCCGTGCATGCTGAGCGTGATCTGCTTGCCGCTCGCGGCGGCGAGATCACGCACCACGCGCGGCAGTTTCGTCCACGCGTTGCCGATCGGCTGCATGCGCGTGCGCAGCACGGCGTCGAGCAGATCCGTGGTGACACGATTCAGATGCTGCACCGGATTCACGAACTCGGATTGCTCGTTGGCGCCTGCAAGCTGAATGAGCTGGTTGCGGCTGAGCGCGAGTTCGCCCACGAGGTTCATCAGCTCGTCGAGCAAGCCCACACCGACGCGCAGCGTGCTGTCGGCGAGATGGGTGCGGTGGTCCGGGCCGGCATCGGTCGCGTCGACAGCCGGCGACGTGTTGTCGCTCTCGGCACCCACCGGCGCCACAGCGGGCGCGGGCGTGACGGACTGCCGCTCGGGCACGGGCGTCTCCTCCGCGTAGGAGGAGATCGCCGCGATCGCCTCAAATGGCGTCGGGCGCCGCGCGTCCGGCACCGAGTCGAGCCAGACATCGAGTCGTGCAACGATGTCCGCATCGGTCCCGTCGGGTTCGGCTTCCGTCTGCTCGAGCACATCGAGGATGTGCTTGATGCGGTCCACCGACGCGAGGACGTCGCTGATCAGCGAGTCGCGCACCTGCAGTCGGCCGCTACGCAGCAGGTCGAGGACGCTTTCGGCGGAGTGCGCCAGCAGCTCCAGGCGCGAGAGGCCGAGAAAGCCGCACGTCCCTTTGATCGTATGAATCGTGCGGAAGACGCTGTGCAGCGGCGTCGGATCGTCAGGGCGACGCTCGAGATCGACGAGGTCGTTGTCCAGTCGGCCGAGATTCTCGGCGCTCTCCATCAGGAAGTCGCGCAGCAGATCGTCCATCGTCGAGCCTCAATCACAGCTGGGGAGTTGCGGTAACGTCAGCGTCACGCGCTGTGATGGTGTATCGGACGCTCCCTCGAAAACTGAATCGGACTGCGCCATCACTGTGATAGCGGACTCGCTGCGCGTGATGCGCTCAAGTCGTCGTCGTCGAGGCCGAGACTCGCCAGCATGCATACCATTCGCCTGCTCTACGTCAGCACGGCCGCGAGCACGCTCGCGTATCAGGACCTCGTGGCGTTGCTGCGAGCAGCGACGCAGCGCAACGAGGCGTCCGACATCACCGGCCTGTTGGTCTACGGCAGCGGGCTCTTCCTGCAGGCGCTCGAGGGCGATCGCGCCGTCGTGAATCGGTTGTACAACCGCATCGTCGTCGATGCACGGCACACTGACTGCACGCTGCTGCTCGCCGAGAGCATCGAGCGGCGGGCATTTGCCGACTGGTCGATGAAGCTGATCGGCCTCGACGACATGCCGACGGCGAAGCGACGAGCCGTGTTGCTGCGCTACGGAGGCGCCCAGCACTTCAATCCCTACAACATTTCGGCAGGTCAGGCGTTGGGGTTTTTGCGCGACCTGGCCGAGTCCGAGCGGCAGTCGGCCTCGCGCGCCGCCTGACCGGCGTCGCCAGGCAGCCGCGGTCGGTCAGCCCTCGTGGCGCGGCCGCGATTCAGTAGATTGCGCCCATGCCGATTCCCGCCGTCGCCCCGGCGCTCCTGCAGGCCCCAAGCCCGCTTCCTGACAGCTTCACCGGACGCCTCGAGTACAGCTTCACGCTGATCGCCGAGTTCGTGCCGGCGCTGTTTGGCGCACTCGTCATTCTCTTCGCTGGGTATCTGGTCGCCAAGCTGGTGGAGAAGGGGGCGCATCGGATCCTGCGGCGGATCCGGTTCAACGACCTGCTGGATCGCGGTGGCGTGCTCGAGGCCGCCTCGCGCTCCGGCACCCCGTTCAACCCGGCTCGAGTCGTCGCGGCGTTCCTCTTCTGGGGCGTGATGTTCTCGGTGCTGCTCGTGGCCGCGAACGCGATCGGGCTGGAGTCGCTGGCGGGCGTCTTCAGCGAACTGCTCTCGTACATCCCGGGCATCATCGCCGCCCTCGTGATCGTGATCGTGGGCATCGTGCTGGGCGGCTTCGTGGAGGGGCTGCTGCGAGCGGCGGCTGGCGCGGTACACGGGGGAGCCGCCATTGCGCGGGTTGGCCGGGTCAGCGTGATCGTGCTGGCCGTGTTCATGGCGCTGCAGGAGCTCGGCGTGGCCACCAACATTGTGACCACGGCCTTCGCCATCCTGTTCGGCGCCGTCGCGTTGGCGCTCGGCCTGGCCTTCGGGCTTGGCAATCGGGAGCTGGCCGGCGAGATCACGCGGGATTGGTACCGACGCTACCGGGCCGAGCGAGAAGCGGTCGAGCGCGAGTCGGCGGCCGAGGAGGCCGAGGATTTCCCGGAAACGGAAGAGTTCGAGGCCTATCGGCCCGAACAGGCGCCGGCAAGCTCCCCCCTGAAGCCGTCCGCGCCCTAAGCCCGGAGAGGTACAGGACGGGGGGCCGTCCGACTAAATTCTACAGGTTGCCCCCTGCGCTCCTGTGGCGCGGCCGGGGTCTGTTCCGTCTCCTTCCGACCCATCCATGACCGCTCCCAACGCCCGCGAGCGCATTCTGCCGCGGATGATCCACGAGGAAATCAAGGAGTCGTTCATCAACTACTCCATGAGCGTCATCGTGTCGCGTGCCCTTCCGGACGTGCGCGATGGCCTCAAGCCCGTGCATCGGCGCGTGCTGTACGCGATGAATGAGCTCGGCCTCGTGCCGGGGCGCCCGTACAAGAAGTGCGCCACGGTGGTGGGCGACGTGCTCGGCAAGTACCACCCGCACGGCGACAGCTCGGTCTACGACGCGCTCGTGCGCATGGCGCAGGATTTCTCGCTGCGCTATCTGCTGGTCGATCCGCAGGGGAACTTCGGCTCGATCGACGGTGACTCCGCCGCGGCCTATCGCTACACCGAGGCGCGACTCACGCGCCTGGCCGTGACGATGCTCACCGACATCGACAAGAACACGGTCAACTTCGCCCCCAACTTCGACGATCGCCTCGAAGAGCCGACCGTGCTGCCGGCGAGTGTACCGAACCTGCTGGTGAACGGCTCGTCGGGCATTGCCGTGGGCATGGCCACCAACATCCCGCCGCACAATCTGCGCGAGGTGGTGGACGCCTGCATTGCCCTCATCGACACGCCCGATCTCGACGGTCTGGCGCTGCGGCAGATCGTGAAGGGCCCGGACTTCCCCACGGGCGGCTACATCTACGGCCGCGCCGGCATTGCCGACTATCAGGAAACGGGCCGCGGTCGCATCGTGATGCGCGCTCGCGCCGTGATCGAGGAGAAGGAGTCGAGCGGCAAGTCGCAGATCGTGATCACCGAAGTGCCGTATCAGGTGAACAAGGCGAAGCTCGTGAAGGACATCGCCGATCTGGTGCGCGACGGCAAGCTCACCGGCATCTCGGCGCTGCGCGACGAGTCCGATCGCGACGGCATTCGCGTGGTGGTGGAGCTCAAGCGCGATGCCATTCCGCGCGTGGTGCTCAACCAGCTGTACAAGCACACCGCCATGCAGAGCACGTTCGGCGTGAACATGCTGGCGCTCGTGCCCGACGAAACGGGCCGTCTCATTCCGCGGGTGCTGTCGCTCAAGCAGGTGCTCGAGCACTATCTCAAGCACCGCCACGAAGTGATCGTGCGGCGCACGCAGTTCGACCTCGACAAGGCGCTCGATCGCGAGCACATCCTCGAAGGGCTCAAGATCGCCGTCGACAACATCGACGAGGTCATCGCGCTCATTCGGGCCGCCGCCGATACGCCCACCGCGAGCACGCAGCTGCAGACGCGCTTCGGACTGAGCGAGCGTCAGGCCGAGGCCATTCTCAACATGCGCCTCGCCAAGCTCACCGGCCTCGAGCGCGACAAGCTCGAGGAGGAGCTGGCGGAGGTTCGCGCGTTCATTGCCGAGATGCGCAGCATCCTCGATTCGCGTGAGAAGCGCATGGGGATCATGAAGGGTGAGCTGCTCGTGATCCGGGAGAGCTTCGGCGACGAACGCCGCACCGAGATCGTGGGCGACGAGGGGGAGTTCACCGTCGAGGATCTGATCGCCGAAGAAGAGATGGTGGTCACCATTTCGCGTCAGGGCTACATCAAGCGCACCTCGGTGTCGCTGTACAAGAAGCAGGGACGCGGCGGGCGCGGACGCATCGGCGCCGACCTCAAGGACGGCGACTTCGTGGAACAGATGTATGTCACCTCCACGCATCACTACATCCTGATCTTCACCGACGACGGACGCTGCTACTGGCTCAAGGTGCACGAACTGCCGCAGGCGGGACGCGCCACGCGCGGCAAGCCGATCGTGAACCTCATCAACGTCACGCCGGACACGCGCATTCGTGCGATCGTGCCGGTGCGCGAGTTCACGGACGACGAATACCTGCTGTTCTGCACGCGCAAGGGCACCGTGAAGAAGACGGCGCTGTCGCAGTACTCGAACGTGCGCGCCAACGGCGTCAAGGCGATCAAGGTCGAGGAAGGCGATGAGCTTATCGACGTTCAGGTGACCAACGGTACGAATGACATCGTGCTCGGTACCGCGCACGGCCTGTCCATCCGCTTCCACGAGCAGGATGCGCGCGAGATGGGGCGCGATACCACGGGGGTGAAGGGCATCACGCTGGCCGAAGACGATCGCGTGGTGGGCATGGTGGTGATCAAGCGCAACGAAGCCACGCTGCTGGTGGCCACCGAGTTCGGCCTGGGCAAGTGCACGAGTCTCGACGACTATCGCATTCAGAAGCGCGGCGGCAAGGGCATCTTCACGCTCAAGCGCACCGATCGCACGGGCAATGTGGTGGCGCTCATGGAAGTGTCATCGGACGAGGAGATCATGCTCATCACGCGCGGTGGTGTGGCGATCCGGTCGAGCGTGAAGGAAGTGCGCGTGGCCGGTCGCAACACGCAGGGCGTGAAGCTGGTGTCGCTCGACAGCGGTGATCTCGTCACGGCAGTGGCGCGCATGGTGCCGGACGACGAGAAGGACGACGGCGTCGAGGGTGGTGACGGCGCCGAGGGCGGTGAGCCAGACGTCTCCGGCGAACTCGAGCTCGGCTGAGCCACGAACGCGCGATGGACAGGACACGCGGGGCGAACCATCCGGTTCGCCCCGCGTCGTCGTTTCCCCGACCCCCTGTCGGGCCTTCCTTCTCTCTGCGGGGCCCCGGTCGGCGCTAAGCTGACGGTGAGCCCCGTCACCATCTCGGGGCCGCGACGGCTTCGGCCGTCATCGCTACAACGACCCGCGATGTGCACATCGCGTCGGTCGTGTCGGTTCGAGGTCCGGACGCTCGGCCTCACCGATCGGAGGTGCAGTCGACGGCTCGCCGTGAGGCGCCGCCCGCTGCGCAGTGGGTGATTCCCAGAGGGAACCATGTCCCGCATGCCTTCAGATGTCCCGACCCGCGGCCGCCTGCCGCGGCTCGCGGCGCTCGCCGCCGCCGTCCTGGTCGGCCCGCTCCTCGCCTGCTCCGGCGACGATCCTGCGCCCACCGTTCCCACGGGCCCGAACACGGGACGGCTCGTCGTCTCCATCGACCAGAACTCGTGCTCCGGCGTGATCACCGGCGCGCCGCTCGCCGAAGTGTTCATCAATGGTGTCGGGCGTGGTCGCTTCACGCTGCTGCTCGACGCCGTCCGCAACTACGACCTCTCGCCCGGCAACTACAACGTCAGCACACGCATCAACGACATCACGATCGGCACGCCGCGCGCCGTGCGCATCAATGCCGGCGAAGACACGAGCTTCCTCTTCTTCTGCAACTGAGGTCACGATGCGAACCGACACGTTTCGCGGTCGACCGGTTGGCGTCGGTGCCGTTGTGGCTGCCCTTGTCCTCGCCGCGTGCGGCGGCGGGGGCGATTCCCCCGTCGATCCGGGGCCTCCGCCACCGCCGCCGCCCTCGTTCCCGAGTCCGGGCGCCGGGGAGGCCGCAGTGGCGGTCTCCGTGGGCATTCCGGCGGGCTTCTTCGCTACGCCATCGCAGTTGTCGCTCTTTGCCGGCACGCAGCCGACGCAACTGAACGCCGATGGCTCCGGGCGCACGAACTTGCCCACCGGTGCGGCCGGCGTCGTGGGCGTGGCAGCACAAGGTACACACGCGCCGGTGATGCTGGCCCTCAACGTGGGCGGCACCGGCACGCAGCCGGTCACGGTGGCGAGCACGGCCGAAGCGCTCACCATGCTCGTGCCCGCGCTCGCGACCAGCGATCCTGCGCGCGCGGCCAACATTCGCAGCGTGCTCAGCACGTCGCCAGCCATCGCGCAGCTCACGACGGTGCTCGGTTCGCGACTAACCGCCAACCCGCAGCAGGCGCTGGTCACCGCCGACCCGGTCGTGCTCGGCGCGCTGCGCACGAGTGTGCAGCATGTGCTGGCCGTCACCCCGTCGCCCCGCTACGAGGAACCGGCGCGGGCGTTGCCGACCGTGGAGACCGAGACCGATCGCGGGGGATTGCAGCTCACCGTGTTGCCGACGCGCGATGCGCAGGGACGGCAGCAGGTGCGCATCGACAACGGACGTCCGCGCTTCGTGGCCGTGGTGCGCAGCTACAGCAACGATGGCGTGACGTGGACCACGCCGGCCGAAGAAAACGGCACCTTCGGCCTGCTCCTTGGCCCCGGTGTGCAAGGTGGCCGCATCTCGCTCCAACCGCCGGTGGCCACCTTCCCGATCTCATTGTCGCCCTACACGCGCATCAAGACGTTCGCGCTGGGCAGCGATCTGGCCGCCGCGGAAGCGGATCCGGACTCGCGGTATCTGCTCGGAGCAGTCGCCGCGCAGGGCATCGCGAGCACCGCGGTGCCGGCCATCGAGCCGGTACTCGCCACGACGGCGCTGCGCACGGGGCTTACCTGGGGCACGGGTGACACCGGTCTGCTGCAGCAGTGGGTGCTCGGCATTCTCCCCTGCTTCCAGGAACCGGCCATTCGCTCGGCCATCGAAGCGGGCGCGCAGAGCGGCAACCTCGACCACGCCTTTCAACTGGGGTTCGCCTGCCTGATGCGCGTCGGGGCGCAGAACCCGGCGATTCTCACCGGGCTGCTCGCGGCCGCGGGGCAGGGCGGTCGCACCGCACCGCCGGCGCTCGGACGCATGCTCGAGGTGCTCGGAACGCTTGGCACCGGCGTGGAGGGCGTGTTCAACACGGAGGCGATTCGGGCCACACCCGCGCTCACGGTGTTCAATCTCGTGGACTCCACCCGGATCGTTCGCGTGGACAGTGTGCGCCCCGCCTTCGCTGATCGTGTGGGGGGAGCCGTGGTGCGCGTGCATGGCCAGAACCTGTCCGCGGTCACCACGGTGACCGTGGGGACGCAGCCCGCCACGGGCGTGCAGGCCGTCTCGGCGACCGCGCTCGACGTGACGCTGCCCGCACAAGCGGCGATCGGGGCGCAGGATCTCATCGTGCGCACCGGTGCCGGCGCGTCGGCGACGTGCCCACAGTGCGTGGTGTACTACACCCCCACCATCGGCCTCACCCCGCAGGCGGGCCCGGTTGCGGGCGGCACCACCGTCACGGTGACCGATGTCGGCGCTGCGGCGCTCGTCACGGGTGTGAAGATCGGGAGCGGCACGGCCACGGCGCTGACCGTTCTGTCGCCCACGAGCCTGCGCTTCGTCACGCCGTCGGCCTCCGCAGCCGGAGCCGCCGACGTGATCTTCGAGTACGGACCGCGCGGTGGCCTCTCCTGCCCGGGGTGCTACGTGTATGAAGCGGTCGGCCCCACGCTCACCGGACGATTTGCCGGCGTCGTGCAGAACGCGGTCGGGTTCGCGCCGATCACCGGGGCGAGCGTGCTGCTGCGCCGTACCGATGCGCTCACCGAGTTCGGGCCGTTCCTCACCACTGCCGATGGCGCGTGGCAGAGTTCGGCCATTCCGGAAGGACGCTACACCGTGCTGGTGAACGCGAGCGGATTCCAGCAGTCGACGCTGCAGGATCGTCAGCTCGTCGGCGCCGCGTCGCCACCAACGACCACGCTGCCCACCGTGTATCTCGTGCCGACGGGCGCTTCCAGCGGCACACTCACGGGGACGGTGCGCGATGCCACGACCAACGCCGTGATCAGCGGAGCGACGGTCGAGTTGCGTGCCGGTGGCTTCAACGTGACCGGCGCGCCGATCGCGACCGCCACCTCGAGCGCCGCGGGTACGTACAGCTTCCCGTCGCTGGCGGCCGGTACCTACACGGTGAGCGCGCGCAAGGCGACGTTTACCGATGGTGCGGTCACCGCCACGGTCTCGGCGGCCACACAGGACGCTCCAGTGCTGTTCCTCTCCCCGGTCGGTACGAACGTCGCGTGGCGGTTCGTGCTCTCCTGGGGTGCGTCACCCTCTGATCTGGACTCGCATCTCACCGGCCCGGTGCCGGGCGCCACGAATCGCTTCCACGTGTACTTCAGCAACAAGGGCTCCGTGACCGCCTCGCCGTTCGCCCGTCTCGACGTCGATGTGCAGTCGGGCTTCGGACCGGAGACGATCACGATGTCCCAGCAGTTCCCCGGGATCTATCGGTACTACGTGTACCAGTGGACGAGCGCCGGCTCGATTCCCAACAGCAACGCGCGCGTGGACGTGTACCAGGGCAACACGCTGGTGCGGCAGTTCTTCCCGCCGCAGGGCACGGGGCGTTACTGGACCGTGTTCGAGATCGACGGCTCCACGCTCACAGCCGTGAACACCCTCGGCACCACGGCGCCGGCCATGCGGCTCGGACCGGTGCTGCAAGTAGACTCCCCGACGGCTCGCGCCGCCGCGGAGTGGGCACGGCTCATGCCGTGGCAGTGGCAGAAGTGATGCCAGCGGGGCGCATGGTCTCGGGACCATGCGCCCCAGCGCGTTATCAGATGCGCGACGATAGGACAGTACGAGAACCAGCCCGCCCCGGACGCGCCGTGCTGCGACGGCGCATGATCCCGCGCTGCCCTAGCGACTGACCGCGCTTGGTCGGTACGTTTGACGCTTGTTGCACGCGGTGTGTCGTCATTCGCACCGCGCGCGCCGTCCCCGTCGATGCCGCCGTGCCTGCCAACGTCGCTCCACTCGTCGATCTCGCCTCGTTCGAAGCCGCGGCCGCCCGTTTACGTGGGGTGGCGCTTCGCACGCCGCTGCTGCCGGCCGATGCACCCACCGATCGCTTCCCGCACGGCATCTGGCTGAAGGCGGAGTGTCTGCAGCGCGTGGGCGCCTTCAAGGTGCGCGGGGCCTTCAACTTCGTGTCCTCCCTCTCGGCCGAGCAGCGAGCACACGGCCTGCTGGCCCCGTCCAGCGGCAACCACGCGCAGGCGGTGGCGTGGGCCGCGCGCCACTTCGGGGTGCCGTGCACGGTCGTGATGCCCACCACCGTCTCGCCGGCCAAGGCGGCGGGTGCACGACGGCTTGGTGCGACGGTTGAACTCGTCGGCACGACCACGATCGAACGCATCACCCGCGCCGACACGCTGGCCGCCGAGACCGGGGCAATCGTGGTCCCACCCTTCGACGATGATCTCATCATCGCGGGACAGGGCACGACCGGGATGGAAATCATGGACGAACTCCCCGATGTGGCCACGGTGGTCGTGCCAGTCGGTGGCGGCGGACTCGCCTCGGGAGTCGCCGCGGCCGTGAAGGCCCGCAACCCGGCGGTGCGGGTGGTGTGCGTCGAACCGGAGGGTGCCCCCAAGCTCTCACGCGCCATGGCCCATGGCGGACCGGTCACGCTCGATCGAACGGCGTCTGTGGCCGACGGCCTGCTGGGCGTACGGCTCGGTACCCGCAACTGGGACCACCTGTCGGTGCTGGCGGACGATGTGGTGCAGGTGGGCGACGGCGCGATTCGCTGCACCATGCGACTCCTGCTCGATCGACACAAGCTCGTGGTCGAACCCAGTGGCGCCATCACGTACGCCGCCGTGCTCGAAGGCAAGATCCCCAGTGATGGCCCGATCGCCGTCGTGCTGAGTGGGGGCAACATCGAGTGGGAGGGGCTGGCTGCACACATCGCCGACGACGCCATGGCCGCTGCACACGGCGCGTCCTGATGGCCGCCGCGCGCATCCTCGTGGCCGACGATGACGCTGCGGTGCTCCAGTCGATCGGCTGGCTGCTCGCGGAAAATGGTTACGAGATCGCGCACGCCAGCACGGGCGCCGAGTGTCTCGCCCTGCTCGAGGAGCGACGTCCCGACCTGCTCCTGCTCGACATTCTGCTGCCCGACGCGGTCGGCTACGATCTGCTCGAAACCATCAAGGGCGACGCGCGCTGGCACGATCTGCCGGTGCTCATGCTCTCCTCGCTGCCGCCCGAAGACGCGTCGGTGCGGGCACTCGGGCTCGGTGCGGTGGACTTCGTGCGCAAACCGTATCGTCCGAAGGAGCTCGTGGCGCGCGTGCAGGCGCACTTGCGGCATGGCGCGATGTTTCGTGCCACGCGCGATGCGCTCGAGCGCACCGAGGCGGCGTTGCAGCGCGCGCAGGATGACGCGGAGAGCCGCCGTCAACTCGTCGACATTCTGCACGAAGTCACGGGCGACCTCTCGGTGAGCGAACTCTATCAGCTGCTGGTCGGACGAGCGGCGCGTGCGCTCGGCGTCTCGCACTGTTCGGTCGTGCTCTCGCACACCGGTGCACGCACGGCCACGGTGGTCGCGGCGGTGGAGAACCCGAAGATCACCAGTCTCGAGGTCTCGCTCGACAAGTACCCCGAGTTGCAGGCCGCGCTCGACACCGGGCAGCCGGTGCTGGTGGAGGACATCGCCACGCACCCGTTGTACGAAGGTGTGCGGCAGGTGTGGGGGCTCGAGGGCACCGAGGTCAACATCCGATCGGTGATCGCGTTGCCCTTCACGGTCGATCGCGGCGCCTACGGGGTGTTTCTCGTCCGTCGCACGCGCGACCAGCAGCCGCTTGGTCCAGCCGACCTCGAGTTTGCCGAGGCCGTGATCACGGCAGCCGTGGCCGTCATTCAGCGCGCCCGGATGGTGGAACACACCATGGCCGACAATGCGCGGCTCGAACAGCTCGCGCAAACCGATCCGCTCACGCAGCTGCTCAACCGCCGCGCGCTCGCGGAAAACATCACGGCCGAGATGGAGCGTGCGCTGCGCTACGACTCGTCGCTGGCGTTGCTCATGATCGACCTCGATCACTTCAAGATGGTGAACGACACCTATGGCCATCTGATTGGAGACGACGTGCTGCGCGACATGGCGTCGCTGTTGCGCGATCTCGTGCGTGAGAACGATCTGGTGGCGCGCTATGGTGGCGAGGAGTTCGTGATCCTGCTCCCCGAGACGGATGACGCGGGTGCCGATGGCTTTGCCGAACGGGTCCGCTCGGCGGTCAAGGAGAAGCCGTTCGCCTCACGGCCTGGCGAACGCGCGATCGCGCTGACGGCGAGCATCGGCGTGGCTACCTTTCCCGCGGCCCGCATCGAATCGGTGGAAGATCTGTTCGCTCGCGCCGACGCGGCGCTCTACCGGGCCAAGGCCGACGGGCGCGACCGGGTGCGCCGCTAGCCGACACCATCGAGGCAGTAGCGGCCTCACCTGGTGCCTCGGGGTTATCTTTTGCGGCTACCACCCCAGGATATTCCCCCATCGGAGAGACCCGCATGCGGATGCTCGTGCTCGGCGCCGGCCTTCAGGGTTCGGCGTGTGCATTCGACCTGCTCAGAAACCCCGCGGTCGAACGCGTGGTGCTTGCAGATGTGCGCATCGGCACCTTGCCAGCGTTTCTGCAGCCCCACCTCGGCGGACGCCTCGTCACCGCGGAAGTGGACGTACGCAATCACGACGCCGTGCGCGCGGTCATGCGCGACGTGACGGCCGTCATGAGCGCCATTCCGTACTACTTCAACTTCCCCCTTGCACAGCTGGCTGTGGAGTGCGGCGTGCACTTCACCGACCTGGGCGGCAACACGGAGATCGTGCTGCAGCAGAAGGGACTCGACGCCGACGCCGAGGCCAAGGGCGTGAGCGTCGTGCCCGATACGGGCCTCGCACCGGGGATGGTCAACGTCATCGCGCAACTCGGCATCACCAAACTCGACACGGTGGACAGCGTGAAGCTGTACGTGGGCGGGCTGCCACAGCACCCGGAGCCGCCGCTCAACTACCAGATCGTGTACTCGCTCGAGGGCGTGGTGGACTACTACACCACCGAGTCACTCGTCGTGCGCGACGGTCGGCGGGTGACGGTCAGTGCGCTCTCGGAAATCGAGGCCGTGACCTTTCCCGAGCCGGTGGGTGCCCTCGAAGCGTTTCACACGGCGGGCGGACTGTCCACCATGCCCTTCCGTTACGAAGGCAAGATTCCGAACATGGAGTACAAGACGCTCCGGTATCCGGGACATGCCACGATCATGGAAGCGATCCGCGACCTGGGCCTGCTCTCACTCGACCCGGTGGACGTGAAGGGACAGCAGGTCGTGCCGCGCGACGTGTTCGTGAAGGTGGCGGGTGAGAAGTTGCGCAAGCCGGGCGGCAAGGATCTGGTGGCGCTGCGCGTGGTCGTGTCCGGAAAGAAAGACGGCGCGCCGGCGTCTCACGCCTGGCAGCTCGTCGCGCGATACGACGTCGAGCACGGCCTCACGGCCATGATGCAGACTACCGGCTTCACGCTGTCGATTACGGGACAGTTGCAGGCCATGGGCGTGATTCGGCCGGGTGTGCACACGCCGGACGAGTGCATGCCGGCCGATCGCTACCTCGCGATGCTCGCGGAGCGCGGCGTCGTCGTGGAGCAGGTCGCGTAGCCAGGCGAGCCCGTGCCGCGCCCAGGCGCGGCGCGGGCCGTCACGTCTGGAACGCGCCCACCAGCGCACGCAGTCGCACGCTCGCCGTCTGCAGCATCTCGGCGGTGGCGGAGACTTCCTGGGCGGACGCGCTGGTCTGCTCCGTGCTGGCGGCCACCTGTTCGGCTGCCGCCGCGTGTCCTTCGGAGGTATCGCGTGCGCTGGTGAGCGAATGCTGCACGGCTCCCAGCGATGCGCGATTGTCGTGCACCGCGGTGACAACGCGTCGCGTGCTCGATTCCACGCGCTCCACCACCCGTTCGATGCGACCGAGCGCGGTGGACACATCGCTGGCCACATCGCCCGCGGCCTGCATGCGGGTGGCCCCGGATTCGACCGCGTTCGAGGCGCTGATCAGGCGTGTGCGAATCCGCTTCACCTGTTCGGTGACTTCGAACGCGGCCTGTTCACTCTGCTCCGCGAGCGTGCGCACCTCCTGCGCCACCACCGCGAAGCCACGGCCCGCGGGCCCGGCACGCGCGGCTTCGATGGCCGCATTGAGCGCGAGCAGATTCGTCTGCGTGGCAATCTCGGAGATGACGTTCACGAAATCGTCCACCACCCCTGTGACGTCACGCAGGCCGCTCATCTCGGTCTGTGATTCGAGCACGGTGGCGCGTGCGGCTTCAAGCGCATCGAGTGCCTTCTGCACCTGATCGCGTGTGCCGTTGGCGGTGGCGCGAATGTCTTCGGTGGCCTGCCCGGTTTCGTCGACGGCCTCACCGATGGCCGCGCCCGACTCGGCCAGGTCATGCAGCGCCACACTGGCCGCATTGAGGGCATCGAGCTGCACCGTGGCGCCGTGCGAGATGTCCATCACGGCGGTCGCCACATGTTGCGACGACGCGGCCGCCGACGAAGAGGACGCGGTCAGCTCGCGTGCGGCGAGCGTTACCCGGTCGGCTTCACCCTGCACCTCGTGCAGCAGGGCGCGCAGTCGCGCACGCGCCTGCTGTACGCCGGTGAGCAGATGGGCGTACTCGCTGGCGATCGCGTTGGCATCGAGCGTCGGCGGCGGCTCGCGCAGATCACCGACACCGAGCGCCGCCAGCTCGTCCTGCAGGGCGCTCAACGGCTGTGAGACGGCGCGTGCCGTGGTGAGCCCGAAGAACGCCGCGACGGCAAACGCAAGCGCAATGACGAGCGCCAGCGAGAGCTCGCTCTGTCGCTGCGTCACGCCCATGTCGGTCTGCGCGCGTTCCGCACCGGCGCGCGCCGCGTCGCGCAGCTCCTGCAGATGAATCTCGATGCGATTGATATCCTCCGACGTTTCGGCGAGCACGCGGGCTGCGTCGGCCGGTCGATTGAGCACCTGCAAGGCATGCGTGGTCGCGATGCGCACCTCGAGGGCGGCCTGCCGGTCGGCGATGCGTTCGAGCACGAGCCGCTCGCGGTCGCCGAGCGCGCTGTCCGCGCTCGCGGCGCGCAACACACGATCCGCTTCCCGCGACATGGCCAGATAGCGGTCCGCGTCCTCCGGCAGCCCGGATTGCAGGTAGCGCAGGGCACCCACCACCTCGCGCAGGATGCCGGTGATCACGCGCTCGGTGATCGTGGTCTTGGCGGCCAGTTGGGAGACGGTGCGTTCCGATTCCAGGTTGGTGCGCTGCAGCCCGAACCAGCCGAGCACGCCGGCGATGAGCAGCAGACCGATCGACGTGCCGAACCCGGCGAACAGGCGGCCGCGGATGGTGGCGATGCGGAGGCGTGAGCGTCGAGTCATGGGGCAGGCCGATCGGAGGCCGGTACCGTGCGCACGACCACGCTGCGTCCGATCACATCGTGTGTGCCGGGCGCAAAGGCCACGCGGCCGCCGGCGCCCTCGAGGGCGAGTGATTCGAGCGCCACGCGCAAACCGGCTCGCGTCTTCTCCGGCGCGGTGCGCCACGCGGTGCCGATCGCCAGCGCTGCGTCGTAGGCCATGGCCGCGAAGCCATCGGGCGGCTCGCGGTGCGTCGCGGCCCAGTCGGTGAGGAAGCGCTGCGCTTCGGCGCCCGTGGCCGCTTCGGCGTGGAAGAAGGTGACGTAGCGCGCACCCGCGAACTCGGGCATGCCCGCCAACCCCTCGGTGCCGTCGCCGCCGATGAACGTGGCCCGGGCACCCGCGGCACGCAGGGCGCGCAGGAACGGCACGGCATCCTCGGTGTCGCCGGGGAAGAGCACGATGTCCGGGTCTTCGCGGGCCACGTGGGCGGCGTAGACGCTCCAGTCGGTCTGTCCGGCGAGGTACGGGTCACGAATGAGCACGGTGCCGCCGCGGGCGGTCCAGGCGTCGGTGAAGGCGCCGGCCCAATCGCGGCCGTAGGCATCGTTTCGGTACACGACCGCCGCAATGCCCACACGCAGAGTATCCCAGGCGTAGCGCGCGACATCACGGGCGCCCGCGGCGTCGCTGGGGGCCACGCGGAAAAACCACGGACTGATGCCTGAGAGCTGCGGCGAGGAGGCGGTCGGCGAAATGGCCACGACGGCGTCGCGTCCGCCTGACCCCACATTGGCGTAGACGGGAATGGCTACCTGGGTGGCGCCGCTCTCGGGATGCCCCACGACGCCGATCACGCGCGGGTCGGCGCGGTGGGCTGCGGCGACCCCGACCACGCTGGCCGCAGAGTCGGCGGGCAGTGCGACGCGAAAAATGATGTCGCCGTCGGCATTCAGGCGCGCCACGGCCAGTGTCACGCCACGTACGACCTGGGCATAGCCTGGGCGATCGGGGAGGGCGCCGACCGCGATGGCGACCTCGCCACTGGGCGCGGCGACCGGTGCGCAGGCGAGCAGTGCGGCGCCAGCACCGAACAGCAGTCGGTGCAGGATCCGGGCTGTTTGGGTGGTGCGCGGGGCGCGATGGGCGCGCAGGCAGTGAGACGACGGTGTCGAGCAGTGCATGGCGTGAAGCGGAGCGCGCTCGGCGCAACAATGAGGTTCGGAACGGTCGGTCCTATCGTGCATCGCTGTGCACTCACCGATCTTTCTCTGTGAGCAGGACGATCATGCGGGCACGAGGCAATCCGCACGGTACTTGCTTGCCTAGCGTTGAAACCGCGGTTTAGCTTCGACGGACTCCCCATGATTCACACGTCGTCAACAACGACATCACTCACTCTCGGAACTGGCATGGCCTTCATGTTCCGTCAGCGTCGCTGGACCTCCACGGCGCTTCTGGTTGCACTGGCACTGATCGCCGGTGCGTGCAGCGGCGAGTATCCCAACTCGACGTTCAACCACACGACAGACTTCAACGCCGCGAACGATGCGGTGTGGGACAAGTTGCTGTTGTTCGGCACGATCGTGTTCGTGGCCGTTGAAGTCGCGCTGATCTACGTGATCGTGCGCTTCCGCAAACGCGCCAACAGCCCCGATCCGAAGCCGGTGCACGGCAACACGATGCTGGAGATTCTGTGGACGGCGATTCCGGCCGTGATTCTGATCTTCATCGCGATTCCGACCGTGCGCACGATCTTCGCCACGCAGGCCAAGGCGGCGCCCGACGCACTGCAGATCGAAGTGGTGGGCCATCAGTGGTGGTGGGAGTTCCGCTATCCCGAGTACGGCATCACCACGGCCAACGAGATCTATCTGCCCAAAGGGCGCACGGTGAACTTTGCGCTCACCACGGTCGACGTGCTGCACTCGTTCTGGGTGCCGCAGCTCGGTGGCAAGCGCGACCTGATCACGAACAAGACGAACTTTTTGTGGTTCACGCCGAACACGGACATCCAGACGGAGGCCTACAATGGCTTCTGTGCGGAGTACTGCGGGTCGTCGCACGCGAACATGAAGTTCCGCGTGTACACGGTGGAACCGGCCGAGTTTGAACGGTGGGCGCAGCATCAGGCGCGTCCGGCCGTCTTCCCGGTGCAAGCGGCGGTGCCGATGGTGCCGAGCGGCGCCGGTGTGGCGCTGCAGGACGTCGCGGCGGACTCGATGGTTGCAGATTCGACCGCGCCTGCCACGCCGATGTTGGAGCCGTACTGGTTCCCGCGCGAGCAGTTGCCGGCGCACGTGATTCCCACCACGCGCCTGCCGAAGAACCTCACGTTCGACGAATCGCTGCTCGCCGCCGCGGACGCAGAGCGCGGCCGTGAGTTGTACTCGCGCTCGAGCTGCATCGGCTGCCATGCGATCGCCGGCAATCCGATGTCGGTGTCCAAGGTGGGACCGAACCTCACGCATCTGGCCACGCGCCACACGATCGCGTCGGGGTTGTACGCCAACGACGCGAAGCATCTCGCGCTGTGGATCAAGAATGCGCCGGCGATGAAGCCGGGCAGCCTCATGCCAAGCATCGGCATCGGCGAGACGGACCCGGTGCGCAAGAACGTCATCTCGGCAGCGATGGGCGGCCTCACGGACGCGCAGATCGCTGACATCGTTGCCTACCTGCAGGCTCTCCAGTAACCCCGACACCCCCAGCGATGGCCACCATCGTCGCCGCACCGCCGTATGCATCAACCGCCACCGAGTCCGCGAACACCGGGCTCTGGAGCTGGCTGACCACGGTCGATCACAAGCGCATCGGCGTCCTCTACCTGATCACGGCACTCGTGTTTTTCGTGATCGGCGGGCTCGAAGCGTTCCTCATCCGCGCCCAGCTGGCCGTGCCGAATGGACAGGTCCTGTCCGCCGACATGTACAACCAGCTGTTCACCATGCACGGCACCACGATGGTGTTCCTCGCCATCATGCCGCTGTCGGCCGCCTTCTTCAACTTTCTCATTCCGCTGCAGATCGGCGCGCGTGACGTCGCCTTTCCGCGATTGAATGCGTTCAGTTACTGGGTGTATCTGCTCGGCGGCATTTTCATCACCGTTCCGATCTTCTTCTCGGTCGCGCCCGACGGCGGCTGGTTCGGCTACGCGCCGTTGAGCACGAAGCAGTTCTCGCCCCAGATCAACATGGATTTCTGGGTGCTCGGCCTGCAGATCCTCGGCATTTCGTCACTGGCCGCGGCGTTCAACTTCATCACCACGATCATCAACATGCGGGCGCCCGGCATGCATCTCATGCGCATGCCGATCTTCACGTGGATGTCGTTCGTGGTGCAGTTCCTGGTGGCGCTGGCGTTCCCGGTCATCACCGTCGCCCTCGTCTTCCTGCAGTTCGACCGCTTCTTCGGCACGAACTTCTACGCGATCGGCGCCGGCGCCGACCCGCTGCTGTGGCAGCACCTGTTCTGGGTGTTCGGCCATCCCGAAGTCTACATTCTCATTCTGCCGGCCTTCGGTCTCGTCTCCGAAGTGCTCCCCACGTTCTCGAAGAAGCCGCTGTTCGGGTATCCCGTGATGGTGTACTCGGGCATTCTGATCGGCTTTCTCGGCTTCGGCGTGTGGGCGCATCACATGTTCTCGGTGGGCATGGGCCCGATTGCAGACGCGGTGTTCTCGCTCACCACGATGCTCATCGCCATTCCCACGGGCGTGAAGATCTTCAACTGGATGGCCACCATGTGGGACGGCCAACTCCGCTTCACGGTGGCCATGAAGTTCGGCATCGCGCTGGTGGGCATGTTCACCATCGGCGGCATCTCGGGCGTGATGCACAGCTCGCCGCCGGCCGACCTGCAGCAGACCGACACGTACTTCATCGTGGCGCACTTTCACTACGTGCTCTTCGGTGGATCGATGTTCGGCCTCTTCGCCGGCCTGTACTACTACTTCCCGAAGATCTCCGGTCGCTTCATGAGCGAGTCGCTCGGCAACTGGCACTTCTGGCTGTCGCTCATCGGCATGAACCTCACGTTCTTCCCGATGCACTTCAGCGGACTGCTCGGCATGCCGCGCCGCACCTATCAGTACGACGCGGGGCAGGGCATCGAGCTGTTCAACATGCTCTCCACGGTGGGCACGCTGGTGCTCATGCTCGGCACGCTGTTCGGGCTGATCAACCTGTGGAAGTCGTGGAAGTCGGGTGAGCGCGCGTCGAGCAACCCGTGGGGCGCGCCCACGATCGAGTGGGCGATCCCGTCACCGCCGCCGGAGCACAACTTCGACGAGCTGCCGAAGATCACCTCGCGCTATCCGCTGTGGGACCTCAAGGGCACCGTCATCGCCAAGCCGACCACGGTCGCCGAAGAGGCGGGCTTCAAGCAGCTCACCGCCAAGCAGCTCGGCATCCCCATGCCGAATCCGTCCATTCTGCCGCTCATCACGGCCACGGGTGTGATCGTGATGTTCAGTGGCATGCTCTTCACCGACACCAACCAGAAGCTCGCGATCGCCATCATGATCGGTGGTGCCGTCTGGTGGATCGCCAGCCTCTACAGCTGGCTCCTCACGCCGCTCGAGGACGCGCACTAGCATGACCGCCACCACCATTCCCGCCGCGGAGCACGCGGACGCCGGGCACGGGCACCACTACACCACGCTCGGTCTCGACAACCGCAAGATCGCGATCTGGACCTTCATCGGGTCCGAATGCATGCTGTTCGCGTCGCTGATCTCCACGTACCTCATCTACAAGGGGCGCTCGATCAAGGGCCCCTTCCCGCATGAGCCGTGGACCGATCCGGTCACGAACACGGTGTATCCGGCCATCCTCGACATCCCCGTCACGTCGGCCTCCACCTTCGTGCTGCTGATGTCGTCGTTCGCGATGGTGCTCGCGCTCGCGGCCGTACAGAACAAGGAGCTGCCCAAGCACACCATGGGCGAGAAGATCCTCGGCTCGAGCAAGCTGTGGCTGTGGGTGACGTGCCTCATGGGCACCGCGTTCCTCGGCTTCCAGGCGTTCGAGTTCACGGCCTTCATTCGTGAAGGGCTCACCATTCGCACCAATCTCTTCGGCTCGAGCTTCTTCACGCTCACCGGCTTCCACGGCGCGCACGTGGCCGTGGGTGTGTGCTGGCTCTTCTCCCTGCTCGCGATCGACTACAAGCGAGGGCTGCGGCCGGCCGATGCCACCAACGTGGACATCGCCGCGCTGTACTGGCACTTCGTGGACGTGATCTGGATCGTGATCTTCACGCTCGTGTACCTCATCAAGTAACCACACCATGGCCCTTGATCACGCAGCCGGCGCCGCCGGCCACGCCGATGGACACGACCATCCGACCTGGTCCACGTACTGGAAGATTGCGGTCATCCTGTTCGTGATCACCGCGGTCGAAGTGTCCGCGTTCTACATCCCGGCATGGGAAACGTCGTGGATCTACGTGCCGAGCATGCTCACGCTCTCCACGATCAAGTTCGTGCTGGTGGTGATGTACTACATGCACCTCAAGTACGACCACAAGCTCTTCCGGTCGCTGTTCACGGGTCCGCTCATTGTGGCGGCACTCACGCTCGTCGGCTTGATGTTCCTGTTCAGCAAGCTGTCCATCCGCCTCGGTCTTCTGAGCTGAGGCGGTCACCCGACCGATCATGTTCCTGCTGCACCCCGCCGTCGACTTCGGACGGAGCTTCACGCTCCATCCGAGCACGGTGATCGGACTGGCGGCCCTCGGTGCGCTCTATTTCTGGCGAGCGCACCGAGGGCCGTCGCCGCTCGATCTCCAGCCCGCGTTCCCGCTGCGCCCCACGGCACACGGCGACGCCCTCACGGGCACCCCCGCGCCTGACGCCGATGCCAACGGGCCGAGTGTGGGACAGCGCGCCGCCTTCGTGCACGGGCTGCTGCTCATCTTCTTCACGCTGAATGGGCCGCTGCACGACCTGAGCGACTACTACCTGTTCAGCGCGCACATGATTCAGCACCTCATTCTCACGCTGATCGTGCCGCCGCTGCTGCTGTACGGCACGCCGGGGTGGATGCTGCGCCCGCTGCTGCGCATGCCCGTGCTGGGCGCGCTCGGCAAACGGCTCACGACGCCCATCTCGAGCTTTCTGTGGTTCAACGCGGTGCTGGCCGTGTGGCACCTGCCGCCCATGTACAACGCGGCGCTCGAGTTTCATGCGGTGCACATCATTCAGCACCTCATGTTCATCGCCACGTCGGTACTCATGTGGTGGCCGCTCGCCAGCCGCCTCGCGGAGCTTCCGCGTCTCGCGTTTCCGGGGCAGATGCTGTTCTGCTTCCTGATGGTGATTCCGATGTCGGTCGTGTCGATCTACATCGTGATGGCCGATTCGTTGCTGTATCCGGCCTACGCCATCGCGCCCCGCGTGTGGGGGATCTCGCCGCTCGACGATCAGCAGTACGGTGGGCTGATCATGTGGATCCCGGGCGGCGTGTTCTTCTACGCCGTGATGACCGTGGTCTTCTTCAAATGGTCGAACCGCAACGAGGAAGACGCCGGCGAGGACGTGGGCGTGCAGGCCGCTCCGGCGACCTGAGCCCACGCCTGCGTACCGCCGTTATTCGGCGGTGACCAACACCTGACGCACGCGGCTCGGCAGCGCCGGATGCTGGCGATACATGTAGTACCCCATCGCAGCCGCGCCAATCAGGTTTGCGATGAACACCTGCAACCAGGTGAGATCGCCGAAGCCCTGCGCGAGCACCGTGGTCCAGCCCACCCACCCCACTTCAAAGATCACGAACAGGCCGATGAAGCCGATCATCGCGGACGGGGTGCGTTCGGCAACGCTCACCACCCACGCGAAGAGCAGGCCGATGCCCACGAACATCGCGAAGTGGAAAACCGTGTACAGCACGAAGGACGTGGCAGCGTTGGGGGACGCGTTCGACGAAAAGAGCGTAGCGAGCGATGCGCCAAGCATTCTCGGTGTCCCGAGCAGATTACCGGCGAACGCATCGAGGATCCCGAACCAGACGGCGATCGCGGTGGCGCCGATGAGACCGGCGGACACCCCTTCTCGCACGAACGAGCTACGATCTGTCGACATACGCGACTTCCTCCAGGGGACGAACTGGCAGGGGGCCACCAGTCCGGGGAGACCCGGTACGGCGGCGAGAGGCAGGACTGACGAATCAACAGGTCGGTGGCGCAGAGCGCCAGAGGGGCGGGGTGGGCGGATGGCGCGCACGGGCGCGATCCGACATGATTGGGGAGCGCGGGACCCACCGACCTATCCTCTCCAATACCGTCATGCCTGCCTTTCGTTCCCCGATCCGCTACGCAGCCGCCCTGCTGCTGGGCACCTCTCTCGCTGCGTGCGGTGGTGGCGCGGATCGTGCCGCAGAGGTGCCGCCAGAAGAGCTTCCCCCCGATCCGGCCACGGCGTGCATCGGCAGCGCGCCAGCCCCCGTCGCGCTGGCCGTGCAGGACTTCATTGGGGCCGCCGAGCCCAAGCCGGAGCGCTTTCTCAACGCGGCCACCACCGATTCCGCGTTGCCCGGTCCCGCCGAAGCGATCGTCACCCGCAAAGGCCCCACGTTCTACTGGCTCCCGGACGCGGCGTCTCAACAGCAGATGCGGGCCAAGCTGGAAGGGGACGGGCCGTGGGTGAACATGCTCGTGGTCGTGCGCGGGCAAACCGATGGCGGCGACGGGACGTGGACGATTCGTGTGGGCGGCACGTATATCGGTGGGGAGCTGCACGGCACCGAATCACCCGAAAAGCGCTACACCGTATCGTGCATCATCGGTGACACGAATGCCTGGAAGGTGACCGACGCCTCGCTCGCCGGGGGCGCATGACCGTTCGAGAGCGGCTGGTGGCCCTCGATGTGTTTCGAGGGATGACGGTGGCCGGCATGCTGCTCGTGAACAATCCGGGGAGTTGGGGGGCGATCTACCCGCCCCTCGCGCACGCTGCGTGGCACGGGTGGACGCCCACCGACCTCATCTTTCCGTTCTTCCTCTTCATCGTCGGCATCACGACGCATCTGTCGCTCTCGGCGCGGTCCGCGCGCGGCGACGACATCGGGACACTCGCGCGACAGGTGGTGCGTCGCGGAGCGCTGATCTTCCTCTGCGGGCTGCTGTTGAGCTGGTTCCCGGGATTCACGTACACGCCCATCGCCGAACTCTCGGACGCCACGTTGGTCGATCGCGTGGTGCACAGGCTTGCGAACCTGCGCTATCTCGGCGTGTTGCAACGCATTGGCCTCGCGTACACGGTCGCTGGCCTGCTCACCCTCAAGTTCGCGTGGCGCGGACAGGCTGTGCTCGCGGCCGCGATCATGCTCGGCTACTGGGCACTCATGACACTGGTGCCGGTCCCCGGGACCGGACAGCTTGGCGCGGCACTGCTCGACGAGCCGTCGCAGGTGCTGAGCGCGTGGCTGGACCGCACACTGCTTGGCGAGGCGCACCTATGGAGTGGCAGTCGCACGTGGGACCCCGAAGGATTGCTCTCCACACTCCCGGCGGTGGCCACCGTGCTGCTGGGCGCGCTCACCGGAGCGTGGATCGGCGCACGTGAACGCGCCTTGGGCGATCGCCTGGCCGCCATGTTCGCGGTGGGCGCGCTCGGGATGATGCTCGGACTGTGCTGGGCGTGGGTCTTCCCCATCAACAAGGGGCTGTGGACGAGCTCGTACGTGCTGTTCACAGGCGGCATGGCCGCCGTGACGCTCGCCACCTGTCTGTGGCTGATCGACATGCAGCAGGTCCGCGGGTGGACGCGTCCGTTTGTGGTGTACGGCACCAATCCGTTGGTGGCGTTCGTCGGCTCCGGTCTCATGGCGCGCATTGTCGGTGGCATGATCACATGGGAAGCCGATGGCAAGCGGGTGTCGCTGCAGGCGTTCGTGCATCGCACCGCGTTCACCTCGTGGCTCGAGCCGCGACCCGCATCACTGGCCTATGCGCTTTCGTTCGTGTTGTTCTGGTATGGTGTGCTGCTGCTGTTGCATCGACGCGGGATTGTCGTGAAGCTGTAGTGACGTGCGCAGTTGTTCAATCGACTGGCACGTGTCGACATTAGGAGGGTAGGACCAGCAGCGTGTTCCTCCGACCGATCGTCATGGCTCACTTCCCGCGTCGCGTTCCTCTGTTTCGGCCACTGCTCGCATCAGGCGCGCTGTTGTTCAGCGCGTGGCCTGCCCTCGCTGTGGCTGGTGAGCGGCCCGCGGTGCACCGTGCCGCTTTGGTCCTGCAGCAGTCACGAACCACCGCGCCCTCACGCAAGGCGCCCGCGCCGCGCGCCACGCCGGCCAAGGCACCCGCACGAGCCCTCACCTTCACGTCACCGCGCGGGGCCACGGCGCTGCGCAACGATCTGTCGGCACTGCTGAGCGCCAAGACGCGCAACGGGCAGTGGGGGGCGCTCGTGGTGTCGCTCACGAACGGAGACACACTCTTCTCGGTCGCGCCCGATACGCCGCTCGTGCCCGCGTCCACCATGAAGACGTTTACCGCAGCGCTCGCGCTCGAGCAGCTCGGGCCGGATCATGCGTTCTCCACCGATGTGCTGCGTGACGGCGTGCTGGAGTCGGACGGCACGGTGCGCGGCGATCTGATTCTTCGCGGCGACGGGGATCCGGGGCTCTCCTCGCGGTTCGTGCGCGGCGGCCCCGAAGCACCGATGGAGCTGCTCGCGCGCTTCGTAGCAGGCGCCGGTGTCACGCGGGTGGAGGGCGACATCATTGCGGACGCCTCCGGCATGGAAGGACGACGCATCCCCGAGGGGTGGCTCACGCGTTACGCTGGTGCCGCCTATGCGGCGCCCTTCAGTGCGCTGTCACTGAATGAAAACATCGTCATCGTGGGCGTGTACCCGGCGACGGATCGGTCGGTCTCGGTGCGACTGGAGCCGGCATCATCGGGACTTGATGTGGTCTCGAGTGTGCGCGTGGTGGCTGGCCGCGCGACGCGCGTGCAGGTGCGCATGGTCGGCGAATCGCAGGTGGTGGTCACCGGCACCATCGGGGTGAGTGCCGCGCCTCACCGCGTGCAACTGGTGGTCAGCGACCCGGTCACTTTCACCGCGGGCGCCTTCGCAGAAGCGCTGCGTGCGCAGGGCGTCACGGTCACCGGAACGGTTCGCATTGGGCGCACCCCGGACGCCGCCACGATGGTCACGTCGCTGCAGTCACCGCCGCTCGCGCGTCTCGTCTCGGTGATGAATCGGGAGAGTATCAACCACTACGCAGAGCAGATCTTCCGCAACGCCGCCCGCGGCGCAGATCGTCGCGGAGCAGGGTCAGCGGAGGCCGCCAACTCGCAGCTGCGCACGTTTCTGGAGCAGAAGGTGGGCATACCGGGAGATCATGTCGTCGCCACCGACGGCAGCGGGCTGTCCGTGCTCGATCGCGTCACGCCCCGTGCCCTCGTGCATCTGATGCACTATGCGCACCATGCACCATGGGCGAGCGTCTTCCACGCCTCGCTGCCCGTCGCCGGTGAATCGGAAACGCTGCGACTGCGCATGCGCAACACGCCGGCACAGGGCAATCTGCACGCCAAGACCGGGACGACCAACGAGGTGATTTCGTTGTCGGGCTATGCGACGGCCGAGAATGGCGAGATTCTGGCATTCGCGTTTTTGTACAACGGCGCAGATCGCTGGAACGCGCGCGAGACGATCGACGCGATGGGGCCGACACTCACGGCATTCAGCCGGTAGGGGCATTCCGGCTCGTTGGGTGGGACGAAGGGGTCAGCACCCAACTCGTGAGGGGTGAGCCACCATGGGGCGACCATCGCGACCGATGCCGGCCATGGTCGCGATCGTGCGGACGACACCCTCACCCCTCGTGAGTTCGTTGCTGGCCCCTTCGCCCCGCCCAGCGAGCCCCGAACCCCCTAGCGGCTGCGCCCCTTCCGCTCTCCCCCAGCCCGTAGCACCCCCGCCCGCGCTGGCCGCGCCCCACGCCCCGGCGCCAACGATCCCGGCCCTCGGCGGTCTCCCGTCCGGGCTGCCGCCACCGTGCCGCCGCTCTGCGCCTGCAGCACAATGCCGTTCAGCCCCACGGCGAAGCCCGCACCTGACGCGTCCGGTGCTCCCGTGATCGCCCACAAGAACTCGCTCGTGCCGGAGGTCATCGAGCTCCAGCTCGTGCCGTCGAAGCGCACCACCGTGCCGAGGTCACCAACGGCGTACAGGTCGAAGCCCACAGCGCCCCACACTGCGCTGAGAATGCGCGTGGTGCCTGCTGGAATCTCCGACCAGCTGCCCGTGTAGCGCATCGCCACACCCGAGGTGAAGTCACGGGCGCCGACGGCCATCGCCTGATCTGCGTCTGCTGCCCACAGTCCCACCAGCACGTGCGACGTGCTGGTGTTGCGCGCACGCCATGTCGTGCCGTCCCAGTGCAGCGCCGAGCCATCGATTCCCACAGCATGCACATCGGTGCGCGAGGTGCCGTACACGCCATACAGCGGGCGCGACTGGGAGTGCACCACCGACCATGCATCGCCGTCCGTATGCAGCACTTCACCGCCCTCCGTGACCGCCCACACATCGGTCGGGCTGTCGCCCCACATCGCGTAGATGTGTTCCGTGGTGGGCGAGAACTGTTCCGTCCATGACGTGCCGTTCCACCGCAGCAGCACGCCATTGTCCCCGCCGACATACGCGAGTGAGGACGACGCAGCCCACACCGTGTTCAGTCGCTCGAGCGTCGGTGCCACCTGTCGTGTCCACGTCGCGCCGTCGAAGGCGAAGATGAACCCCAGCTCACCCACCGCAATCGCATGCGACGCCGAGCTGCTCCATACATCGAGCAGGTCTGGCGTCAGACTGAGTGTTGCCCACGCGCCAGTTGGGGCCGCACGCATCACGAGTCCGCGCTGGCCACCGATCCAGAGCGCGCCAGTGCCATCGACCGAGGCGGAACCGAAGCGCGTGCGGAACGGTGGCGACAGATCCTCCCAATCAGCGCCGCCGCGTGACAGGACCACGCCATCGCCAGTCGCCAGGACCTGTCCGTTCAGGCTGCCGGACAGTGCAAGCAGACTCGCCGTCGTGCCGCTCGGCTCGGCCTCGAACGCAGCGCCGTTCCAGCGCAGCAGCGTGCCGAAGTCCCCCACGACATACACCGCCTCGCCCACCAATGCCGACGCCCACACATCGTGCAGCACCTCGGTGGTTCCCGAGGCGAGCGGTGTCCACACGCCGGCCTGAAAGCGGCGAATGGTGCCCCCGTCGCCCACGACATATGCGGTTGTACCAGCCCCCCACACGCCACGCAGGCGCGTCGTCGTGCCTGCATCGCTCGCCGACCACGCCGAACCGGCGCGCCGCAGCACGGTACCGTTCGCACCGACCACCCACGCGGTATCGGCGGCGTGCATCCACACATCTGCCAATGCGGCCGTTGTCCCCGACGGCACGGCGCTCCAGGTGGTGCCATCGAACTGCACGATCACCCCGTTTGTCCCAACGGCGGTCACGGCCGTGGCGGACACACCGTGCACCGCGCTGAATGACGTCCCGAAATCCGCACCACGGGCCACGCTGCTCCACGTCGTGCCGTTCCATCGATACACGTCGCCGAGCGAGTTCACCGCGTACGCCAGCGAAACGGACGGGGCCCAGATCGACACGATGTCTTCGATGAGTGGGCCGCCCAGCCGTTCACTGGCCCACGCCGTGGCGAGCCGCGGTGCCACGGTCACGGTCACGGAATCGCGCGCACTGCCATCGGCCACGGCTTCCGCCACGAGGCGCGTGCTGCCAGCGCCGCTCGCGGTGACCAGCCCCTGCGAGTTGACGCTGGCCACGGCAGCGTTGCGGCTCGTCCACTGCACCGCGGTACTGACACCGGGGTCGGCCGAAACGGTCGCGGAAACGGTGGTCGTGCGCCCGATCGTGAGTCCCAGTGTGCGCACCCCCAGCGTGAGGGTGACTGGACGCGCTTCCACCACGAGGGTGGCCACGCTTTCACGCGTCGTGTCGGCGACGGAGCGCACCCGAATGGACGTGGTACCCACGCCGACGGCTGTCGCGACGCCTTGAGCGTTCACCGACGCAACCGCCGGATTGCTCGACGACCACGCGATCGCACTCGATGCTCCCTGATCGACCACAAGGGTCGCACTGAAGGTGCGCGTCTGCCCGATGTTGAGCACGGCCGAGGTTGGTGAGACCGCCAGGCTGCGCACCACCGGCACCACGCGCACCAGTGCGGTCGCGCGCAGTGTGGTGTCGGCCACGGATATCGCGGTGATCGTGGCCTCGCCGTCGCTCACACCCGTCACGATGCCCTGCTGCGATACCGTGGCGATCAGTGGACGGTTGGTGCGCCAGGTGACGCCCGTGGCGGTGCCGGGGTCGATGAACACCTGCGCGGTCAGCGGCCGCGATTCATCACGTCCGATATCCATGGTGCTCGGTGCGATCACCACACCGCGTGGCGGCGAGACGGTGATCGAGGCGTTGCCCTGCACGCGCGGATCACTCACACTGCGTGCGGTGATCACCACCGTACCCGGCGCAACCGCGGTCACCACGCCTTGCGCCGAGACACTCGCGATGCTCGGGTCACCACTCACCCACGTCACCGAGGTGGCAACGCCTTCATCCGCGCTCACGCTCGCCTGTAGCGCGGTCGTGTTCCCCACGCGAACCGTAGCGGTGTTCGGTGCAATCGACACGGCAAAGGCTGAGCGCACGAAGACGGTGATGCTTGAACTGAACGCGCCGGTACGCGCGGTCACGACGGCGACACCACGCCCGACGGCGGTGATCGTGGCGGTGCTGCCGCTCCCCGAGACGCTGGCCACGCCCGGGCCATCGCTGGTCCATGTGATCGACTGGCCGGTCAATGCGGTTCCGCCCGCGTCGCGCACCGTCGCCGTGACCGTACTCGTGTTGCCAATCGTGGTAATCGTGGCCGATGGCGCGGACAGCGACACCGACGCCGGGACCGGTACACCAGTGCCCCCATCGCCGTCACCTCCGCCGCCGCAGGCAGCGAACGCGAGCAGCGCCAACACGCGAAGCCTCTTGGCAAAGGTGCGGCGCGACGGACGGACGGGAGCAGCAGTCATGATCAGCTCGCAGACCGATGCACGGTCATGGATGCAGGATTGAGAATGTCGTCAAGCTGTTCGCGGGTGAGCAGACCGCGCTCGAGCACGACCTCGAACACTCCACGATCTGTTTCGTACGCCACTTTGGCGATCTCCGTGGCGCGCTCGTAGCCGAGCACCGGCACCAGCGCCGTCACGATGCCCACGGAGTGCTCCACGAAATACCGCATGCGATCGGGATTGGCCGTGATGCCCACCACGCAACGCTCGCGCAGCGTATGGCACGCGTTGCGCAGCGACAGCAGCGAGCGCATGAGCCGATACGCAATGATCGGCTCGAACGCGTTCAGCTGCAGCTGGCCGGCTTCCGCGGCCAGCGTAACCGTCATATCGGCACCGATCACATCAAAGCACACCTGATTCACGACTTCGGGAATGACCGGATTCACCTTGCCCGGCATGATCGACGATCCGGGTTGCACCGCCGGCAGATTGATCTCGCCAAATCCGGCGCGCGGCCCCGACGAGAGCAATCGCAGATCGTTGCAGATCTTGGACAGCTTGGTCGCGGTGCGCTTGAGCACCCCTGAGATCTGCACGAAGGCGCCGGTGTCACTGGTCGCTTCCACGAGATCGGGTGCGGTGATGAGATCGATGCCCGTGATCGTGGACAGATGACGACGAACGGAGTCGGTGTACGCCGGACTGGCCGTGATGCCCGTGCCGATGGCCGTGGCGCCGAGGTTGATCTCACGAATGAGCGAGCGTGCCTCGGCGAGTCGGTCCACATCTTCGCGCAGTGTATTGCCGTAGGCGGTGAACTCCTGCCCCAGCGTCATCGGCACCGCGTCCTGCATCTGCGTGCGCCCCATCTTCACGAACGGTGCAAACTCTCGCCCCTTGGCAAGAAACGCCTCGGACAATGAGCCCAGCTCCACCTCGAACTGCGAGATGGACGCGTGCAACGCGAGCTTCACGGCCGTGGGATACACGTCGTTCGTGGACTGACTCAGGTTCACATGACTGTTCGGCGAGATCGAGGCGTAGTCGCCACGCGGCCGGTCCGTGAGTTCGAGTGCACGATTCGCGATGACTTCATTCGCGTTCATGTTCGTGGACGTGCCCGCGCCACCCTGAATGACATCGACCAGGAACTGCTCGTGATGTCGCCCCGCCCGAATCTCGCGTGCGGCGCGCACGATCGGTTCGTGAATGTCCGACGGCAGCAGCCCCAGCTCGAAGTTGGCGTTGGCCGCCGCCTCCTTCACCGCCGCGAGGCCGTCGATGAGCTCGGGCATTTCCCGAATGGGGATACCCGTGATCGGGAAGTTCTCGAGCGCCCGCAACGTCTGCACGCCGTACAGCGCTTCGAAGGGTACTTCCCGTTCACCGAGCAGGTCCTTCTCGGTGCGCGTGCGATGTCCGCCAAACCCGAGCGCACGGCCGCGGCCCACGAGCGTCGCGTCGGCGGCGCGCAGTCGCGCCGAAATCGTGCGCGCCGACCGGTTCACGAGCGCGGCATACAGCTGCGGATGTTCGCGCACGAGCGTGTCGATTTCAGTGCGGGACATCACGAGCACGTCGCCCGGCATGATCATGCGCGCGGTGGTACCGTGCGGCTCGTCGTCAAGAAAGATCCCTTCGCCCACCGCCTCGCCGGGACCGAGCGTGGCGAGCCGGGTCACGCGCCCTTCGTGCGCCTTCTCCACGGCGATGGCGCCGCTGAGGAGGATGGCGAACAGTCGGCGTGGATCGCCCTCTTCGAACAGGGTTTCCTCGACGGCGAGGCGGCGCGGCTTGACCGAGCGCGCAAGGCGCCAGAGGTAGGCTTCCGAGAAGCCGGCGACGAAGCTGGCGGCCTCGAGGCGAGTTGCGATGTCAGCGGGCGTGAGCATGAGTTGGTTCAGGGCGTGGCACCGTCGCGTCGGACGGTCGACAAACGAATGGCGGACAGAGACGCAATGTGTGATACCATCGTCCCCGTGACTGACGGAGACGCGTGCAAATTGGTGCCAGTGGCATGACGATTCGAGCCGAGGCGGGGAAACCCGACCGCTCGCATCATGATCAGGCGTACCCTTCCTCTGCACGTCTCGTGCAGATAAGATCGCCAAAACTCCTCTTCCCCGAACCCACCCGCCGTGACGAACCGCCGCGACTTCCTCCAGACTGCTTCGGCGCTCGCCGCCGCCGGCTTCCTGCCGCGCGCGCTTCCCGCCATGCCCACGCAGCTCGGGTCGATCGGCGCCGAACCATTCCGCGCGCGTCCGTGCGTCGTGGCGTCCGCGAACGGCCTGCGTGGCGTACAGGTGGCCTACGACCAGATCGTTGCCGGCACCGATCCGCTCGATGCGGCGATCGCGGGGGTGAACATCCAGGAGCTCGACCCGGACGATCAGTCGGTCGGGTTGGGCGGGCTTCCGAACGCGGAGGGCGTGGTGCAGCTGGACGCCTCCTGCATGCACGGCCCCACGCGGCGCGCGGGCTCGGTGTCGTGCATTGAAGACATTGCCACGCCGTCGCTCGTGGCCAAGGCGGTCATGGACTACACCGATCACGTCATGCTGGTCGGGCCGCACGCGCGTCGCTTCGCCATCGAGATGGGCTTCACGCCGCAGAACCTGCTCACGGACAAGAGCCGGCAGGACTGGCTGCGCTGGCGGGCGCGCCTCAATCCGAACGACGCGTGGCTGGACTATGACGGCAACGTGAACATCCGCTTCCACACGGGCACGATCAACATGAACGCGGTCACGGCGGGCGGAGACATGGCGTCGGTCACGACGACGAGCGGCATGTCCTGGAAGGTCCCCGGCCGCGTGGGAGATTCGCCGATCATCGGGGCAGGGCAGTACTGCGACAACACGGTGGGGGCGGCGGGCTCCACCGGGCGTGGTGAGGCCAACATCAAGGCGTGCGGCGCCTTTCTGGCCGTCGAGTTCATGCGACAGGGACTCGGCCCCGAAGAGGCGCTCCTGCGCGTGATGCAGCGCGTGATTGCCATGACCGAGGACCGGTTGCTCGGACCGAATGGTCGTCCGCGGTTCGACCTGCAGTTCTACGCGCTGGCCAAGGACGGCACGTTCGCGGGTGCGACGGCCTATGAAGGGGCGTCCTTCGCGGTGTGCGACGAGCGCGGGGCGCGGCTGGAGAAGTGCGCGTTTCTCTTCAAGGCGTCGGAGCGGCCGCGGTAGGTTCGGCGGTCACGGTTCGCTGTGCGGGGGTCGTGGTTCGGGGGTCGGGGCTCGGCGCCGGGACCGGGGCGGGGCCTCCGCGCCCAACCGCCGGCCGGACGCGCCGGGAGCGGCGCCGAGCGCCGCCCGGCTGCTGGCCGGCGGACGGCGCGTCGGTCCCCGCCCCGGTCCCGGCGCCCACCGGGGGCGCGTAGGGCGGCCAGGGCGTTCGAGGCCGCCAAACCGCGCGGCCTGGGGTGTTCGTGCTGGCTAAGGGGACCGCGGCGCCCCACCGTCGGCCGCTCGGCGTGGCGACCCGTCCACACCGCGCATCGACGCCGGTCGGCTCGGCCGGGGCGGGTGCCCCCACAGCGCGGCGTCTGCCGGTCAGCGCCGGGCGGCGCTTGCCGCCGCTCCCGGCGCGTCTCGGACCGGCAGTTGGCCGCGCGACGGGGGCACCCGCCCGGCCGAGCCGCCACACCGCACGCCGCCACACCGCACGCGGATGAGCCGCCGCACCGTACGTCCGCCGAAAAAAGCCACTATCTTGCGGGGATGGATACGAACGAACCCATCACGTACGACCCGCAGTCGGTCGAGACCAAGTGGCAGCGCCTGTGGCCCGAGCGCGGCACCAACCACGTGGACCTCGACCGCGCCGAGCGCCCGTTCTACGCGCTCATGATGTTCCCGTACCCGAGCGCCGAAGGGCTGCACGTCGGGAACCTCTTCGCCTTCACCGGCAGCGACATCTCCGCGCGCTTCCAGCGCCTGCAAGGCCACACGGTCTTCCAGCCGCTCGGCTACGACGCGTTCGGCATCCACTCCGAGAACTACGCGCTCAAGATCGGTGCGCACCCCATGGAGCTGACGCCCAAGAACGTCGGCAACTTCCAGCGCCAGCTCGAACGCGCCGGCCTCATGGTCGATTGGCGCTACAAGGTGGATACCTCGCAGCGCGACTACTATCGGTGGACCCAGTGGGTGTTCCTGCAGCTGCACAAGCAGGGGCTCGCGTACAAGAAGGCCGCGGCCGTGAACTGGTGCCCGAGCTGCAAGACCGTGCTCGCCAACGAGCAGGTCGAAGGCGGCGCGTGCGAACGGTGCGGTACGGTGGTGGAGCAGCGCTTCCTCGAGCAGTGGTTCTTCCGCATCGGGCAGTATGCCGAACGGTTGCTCACCAACCTCGACACGCTCGACTGGTCGGAGGTGACGAAGAGTGCGCAGCGCAACTGGATCGGACGCAGCGAGGGCGCGGAAATCACCTTCTCCGTCGAGTCGCACGAAGAATCCGTGCGCGTGTTCACCACGCGTCCGGACACCATCTTCGGCGCCACGTATCTCGTGCTTGCCCCCGAGCATCCGCTCGTCGAGGTGATCACCACGCCGGCGCATGTCGATGCGGTGCGTGCCTATCAGGAGCGCACCACCAAGCAGGATCTCGTCTCGCGCAAGTCGATTACCGAAAAGACCGGCGCGTTCACGGGGGCGTACGCCATCAATCCGGCCAGCGGTGTGCGCGTGCCGATCTGGATCGCCGACTACGTGCTCATGCAGTACGGCACTGGGGCGATCATGGCCGTGCCCGGGCATGACGAACGCGATTTCGAGTTTGCGCACGCGCTCGCCGATGCGTTCAAGAGCGAATGCGGCATGGACATCGCGCAGGTCGTGCCTCGCGTGGTGGCGGCGGGAGAACACACCGCCGACTCGCCGCTCGAGGCCGCGTACACCGACAGTCCTGCCGACGCGCATCTCGTGAACTCCGCGCACTTCGACGGCACGCCGGTCACCGAGGCCAAGGCCGCGGTTACCGAGTGGTTGCGCATGCGCGGGCACGCCGAGCCGGTCGTGAACTTCCGCTTGCACGATTGGTGTGTCTCTCGGCAGCGCTACTGGGGTCCCCCGATTCCCATCGTGTACTGTGATGCGTGCGGGACCGTGCCGGTACCCGAGGAGCAGTTGCCGGTGGAGTTGCCGTACCTCGCCGACTTCAAGCCCGATGACTCCGGCGTGTCACCGCTCGCGCGAGATGCCGAGTGGTTCAACGTGCCGTGTCCCACGTGTGGCGGTGCGGCGCGTCGGGAAACCGACGTGTCGGACACGTTCCTCGACAGCGCGTGGTATTTCCTGCGCTATCCGAACGCGCTCCGACAGGATGTCGCGTTCGACCCGTCGATCACGTCGCGCTGGTTGCCGGTGAACTCGTACATCGGTGGCAACGAACACGCCGTGCTGCACCTGCTGTACTCGCGCTTCGTCACGATGGCGCTCAAGGATGGCGGACATCTCGAGTTCGAAGAGCCGTTCACGCGTTTCCGTGCGCACGGCCTCATCATTCGAGACGGTGCGAAGATGTCGAAGACGAAGGGCAACGTCATCAATCCCGACGAATACGTGGCCGAGTGGGGTGCGGACTCGTTCCGCATGTATCTCATGTTCCTCGGCCCGTATCAGGAAGGGGGCGATTTCCGGTCGCAGGGCATCAGTGGCGTGCGTCGCTTTCTCGATCGCTTGTGGACGGCGGTGCGTGATGCGGAGCGCGAGGGGGCGCCCGACGCCGATGTCATGCGCAAGTTGCACCAGACCATTCGCAAGGTTGGTGACGACACCGCCGCGCTCGCGTACAACACGGCGATCGCCGCCATGATGGAGTACATGAATGTGCTGCGTCGTGCGGAGCGTGTGTCGCACGTTGACGAAGTACTGCCGCTGGTGCAACTCGTGGCACCGTTCGCGCCACATCTGGCCGAAGAGTGCTGGGAGCAGCTCGGACGTGACGGCAGCGTGTTCGATGCCGGCTGGCCGCAGTGGGATCCCGCGCTGCTCGAGGAGAGCACGATCGAGATCGCGGTGCAGGTGCAGGGCAAGACACGCGGGCGTGTGCATGTGGCGGCCGACGCCACGCAGGAGGACGTGGTGGCCGCGGCGATGGCCGATGACAGCATCGCGCGGTTCGTCACGGGTGTACCGAAAAAGATCATCTACGTGAAGGGCCGGTTGCTGAACATCGTGGTGTAACGCCCGCGCGCGGATTGTCACCGACTGCAGCCGCACAGTGATCGGTGGCAACCCAATGCAGAACGGGTCGTGTCGAATCTCCGAACCTTCTTCGGAGCTTTCACATGACCCGTTCTGCATTTCGCACATTGTTCGCCGCCGCCGTGCTGTGGCCGTTCACGCCACTGTGGACACTCGCCGACGCACAGCGACCGTCGATCGCCCCCACACCCGCGCCGCGCATTGCCGTCATGCCGCGGGGCGTGGCAACGATTACCGCATCGGCCACTCGCGCCAGCCTTGGCGTGGGGCTGCGCACCGGATCGGGCGCGGACACGCTCGGTCTTGAGATCATGGACGTCACACCCGACGGGCCTGCGGCCAAGGCGGGACTCGTCAGTGGCATGCGGCTCGAAGCGATCAATGGCGTGTCGCTGCGTCTGTCAGCCATCGACGCCAACGATCCGCTCACCGCCGATGCCGGCTATCGTCGCCTGCAGCGTGCCATGGCCGATGTCGAGCCCGGTGACGTCGTGGAACTGCGCGTTGCCGATGGCACGTCGCGACGCACGGTCTCCGTGGCGACGATCTCCAGCGCAGAGCTGGCGCGCGCGCGCGCCGTGTCCGTGAGTACCAACGCTCGCGGCATGCGGGAGGCCATGGCCAACCGGGCGGCGCTAGGGATCGGCGTCTCCAGCAGTGGGAACGCCCGGGATACCCTCGGCGTGTTCATCACCTCGGTGACGACCCGGGGGCCGGCCGACTCGGCGGGTGTCATCGAGGGTGAGCGCATTGCCGCCGTGAACGGCGTGGATGTGCGCGTGCCCCGGGAGGACGTGGGCGACGGTCGGGCAGGCACGGCGCGAGTGAACCGACTCATGCGCACGATCGAAGCGCTGGCGCCCGGTGACCGGGTGACGCTGCGTGTGTTCGGGGGCGGACGGTTCCGGGACGTGCAGCTCACGGCGGCCAGCGCCTCGGAGTTGGGGGGCGGCAGCCTGATGATGCGCCTTCCCGGGCTCGAAGGCTCGGCCTGGCGGGATTTCGCTGACAACCAAACGGCCCGGTTTCGCGTTTATTGAGGGTCAGCCCGCGGCGACCGTCGCGGGCCTTCCCTCTGCCGTACCCCCATGACCGATCGGACCCTGCGACCGGGCGTCGTGCGCGTGTGGACTGCGCGCCCCGCCTTGTCGGCGAGTGTTGTCGCGCTGCTGTTCGCCGCCTGCGCCGAACCCCCCCCACCAACGCGTCCCGCACCGGTGGTGGGGACGATCGCCGCGGAGCGTGGTTCCGTGCCGTACGTCGTCGTTGCCAACGGACAGGTCGAGCCCAACCGATTCGTGGCGGTGCAGCCGCAGGTGACCGGCATGCTCACCCGCGTGGCGTTCGCCGAGGGCGACGACGTGCGGCAGGGACAGGTGCTGTTCGAGATCGATGCGCGTCCGTTCCGCGCCGAGCTCGAACGCACCGAAGGGGTGCTCGCCCGCGATGAAGCACAGCTCTCGCGTGCGCGCACCGACTCGGCACGCTACGAGACGCTCGCCCGCGACGGGTACGTCACGCGCGAACAGTACGATCAGATTCAGGCCGACGTGCGGGCGCTCAGCGCAACGGTGGCCGCGGACCGTGCCGCCGTGGAGCGTGCGCAGTTCGATCTGTCGAACGCGACGGTGCGTGCGCCGATTTCCGGACGCACCGGCCAGCTCGCCTTTCGAGAAGGCAACGTGGTGCGCGCGCTTGGCGATGCACCGCTGGTGACGATCAACGAAGTACGGCCGGTGCTCGTGCGCTTCGCCGTGCCGGAGACCGATTTCGCCGAGCTGCGCGCTCGCACCGGACTCGACAAGCCCTTGCCGGCCAAGGTGCGACCGTCGGTCGGCGATACCGCGCGTCGCATTGAGGGGGTGCTCGCGTTCGTGGACAACAACATCGACCAGAGCACCGGTGCGGTGACGCTCAAGGTGCGCGTACCCAACGCCGATGGTGCCCTGTGGCCTGGTCAGTTCGTGCAGGTCTCCCTCGAGCTGGATGTCGAAGTGGATGCCGTCACGATTCCCGCGCAGGCCGTCGTGCAGGTGGCCGATGCATACTTCGTCTTCACGGTCACCGATGAGGGCAAGGCGCAACGCGTGCCGGTGAAGCTCGGACGGCAGGCAGGACAGCGCGTGCTCATCACGGAAGGACTCACTGGTGGTGAGCAGGTGATTGTGGATGGACAGCAGCGCATCGCCGACGGCATGACGGTGCAGCGCCGCGGCGGTGGCCCCGACGCGGCGGCCGCCACGGCCAAGCCCGCCGATACCACGCGTCGTACGGGAGGTGCCTCATGAATCTGAGCGGCCCGTGGATTCGTCGTCCGGTCATGACGACGCTGGTCATGCTGTCGTTGCTGGTGTTCGGCGCGTTCGCCTACCGCAACCTGCCGGTGAGCGATCTGCCCACGATCGACTATCCCACGATTTCGGTGAGCGCCAACCTGCCGGGCGCGAGCCCGGAGGTCATGGCCTCGACCGTGGCGACGCCGCTGGAGCAGGCGTTTGCCACGATTCCCGGCATCGAAGACATCACGTCGCAGAGCACGCAGGGCGCGACGAACATCAACCTGCAGTTTGCGCTCTCGCGTGACCTCGATGGGGCGGCCAACGATGTGCAGGCCGCGATCGCTGGTGCGCTGCGCAACCTGCCGGAAGGCATTCAGCCGCCCACGTATCGCAAGTCCAACTCGGACGCGACGCCGATTCTGATCATCAGCATGAACTCCGATCAGCTGTCGCGGACGGAGCTCAACGAGTGGGCCGAGACCTTCCTCGCGCAACGGCTGTCCACGATTGAAGGCGTGGCGCAGGTGCAGGTGTACGGCTCGGCGAAGTTCGCGGTGCGCATTCAGCTCGATCCGGGGGCGATGGCCACGCGCGGCATCGGCATCGATGAAGTCCAGGCCGCGGTCTCCAACGGCAACTCGGCGCTGCCCGCCGGTGTGCTCATGGGACCGAATCAGGCGTTCACCGTGCAGGCCACGGGGCAGCTCACGAGTGCCGCCGAGTTCCGGCAGCTCATCGTGGCGTATCGCAACGGCGCGCCGGTGCGTCTGGGCGATCTCGGGCTGGTGGTGGACGATGTGCAGAACAACCGTGTATCGAGCCAGGTGAACGGGCGAGGCAACATCGCGCTCGCGATCATTCGACAGCCCGGCACGAACACCGTGGCCGTGGCGCAGGCGGTGAAGGCCACGATCGAGGAGCTCAAGCCGCAGCTGCCTGCATCGATTCAGTTCCTGCCGCTGTTCGATCGCGCCGTCACCATCGAAGAGTCGGTGCACGACGTGCAGTTCACGCTCGTGCTCACGCTCGGGCTGGTGGTGCTGGTGATCTTCCTGTTTCTCCGCAACACGCGCGCCACCTCGATTCCGTCGCTGGCGCTGCCGTTTTCGATCGTGGGCACCTTCGGCGTGATGTGGATGCTCGGCTACTCGCTGAACAACCTCACGCTGATGGCGCTGACGCTCTCCGTGGGTTTCGTGGTGGACGATGCGATCGTGATGCTCGAGAACATCGTGCGCCATCTGGAGATGGGGAAGCCGCCCATGCAGGCGGCGCTCGATGGCTCCAAGGAGATCAGCTTCACGATTCTGTCCATCACGCTCTCGTTGGTGGCGGTGTTCATCCCGATCATGTTCATGCCGGGACTCGTGGGCCGCCTCTTTCAGGAGTTCGCCGTCACGATTGGTGTGGCCATTCTCGTGTCCGGCTTCGTGTCGCTCACGCTGACGCCGATGCTGTGCGCGCGCTGGCTCAAGGGCGACGAAGGGCACGCGAGCACCGAGGGCAAGTGGCGTTCTGTCGAGCGCGTGTATCAGGCCGGAGAAAACGGCTACGTGCGTTCGCTCGGTTGGGTGATGCAGCATCGCCCGGCCACCATGGCGTTCAGCTTCCTCACGCTCGCGGCCACGGTGTGGCTCTTCCAGGCGATTCCCAAGGGCTTCCTGCCCAGCGAGGACACGGGACGCGTGGAAGGCTCGGTCCTCGGCGCCGAGGGCATCGGATTCGACGCCATGCTCGCGCAGCAGACGGACGTGGCCGCGATCGTGCGCGCCAATCCGTACGTGGAGACGGTGCTGTCGAGTGTGGGTGGCGGTGGTCGAGCGTCCACCGGCAACAACGGTCGCCTCATCGTGCGCCTCAAGCCGCGCAGTGAGCGCCCGCATGTGGACGACATCATGCGACAGTTGCAGCGTGAGGTGTCCGTGGTGCCGGGCATGCAGGTGTTCTTCCGCAATCCGCCGCCGATCAGCATTGGCGGCTTCCGCTCCAACAGTGCGTATCAGATCACGCTGCAGAGCACCGACATTGCGCAGCTGTACACCGCCGCGCGTGCGTTCGAAGGCAAGATGAGGCAGCTCGACATGGTTGAAGGGGTGACCAGCGATCTGCAGATCGGCAACCCGCAGGTGTCCGTGGACATCGATCGCGAGCGGGCTTCGGCGCTCGGTGTGACCGCGGGGCAGATCGAACGCGCACTGTACAACGCCTATGGCTCGCGGCAGGTCTCCACCATCTTCACCCAGACGAACCAGTACTGGGTGATCATGGAGCTCAAGCCCGAGTATCAGCGCGACGTGGAAGCGCTGAAGATGCTGCATGTGCGCTCGGACGTGGGCACGCTGGTGCCGCTGGGCTCGGTGGCGCGCTTTTCGCGCGGTATCGGTCCGCTATCGGTGCAGCGCGCCGGCCAGCTGCCGGCCGTCACCATTTCGTACAACACCCGCCCCGGCGTGGCGCTCGGTACGGCCGTAGACGCGGTACAGGCACTCGCGGCCCAGGAGCTGCCGGGCGACATCAGCACGAGTCTGTCCGGCGACACGAAGGCATTCGCCGACGCGCAGGAAGGGTTGCTGTTGCTGCTCGTCGTGGCCGTGTTCGTGATCTATGTCGTGCTCGGTGTCCTGTACGAGAGCTACATCCATCCGATCACCATTCTGTCCGGCCTGCCGTTTGCCGCGGTGGGTGCACTCGCGACGCTGCTGATCTTCGGCAAGGACCTCAGCGTGTACGCGTTCGTGGGTGTAATCCTGTTGGTCGGACTCGTGAAGAAGAACGCGATCATGATGATCGATTTCGCGATTGAAGCGGAACGCGAACACAAGCTCGATCCGCGCGCCGCGATTCTCGAGGCTGCACGGGTGCGGTTCCGTCCCATCATGATGACCACGTTTGCCGCACTCATGGGCACACTGCCCATCGCAGTGGGCTACGGCGCCGGCGCGGAATCGCGGCAACCGCTCGGACTCGCGGTGGTGGGCGGGATGGCCTTCTCGCAGCTGGTCACGCTGTACGTCACGCCGGTGATCTACACGTACTTCGACGAACTCATGCAGTGGCGAGCGCGCCGGAAGGCGGCACGGGTTCAGACGCAGGTTGCGGTGGGTGAGGCAGTCACCACGTGAAGGGTTCCGGCTCGCTGGGCTGGGCGAAGGGGTCAGCAACGAACTCATGAGGGGTGAGGGTCTCGCCGAAGGGATCCCAACCGGGGCCCGCATCGGTCGCGATCCGGCCGACCGCTCACCTCACCCCTCACGATTTTTTTGCCGCCCCCTTCGCCCGGCCCAACGAGCCCGAAGCGCCTCACCCCGCCGCCAACACGCGCTGTACTGCCCCGTCGAGCTCCTCCGCCCGAAACGGCTTCTGCAGAAAGGCCGCCAGCCCACGGCCCACGAACAGGCGTGTCACCTCCTGTTCGTTGTATCCGCTCATGAGAATGATCTTGATCCCGGGGGCACTTCGGCGCAGCTCGCGGAACGTTTCTTCCCCGCTCATGCCGGGCATCGTCAGGTCGAGCAGCACGAGTTGGAACCGGTCCGGCTTCGCGCGTACCATTTCGATCGCGTCCGCACCGCTCTCCGTGTCCGTCACGGCGAAGCCGCGCCGACGCAGGAGTGCCCGTGTCACAGCGCGTACACTCGGCTCGTCGTCCACGATGAGCACTTCGCCCTCGCCAATCCATGGCGTGGCGAGCGCCGCCACCGGTGGACGGACCGACTGCTCGGAAATCGGGAAACACAGCTTGATCGACGTCCCTTTGCCGGGCTCGCTGTACACGCGGATCGCGCCACGGTGGCCGCGCATGATGCCGAGTGTTGCGGCAAGGCCCAGCCCGCGTCCCGTGAACTTTGTCGTGAAGAACGGATCGAAGATGCGCGCCCGGGTCGCCATATCCATGCCGTTCCCATCATCGCGTACTTCCACGAATACGTAGTGTCCCGGCACCGCGTCGGTGCCGGGGACACACTCTTCCAGATTCGATGCGTCCAACTCCTGCTGGCCGGTGTGAATGAAGATCATGCCGCCGGATTCGGGGAGTGCGTCGGACGCATTGGTGATGAGGTTCATCACCACCTGCCGCAGCTGCGTGATATCCGCCTCGACCGCCGGCAGCGCTTCCGCGAGCGACAGATTCACCTGCGCGTTGCGAGAAACCGCGGTGCGCAGCAACGCAGTCATCTCGCGCACGACCTGCGAGCAGTCCACCGGCTCCACCACGAAGCGCCCCTTGCCCGCGTACGCGAGCAGCTGACGCGTCAGTTCTGCGGCACGCTGCGCTGCCTGTTCAATCTCCGCCACGCTATGCCGTGTCGGAGAATCGGCAGACAGGTCGAGCAGCGCGAGCGAGGCGTTGCCGAGAATGCCTACGAGCAGATTGTTGAAATCGTGCGCGATCCCGCCCGCCAGAATGCCAAGCGATTCGAGCTTCTGCGCCTGCTGCATCTGTGACTCGAGCTGCACCCGCTCCCGCTCGGCACGCAGTTCGTCGGTCACGTCGCGCACGGTCCCGACCACCCGTTCGGGTTCGTCGTGCTGATCGTGCACGGTGAACACGTTGGCGTCGAAGATGCGCTCTTCGCCATCCGTACGGATCACGCGATGGCGCACCGTCTCCGTCTGACCCGAGATGATCGCGCGCTTCCAGATCGCGCGCACCATGGCGCGATCGTCAGGGTGAATGAAGCCGCGTGCGGAGTTGCGGTCCGCCACGTTGGGATCGATCGAACCGGGTTCGAGACCGAGCATGTGAAACAGCTGGTCGGACCACTCCGATACGCCGAGTCGCAGATCACGGGAGAAGGTGCCGATGCGTGCCGATTGTTGGGCGAGTCGCAGTGTCTGTTCGCTGCGGCGCACCGCATCCGCAGTGCGTCGCTCGTGTGTCACGTCTCGCAGGGTGGCAATCAGTCCGTCCTGTACCGGATACGCGAGCACGTGCAGCCAGCGATCGGTCGTGTGCTGATACTCGTCGAAGCGTACGGACACCTGCTCACGCAGCACGCGGGCGTACTCCCGTTGCAGCGCAGAGCCGATCAGGTCGGGGAATCGTTCCCAGAGGATGCTGCCGGTGGGGTCGATCGAGGCGTCGGCCGAGAGTTCACGCGCCGCGTGGTTTGCGTAGCGCACTCGCTCATGACCATCCAGCACCAGCACCGGAACAGGATTCTGCGCCACGAGGGCGATCTGTTCCGCGAGCAGTGGATCGAGCGGAGGTAGCGTCATGACATCACCGGAAGAATGCGAGCGGATAGTCGCCGGCGTCACCGCCGACAGCAACAATCTCCGTTGCGCCGGCCGCAGTGCCAAGGGGGCGGGCGTGTGTCGGGCACGCGCCGTGAACGCCGCGTCTCACCACGGGCACGAACTCTCACAGGCGATACTGCAGGTTCAGGCGGAGTGTGGTGGGCTGCTGGCGGAATCGCACTGCGCCAGCGAGGGACGTGGGATCCGCGGCATTCTGTGCGTTCAACTGCTCGTTCACTGTCGTGATGGCGTTGGCATTGAACACGTTGAATACCTCCAGCCCCACGATCAGATCATGGCGTCGGAGCGACAGCACCTTCTGCAGCCGGATGTCGAGATTCTGCTGCGACGCGAGCTGCCGGTTGCCGCGGGATTCAGTGAATACCGACTGTCCGTTCGCACTGCGGAACAGCTGCGCATCGAGCGGAATGGCGCCGCCTGCGGCGTCCACGGAGTACGTGAGCTGACGCGACAGATCGAGCGTGGGCGTCCAGAAATCGCCCGAGCTGTAGGTGAGAAACGCCCCGCCTTCAAACCCCCATGGCAGCTGTCCGGACAGGCGCAGCTTGAAATCCCATGGCGCAAAGTTTTCGAGGTTGCCGGCAAAGTTGATGCGGGTGTTCGGCGCCACATACGGGCCGATCCCCTCGCCATTGGCCTGTGCGTAGCCATTCACGGAAAACACGTTGCCCGTGAGTGCCGTGTACGAGAGCGCGGCGTTGAACGAGACGCGCGGATACGTGCCGGCGAGCGACAACTGCAGTTGCTGGAAATCGCGGCGTGCATCGTCCACCGATTCGAGCACGAGGTTGGGGGCGTACGTGAGCGCAAGCGTGTCGAGCGGATTGTAGCCAGGGACGAAATCGCCAGCGGCCAACCGTGCGCGGAGATCATCGTTCCGCACGAAGACTTGCGGCAGCACGACGTCCTGACCATCCGGATCGCGCACGGTGCCTTGGGCGTTGCCGATGCGCACGTTCGACACCGGCGACCAGTTGTCGTCATCGTTCAGGTCCACGACAGACAACACCGCGCGGTTGCGTCGATTGATGTACAACGCCTCGGCTTTCAGATGATTCCCGAGACGCTTCTCCACGCCCAGCGTGATCTGATCGACGTACGGCTGCCGATAGTTTCGGATCTCGCGCACTTCGCTCTGCAGGTTCACGCCGGGGAAGCAGTTGAAGAGCGTGTTGAACGACCCCGCACCGTAGGGGCGGCCCAGTTCGGGGAGCACACTGCGATCGGTGTCCCGCCAGTCGCAGAAGCCGATGTCGGTAAACACGTTCGACCCGGGTGCACGATCGAAGAAGAGGGCGAACAGATTCTGGTGGTAGCGCCCCCAATGCGCTTTCGCCACCAGACTGCCCGTGCCGAACAGGTCGAGCGTGGTCCCCAGTCGTGGGTCGAGTCCAGCGGCACTCACCGCCTCGAATCGCTCGCGCGCACGATTGCTGCCGCCGTTGCCGGGGGTGATGCTGCCTGACCATCGATTCAACCGCAGCCCTGCGTTCACCGACAGTCGGTCGGTGATGCGCATGTCATCCTGCAGGAACAACGCCCCGTTGCGCGTCTCCGCGTCGAGATCGATGCGCCCACCCGTGTCGGCGGTGGCGTAGACCCCAAGGCTTGGAATCTCCTGCCACGTGGACGGGTCGCGTGGGTCGAAGTTGGCGCCGGCCTCGGTATACCACGACAGGCCGCCGTTCCGCGTGCGTTCTTCGCGCCACTCCCCGAGGACGAACTCCCCACCCACCTTGATGTGGTGTTGAATCCCGAGCGTGTTGACGAACCGATTCCACACACTGCTCACGCCGAGGCTCGATGGGGAGTTGCGATTGCTGTACGTCGCGTTCACGAACTGCGGCGTGTTGGGTGCATCGAGGAGTTGTACGGAGGGCAAGGCCGCGGGGCCGTACGGCAGTTCGTCATCGCGACCGGTGAAGCCGGAAACCTTGAGTTCGAACGCGCTGCGGTTGTTCACGGTGCGCTGCCAGTTCGCCTGATAGAACAGACTGGGCGACTCGCCGCGATAGGTCGCCTCTGCGCTCGTGAACGGCGACAGCCCCACCCGCTCGCGCGTGAGGCGGTCGAGTCCCACCGAGGCGTTGAACACATCCCGCTCGTTGGCCTGCAGCGTGAGCTTGCCGTAGTACGTCTGTTCGCGTCGTTCCGTGAGCGTGGGGAGCCACGAGAGCTGATTCGCCGAGGCGTTCGGGAGATCGACGAGGCGCTCTCGGCCGCGCGCTTCCTGGCCGGACACGAAGAAGTACAGGCGGTTGCGAATCAGCGGGCCACGCAGCTCGCCACTCACTTCAAGGCGCCCGTCGAGCTCTGCACCACGCTCGAAGGCGTTCACATTGCTCGCATTGAGCGAGCGATTCTCGAAGAAGGTGCGCAGCTGCCCCTGCAGCGTGTTGGAGCCCGACTTGGTGACGATGTTGATCAGGCCACCCTGAAAGTTGCCGTACTCCGCGCCCGCGCCCGGTCCGATCACGCGAATGTCCTCGATCCAGTCCACGTTCGGCAGCAGAAACGATCCGCCGCGACCCGGCTGATTCACCGTGACACCATCGAGCTGATACAGATTGGCCTGTCCCGTGGAGCCGCCGTAGACCTGACCTGGCCTCACTCCGGGCAGGAGGCCGATGAGCGCGTTGGCATTGCGTGGGGCAGGAAGCAGCTCCCGCTCGCGCGCCTGCAACGAGCGGGTGAACTCGGGGGAGCTGCTGCTCGTGGGTGCCGCCGGCGTGGCGCGCACCGTCACGGGTTCGAGCTCGGCCTGCGACAGAGCAAGTGTCACCGTGATGCGCTGCACATCCGTGGCGCGCACCAGCACGGATTCAAGTCGCACGTCGGTGAATCCGAGCTGACGCACGGCAACGCTGTAGCTGCCCGGGGTGAGGAAGTTGAGGCGAAACTCACCGAACTCATCGGTGCGCGTGCTGCGCTCGAACGAGCCGTCAGCCTGCCGAACGGTGACGCTGGCGTTGGCAATGACACGCCCATCGGCGAGTGCCACGCGCCCCTCCAGAATGCCGGTCTGCGTGGTCTGCGCGGCCACAGGGGGGGCGCTGCCCAGCAGGCTGAGCAGGACGAACAGGGAGGTGATTCGGGGAGTCATCACACGGCGCACGCAGATCCTCCGGAGGGCTGCCACAGTGAAACGCCGGACCGACGTTTCCGTCGATCCGGCGTACTACGCACTGCACTTACCGGGCGGGCACGCCCTCCGCAAGGAGGGATCCAGCGCGTTACTCGTATCGCAGCGCGGTGATCGGGTCGAGCTTGGCCGCACGCCGCGCAGGCCAGACCCCGAACAGCACCCCGATCGTGGCCGAGAAGAGGAACGCGATGAGCACCGACTGCGTACTCAGCTCGGTATTCCAGTTGAACGCATTACCCAGCAGGAGTGCCCCACCTCCACCCAGCACCACCCCGATGAGGCCGCCCAGCAGGCAGAGTACGACCGCCTCGATGAGAAACTGCAGCAGGATGTTGGGACCGGTCGCGCCGAGCGCTTTCCTTACCCCGATTTCCCGTGTGCGTTCCGTCACCGAGACGAGCATGATGTTCATGATGCCGATGCCGCCCACCAGCAGCGAGACGGCCGCGATACCGGCCAGCAGCGTGCCGAACACCTTGCTGGTCTCCGCCGCCGTGTTCAGAAAGTCGGCCTGATTGCGGATCTCGAAGTCATCCGGCGTATCGCGCATGAGCTTGTGCTCTCGGCGCAGGATCTTCTGAATCTCGGCCATCGTCTGCGGAATCGAGTCTTCGCTCGGCGCCAACACAGAGATCGAGCGCAGGCGATCGGTGCCCATGAGCCGGAAACGCGCCGTCTGCAGCGGGATCAGCACCTGATCGTCGGGATTCTGCCACGGGGTGGTCTGACCCTTCGACGCAAGCACGCCCACCACCGTGAACTGGATGCCGCGAATGCGCACCGGCTGGTCGATGATGGCCGCCGGATTTTCGATGCCCAACTTCTCGAGCACGTTCGAGCCCACCACGGCGACGCGCTGCTTGCCCTCGTCTTCACGATCGGTGAACATGCGGCCGAACGAGAGCTCGTACTTGCGCACTTCGAGATAGTTGGCCGTCGTACCCACGACCTGCGTGCTGGTGTTCCTGCTCAAGTACTGCAGCTGGAACTGACGGTTCATCTCCGGCTGGATCGCCTTTGAGATCGTGGCCTGCGCGATCAACGCCTCCGCATCGCGAATGCGCAGTCGAGCACGATCGGTCTCCGACGCGACACCACGTGCCGCGACCTGGCCGGGGTTCACCGTCAGGAGCGTCGTCCCCAAGGCAGTGATGCGATCGTTGATCGCACGCTGTGCGCCGCGGCCAATGCCGTCCATCGCGATCACCGCACTCACTCCGATGACAATGCCAAGCATCGTGAGCAGACTGCGCAGCTTGTTGGCGCGGAGCGCGCTCAGCGCCACACGGAAGACTTCGCCCCAGAGCATGGCTACATCCCTCCGCGGCCACCGCCGCCGCCACCGCCACCAGCGGCCGGCGTCGTGCGCGTGAGCCCCGGCACCCCACCCATGCCGCTGAAGCGGGCGTTACGCTGCTCGCGCGCGGCTTGCAGTGCAGCCATGGCGAGCGACGCCACCATTTCACCTTCCTGCAGACCGCTGATCACTTCCGAGAAATCGTAGTCGGCCACGCCGAGGCGCACCATGCGCGGCTCGTACTTGCCGCTATCGGTGACCACGAATACCACCCCCTGCCGCGCTGGCGAAGGGTTGCGTCGCGCGGCCAACCCACCACCACTCGGACGTCCGTTGCCTGCGCCGCGCGCGGCCGCCCCACTCGGCGCTGCGCCGCCAGCCGTCGGTGCGCCACCCTGCGCGACGCGCGCGGCGCTGTCGCCGCCACGTCCACCCATCGGGACGCTCCGGCCAGCGGACGTATCCGCCGCGGCGGCGGTGGCCTCCCCGGTCGGACGTGACGCATTGAGCGCGGCCATCACGGCGACCGGATCGAGCCCCAGCATCTCCGCCGATGCTGCCGCATCGCGCATGTTGCGCACGGCATCGTTCGGCACCGCCACCACGTTCAGCTTGCGCTCCACATTCACCGACACTTCACCATTCATGCCGGGCAGCAGCAGCCGTTCGTCGTTCGCGAGCGAGATGATCACGGGAAACATCGTCACCGACTGCTGAATCACGGCTTGCGGTTCCACCTTCTCCACCGAACCGTTGAACGTGCGATTGGGGAAGGCATCGACGACGACCCGTGCTTCCTGGCCGGCATTGATGCGACCGATGTCGGTTTCGTTCATGAACGCACGCATCTGCACGCGCGACAGGTCGGCCATCGTGACGATCGTCGTGCCACCACCCATCACGCTCGTCGCCGACTGAATCACCTGGCCGAGCGATACGGGCTTGGAGATGATCGTGCCGGCCACGGGCGCCGTAACGCGTGCTTCGTCGAGTCGCTGCTGTGCGATGCTCACGCTGGTGCGCACGCGAATCACATTGGCCTGTGCTTGCGTGTACTGCAGGTTGGCCTGTTCGTTTTCCTGCGCCGTGATGATGCGTCCCTTGAACAGCTCGTCGGAGCGATCACGGTTGGACTTGGCGACTTCCAGTGATGCCTCGCTCGACCGGAGGTCGGCCTGCGCCTGCTCGAGCTGATTGGTGAGATCGCGTGTGTCGATCTGCACGATCAGGTCGCCGGGGTTCACGTTCGTGCCCGTCTCCACCGGCATGCGCAGCACGAGTCCGGAGGCCTGCGACTTCACTTCCACGATTTCGATCGGTTCCACCGTGCCGGTGGCCTGCGCATCAACGACGATATCACGACGCTCCACCGCGACTTCCCCGATGGGGGCCGCGGTTTCTTCCTTCTTCGCACAGGCGCCGAGCATCACCACAATGCCGACCGCGAGCACGAACGGTCGCATCATCGCGCGGCCAACGAATACGCGATGATGCGAAGACGATGAGCGGATCACGGCAGGTCCTGTCCAATGAGGGCTTCGATCTGCGCTTTCGCAACTCGCGCATCGAGACGCGCCTGAATGAGTGCGGTGCGCGCGGCGTTGAGCTGTGTCTGTGAGGTCAGCAGATCGAGCACCGTGCTGGCGCCGAGCTGGTACCGCTGCTGTTGTACGCGCAGGTCTTCTTCCGCGGCCTCGATCGAGGCGAGCTGCACCTCGACACGGGCGGCGGCCGTCTGGAGCGACCGCAGCTGCTGCGTCAGCGTCTGTCGCGCCGCAAGCTGCGCATCACGCGCGTTGGCTTCGGCATTGGCAAGCGCGACGTTCGCGGTCACCTGCTGCGATTCGCGGTTGAATCCGTTGAAGAGCGGAAACTGCAGATTGAAGTTGTACGTCTGCCGAGTCGCTGCCTCCTGACCAAAGAGCAGCACGTTGTTGCTGGCGAACGTCGGGCTGGCGTTGTTCAGGCCGTAGTTGAACGACATGCTGAGCGTCGGCAGGTACTGCGTGCGTGTGCCTCGGCGCGACATGCGCGCGGCGTTCACGTTGGCCTGCGCCACTTCCACGGCCGGCCCGCGAACCGCCATGCGCTCCAGATCATCGAGCGACGGAAGCGCCGCCTGATCGGGGACGTCCGAGGTATCCGACGGCAATGCGGTCACGGCGACATCCGAACCCACGAGACGCGTGAGCGCGGCGTTGGCGACGCGCAGGTCGTTTTCGGCGGTGAGCAGCTGCAGCTGGGCATTGCCCACCTGAATGATGGAACGCAAGGAATCGGACTTGGTCGCCGCACCGGCGCCGACGCGCGCGACCGAGGCCTGCAACTGCGCCTCCGCCTGCTCGAGCTGCGCCCGTGCCGCAGACGCGCCTTCGCGTGCCGCGAGGACGGCGTAGTACTGCTGCTTCACCTGGAGCGCGATGTCGTAGCGCGTCGCGATGGACGAGGCGTCGGCGGCATCGAGCTGCGCGTTGGCGCGGCGCAGTTCGAACAGACGCCGACCCGCGTCGAAGATTTCGAGGTTGGAGCTGACGCCATTGCTGTAGTTCCAGGCGTTGCCGGTGAGCGGCACCAGGTTGCCCTGGAAGAAGATGGCGCCCTGGGTGTAGCCGGTGCCCATGTTCATGTTGAGCGACGGCATGTACGCGCCGATTGCGCTCAGTCGCTGTGCGGACGCTGTGCGGAGCGCACCGCGCGCCTGCACCGCGCTGGGCAGGTTGCGTCGCGCCGCGTCCACCGCGATGTCGAGGGCAATCGGACGCGCTTCATCGACGTCCTGCGCTGCCAGCGGGGACACTACCGGGATGCCAAACACCGCCGCGACCGAGGCCGCGGCAAAAAAGCCAGTACGAATTGTCACGCGGTCAGCGCTCCTGGGACGCGGCTCGGGCACTGTCGGACTGGGCCGACATGCGATTACGCAGTTGGATGAAGGCCTCGCGCTGCGCTGCGTCGAGTCGAAGCTCGATGAGCGTGCGCGCGCTGTCTCGCGCGGTATTCAGCGCGGGCCGAATGGGCAGCATGATTTCGTCGTAGCGCGACTTGCGCCACGTGAGGATGGAATCCACCGCCGCTGTCTGCTCATCGGAGAGCGTCAGCTCACGCGCAAGCTCCTGCACCATGCTGCTGTAGGTGTACTCGCGCGAGACAGTACCGTCCTTCTTGCTTGTGGCCGAGGTCGATCGGCCGGCGGCGAACCCGCTCGCGCCTCCCGTGAGGAAGGCACCCAGCAGGAACGCGAGCGCCACGGACTTCGTGCGGGAAGAGGACACGGGACGCCTCGCCTCAGGGCTCGACGTTGAACAGATGACGATCGGCGGTGGGCTTGTTTCCCGATCGCCCGCTCGGCACCGTGAACGCGATGTTCACGTCGTCGGATTCCATGTCGAAGATCGTCCAGTACGCCGCGCCGGCCGCAAGCTCGCGCAGGTCCTGCTCGGCCTGGCGCTCCTGCCACAGCGAAAAGCCCGCCAGCGTGAGCATGAGCCCGGCGGCCACCAATCCGGCCACGCGCGCCACCCGCCATTCGGCCAACACGTTCCACCACTCCATCGGTGTCTCGGCCTGACGGAGTCGCGCCATGATGCGATCCTCCATGCCGGACCAGTAGCCGTCGTCGGTGGGCGCCGTGTAGACCGCGCGCAGCGCCGTCGCCAGCTCCGGATCCGTGATGGGGCTTCGGTCAGGCATATCCCGACCCGCGTGCATGCTCATGTGTCTCTCCGCAGGTTGCTCAGCAGGCGACGCAGTGCCGCCCGCGCGTGATGCAGATCGCTACGTGCGGTTCCCTCGGGAATCCCCAGCGTACGACCGATTTCTGAGTGTTTGTACCCTTCAACGTCGTGCAACACGAGCACGGCGCGCTGTCGTTCCGGCAACTCCACCAACGCCATCGACAATCGGCTGCGCAGTTCGGCACTGATCGCCGGATCGCGAAACGGTGACGAGACCGATTCCTGCAACTCGTCGGCATCGCGCACCTTCTTGCGTCGCGCAATGTCGAGCGCCGCATTGGCCACGATCCGATGCAGCCACGCCCCGAACGCCTGTTCCGGACGAAACCGCGCCAACGCCCGCCACGCATGCAGAAACCCTTCCTGCACCGCGTCCTCCGCGTCGTCGTGCGTGAGCACGATCGACCGCGCCACGGCATACGCGCGCCGCTGATGCCGCTGCACCAACCCGGCGAACGCCGTATCACTCCCCTCCTGCGCCGCCAGCACCAGCGCGCGTTCCGCCAGCACCTCGCTCGACACCGAACTGCTGGTGGAGAGCCGAGCATCGTCTGCCGCATCGGGCCGCGACTTCGGACCGTCCGTCACCGGCTCACCACCGCGCGGCTCCGACACCCCGACGGCGGGGCGGCGAACCGACGACGTTGTCGGGAGAGGAAACGGGAGCGTGGCAGTCGTCATACGATGAGGTCGTGTCATTGCCCTTACGCGCCCCCCGCAAGCGGCGTTGAGCCGGAACCGACGGACAGCCGTCCGTCAAGCCCCAATACTGGCGCCGCCGTGCGCATGGCGCCCAGCACGAAGGCAATGTGCTCGTCGAGCGGAACGCCCAAGGCTGCGGCGCCGTCCACGATATCGTCACGATTCACTCCACGGGCGAAGGCCTTGTCCTTCAACTTCTTGCGCACCCCCGGCACTTCCACGTCGGCAATCGCCTTGCTCGGCTTCACCAGCGCGCACGCGGTCAACAGGCCGCACAATTCATCACATGCAAACAACGCCTGAGCCAGCCGAGTTGTGCGCGGAACCCCCGTGTAATGCGCATGCCCGAGAATCGCGTCGCATACGTCGTCGGACACCCCCATCGAGCGAAGGTGCCGCACGCCCTCTGCCGGATGCTCCGCGTCAGCCGCCTGGGCGTCGTTCGGATACCGCTCGTAGTCGAAATCATGCAGCAGCCCGGTCATCCCCCACGTCTCCACGTCCTCGCCGAACAGCGCGGCGTACGCGCGCATGGCCGCCTCCACCGAGAGCATGTGCTTGCGCAACGATTCGCTCGCGGTCCAGGACTCCATCAGGCTGAGTGCGTCGATGCGGGAGAGTGCTGGCATGGTCTGAAGGGGAGACGGTGGTGGGGGGGAAATGTTAACGCGGGGGGGCGGGGCTCGATGGGCTGGGCGAAGGAATCAGCAACCAACTCATGAGGGGTGAGGGTCGCGGACGACCAGATCCCGACCGGAGCCTGCCCCGGTTGGAATCTCGCTGCCAGCACCTCTCACCCCTCACGATTTCCCTGCGGATCCCTTCGCCCAGCTCAGCGAGCCCCAAACCCTCAGGCCACCACCGCCGCCGGCACCGCAAGCACGCCGTGTGCCTCACCCTCATGGGCGTCAAACCGCTTGTTCGTCCACACCACCAGGGCCATCACCACGATCGCGATGAAAATCGCGCCGCCGATCAGACCGGCAAACGCGGCTCCCTTGTCGGAGCCGTGCGAGTGCGCATTGGAGCTCATGATCGAGTCCGGTTGAGGATCAATCGGCGTCGGTGACGCGCACCGAGACCATCACGTCGTTCGGCGCGATCTGCGTGATCACGTCCAGTCCGTCCTTCACCTGCCCGAAGACCGTGTGCACCCCGTTCAGGTGGCGCGTATTGCCCTCGCTCAGCACCACGAAGAACTGGCTGCCACCCGTGTCGCGGCCCGCGTGCGCCATCGACAGCGCGCCCACGTTGTGCTTGTGCGGGTTGCCCGCGGTCTCGCACGGGATCTTGTAGCCGGGACCACCCGTGCCGACGCGACGGTCGCCCTCGGGAAGGTCGCGCGAGAGCGGATCTCCGCCCTGAATCACGAACTCGGGGATCACGCGGTGGAACTTCACGCCGTCGTAGAACTTGTCGTTGGCGAGCTTTTCGAAGTTCGCGACGGTCTTGGGGGCCTCGGCCGCAAACAGTTCGGCAACGAAGGTCCCGCGATTGGTTTCGATGGTAGCAAGCTTGGGCACAGTACTCGGGGTAAAGGTGAATCCCGAATTATACCGCGTGCACGCGGAGGGGGCATCCGCCCCCCCAACGGTCAGCTTTCCAACAGCTTCTGCACCGCGTCGCCTCGAGCGGCCAGCAGCCCCTGGTAGGCCGCCTCCCGCAGCCAATCCGGCGCCGATTCATCCCGCATGATGCGCACCAGCCGCTGCACACACTCGGGGCTGCCCAGCGTGCCCAGCACCGACAGGATCTCCAGGACGACATCCTCGTCGGGCTCGGTATCCAGTGCCGCCAGCAGCGCGATCGTGGACGGCTTGCCCTGACTGCGCGCCCCATGGGCGCTGGCGGCCAACCGCCGAAGCTCCGCCGCCGGGTCACTCAGGCATCCCTGGAGGGCGGTCATCGCCGTCGGCGTCGCCAATCGTGTCAGCGCCCGGGCACCGGCAATGCGCAGCCGCTCGTCATCGTGCGAGAGCAGGGGGATCAGGTGCACGTCCGCCTCCACCACCCCCATTTCACCGAGCAGCGCGGCGGCGTTGCGCACCACGTACCAGCGCGGGTCCGCGAGCGCCTCCCGCAGCGCCTCCTCGCCGGCGTCGAGCGCGACGATGGCGTCGAAACAGGCCCGACGCTCGGTCAGCGACTCCGCGTCCTGCAGCAGCTGCACCAGCGCGTGCACCGACAGATCGCCCGCCCGGGCCAACACCGGCATCAGATCGTCGCGCCGCTGAGACTTGGGCAGCTGCCGCACCAACGACTGCACGATCGGCGGGGTAAGGAGCTGCCGCACCCCCGATTCCAGCGCGAGGCGGCCCGCCCGGCTTCCTCGGCGACGGGCCTCCAGCACGAGTCCGAGCGCGATGCCTTCCACGACCATCAGATCGTCCCGCCACGGCGGCGTGGCGAGCAGCTGCAGCATGTCCGCGAGCACCCCGTCTACCAAGGCGCCCGTTCGGGCACCGCGCAGCCGCAGCAGGGCGTCTTGCACCGCTTCCGGCAGGGCAGGGGTGTCAGCGACCGTCGGGACCGACTCGGGGGTGATGCGTACCGACCAGGAGCGCCACGCCGAACGATCAGCCTGCGTCGGCGCATCGGCCGCGAGCAGCTGGGCGAGTGCGAGCAACTCACCCGGCGAGGCGGCGCGGCGCACGTCGAGCACGAGCGACCCGTGCGCACTCAGCCCGTCCACCAGCGTGTCCAGCAGCTCATCGCGCAGCGGAGAGTCCGGCGCGAGCGCCCGATCGCCCACATGCAGCAGGCCATCCGCCAGTCGCAGCTCCAACGGGGAGCGCCGCGCGGCGGCCACGGCGAACCGCAGCGCGCGCCGCACCTTCTCACGCTGCGCCGCCGGCGAGTCGGGCTCGACCGTCTCGCGCAAGACCGTCACGAGGCGACCGAGCGCCCGCGCCAGAATGAGCGCTTCGTCGAAATGGTCCGCCGTCATCGGCGGCGCGACGCTATTCTTGGCGAGCACAACGGCTCCGGAGGCTCGATGACATCATGCGTGGCAAACTACAGGCGATCGGCGATCGCACCAGACGTGACGGTGATCACGAGGTCACGGTGACGTTGCATGTGTGGAGTTCGGCGCACTACGTGATCCCGCTCCCCGACGGACACCGCTTTCCCATCGCCAAGTACGCGCTGGTGCGCGACGCACTGCTGGCCGAGGGGATCGTGCGCGCCGAGACGGTGCACGACCCGGCACGTGCCACGATCGAGCAGCTGCGACGTGTGCACGGCGCCGAGTATGTGGAGGCGTTGCACGCCGGCACGCTCGCGCCGGCTGCCGTGCGTCGGCTCGGCTTTCCGTGGTCGGCCGCGCTGGTGGAGCGTTCGCTACGCGCCGTCGGCGGCACGGTGGAAGCGGCGCGCCACGCGCTGGCGCACGGCGTGGCGATGAACCTCGCGGGCGGCACGCATCACGCCTTCGCCGATCACGGCGAGGGGTTCTGCGTGTTCAACGATGTGGTCGTGGCCGCGGCCGATCTGCGGGCGACGCGTGATGTGCGCCGAGTGGCCGTGGTGGACCTCGATGTGCATCAGGGAAACGGAACGCACGCGCTGTTCGCCGGCGATGCGGCGACCTTCACGTTCAGCATGCACGGGCGGCGCAACTATCCGTTCACCAAAGTGGCCGGCACGCTCGATGTGGAGCTTGAGGACGGCACGGATGACGCGACCTATCTCGCGCTGCTCGCCGAGGCGCTGCCGCGCGTCTTGCGTGAGGCGCGCGCCGATCTGGTGTTCTACCTCGCCGGCGCAGACCCGCACGAAGGGGACACGCTCGGCCGGCTGCGCCTGACGCACGACGGGCTGCGGCGGAGGGATGCGATGGTGCTCGAGATGTGCCGCGAGGTGGGGATTCCCGTGGCGATCACCATGGCCGGCGGGTACGGCCGCGATGTCGCGGATACCGTCGGTGTGCACGTGGGGACGGCGCGGGTGGCGTCGGGATACACCCGATGATCCGGGGCGAGGGAGACCCTCGCGCCTCGAGGATTCCCTCGCTGGGCTGGGCGAAGGGGTCAGCAGGCAAATCGTGAGGGATGAGGGGTGCAGGCCGCGAGATTGCGACCGACGCAGGCCCCGGTCGGGATCTCCTCGCCCGAGTCCCTCACCCCTCACGAGTTCGTTGCCGACCCCTTCGCCCCGCCCATCGAGCGGCAGCCTCAAGGCGCGAGGGTTCGCACAAAACCGTTGGCAGCTAGCTTGGATCATGCCCCACCTTTTCCTCCGCGCCGACGGCCCCGTCACCGCCGACCCGCTCCTCCTGCTGCACGGTGGGCCGGGCGCACACCACGACTACCTCTATCCGCAGTTCCTCGCCCTCGCCGAGCGTCACCGGCTCATCACGTACGACCAGCGAGGCGGCGGGCAATCGCGTACCGATGACCCGACGCCGATCACCTGGCACACGCACGTGGAGGACCTGGCGACCGTGCTGCGTGAGCAGGGGCTCACTGCGCCCACCATTGTCGGCTACTCCTGGGGCGCACTGCTGGCGATGCTCTACGCGATCGAGGCCACGCGCGATGCCACGCTTCCCGCGCCATCGCGGCTCGTGCTCGTGTCCCCGGCGCCAATCACGCGCGCCTGGCGCGACGTGTTCGAAGCCGAACTCGCCGAACGTCAACGCAGCGACGCGATCGCCGGCGCTCGGCGCGCGCTCGCCGACTCCGGCATGCGGGAGCGCGATCCGGACGCCTATCGTCAGCGGGCGTTCGAGCTGAGCGTGGCCGGCTACTTCGCCGATCCCGCCCGCGCGACGTCGCTCACGCCGTTCCGTGTCACGGGCAAGGTGCAGCAGTCGGTGTGGGAGAGCCTTGGGCGTTACGATCTGTGCCAGTCTTTGCGTGCCGTGCACGTGCCGGCGCTCGTCGTGCATGGCAGACAGGATCCCATCCCGCTGGACTCGGCGCGTACGGCGGCCGAGGCGCTGGGGGCAGAGTTCCTGCCGCTCGACGATTGCGGCCACGTCCCGTACGTTGAGCAGCCGAAGGCGCTGTTTGGCGCAATCGAGGCGTTTCTCGACGAGACATCCGGCGGCTGAACGGGGCGAAGGCGTCCCGCGCACGTCGGTCTCACGCTCCCGACTCATGTATCAGTTCGGCACGGTCACGCACTCCTCGATTGCCACCCTCGACGCAGATGGGCGCCGCTTTCGAGTGACGCTCTACATCTCGCACGACGGGGTGGAGTTCGTGGGTCGGCTCTGGTTCGCCGATGCCGACGGCCCCGACGTGCAGGGCATCCCCGATCGCGGCGTGCTCCCCGGACGCACCGAGGCCGATGTGATCGCCCTCACCCATGGACTGCGCCCTGAGGAACTGCTGCAGCGCTTTCGACGCGCGAACGCCGAGAAACGGCGCTACCACGGGCTCCGTCAGCTCACCACTGAAGTCCTCGACAAGATGCGCTACCTCAATCAGGTGGGGGTGTCCATGCGCAGCGGACTGCTCGATCCTGAGGCGGCCGCGCAGGAGCTGGAACTCACCGAGCGCCAGATGCTCGAGCTCGTGAAGCAGGCCAAGCGACTGGCGGGCGTGGAGTCCTGATCCGTGGCGCTCGGCCACGCTGGGACGTAGCGCGCCCGGGCATTATCTTTGAAAGATGGATCCACGCGCCGCAGCCCACGTGCTCACGCAGATCGCCACGCTGCTGGAGTTGCACGGTCAACCCCCGCTTCGTGTGCGCGGGTTTCAGGCCGCGGCGCGCACCGTCGCGACGCTTCCCGAAACGGAGCTGCGCGCCGCGGTGGCATCCGGCTCGGGTGACGTACTCGAGGGGGTATCGCCCGAAGCCCTCGATGTGGTGCGCGATCTCGTGCAGACCAACAGCGCGCTGCTGCTCGAAACGCTGCAGGAAGAGACCCCCGAGGGGCTGCTCGAAATGTTGCGCGTCCCGGGACTCGGCCCCGCGCGCATTCGGCTCATTCACGACGGCCTGCACATCGAGACGCTGCAGGAGCTCGAAGCCGCAGTCGTCGATGGGCGACTGGCGGCGCTGCCTCGGTTTGGCGACAAGACCGCCGAACGCATCGGCCTCGGCATCGCCTCGCTGCGTGATGCCGGCGCGTTCGTGCTGCATGAGCATGGTGCTGCCGAAGCCGAACGGCTGCGTGCACTGATCGCGGCTCATGCCGATGTGCTCGACGTCGCGGTGGCGGGCTCCGTGCGTCGCCGGTGCGACGTGGTGCGCGACGTCGATCTCGTGGCGTCGGTGCGCGGGTCGCCATCGGTGGTCGCCGCGGCGCTCTCACACAGCGAAGGCGTGCGTGAAGTGATCGGTGGTGGAGGACGCACGGTCACGCTGCGCTTCGCCAACGGGACACGACTCGACCTTGCGTGTGTGCGCCCCGAGCAGTTCGCGCTGGCACTCTGGCGCGCCACCGGCAGTGATGCGCACGTGCGCCAGGTGACAGAGTACGCATCGTCGCGCGGTTTCACGCTCACGGGTGACGAACTGCGTGATCCGCAGGGCGCACTGTGCCCCGTGTCCACCGAAGCCGACCTGTATCGGGAGCTCGGACTCGCGCCGATCGTGCCGGAGTTGCGTGAAGGCACGGACGAACTGACCGCGGCGGCGAGCGGCACGCTGCCCACGCTCATCACCGAGCCCGATCTGCGCGGCGCGCTGCACTGTCACTCGCAGTACTCCGACGGCGGGTCCACCGTCGCCGAAATGGCGGCTGCGGCACTCGCGCGCGGCTGGCGCTATCTCGGCGTGTCCGACCACTCGCAGTCCAACACGTATGCGGGCGGACTCTCGCGCGATGCGATCCTGCGGCAGCACGACGAGATTGATGCGCTCAATGCGTCGTTCGCCGAACAGGGTGTGGACTTCCGCGTGCTCAAGGGCATCGAGGCGGACATTCTGCCGTGCGGACGTGTGGACTACGACAAGGCCGTGCTCGACAGCTTCGATTTCGTCATCGCGTCGGTGCATACGCGCTACGGCATGAACGAACGGCAGATGACGGATCGTGTGCTCAAGGCGCTCGACGATCCGCATCTCACCGTGCTCGGACACCCCACCGGCCGTTTGCTGCTCACGCGTGAGCCGTTCGCGATCGACATGGGAGAGGTGATCGCACGCGCTGGCGAAGTGGGCGTGGCGGTCGAGCTCAACGCCGATCCGCATCGCCTCGATATCGATTGGCGACTGTGTCGCATCGCGCGTCATCACGGGACGATGGTCTCCATCGGTCCTGACGCACACTCACCGCAAGGACTCGATCACATCACGCTCGGCATCGGCACCGCCCGCAAGGGCTGGCTGTCGGCGTCCAACGTGCTGAATACGCGATCCGCCGATGCGGTGCTGGCCTTTGCTCGTGCGCGACGCGAAGGCCGGCGGCCGGTCGAGGTGTTGGCCGAGTTCGATGCTGTTTCGGCACATGGCGCGGTGCCGCCGGTGCGCGCAGTCGGTTGATGACGCGTGGTGGCAGCGGGTCCCCGCGGAAGCCGCTGTCGCCGCGTCGGCCCAAGACGGCCGCCCCGGACGCACCCAAGCCGGAGAAGGCACCGAGCAAGCGCCGCACGGTGATCACCAAAGGGCAGAAGCCGTCGCAGAAGGCGCCACCGGTGTCTCGCGCACCACGCACCGTCTCGGAGAAGAAGCGCATCGCCGCGGTGGTGCTCGAGGCATTCCAACGCGAATACCCCGACGCGCACTGCGAACTCGATCACACCAATGCGTTCGAGCTGCTGTGCGCGACGATTCTGTCCGCGCAGTGCACCGATGTGCGCGTGAACATGGTGACGCCGGCGCTGTTCGCCCGCTACCCGAATGCGCAGCTGCTCGCGACAGCGCGTCAGGAAGACGTGGAAGAGATCGTGCGCACGACCGGTTTCTTTCGCAGCAAGGCGAAGAATCTCATTGCCATGGCGGGTGCGCTGCTCGACCGCCACAACGGTGACGTGCCACGCACGATCCCCGAACTGGTGCAGCTCGCCGGTGTGGGGCGCAAAACCGCCAACGTGATCCTCGGCAACGCGTTCGACATCAACGAGGGCGTCGTGGTGGACACGCACGTGCAGCGACTGAGCCGGCGGTTGGGGCTTACGCGCGAGGCCGATCCAGTGGCGATCGAGCAGGCGCTCATGCCGCTGTTCCCGCGGGAGAAGTGGGCGCTGCTGAGCCACCTGCTCATCTGGCACGGGCGGCGTGTGTGCGATGCGCGCAAGCCGAGGTGCGGGGAGTGTGTGGTGGCCGAGGTGTGTCCGAGCCGGGGGACACTTGAGTAGCTGTTGAACCCTCGAGCCGCGAGGGTCGAGGGTTCAACAGCCGCACACCCCACACCTCCTACCGCTGCGTGAAGTCAGTCTTCGCAGTCACCCGACGGCACGCTTCCGCGATCAGATCCGCCGCCCGATCCAGGTCTTCGAGGCTCACCATTTCATTCGGTGAGTGCATGTAGCGATTGGGCACCGACACGAGTCCCGTCGCCACACCATCACGCGCCAACTGCATGGCATCGGCATCGGTGCTCGTGAAGCGTCCCGCGGCGTGCAGCGTGTACGGTATCTCCAGCGCATCGGCGCTGTCGCGCAGCATCTGCACTACGAGCGGATGAATCACCGACCCGCGCGAGATCACCGGACCGCCGCCGATCTTGTGGTCGCCCACCTCTTCCTTCTTGGCGCCGGGGTGATCGGTGGCGAACGTCACGTCCACCGCGATCGCCATCGTCGCACCTGTGGAGTGCGCCGCCACTCGCGCCCCACCGCCGCTGTAGCCGATCTCCTCCTGCGCCGTAGCCACGGCGACCACGCGCGCAGCCCCAGGCTTGGCCGCGTATCGTCGCGCCGCTTCGAGCACCACGAACGCGCCGATGCGGTTGTCGATCGCGCGTGACACGATGCGGTGGTTCGGCAGGCGCAACACACGCTGATCGATCACGCCGGCATCACCCACATGCAGACGCTCTTCGGCTTCCTTGCGCGATGTGGCGCCGATGTCCACCCACAGGTCGGTCATCTTGGAGACCTTCTCGCGCTCGTCAGGCTTCATGAGGTGAATCGGCTTCTTGCCGATCACGCCCTGCACATCACCGTTGCGACCGAGAAAGCGAATGCGCTGCGCCACGAGCACCTGCGAATCCCATCCGCCGATCGGTTCGATGTACGCGTAACCGTTGTCGTCGATGTAGGTGACGATCACTCCGATTTCGTCGATATGGCCGGCGAGCAGGATCGTGGGCCCGCCCGCGTCATTCACGACGGCCATGGAGTTGCCGACCACGTCGGCCGAGACGGACGCGAAGGCGGCGGCTTCATCACGCCACACGCGCGCCGGCGCACCCTCGAAGCCCGATGGGCCGGGGGTATCGAGCAGGCGCTCGAGGAACTGGATTGAGGTTTCTGTGAGCATGGAGGAAAGCTAGCAGTCTGAAGGCAGCCGGTCAGGCCACGCGGATTGCATGCAGTGCATCAATCGGCGAGAACAGCATGGGATTGAAGATGCGCGCCATCGTCTCCACCCCATCCACCACGCGTGGCCCCGGACGGCTCACCAGACCGTTCGCATCCACCGCCCACACCTGACGCGCGAGCAGCCACGACCAGGCCGGATCGGCCATCAACCGGTTGGCCTCGCCACGCGCCGAGTGCAGGTCGTACCCACATGGGGCAATGATCACGATCTCCGGATCGGCGGCAATGCACTGCTCGAGCGGCACCGTGACCGAGTGCGCGCCGGCCGTGCCGAGCACATCGATGCCGCCCGCCTTGTGCACCTGCTCAGGACCCCAGTGCCCCGCCAGGTACACGGGATCCGTCCACTCCAGCACCAGCACGCGCGGCCTTGGCGCCGTGGCCGCCTTGAGCGTCTCGTGTACCGTGCGCAGCCGCGCCAGATCGCCGGCAATGAGTTCGTCGGCCTCGGACTGCACCCCGAGCGCTTCGGCGACGGCGCGAATGTCGGCGAAGATGCCGTCGATGCTGGTGCCGCCGAGCGTGACAATGCGCGGAGCAGGAGAGAGCCGCGCCGCGAGTGCCCGCACATCGGTTTCGCTCACCGCACACACATCGCACAGCGCCTGCGTGATGATCAGATCGGGATGCAGTGCGGCGATGCGCTCCTCGTCGAGCGTGAAGAGCGACAGTCCGGACGCGCTGGCCTCGCGCACCGCGGCGTCCACGTCGCCCGGCATGGCATCACCGTGTGCGCCAGCGGCGGGTACCGACGCACTGGTCACGCGTGCACGACTGCCCACGACCGGCGGAAAGTCGCACTCGTGGGTGATGCCCACGAGGTGTTCCGTGGCGCCAAGGTAGGCGACGATTTCGGTGGCCGCGGGGAGGAGCGAGATGACGCGCATATGCGAATGATTGACGTGGCACAGTCCCGCAGTTGAACCCTCGAGCCTCGAGGGTTCAACTGCCATGGCGAATCAGGGTTGGAGCTTCCGTTCGTACACCACCTTCCCGCCAACCCAGGTACTCATGACCTCGGTCTTCAGCACCAGCTCCGGTGCGATCCGCATGATATCCTGATCCAGCACCACGAAGTCCGCGTGCTTACCCACACTCAACGACCCCAACTCCGCTTCCTGAAACGCGCTGTACGCCGGCCACAGCGTCATGCTCTTGAGCGCTTCCTCGCGCGTCATGCGCTGGTCGGGGTACCAGCCGCCCACCGGGTAGTCGTTCGCATCCTGACGTGCGATCGCGGCGTGGAACGAAATCAGCGGATTCACATACTCTACCGGGAAATCGCTGCCATTCGGAATGATCACGCCCGTATTCAGCAACGAGCGCCATGCGTAGGCGCCAAGCAGTCGTTCGGGGCCCAGTCGCTTGCCGGCCCAGTACATGTCGCTGGTCTGGTGACTGGCCTGCATGCTCGGAATCACACCGAGCTGCGCGAAGCGCGGAATATCGGAATAGTGAATGATCTGCGCGTGTTCAATGCGGAAACGATGATCGGCACGCGGATTCTTGTCGAGCGCCTTCTCGTACGCGTCGAGCACCACGCGATTGCCACGATCACCGATCGCGTGGCTGTTCACCTGGAAGCCCTTCTGCAGCGCACGTTCGGCCACATCCTGAATGTGCTCGAGCGGGCTGATCAGCAGACCATTGTTTCCCGGATCATCGCTGTACGATTCCAGCAGCGCCGCACCGCGCGACCCAAGGGCGCCGTCGGAATAGAGCTTGATGGCGCGCACCCACACACGGTTGTTGTGCAACGCCGAGCGCGGTCCCATGGCGAGGTAGTGCGAAATGGCCGCCGAATCGTCGGCAATCATGGTGTACAGGCGCAGGTCGAGTTCGCCCGCCTTGGCAATGTCCTCGTACAACTCGATCATCTCGCGACCCGCACCGGCGTCATGCACGCCCGTGAGCCCCCACCGGTGCATCGCCGACTGCGCATCGAGTAGCGCCTGACGCGTCTCCTCGCGTGAGGGCGGCGCGATCACTCGGCTCACCAGTCCCTGCGCGCGGTCGATCAGCACACCCGTGGGTTCACCGTTGGCGGCCTTGAGAATGCGACCGCCCGACGGATCACGCGAGGCACGCGTGAGACTGGCCGCCTGCATCGCCGCGCGATTCACCAGCGCCGCATGCCCGTCCACACGGGTGAGATAGACCGGATGATCCGGCACCGCCGCCGTGAGCCGCTCATGCGTGGGAAACTCGCCGTCGGCCCACTGATTCTGGTCCCAGCCGCGCCCCTGCACCCAGCTCCCCTTGGGCAGCGTGGCCGCGCGCGCCTTGACCCGCTCGATGAGTTCGTCATAGCTCGGCACCCCCATGAGATCCACGGTGCTGAGCGTCTGCGCGAGTCCGGAGTAGTGCGCATGCGCGTCCACCATACCGGGAATGACCGTCTTCCCGCCGAGGTCCACCACGCGGGTGTTCGCCCCCGCGAGCGTACGCGCCTCGCGCGTGGATCCCACGAACGCGACGCGCCCGTCGCGTACGGCGAAGGCGTCTGCCAGCGGGCGGGCCTCGTCGGAGGTGTAGACGCGCGCATTGACGACGACGAGATCAGCCGGCTGCGCCGCGAGCGGAGCAGCGAGCAGGGAGGCCAGCACAAGGGTAGCAGTACGCATTCGACATCGGGTTGAGGTTCGGGTTCAATGTATGCCCGTGCCTCGGCCCCCGCCCCCGCCCCAGGCCCGACCCACCAAACCTTCGGTCGACGTGCGCCCCTGCTCAGGTCCTATGGCCGCGGGGTGGTGGTCCGGGTTCGGCGCGGCGTCTGCCGGGGGCAAGCCGGCGCAGCCCGGCGCCCCCGGCAGTGGTCCGCGCCGGACCCGGACCACCACCCCGCGGCCCACACCGAAAGCAAAAAGCGCCGCCGGACCGAAGTCCGACGACGCTTTTCGCACGCCGCGAAACTCGCGACGTGAGTTCTGATTACTCCGACGGCGGCAGGATCACCGCGTCGATCACGTGGATCACGCCGTTCGACGCCGCGATGTCCGCCTGCGTCACGTGCGCCTGGTTGATCATCACCGTGCCACCCATCACCATGATCTTCGACTCGGCGCCCGACGCCATCTTGGCCGACTTGCCATCGAGCTTGATCGCGTCAGCCGCCATCACCTTGCCCGGCACCACATGGTACAGCAGCACGGCCTTCAGCGCTTCCTTGTCCGCCAGCAGCGCGTCGAGCTGCGCCTTCGGCACCTTCGCGAACGCCTCGTCCGTCGGGGCGAACACCGTGAACGGGCCCGGGCCCTTGAGCGTCTCGATCAGGCCGGCGGCCGTGAGCGCGGTGGCAAGCGTCTTGAACGAACCCGCGGCAACCGCGGTCTCGACCAGATCCTTGTCCTGCGCCTGCGAGATGGACGGCGTGGCAACGAGCAGCGCCGCGCCGAAGAGAATCGAAGTAAGCTTACGCATGGATACTTCTCCAATCGAAGAAATCAGTGATTCAAACGGTGGGCCGGCCCATGCCGGTCACAACGCATCGAACACGACTCGGGGGGTGGAAGTTCCGCGCAAGTTGTTCTGGTGACGCACGTTACACCAATCCCGAGTCTTTACTACGGTTCGGACCGATCAGTTCGGACCGGCATGTTGCACGCCTGCCTACTCCACCCGACTGCTACGCAACAGCAGGCTCGTCTCGCTGTTGGCGATCCCCTTGATCGTGCGGATTCGCCGTAGCGCCTCGTCGAAGGCACCCAGGGAATCCGCGCCCAGCTCCACCACCAGATCCCATCGGCCATTCGTGGTGTGCATCGCGCGCACCTCGGAGTACCCTCGCAGCGCATCGAGAATCGCGTCCGACCGATCCCCCTCGACGGAGATCATCATGAGCGCGCGCACCCGGTGCGGATCGGCTTCCGAGGCAGTACGCACCGTGAAGCCAAGCAACACCCGATCGGCGATGAGGCGGTCGATACGGTGCTGCACCGTGCCGCGTGACACACCCAGCGCGGAGGCCAGCTTCGCGACCGGCGTGCGGGCATTCGTGCGGAGCAGGGCGAGCAGCTGGCGATCGGTGGCGTCCATGAACCGTTGGTTGTGGGATGTGCCTGTTGTTCTACCCGACTGGCGGAGGTTCAGCCCGAGGGGGGCGGCTCGATGGGCTGGAGGCGGTCGGGCTGGAGGCGGTCGGGGCTCGCTGGGCTGGGCGAAGGGGTCCGCAACAAACTCATGAGGGGTGAGGGTCTCGCCCGAAGCGATCCCAACCGGGGCCCGCATCGGTCGCGATCTGGCCGACCGCTCATCTCACCCCTCACGATTTGGTTGCGGTCCCCTTCGCCCAGCCCAACGAGCCGGGACACCAAAGAAAGCATATTGATCGCATGTACTCTACAAACTGCGTGGAAATATCGGCAAAGTGCCACACTCAGCCCGCTTGTTGCTGAGCACGAACCGATGCGAGCTTCAGGAGTACGACGCTACACGCCCTGACCCAAGCCCATCCGCCATGACGCCAGCCACTGCCACGCCCACGATCGGCGCGACCACCGCCGCGTACATCGCGCGTGAGGAGGCCGTCGGCGCACACAACTACCACCCGCTCGACCTCGTCATCGACCATGCCCAGGGGGTCTGGGTCACCGACGTCGAAGGCAAGCGCTACCTCGACTGTCTCGCCGCGTATTCGGCGGTGAATCAGGGGCACTGTCATCCGCGTCTCGTCAATGCGCTCGTGCAGCAGGCCTCGCGCGTCACGCTCACCTCGCGGGCCTTCCGCAACACCGAGCTGCCGGCATTCTGCGAGACGCTCGCCGATCTGTGCGGCATGGACATGGTGCTGCCCATGAACACCGGCGCCGAGGCCGTGGAGACGGCCATCAAGGCGGCGCGGCGGTGGGGATATCGTCGCAAGGGCATTCCGGCCGGCCAGGCGAACATCATCGTCTTCGCCAACAACTTCCACGGTCGCACCACCACCATCGTGGGCTTCTCGTCGGAAGCGTCATATCGCGCCGACTTCGGGCCGTTCACCCCTGGCTTCACGGAGGTGCCGTTCGGCGACATCGAGGCTGTGCGTGCCGCGATTACCGATCACACCTGCGCCGTCCTGTTCGAGCCGATTCAGTGCGAGGCCGGCGTCATCATTCCGCCCGATGGCTTCCTGCGCGCCCTCTCCGACGAATGTCGCGCCCGCAACGTTTTGCTGATCGCCGACGAAATCCAGACCGGACTTGGTCGCACCGGCAAGCGCTTCGCCTGCGATCACGAAGACGTCACCCCCGATCTGTACGTACTCGGCAAGGCGCTCTCCGGCGGCATGTATCCGGTGTCGGCCGTGGTGGGCTCGCGCGAGGTGCTCGGCCTGTTCACCCCCGGCTCACATGGCAGCACCTTCGGCGGCAATCCGCTCGGCTGCGCCGTGGCGCGCGAAGCCATGCAGGTGATGATCGACGAGCGCCTCGCCGAGCGCGCGCAGGAGCTGGGGGCATGGCTGCTGGGCGAGCTGCGTACGCTCCAGCACCCATCGATTGTCAACGTGCGCGGACGCGGACTCATGCTCGCGATCGAACTGAACGAAAAGGCCCGCCCGTACTGCGAGGCACTCGAGCGTGAAGGCGTGCTGTGCAAGGAGACCCACGACACGGTGATTCGGTTTGCGCCGCCGCTGGTGGTGACGAGGGAGGAGCTGGCGTGGGGAGTGGAGCGCGTGAAAAGGGTGCTCGGCGGGTGATTCGGTGCTCGCTGGGCTGGGCGAAGGGATCAGCAACGAACTCATGAGGGGTGAGAATATCGTCGAGCAAATCCCAACCGGGGCGTGCCTCACTCGCGATCCGGCCGACCGCTCATCTCGCCCCTCACGATTTGGTTGCCGTCCCCTTCGCCCAGCCCAACGAGCTCCGAACGTCCCGGCTCGATGGGCGGGGCGAAGGAATCAGCAACGAACTCCTGAGGGGTGAGGGTCTCGCGCGAACAGATCCCAACGGAGGCCGGCATCGGTCGCGATCCGGCCGACCGCTCATCTCACCCCTCACGATTTGGTTGCGGGCCCCGTCGCCCCGCCCAACGAGCGCCGAACCCTACCGCTCGACCAGCCTCGCTCGAAACCAGTCCCCCATCTCCCCCCACCACACCCGCTGATTCGCGGGCCGCATCACCCAGTGCCCCTCATCCGGAAACAGCACCAACCGGCTCTCCACCCGCTGCCGTTGCAGCGCCGTAAACAGTGCCGTGCCCTCGGTGTACGGCACACGGAAATCCTGTTCGCCGTGCAGCACGAGTGTTGGCGTTCGCATGCGACCGGCGAGCAGATGTGGTGACCAGCGCCGATAGTTCTGCTGCTGTGCCACCCGATTCCACCAGGGCCCGCCGAACTCCCATTCGGTGAACCACAGTTCGTCCGTGGCACCGGCCATGTGCTCCAGGTTGAAAATGCCGGCGTGCGACGCATACGCGGCAAAGCGCGACGTGTTCGCATTCATCCAGTTCACCATGTAGCCGCCAAACGAGCCACCGGCTGCACCGACACGCGACGAATCAATCCACGGATGTCGCGCGAGTACCGTGTCCACGCCGCGCATGATGTCCTCGTAGACCTTGCCGCCCCAATCGCGCGACACTTCGTCAATGAACCGCTGACCGTAGCCGGTGGAACCGCGCGGATTGAGCGCGAGCACCACCATGCCCATCGACGCGAAGAGCTGCGCATTCCAGCGCGTATTCCACTGGTCCAGCCATGCGCCCTGCGGCCCGCCGTGCACGAGTACGAGCATCGGCCAGCTGCGCGTGCTGTCGAACTGCGGCGGACGCACGAGGAAGCCGTGCACCTTGGCGTCGCCGGCCCCGGTGTACTCCACATCCTGCGCTGGTCGCAGGTCGAGCTGCGCCAGCAGACTCTCGTTTTCGCGCGTGAGCTGTCGCGGATTGCGCACGCCCGCGCTGCTGTACCGACCCATCCACAGATCGCCGGGGCGGTGCATCGCATCGCGCACCCACACGAGGGTGATGGCCCCGTCAGCGCCCTGCTGAAACGCGAGCGACGACTGCGTGGAGTTGTTCGTGCGCAGCAGCCGCTCGGGGTTGCCGTCGTGCATGCCGTCATCACTGATCGCGAGACGCCAGATCGCCGTGCGCCCCTCCTCCTGCGTCTCCATGAGCAGCGTGCGACTTTCCGGGGCGAAGTAGAAGTGATCCGCGTGAAAATCCC